>NZ_JBEPNG010000001.1:0-664514 GCF_040546165.1 Sphingomonas sp. UYEF23 | reverse complement strand
CCCCGACTTCATCATCCACCGCGCCGCTCCGCCGAAAGGCACAAGCATCGCAGCATCACCGTCAGCCGCAAGGCGGCCTATGCGCCACGCTTACGGCGAGCACATCTTCATGTTTGAGCTGACGAGCAACAACCAGCGCCAGGCACTCCCGACTGGCCTCGTCGATGATGGTCAGGATACGGAACTTGCGACCATCATGCGTGCGGCCTTCGACGAAGTCGTACGCCCACACATGCCCCGGATATTCCGGTCGAAGCCGGATGCACGATCCGTCGTTCAACCAAAGCCGCCCACGCTTTGGCTGACGTTGCGGGACTTTGAGCCCTTCGCGCCGCCAGATCCGCTCGACCCGTTTATGGTTCACCGTCCAGCCCGCATGGCAGAGCAACGCTGTCACCCGGCGATAGCCGTAGCGGCCATATTGCTTCGCCAGCGCGATAATGTCTTCCGATAGCGCCTGTTCGTCATCCGCCCCGCGCGGCACCTTGCGCTGCGTCGATCGATGCTGGCCCAGCACCCGGCACATCCGTCGCTCGGACACCGGAAGCTTTCGTTGCACATGATCGATACAGCGCCTTCGCCGCGCGGGGCTCAGAAGTTTCCCCGGGCTGCCTCCTGCAAAATCAGCTTGTCCAGCGTCAGGTCCGATATCGCCCTTCGAAGCCGAAGGTTCTCCTTCTCCAGATCCTTCATCCGCCGGGCCTGGTCAGTCTTCAGACCGCCATACTCCTTGCGCCAGCGATAATATGTCTGCTCGCTGAGCGCTATCCGCCGACATGCTTCCGCAGTCGATGACCCCTGTGCCAGCACAATCTCAACTTCACGCAGCTTCCCGATGATCTCTTCCGGCTTGTGCTTCTTGCTCGGCATTCGTCGTCCCTTTCGTGGTCCAGACTATCATAGTCTCTGGGCCACTCAGCGGGGGGCAGATCATGCCGTCGATGTCAGTGAGGGTATACCCCTGATGTTTTGCATAGATTGGACACGGATTGTGTCTCATCAGGGCAATTTCCATGCTTTTTCTGCAGTACGTCGGCCGGTTTAGAACCTGATAGGACAGAAATGACATCGATCGGGCTGCCATGGTACTGATCCCGGACCGAAAATCCGCCGACGATGGTCACGTCGTGACAAACCATTCGACTTTCGCTGCAACCAGAGCGAACACCATAGTCGTTGAGTCGCAGCCCGAGGGCGCGCGACCTGCCCTGCCGATGTGATCGGGCGGGGCTGAGGCTGGTGGAAGCGGTGCTGATGCCGCTCTCCAACACGGAGACCAGCCAATGACGAAGTTAAATGATATTCAGAGCATCCTACTGTCCACCGCAGGCCAGCGCGACAACGGCAGCGTGTACCCGCTGCCCGACACGCTGGCGAACGCGGACGACCGCGCAAGCAAAGCAATTGCGGCGCTGATCAAGCGCAGCCTTATGGAAGATCGCGAAACTGACGATGCGGTAAGCGTCGCCCGCGAGGACGGTGATCTGCGCTACGGCGTCTTCATCACTCCGGCGGGGCTCGCGGCGATCGGCCTGGGTGAAGGGGAGGGGGCTGGTTCGGACGTCACGCCGCCGATGCTCGCGCAGCCCAAGCCCGAACGCCAGACCAAGGCGGCTATGGTAATTGCGCTGCTCCAGCTTGAGGAAGGCGCAACGCTTGCAGAGCTGATCGCCGCGACCGGCTGGCTGCCCCATACGACGCGGGCGGCGCTGACCGGCCTGCGCAAGAAAGGGCGTACAATCGAGCGAAGCAAGCGCGACGACGCGACCTGCTACCGCATCGTGGCGGCGGGTTGACCATGGCTATGACCATGGAAGAACAGATCGCCCGGCTGACGACGCTGTCTTCAGCCGACCTGCGCGAAACGTGGACGCGGCTAACCGCGTCACTAGTGCCGCGGATCAGCCCAAGCCTGCTGCGAATGGCGCTGGCATACGAGATCCAGGCCCGCGCGTTCGGCGGGCTGTCGCGCGAGACCACCCGCAAGCTCGATCAGCTGGCGGCGGCCAAGACCAAGACCAGCGCGGTGTCGCCGGGCATGCGGCTGGTGCGCGAGTGGGGCGGCAAGGCACATGTGGTGACCATCGGTGAGGACAAGGTGATCCGCTGGAACGAGCGCGAGTGGCAAAGCCTGTCGCAGGTAGCCCGCGAGATTACCGGCACTCGCTGGTCGGGGCCCGCGTTCTTCGGCCTCAAGCGGAAGCTGGCGGCATGAAACAGATCCGCTGTGCCATCTATACCCGCAAGTCGAGCGAGGAGGGGTTGGAACAGGCGTTCAACTCGCTTGACGCGCAGCGCGAAGCGTGTGCCGCGTACATCAAGAGCCAAGCCAGCGAAGGCTGGGTAGCGTCTCCGGACATCTATGACGATGGCGGCCTATCGGGTGGCACGCTCGAGCGTCCGGCGCTCCAACGACTCCTGACCGAGGTGAAAGCGGGCCGGGTCGATATCATCGTCGTGTACAAGGTCGATCGGCTGACACGCTCGCTGCTCGACTTCTCGCGTTTGGTCGAAGCGTTCGACGCGGCAGGTACGTCGTTCGTCTCGGTGACTCAGTCGTTCAACACCACCACCAGCATGGGGCGGCTTACCCTCAACATGCTGCTCAGCTTCGCGCAGTTCGAGCGCGAGGTCACCGCCGAGCGCATCCGCGACAAGATCGCTGCGTCCAAGGCTAAAGGCATGTGGATGGGCGGGACCCCGCCGCTCGGATATGCCCCCAATGGTCGCAGCCTCACCGTCGTCGAGCCGCATGCAAAACTCATCCGAACGATTTTTGACTTATATATCGAGCGTCGCAATGTGCGGTCGGTCGCCGAGCAGCTCGAGCGCGACGGACACCGCTCGCCGGTCCGAACGACAGGCACTGGAAGAACCCATGGCGGTGTGCCGCTTAGCCGGGGTCAGATCTACTCGATCCTCAAATGCGGCATCTATATCGGGGAGGTCCACCATAAGGGACAAATCTATCCGGGCCTGCACGATGCGATCATCACACGCGAGACCTGGGACGCCGCCCGGGCAATCCTCGCCGGCAATTTGCAGGGTGAACGCAGCGGCGTTCGTGCCGCGCACCCGGCCATGCTCGCGGGCAAGCTGGTCGATGAGCAAGGCGAGCCGCTGATCTCAACGCATGCCACTAAGGGCAAGGTGCGCTACCGCTATTACACTAGTCGCACACTGCACGATCGCACCGGCGACGGCGGCATGCGGATCCCCGCGCGCGAGATCGAAGCCGTGGTGTTGAAGCGCCTCGCGGCACTGTTCCACGACGGACTGGCACTAAGCGCCAAAGTAGGGCTGATCGTCACGCCCAGCGACATCGCCACCCTTATGGCGCGGTCGGTCGAGGTGGGGGCGGAGGTCGCGATGCGGCGCTCCGCGCTGTTTCAGGATCTGGTGCAGCAGGTGCGCTTCCATCGCAGCAGTATCGAGATTGACGGCTCCGCCAGCGTCCTCGCTGAGGCGATCGGCGCACAACGCGAGGACGACAGCTCGGAGGTGTTCACGCTAACCGCAGACGTCAGGCTGACGCGGACGGGCAGGGCGATGCGCCTGATCGGACAGGACGGTGCTGCCATTGTCTCACCGCCAAACCTCTCGCTGATCAAGCTGGTGCTGAAAGCGTGGCGTTGGTGGGCTCGGCTGCGAGTGGGTGACGTGGACATCAAGACGCTCGGCGAGATCGAGGGGGTGCAGCCGGCGTACATCACACGCGTGCTGCGGCTCGCGTTTTTGGCGCCGGCGGTTGTCGACGCAATCCTCACCGGCCCGCTGCTGCCGGGTGTCGATGGATCGAGCCTAACGGCCACTGCCGCGATCGATCCGCTCTGGGTGATGCAGCGGCTACGCATGCTGCCGGCGAGTCGGGCGTGAGCCAAGTGCGATGTTGCCGTCTTCTTTGGTTGCCACGCCAAGCCAAGCGAACGTGAGTTGAGGCTACGAGAGCCTCAATCGCGTCGCTCGAAAGGGGACGCGTGTCGTGTCCTCAGCCATAACGTCGCTACCATCTTAGGTTAGAAACAGACGTGATCAGTTTTGCTGGCCGGCCCTCACGCCCACGAGCGTGTTCCACAACGCAAGAGCTTCAGGTGACGCTTCCGCTTCGATGAGGCGCTGCTCGATCCGGGACGGGAGTCGGGAAGCGCCGACCAGCGTAGCGAGAGGCGCCCAGTGCAGTACTTGCTGCACGAGACTGTTCCAGTCGCTATAAACGGTTACGGCGACTCCGCGCTCGGCGGCCCAAGCGCGTGTCTCGGCCAACAAAGTAATTGGAGGGCTGGGTGCGATCGCAACCATCACCGCTTCATCAACTTCGGCGAGCACGCATTTACCGACCAGCAGATAGAGATCCTCGCGCGTGACCGGCTTATCGCGCACCTCAAACGCACGCTCCCAACCCGTTTCTTCCTTCCGGCGGACGTTTACATCAGCTGGAATGGTACGCGACGGATCATTAACTCGCCGCGCATCGACCCGGTCTTCGCCAGCAAATACGTCCATCAGTCCGGCAACAACTGCTTGTGCAACGCGGCCGCCCTCAGAACCTGTCTCGACAAGGGTCACGATCGCGGTGATCAGGTCGGGCACGCTGATGGTAAGCCGATCTGCGATTGAGCGCGAGTAGCGGGTGCCAAAACGCCGTCGTACATCGATGAACGCCCGCATCGCTTGGCGCGCCTGTTCTTCCGATGCCGCCTGCAGTCGGTCCAGGATGTCACACAGCAAATTGAGCACGCCGCGCGCCGTGCTGCGCACCGGTGCTTCGCGGGTCAGCCGCTCAATCCGGAAATAGGGCTGATTGTTGAGGGGCTCACGACCACTCACCCCCAGGCTTATATCCAGCTCGGGTGCGTTGGGCACCAGCACACCGTGACAGAGACCACGTGCCGAATAGGCCTTTGGCCCGGCCGACTTCTTGACCGCAAACACATCGATTGTCGGATCGACACACTTGGCGAGAATGGCTGTGCCTAGAAAAGCGATATGGGTCAGACTGGTAGCGGTCGCGGCTTCGCTTAGCTCTTCGATTGGACGCGCCCAACTTTGGTCAATGTGTCCCGCGGCCGATTTGGCCGCTTCCTCATACAGCACCCCACGCGCGATGCGCTTATCGATGTCAGCCTTCGCAACAACCATTTACCCCGCCTCGCGCATCGCAGGCGCAGGGGATTCCAGTTCGAGCAGGTCACCAGGTTCGCATCCTAGCGCGAGGCAAATCCGCTCGATCGCTTCGATCGTTGCGTTATAGCTCGGTCGAGTTGCTATGGATTCCACACTGGCGCGCGACAGCCCGGTCAGCTCCGCCAGCTGGGCGTAGGTCAACGGCGCGCCAAAGCGCTGCCTGTATACCGCCATCTGTTCCCGCAGCCGAATTTTCATCTTGTATTGACAATACAATGAGGTTGGATATGCCGATTGCACCCTAGCGTTATTTGTAGAAGAATCGAGCTTATGAAAGCGATCAGCCTATTTACCGGTGTCGGCGGTCTGGACTTTGGGTTCGAGGCTGCAGGGTTCGACACCGCGGTCGCTATTGAAATTGACCGGGCTTGCTGTGAAGCTTTGCGCTCAAATCGCGACTGGCCGGTGATCGAGGACGATATCCATGCGGTCACGACGGAGCGATTGCTGGAGACGGCTAGCCTTAAGATCGGGGAGGTGGACATACTGATCGGTGGACCGCCGTGTCAGCCATTCTCCAAGTCGGGCTATTGGGTGACAGGTGACGCGAAGCGGCTGGGTGATGCACGCGCAGACACGTTGTCGGCCTATCTACGCGTGCTTGAAGATACACAGCCCAGGGCGTTCCTACTCGAAAATGTCTCCGGGCTCGCTTACCGCGGCAAGGATGAGGGGCTCAACCGCATCCTCGGCGGCGTTGCGGCAATCAACCAACGCACGGGTAGCAACTATAAAACAGTCTGGAAGGTGTTAAACGCCGCGTCGTTCGGTGTCCCCCAGCTACGCGAACGCGTGTTCATCGTCGGCAGCCGTGACGGAACGGAGTTTCGCTTCCCAGATGCCACGCACGGCGAGCAGGGCGCGTTGCTCCCCAATGAGCAGCCGTATCGCACGACTTGGGACGCGATCGGCGACCTGCCAGACCTCCCCAACGACGAAGCGCTTGTCGCGGGTGGGAAATGGGCAAAGCTGCTGCCGACAATTCCCGAGGGTGCGAACTATCTATGGCACACCAAGCGGGGTGGGGGGCTGCCACTGTTCGGCTGGCGCACCCGTTACTGGAACTTCCTGCTCAAGCTCGCCAAGGACCGTCCTTCCTGGACGATACAGGCGCAACCCGGATCCGCGACTGGTCCTTTCCATTGGGCTAGTCGGAAGCTTTCCGCGCGCGAACTAGCGCGGCTGCAGACTTTCCCGGACGGGCTAGTGTTCGACGCCAGCCGCAATGAGATACAGCGCATGCTTGGCAATGCTGTCCCCTCTTTGCTCGGCGAGGTATTGGCGCGCGCTATTGCGGTGCAGCTGCTAGGGCGGCGGCGATACGGTAAGCCGCCACGACTCATGCCGCCAGTTCGCCCCGACATGCCCGCACCCGAATTCGTTCAGGCAGTCGATCGGTCGTATCTGGCATTGATTGACGATCATGATGATCATCCCGGCACGGGGCTTGGGCGCCGGGCGCAACTGCGAACTTCAAAGGCAGCTTAAAAATTCGATGCGCACGAGCGGTCCGCGGCTGGCTAGACCCATTTCTGCCCACTCCCGATCCAGCTTTGCGTTCTCAACTTCGATCACTTGTTCATCTCTCCCTTTTAGGAGGTCCGAAAGTCAGCGGACCTCGCCGGGGAGTGGTCGATTGTGCGAAGGTCGGCATTTAAATGAGCAGATTGGTTTAGCCGCAGTCATTTCCCGTCGCTGATCGGTACCTATCGATTAAGGGTAACGTCAGGCAGGCACGGTCACGATCAAACAACAGGCGTTGTGCGTTCGCGCGCGATGGTGGCGATCCGCTCAAAAATCTCGCGCAGCGCGCTAGCAGGTGCCGCCTCGACCGCGCCGGCCTGAACCTCAGCCGGTGACCAGGCCATCGACGGCATTTCGTCATCAAGCATGCTCCACTCGGGAAACATCCGCGTCTCAACATTATCGGACAGCAACAATCGGACACTAGAATGGCGATCATCGCGCAGAATGCGGGCGTAAAGCGCGTCGATTGCCGGGGCCGCCCCTTCGATAAGCTGAAGATACAGATCGTGGCGGCAAATCAGCGCGCCTGTCACGTCGTCCCGCGCATTGTTACGCCGCGCACCTACCAAAATCCCGGCGAGCATCGCGCGGTCGAACCCGAACGGATTCGAGCAATAGATTAATTGTTTCACGGCACGATCTCCTGTCGGCGTCGAGATGACACGCTACGCGATCCAAGACGGTGCAGATAGCCGTTGGCCAACGGCGCTCGAACTTGGGTTTTGAAATGGCGGTTTCTGGCGCCGTACCGGTCCGTTGGCTTTCGGCTGACAGGACCCAGTGCACGAAGCCGCTGCGCGGCAGTGGTGTTGGCGGTGAGGTAGCGCGTCTGCGCTGAGGTTTGGCCCTGCGGAGGCAGTGGCGGACGATGGAGTTCCTTGAACGAGAGGAACTCATCATGGCGACTCAACCGATCGACCCACCCGTCACCCCGCTGCGTCAGCGCATGCTCGACGACATGGCGATGCGTGCGATGCGCGCGCGGACCCAGCACGATTATGTCCGCGACGTCCGTGCCTTCGCAGCGTTCCTCGGGCGCTCGCCCGATACCGCGACCGCGGAGGACGTGCGCCGCTTCCAGCTTCATCAGCGCGAACACGGTGTCGGCGAGTCCACGATCAACGGCTCGGTGTCGGCACTGCGCTTTCTGTTCGACGTGACGCTCGAGCGACCCGACCTGTCGCGGCGGCTGGTGCTCGCGCATCGTCCCAGGAAGCTGCCCGACGTGCTGAGCGTCGATGAGGTGGCCAGGCTGCTCGAGGCGGCACCGGGCATCAAATACCGCACGGCGCTGGGCGTTGCCTATGGCGCCGGCCTGCGCGTGTCGGAGGTGGCGCATCTCAAGGCCGACGATATCGACAGCAAGCGCATGCTGATCCGGATCGAGGAGGGCAAGGGGCGCATGGACCGCAACGCCATGCTGTCGCCGCAACTGCTCGAGCTGCTGTGGCTGTGGTGGCGCGAGGGCAAGCGGCGCAGCGTCCTATCGCCGCGTCGGTGCCGATCGCCAGCAGGTTATGACGCTGGCGACAGACGAGTTCATCCGCCGCTTCCTGCTCCACGTCCTGCCGCGCGGGTTCCACCGCATCCGCCACTACGGCCTGCTCGCCGGCGCCACCCGCAAGGCCCATCTCGAACACGCCCGGCAGTTGCTTGGCTTACCGACGGCTGCACATCCTGCTCCGCCGTGACGGCATCACGATCAACCGCAAGAAGACCCGGCGGCTCTACCGCGAGGAGGGGCTGACGGTCAGGGGCAGGAAGGGACGCAAGCGCGCCGTGGGCGCGCGGGCACCGGCACCGGTGTTGGTTCTTCCCCACCAGCGCTGGAGCCTGGACTTCGTCCACGACCAGCTCGTCACCGGGCGGCGGTTCCGCGTGCTCAACATCGTCGACGATGTGACGCGCGAGTGTCTGGCGGCAGTGGTCGACACGTCGATCTCGGGCCGACGGGTCGTGCGCGAGCTGGAAAGTCTGATTGCCAGGCGCGGAGCGCCGAAGATGATCGTCAGCGATAACGGCACCGAGCTCACCTCGAACGCGGTGCTGGCCTGGTCCGGCGACGTCGGCATCGAGTGGCATTATATCGCGCCGGGCAAGCCAACGCAGAACGGGTTCGTCGAGAGTTTTAATGGTCGCATGCGCGACGAGCTTCTCAACGAGACGCTGTTCTTCACGATCGGTCAGGCCCGCGCAATCCTTGCTGGCTGGGCTCACGACTACAATACCGAGCGGCCGCACTCATCGCTCGGCTACGCCACACCGGCAGCGTTCGCTGCCGAACTCGAACAGCAACGGGCGGAGCTAATCCCGCCCGTTGCATCACCCGCGCTCATGCGCGACAACATTGGTCGGTCTCTGGTTGCGGCTGGATGAAAGACGGGGGTCACGTCACCCCGAACCGCCCCCACCATTGCCTCACTGTCTCATGGCAAATATCGAACCCGCGCTCGAACAGAAGATCCTCGACGTTGCGGAGCGACAGCGGGAACCGGACATACATCATCACGACCAGTCGGATCACCTGGGGTGACGAGTTGAACCGGCGGAACGGGCTGAGGGGCAGGGCTCTCGATTTGCGTCTCATTGGGCCACGGTAGCGAACGCCTCGTTGGTCTGACAGGGCCGCCAGCAGCCGTGATGATGGCTGCATCAGTAGGCCTGACACACGGAAGCACCTGAACCTGCGCGATCAAATCTCTCGAATACCCCCTTGTATCCGACGGGGCGTCCACACACGGACATACATCATCACGACCAGTCAGATCACATCGGGTGACGAGTTAAAGCGGCGGAACGGGCTAGGGGGCAGGGCTCTCGATTTGCGGCTCATTGGGCCACGATAGCGAGCGCCTCGTTGGTCTGACAGAGCCCGCCGTAGACATACGCGCTTGGCTTGCGCCTGCGCGTGAACGCCGCGCGGTCGGAGCCCGGTTGCATCGTCCTATATTGCCCTTAGTCCACTCCAGCGTGTTTGATCAGAACGTGCCACTGACGCTCTCGCCCATCTGTTGGATTGTCCGTCAGCCCTGAGATCAGACGAACATCGCTAAAATCCCGGCCTCGGTCGGCGGGCGGGGGATTGAGAAGGTGATCGGCTTCCAATCGGCCGCGGCTGGCCGTTCCAGGCAGCGGTCGAGCCAGGCGGCGACCTTTGGATAGTCCGCCAACGGCACGCCCGTGATCGGGATCAGCGTCATCACCGCGCTTACGTTGAGGTCGGCCACGGTGAAACGCTCGCCGAGCAGATAGGGCAGCATGGCGAGGTGCGATTCCATTACCCTCAACGGACGATCCAGCTTCCGACACGCGAGTGCGGCCTGATCGGCATCGCGGCCCCCTTCTGCGAACAACATCAGATTGGCGGCGGCGAGCAGCAAAGGTTTTTCAACCTCCGTCGCGACCCAGAAACTCCACTGCGTCGCCAGCGCCTCCTCGGCGACGTCGGCGGGGGCGAGCGGGCCACCATAGCGACGCGCGAGATACAGGTTGATCGCCAGTGATTCGAACAGGGTCAGGTCTCCATCAACCAAGGCGGGTACGCGGCCGTTGGGGTTGATAGCGAGATGCTGTGGCGTCCTCGTCGCGCCGCCGCGAAAGTCGGTCGGGACATGCTCGAACGGCAGGCCAAGTTCCTTGAGCATCCACATCACCCTGTGCGCTCGGGAGAAGGGATGGCCGTGCAACGTGATCATCGCAGTATCCCCTCTCAGAAACGGAACCCGGCGCGCGCGCCGAAGGTGCGCGGCGCGCGCAGGATCACCACCGGCACGCCGATCGCGGGTTGCACGAAGCTCGATGCCTTTACAGCCTGATTCTCGATATTGTCGACATATGCCCCGACCGAGAAACGATCGCCTGGCGCACGGTAGGTTAGCGAAGCGTAGGATACCATCGACGTGCCCTGGAATTCGCCGGAGAGAAATTCCTCCCCAACATAGAAAGACGATTGCACCTTGGTGCCAACGATCGCCTCGACCTTGGCCTGGTTGGCGATTTCGAACGTGCGCTGATAGCTGGCGTTGAGCGTCCAGCGCGGGGTTTGCGGCAGCACCTGCCCGGCGCAATCGACAGTCGCAGTACGCGCTCCAGTAATTGAAGTCGCGACGGTCTGCGGGCACGTCACCGCAGCCTTAGTGGCCGTCGCGCTCAGCAGCGGCACGCTATACAGGAACGTATCATACTTGCTCTTCACATATTGTAGGTTGACGCTCAAACGATCGGCGCGGGTAGGCCGCCAGATCAAATCCGCCTCTGCACCATAGATCGTCGCTTTTCCCGCGTTTTCGGTAATGATCCCATAGCCTTCGGGCAGCACCGGACCGAGATGGCTGACCTGCTTGTCGGTATATTTCCAGTAGAAGGCCTCGGCATTAAACTGAAGCGTATTGCCGAAGAACCGGTTCTTAGACCCGAGCGTCAGAGCGAAGATCTTCTCCGGGCGAAACGTGTTTGGCGGCAGCGACGGATAGAAACCGCCCGCCTTGAAGCCTTGCTCGGCGCTGGCGTAAATCAGCGAATTGGGTCCGGCATCGAACTCGACCCCGCCCTTCCACGTGACCTTCTTATAATGCACGCGCCCGGCGAAAGGTCCGGTGCACGTGCCGGCCGCCACGTTAAGCGTCGCCGCCGGGGCCGGGCACACCGCGTTGTAGAATACAATCGCAGGTGCCGGGAAGCCGGTCGGCACGGGCGGCAGGTCGCTAATGTTCTGTCCCGTCTGCGACTTGGTCTCGTCGGTGTAGCGAACGCCGCCGGTCACTCGGAAGCGGGACGTCAGCGGCACTGTCACCTGTCCGAACCCCGCCGCGCTGTCGACGGGCAGGGCGGAGGCAATGGTGATGGTGCGCGCGATGCCCTGCCTGGCATCGGAGTAGAGCGAGGATGCGTCGTGGAAGTAATAACCGCCGACCACCCACTTGATCGGCGATCGGTTGGCGGAGGACAGCCGCACCTCCACCGTTTCCTGTTCGGAACGTTCGGTCGAGATCAGGGGAAAGCCGCCGACATAATGTTTGAAGTCGTTCGCCGTGTTGCGATACGCCGGAAGGACGGTGAGGTTGCCGAAGCCGAGATTGTAATTGATCGTCGCCGATATGCCCCACGACTTGACATTGGTGTAACCATCGGTGCCGAACGGCGGCAGGAAGTTGGGGTTGGCACCGCCGGTAATTCCAAGCGATGCCCCGCGCAGCAGTGCCTGCGATTCAGGTGAGGTCGCGCCGCGATACGGATCGGACGGCACAAGAAATCCGCCCGGAGCAAACACCCCGCCCGGACCTTTGCCGCCCTGATGGATATAATCGGCCGCCAGATTGATGCTCAGCGCGCCTGTGGGCTTGAACAGCAATTGTCCGCGAATCGCTTGGCCTTTATCGTCGAGATACCCGTCGGACAGGTAACCGCCGCGGCTGATCGCCTGTCCGGCGATGCGCAAAGCCACGTCCTCGCCCAGCGGCAGGTTGATCATCGCCGAACCGCGAATTAGACCGAAATTGCCCGCTTCAATGTCGCCCGCGGCATGAATACCGGATATGACTGGCTTGGCAGAAATTACGTTGATCGCGCCGCCTGTCGCGTTGCGCCCGTAGAGCGTGCCCTGCGGCCCCTTCAACACCTCGACTCGCTCAAGATCGAAGAACAGGCCGTTGGGTGCGGCAGAGCGCGCGAGATAGACGCCGTCATAATTGATCGCGACCGCAGGTTCGGAATAGAGGAACGGCGCGAAATTGCCGACGCCGCGGATCGTCACCTGCGTGCCGCCGCCGCCGAGCGGTGCGAGCTGGAGCGCGGGCACCAGCTTGGTCAGGTCGGACGGCTGGCTGATACCGGCGTTTCTGAGCGCCGCCGCATCCACCGCGCTGACCGCGAGCGCGGTCTTCTGGAGGTTTTCCGAGCGGCGCTGAGCCGTCACAACGATATCGGCGATTCCGGTATCGGCTGCTGCTGCTTGCGGTTCAGGGGTTTGGGCGTGCGGGGATGTCAGGGCGGCTTGCTGCGCGGTCGCCGGCGCGGCTAGCGCCATCATGCTCGTCGTCGTCAGCGATAATGCGATGAACCTCATCATAAATCCTCTCCTGTTTTTATCAGCGTCTTTGACGCTTGGTTTATGCTTTTTGACGCTGCGTTTATGGCTCGTCGGCAACTGGGTTGGTGAGAGTGCCGATCGGCCCGATCGCGACCTCGACCTTGTCGCCCGCTTTCATCCACAGAGGCGGCGTGCGCTTGGAGCCGACCCCGCCCGGCGTGCCGGTGGCAATCACATCGCCCGGTGCGAGCGGGGTAAAGGCGGAGATGTAGGCGATTATCTTGGCCAGCGAAAAGATCATGTCGCTGATCGGCTGATCCTGCACCACGTCGCCGTTCAGTGTCGTCACGACATGGACGTCGGCGAGATTCCCGGCTTCGTCCGGTGTTACGAGCTGCGGACCAAGCGCGCCGGTGCCGGGAAAGTTCTTGCCGGGCGCGAATTGCGTTGTGTGCCACTGCCAGTCGCGTACCGAGGCGTCATTGAAACAGGCGAAGCCCGCGATGTGCGAAAGCGCTTCGGCCTCCGAAATGGCCCGGCCACCAGTGCCGATGACTATCGCCAGTTCACCCTCGAAATCGAGGTCGGTCGAGACTTTGGGGCGGATAATCGGTTCGCCGTGCGCTATCAGTGTATCGGCGAAACGCGTGAAGATCGAGGGATTATCGACCTTTGCGCGGCCCGTCTCCTGCCGGTGGCTCTCGTAATTGTGTCCGACGCACAGAATCTTGCCGGGATTGGGCAGCACCGGCAGCAGCGCCACCTCGGTCAACGCGACGTGCGTGTTAGAGGTCAGCGTCGCCAAAGTGCCGGCGGTTATCGCAGCCTTTAGATCGGCGGGAGCACCTGGTGCGGCGCCAAGATCCACGATCCGGTCACCATCAAGCCTGCCGTAGCTGGCAACGCCGTCGGCGCGACGGAAGCTTACGAATGCCATCGGGCGTCTCCATGGGTGGAACTACAGGTCATGCGGCCATTCCCTGGGGCAAGCACAGCGCAGTGGTGAGGGCGCTGACTAGATCGGCGGGTTCGCCGGTGCCGAACACATAAAAATCGGGTCGCACCAATACCGCCGCCGCGCCGCGTGCGTCGAGCCAACGCAGCAGCGCACCATCGTCGCCGATCGTATGGGCATCCACGATCGTCACTGCGACGGGCGTACCGGCGACGGCGCGCTTCGCATCCACGAGCAGAGCGTCGTCTCGCGTGACGAGCCGCCAGCCATTACCGGTTGAATCGTCCAGCAATCGTCCGCCTTCGCCGAGTCGCGGCTGGATGAATCGCTCGCCCGCGGCGGGCGTGCCCGCGGCGATGATGCCCGTGCATATCGCGGGGATGAGATCGGCGGCTGTGCCCGTCGCACCCCCTTGAGCGCGCTCGCGAAAGGCGCGGTCGCGCTCGCGAGCGCGCGCGGGGTCGAGTTCGCAAATGTAGCGCCCGGCCTCGACCGCTGCCGAGATAACCGCGCGGACATGCGGATCTCGTTCGGGCTGATAGCTGTCGAGCAATGCCTCTCCTGCCTCACCCCGCGCGACCGCGGCCAGCTTCCAGGCAAGGTTGGCGACGTCGCGCATGCCGTGGCACATGCCCTGGCCGAAGAAAGGCGGCGTCTGGTGCGCCGCATCACCCGCCAGGAAAACCCGGCCGTCCTGCCACTGTTCGGCGACGAGTCCGTGGAAGCGATAGGTCGTGGCGCGTATGATGCGGTGCGGCACACCTTCGAGATATGGAGCAAGCAGCGCAGCGACGCGGTCGGGCCGCATCATCTCGGCATCTTCCTCGCCCGGGAGCAGCATGAATTCCCACCGACGCATGGTGCCACGGCCTGGAACGATCGTCGCAGGGCGCACCGGATCGCACATCATCACCGAAAGGCGTTGTAGGTCGATCTCGCCTGGTGTGCCCCATAAATCGGGAAAGCGCACCGGGCCGATCACCTCGGCATCGACCACCAACCAGGGCTCCTCGAAGTCGAGATCGTCTAGCGCGATGTCAAGCAGTCCGCGCACGACGCTGCGCGCACCGTCGCATGCAATTACGTGGTTGGCGCGGACCTGTGAAGTCCCGGCATCCGAGCAAAGCGTCAGCGTTACGCCGTCAGCATCCTGCGCCAGCGTTTCGAGCGTCACGCCGGTGCGGAGTTTGGCATTGGTGAAGCGCGTGATTCCTTCGCGCAACAACGCTTCGAGTTCGGGCTGGAAGAAGAAATAGTCGTTAGCCCAACCGAACGGTTTTGGCCGCCCGGCCGTACCCATATAGCGGATCACGCCTTGGTCGGCGCCGATATGCAGATGCCCCTCGGTCTCGTTCATGCCGGGGCGAATAAGATCGACCAGCCCAACCGATTGGAACAGCCGCATCATTTCATGGTCGAGATGCACCGCGCGCGGCAACGGGTGCGGATTGGCCTCGCGATCGATCACCAGCGTCGTGAGACCAGCCGCCGCGACAAGATTCGCCGCAAGCGCACCCACCGGACCGCACCCGACGATCACGACATCAACGTCGGTCATCACGGCCACCATTTGACCAATTCAAAACAAAACTCTGCCGAGCCGCGATGCATGATGGTTTAACCCCTATGGCCGCGCTGCCGCGGCTGGGGGTTATCTGCCCGCGATCAAAGCAATAAGTAAAATATTGAATTTTGAGGGATGGATAGTTTTGAATTATATGTGGGCATTCTCGATCGCCTCGACGAATCGTCGACCGAGGTCCGACAAAGGCCGATCCGCCATCATCCTAATACCGACGCTGCGAACCAGTCTCGCATCGCTAATCGTGATCGCCCGCAAAACGCCGATGGACAACTCTGCAGCGATTACACCGCTCGGGAGCATCGTCACCCGGTTGCCCTGCTGTACAATCGCCTTGGATGTCATAAGCGAGTCGCAGCGAATCACGTCGATCGGAACCGCCATCTCGACGGAGAGGAACAAGGCCTCGATTTGGCGATGAAACGCGCCGGCTGCCTGCGGTAGCACCCAACCCCAGTCCCGTGTTTTGCGCAGGGAGATGCTTGCGCCGATATCCTCGTGCGAGCGGCCAACAATCAGCGCGAAAGGATCGCGCCCGATGTTGCGTTCCTCGATATCAGGTGGCGGAACCTCGATTGCGGTGGTCACCACTGCAACTTCGATCTCGCCCTTGCGCAGTAATTCCGTCAGTTCGAAATCGGGACGTTCTAGTATGTGCAGCGATAGACGTTCCCCAGGATCGAGCCTCGCCACTGCATCGGGCACGAGACTGACAAGCGCGCCCGGCGTTCCACCAATCCGAAGCGGACCCCGAACTCCAAGCCGGGCCAGTGCGACTTCCTCCTCGGCATCAAGCAGCAGTGTTTCCATAGCCTCGGCACGGCGTTGCAAAGCGGTGCCTGCGGCCGTCAGAGTGATACCTAACCTCCCCCGCGTGAATAGGCACGTGTCAAGGTGCCGCTCGAGTTGCGCGATCGCTACCGATACGGACGGCTGTGCGATGTTCATTCGGCGCGCAGCGCCACTCATCGAGCGCTCCCGGCAAACTGCGAGATAGGTGCGAAGGAGGCGGGGATCGATCATTAGATCAATAGATACAGATTATGCAACTCTAGCAATCGCGTATTGGACAGCTTCGCCGCAATGGGTTCAAAGCATGCTGGAGCCGTCGGTAAACGGCGTGAGAGGCGAAAGAGCAACCTTCCTGATGAAACGCTTTCCGATCGAGGGCATCCGCAGCGTCAATTTCATCGTGCCAGATCTCGCGGCGGCGACCGATTTTTACACGGCAGTGTGGGGTCTGGAGATTGCCGAGGGGCGCGGCGATACGGTCTGGCTGCGCGACATGGGCAGCGACGCCCAGATCCTCGCGCTGCACATAGGCGATGCCCCGGCAATTCGTTGGATGACCTTCCGCGCGGTTCCCGACAGTGACCTCGCCGCGTTGGCAGATGCGCTAGTCGCACATGGCGGAACGTTGGTCGCCGCGCTTCACGATCTGGACGAACCCGGCGGCGGTCGCGCGGTCGTTGTGCGAGATGGACAAGGACGCGCGTTGCGGCTCGTGCAGGACGATACCCGCGTGTCGCCGCTACCGCACGATCCCGACCGGCCCGAACGGCTCACGCATATAAATTTTAACAGTGACGATGTCGCCCGCGACGTCCGACTGTTTACCGACGCGTTATGCTTCACGCTCACCGACCGTTCGAAAATGATGGCGTTCGTGCGCACCAATGACGACCATCACGCGGTCGTCATCGCCGAGGCGCCCGTGAACACGTTTAACCATGTCGCGTTCCAACTGCCCGATTGGGAAAGCGTGATGCGAGCCTCGGGTCGAATGGTCGATCACGCCTTTCCGATCGGCTGGGTCCCGGGACGACATGGGCCCGGCAACAACGTGTTCGCCTATTTCGTCGATCCGTTTGGTTTCGTCGTCCAATACACCACCGACGTGCTGCAGGTCGATGACGACTATCGCGTCGGCAGCCCAGAGAATTGGTCGTGGCCCACGGGGCGCACCGACCAATGGGGCATCGCGCCGCCGAAATCGTCGTCATGCAAGGCGGCGCAGCTCGCCATCCCGTTCGTCTGAGCGGGCAAAGGATTAGGATGATAGAGTGTGATGACCGCTTTTTTTGACCGCATTTCGCCGCTCGATGGCGGAGTCGCGTCGCGCGCACCGGCGATGGACGTGGCCGCGGCGACTGAGGTCGCCGGTCGCGCGGAGGCGGCGTTTCCGGGTTGGGCTGCGCTTGGCCCGAGCGCGCGACGGGCGGTGTTGAACAGGGCAGCCGATGCGATCGAGGCGCGGCGCGGCGCGTTCGTGGATGCAATGGCGGGCGAAATCGGCGCCACGCCAGGCTGGGCCGGTTTCAATGTGGCGCTCGCGGCGGGAATCGTGCGCGAGGCGGCAGCGCTCACGACGCGCATCGGGGGCGAAACGATCCCGTCCGATAAGCCCGGCTGCTTTGCAATGACCCTGCGCGAACCCGTCGGTGTCGTGCTTGGTATCGCGCCGTGGAATGCACCCATAATTCTCGGCGTCCGCGCGGTCGCGGTGCCGCTTGCATGCGGCAACACCGCCATTCTCAAGGCGTCTGAAACCTGCCCGGAAACGCACCGCCTGATCGTCGAGGCGTTTAGCGAAGCTGGGCTACCGGACGGCGTGCTCGGTCTTGTCACCCACGCGCCCGAGGCCGCTGGAAATGTCGTCGGCGCGCTAATCGACCATCCAGCAGTGCGGCGGATCAATTTTACCGGATCGAGTACGATCGGCCGCATAGTCGCGGCGCGCGCCGCAGTTCATCCCAAACCGTGCCTGCTCGAACTGGGCGGCAAGGCACCGCTGATCGTACTCGAGGATGCGGATCTGGACGAAGCCGTCAAGGCCGCGGCTTTCGGCGCATTCATGAACCAGGGCCAAATCTGCATGTCGACCGAGCGGATCATCGTCATCGATAGCATTGCGGACGCCTTCGTCGCCCGCTTTCGCGACAAGGTCGCGACGCTTATCGCTGGCGACCCCCGTGTCGGCACGACGCCGCTCGGTGCGGTCGTTGACAGTCGGACCGTCGGGCACGTGCAGGCGCTGGTCGATGATGCGGTAGCGGCCGGCGCGACGCTCGTCATCGGCGGTGCGGCGAATGGGGTCGTCATGCCAGCGCATGTGGTCGATCATGTCACGCCCGCCATGCGGCTGTTTCACGAGGAGAGCTTCGGCCCGGTGGTCGGGATCACGCGCGCGCGCCACGAAGAGGACGCAGTCGCACTGGCCAACGACAGCGAGTATGGCTTGTCGGCGGCGGTCTTTACCCAAGATTCGGCGAGCGGGCTTCGCGTCGCCCGCAGAATACGGTCCGGGATCTGCCACATCAACGGGCCGACGGTTCATGACGAGGCGCAGATGCCGTTCGGCGGCGTCGGCGCCTCCGGCTACGGACGGTTCGGCGGGCAGGCCGGGATCGACGCCTTTACCGAATTGCGCTGGATCACGATCGAAACGCAAGCAGGGCATTATCCGATATGACGCGTTCAGGAGAAACGACATGACGCTGACCCTGGCTGAGGCGCAGACGATGGCTGCCGCAGTGCAGGCTGCGGCGGAGGCGCGGGCGCTGCACCCGCTAGCGATCGTCGTGCTGGATGCCGGCGGCCATGATCTCGTCGTGCTGCGGTCCGAACGCGCCGGTTTCCACCGGGTCGGGATCGCACGTGGCAAGGCGACGAGTTGCCTCGGCATGGGGCTCGACGGTGCCGATCTAGCCGACCGGGCAAAAGCCGCGCCGGCCTTCTATGCCGCGCTCGCCGCGACGTTGATCGGCGGCATGCTGCCAATGCCAGGCGGCGTCTTGTTGCGCGACGCGACAGGCCTGGTCGTCGGGGCCGTCGGCGTGAGCGGCGATACCGGCGCCAATGACGATCTAGCAATTCGCGACGGCGTGGTCGCCGCTCGCGCAACGTCCTGAGGAGCGACATCATGGCACTCGACTATCCCACCACAGACGCCCTGACCGATACGGTCACGCCACGCGATCTGATGCATTGGCCCGACACGCCGGTGTTCCGAGGCTATGCGTCACCGGTTCGGCTAGAAGGCGAGGTCCATGATCTGGAGATCGTCGGCACGATTCCGCCCGCCTTAGATGGCGCGTACATTCGCAACAGCGCCGACCATGCCCATCCGCCGATGTATGAAAATGATCTGTTCCTGAACGGCGACGGCATGCTGCACAAGGTTCGGATCAAAGACGGAAAGGCCGATCTTTCAACCCGCTATGTTCAGACAGAAAAGTTGAAGGTGGAACGCGCGGCGCGGCGCGCGCTGTTCGGCGCATATCGCAACATGTTCACCGACGATCCGAGCGTCGCGGGCAAGGACCGGTCGACCGCCAACACCTCAGTCGTTTTTCACGGCGGCACGCTGCTGGCGCTGAAGGAAGCCGCGCGGCCGATGCGCATCGATCCGGATACGCTCGCCACGCTTGGCAGCTATGATTTCGACGGACGGCTCGCGTCCGAAACCTTCACCGCCCACCCCAAGATCGATCCGCGAACCGGCGAGATGATCGCCTTTGGCTATTTCACGAAGGGTGTCGCGGATACCGGCGTCGAGCTCTATTATATCGATGCGAGTGGTGAACTAACGCGAACGGAGCGCTTCGACGCGCCCTACCCATCCATGATCCACGATTGCCTGCTATCCGAAAATTACGTCATCTTCACGATCTGTCCGATGGTGTGCGACTGGGAGCGCGTGAAACAAGGCGAAGCCTTCTTCCACTGGGACGACCGCTTGCCGACGATGGTTGGGGTCGTGCCGCGTCGTCCCGGCGGGGCAAAGGACGTGCGGTGGTTCAAAGCGCCGAACCCAGTGATGGAGACGCACACGTTCAATGCGTGGGAGGACGGCGAGCTGCTCAATCTTGAACATTTCATCACGCAGACCGGCTGGCTGTCGCAATTTCCCGACATCAACAATCCGCAGGCCCAGGAAAAGCCGCCTTTCGCGCAGCGTTGGACGATAGACCTCAGCTCGAGCGAAGACAGTGTCGCGATCGCGCCGATGTGGGGTCATATCGGCGAGATGCCGATGATCGATCTTCGCTTTGCCACGCATCGCACGCGGCATTTCTGGTTCGGCACCAACAACCCCGCGCTGGGGCCGATGCTGCCACGCGGAGCCAAAGGGCCTCCTTTCACGTGCCTCGGTCATTTCGACGCCGTGACCGAAAAGCTCGACTTCTTCTATGCCGGGCCGCATTCCTCACCGGAGGAGCCAGTCTTCGTCCCGCGCTCCTCTGATGCCGCGGAGGGCGACGGGTGGCTGATGACGATCGTCGGTCGCCGCGACGAGAACCGGACCGATCTGGTCATCCTCGATGCCCAGGCATTGTCCGATGGACCCGTCGCGATCATCAAATTCCCGTGTCGCGTTCATGAAGGATTTCACGGCATCTGGGTGCCTGGCGCCGCACTGAAGGGTTGAGAGGATGGAAGGCGGCATGCCCAGCGTGGACGATGCGCAACCAAGTAGGAACGTCGCGGTCGGCGCTAACCCGGTGCCGCTGATGCGGTTGCTGGCGGGCGAGATCGCGGTCGGCACCATCATAAACATCGCGTTCAATCTCTTTTTCGCGTGGCTCATATTCTATGGCCGCACACCGATCGGACGAGATGCCATGTTGCTGGACATGATACCGGCCGCGTTCCTCCCGGCCTTGTTGATGACCTTTCCGATCACCGTCCTGATGCGCAAGCGGATGCGGCAAGGTTTGACCGTCACACCAGCCCCGAGGCTACCCTTTATCCTGCCGCTCAGAGTGCTATTGCGCGCGCCTGCGATCGCACTGATCGCGCTGGCATTGGTCGCGGTCCCGACAATCGTTCTGCTCTGTTTATGCTGGAGTAGCGACTGGAGTTGGGGCGCTTTGGTCGTGTTCAAGATTGGCTTCAGCGCCTTTCATGCAGCGATGATCACTCCGATCGTGGTGCTCGCGGCGCTTCAGCTCGACAGGCGCGAAGCGCCCTTGAGCACAAACCACTGTTTTCCCTAAAGGTTTCAGCTGACTCTGCTTCCTGTTAAACGGTCACGACTGGAGATCGGCGCCCAAAGCGGGACCCCGCTCCGAGCGAGATAACTATTTCTCATCATTTCGAAAACATGGGATATGAAGGAGTCAGGATCGGCGCCGATCGGAACCCCTTCCATGTAATGATTCGACACATGATCAATAGCTTGGCGACAATCTGCTTGGGCCCCGCTTTGGGGGCCGATCCACATACGCGCATCCGGTTGACCCGCCGCCGCCGGATGTCGCCGGCGAAGATCGGGCCCAACCGCCCCCACCATTGCCGCACGGTCTCATGACAAACGTCGATCCCACGCTCGAACAGCAAATCCTCGACGTTTCGAAGCGACAGCGGGAACCGGACATACATCATCACGAGCAGTCGGATCACCTCGGGTGACGAGTTAAAGCGGCGGAACGGGCTAGGGGGCAGGGGCGGCGTGCATCGTAAGTGTTGGCCCGGGTCGGGGCTTGAGTGTGGATAAGCGTCGAAGCGGGAGCCCGCCAGAATCCGAATAAATATTTGTAAAAGCCAATAGATTTGAGACTAGGGGGATCCAGATCGGCGCCGATTGGGACCCCCCTGAAAAGTCATATTCGTGTGGCTTTTTAATCCTTTGTACCGCGAAGAAATATGGCTCCGCTTGGACGCCTATCGACAATCAGGCAACGATATCGCGGCTGCATCAAAATAAGACCGAATAGTGCGAATAGCTAATCAGGTTCACTATTCTGCCGTTTTCGCAGAGTCGTCCATGACTTGATTAATCAGCGAATCTGCCCCGGCTTCTCCCAACATCCGACCCATCTTAATCGCAACCGCAGGAGTCATCGATACGACTTCTCCATCGTGTCCCTCGACAAATACATGACCGTCCTCGACCCATACCTGTCGGGGATCCCCGTACTCTTTCGCACGAGCTAAATTGTTGATAAGATGATTTCTTTCCTCAGCGGTAAAGAACTTTTTGGGTTTGTTGAGTTCCATAAGCTCTGTGCGAGAAATTAATAAGAACAGCGTCAAAATTAGCACATAAATTATCAGCTGCAACATGCTTGAATCGACATTGCATCGAATTTTTTTTGCATTAAAAAATTGCCGTAATTTCAACATTTTAGCTATGATGCGAATATTGTGAATTTCCCACGATGAACGGGAAAACTAGCGAAGCGGCTCGTCTACTTTCGTGTGTTGCGTTTTGGCGGCCGCTGACGCGGTTAATTAGCTCGCTACTCGGCGACAAAAGTCGTCGGCGCTGTTCTTGAGGATGTTTAATCGCCCATCCAGCCTGTCAAAGCCATGGCCGACAGTGTCGATCTCGGAGGCCACGGTCTCGGTATCCTCAAGAATCGCGGCAATCGTGTTAGACATCGAATTGGCGGCAAGTGCGGTTTCATCCACGGCGGCGGTGATCGCGGTCACGGTCTGCGCCTGCGCCTCCATCGCGTAACGGATTCGATTCGCGGATTCCAGGACTTCGGTGACGGTCGCCTTGATAGAGGCGTTTGTGTCGACGGTCGAACGCGTGGCAGACTGGATGGCGGCGATCTTGGCTGCGATGTCGTCAGTGGCACGCGCGGTTTGGCTGGCGAGGCTTTTGACTTCCTGCGCGACGACCGCGAAACCGCGTCCGGCATCACCCGCGCGCGCCGCTTCGATTGTTGCGTTCAATGCGAGCAGGTTGGTCTGGCCGGCTATGTCGCGAATCAGGCTTAAGATAGATTCGATTGACGTGGCATGTTCCCTCAGCGCCTCGGACATGCCGACCGCCTGGGTTGCCTGAACACTAGCGCGGCTCGCGATTTCTGCCGCATCTTCGACCTCGTTCCGCGCGTCCTCGATCGCGTGGATCAAGCCCGCGGCAGTCTGGGCGGCCGCGCGCATCGCAAGGGCGGACTGTTCGGCGGCGGTAGCGACTTCGCTGGCTTTGCCAAGCATGCCGCGCGCTGCGACTGCGGTCCTTGCGGTCTGTTCGCGGAGATCGGATCCCTCGTTTGAACTGTCGGTGACGAGCGTTGCGATCCCGCTACGAAAGGCTTCCGCAGTTGTGTTGCGCTGACGCTGCGTGGCGGCATCGATATTTGCGGCGTAAATGGTTGCAAGGACGTCACATTCCAGCGCCTGAAGACGGAGGAACAGCTGGTTGATAGCCGTCCGCTCCTCCTTCAAGCAATTGTATTCGTCAGTCATGATTTTCACAGCAAGCGCGGTTGTGGCGCTCTCAAGTGCTAGTATTGCTGTGAGGGGTACTTTCGCGTCAAACGCCGATGCGACCCGACTTGCGCTGTGGTTCACCCAGTCTCCGCCGCGCACATCGCAGAGTCGAGACTGCACGGCTCGTATTAGTATTAAAAGATGGTCATTGCGGTCAGCGTAAGGATTGTTTGGCAGCAGCCGACACCAGCCGTCGATCTCCGCCTCGGCAATACGCTGCGCATAAGGCTCAATGATCACCCAGATTTGGCGACCCAAAAGGGTGTCTGCGTCGGTGAAACCAAACAGACGAAGTTTTTCGGCGAGATCGATGTCGATCAGGATGTCGCGAAAATCTACTTTCATGCCTACGCCCATACCTCGCGTACTAACCAATTAAGGTTAAGGCCGTATTGATCAGGGGGAAATCTCAAGCCTTCTCCGCGACGATCTGCATCGTCCGTCGAAAGCCATGCCCGAGCATTGGCCCAACGGGATCGGGGACCGCAAAACGCGGCGAATGGATGCTTCGGTTTTGGCGGAGCGATATTGCATCGACGCCATCGCAGATGCCCGCATGAGCTTGCGAGTGCCAGCGTGCCCGCGATAAGTGCCACTGATGCCGCAAGAACTCACGCCGCCCCGAAGGCCCCTCAGCCTCGCCGAGCGTCAGGCCGTGACGATGCTCGGTGACGGCCACACGGCGAAGTCGATCGCGCGCGAACTCGGCATTTCGGTCAATGCCGTGAACGAGCGGCTGCGCGAGGCCCGGCGCAAGACCGGGCTCGGCAGCAGCCGCGAGGTCGCGCGCTGGCTGAAGGCGGAGGACCCACAAGAAACTTGGGACGAGCAAATCGGGATAGAGCAGGCCCCGGTACCGGCGGAACACGGCGGCTTCCGGCGCATCCTCCTGATGTGCCGCGAACGACCCAAGGAGGTTCTCGCGATGTCCCTGTTACTTGTTATTGCGTCCGCGGCTGTCCTTACCGTGCCAGCCATGCAGCACCCCCGAGGAAACGCCGCGCGATCGGAAGAAGCCGTTGTCGACACTGGTGATGCTCGCCTGTTGCATGATCGCGTCGAGAAAGAACCGGTCGATCAAAAGTGGATGGAGCCTGCGCAACGGCGGCTTGAGAGCATCTATTCCGCCATTCCATCGCTCGGTTGCATCACCGTTCACTGTGCCACTACGCTGTGCGAGTTGACCGGCCTGATTGCCGCCGACGGCCGCGATCGTGCGATCGACAGCCTTAGGGCGCCTTCCCTGGTGACCGCTGTGCGCGCCGCCGGATTTGATCGAGAACTAGCAACGAGCTTTCGAGATTCGTCGGATGATAACGGTGTTGAACGTTCGGCTGTTACAGTGTTCGCTGCCTATTGGTCGCGCCAGACCGGCATCGATGTCGCACCACGCGTCATCGCAACTTCGCCCGCCCATGACGCAACGATCACGCCGGGATCGATCGTGCTCAGCGTGACGTTCGATCATGGGCTAGTTCCCCGACCACAAAATTCCGACATGTATCATTGAGAGAGCCGTTCGCGTTAGACTGAAGGCACCGCGACAAGGCTTCGACACTCGATCACGTCGAACCCAGTGCGGCGTCTGTGCCTGAAATAGCTTCACGTGAGGCGCGTGCCACGGTAACGATCAAGAAACCGGGAGATGTCTGAAATGATACGATCCAAGGCGGCCTTGTTTTTTGGTCTGGTCGCGATGTCGGCACCGGTTGCCGCCGCGCCAAAATGTGAGGCATCGGCGCTAGATGCTGATCATCGCGTTTGGGTTGCCGCCTGGGGTTATGTCATCTCCCCGCTCCCGCCCGGTCAACAGCCCGCTACCTCGAACGGAGGGTTCCTTGGTCCTGTTATCCCGCTAGGATACTCGTCAGGCCCAGTCAAAACACCAAATCCGCCGAGACTGATTGAAAACCCAGGCAATGTGAAGATCGACGTCGGCACGGCCGACCTCATCGACGTCACCGTCCGCCAGGTCGTCCGCGTCTCGGTCGCGGGAAGCGCGATACGCTTGCGTTTGTCGAACGAAGGCGGTGTGGATACTCTAGCGGTCGGGGGAGTGCATATTGGCCTGGCAGGACCCGATGGGTCGATCTTGCCTAAAACCGATCGCGTCGTCACCTTTTCGGGTCTTCGAGGCACCAACATTCCCGCAGGTGCGCCATTACTGAGCGATCCTGTCGAGTTTCCCGTCGAAGCACTCCATAAGATCGCTATCTCCATATACGCGCCGGGTCGTCTTCCAGTCCGGAATGCGCGCACGCTTTGGGAGTACGTTGCCGGCACGAGCGGCGACAGCAGCGGAATGCCGGCTCTGCCTCAGGTCCGGCTTGCGAGTGCGCCAGTAATACTGACTCAGGTCGAGGTTGCACCAGTCATGCCCACGGGCGTCATCGTGGCGCTCGGCGATTCAATTACGGAGGGTTACGGCTCGACAAACAATGCATTCCGTGGATGGACCGGTCGGCTGGCAGAGCGACTGGCAGCGCTGCCGGGCAAGCAACGGTGGGCGGTGGTGAACGCAGGGATCAGTGGCAATCGCATGCTTGGCTACGGGTCGGGACCAAGCGCATTGGCGCGGTTCGACCGAGACGTGCTAAGCGTGGCCGGCGTCAAAGCGGTTATAGTGTTTGAGGGCATTAACGATATCGGTCGTAGCTTCAGCTCTCGTGGAACAGGCGATCCAGTGACGGCGGACGCTTTGATCGCCGCGTACAAGCAGGTTATTGAGCGAGCGCACGAGCACGGCATTCGCGTAATCGGCGCCACGCTTACTCCTTACAAGGAAGCTAATTATGCGAGCGAGAAAGGTGAAGCCGTGCGGCAAGTCCTTAATAACTGGATCCGGAATTCAGGCGCCTTTGATAGCGTGATCGATTTTGCGGCCGCGATCGCCGATAAGGTCGACCAGCTGAAAATTGATCCGAGCTACAACGATGGTGACAAGCTTCACCCCAATGATGCCGGCTATCAGGCGATGGCAGATGCGGTGAATTTGCGGGCACTTACCGGGAGGTAAAAGGCCGAATGCTGAACTGCCCCCCAGAGATGCTATGAGAATATGGATCAAGGGAATCTGTAGCTCGTTTCCTGAACCGGTCTGAGCTGACAAATTCCAACTCAGGTCCTGTTGACGTAATCGGTTAGCCAGACTTGGACAGCGGCGAGCGAGCGGAAGCCTGGGAACGAGGCAGCGGTTTTGCTTCAGTAGCTTGAACAGGCGCTCGACGTGATTGCGATCGCGATAGCGCCGGAAATGTACCCCTCCGGTGGGGACGGCCTTGCCGGGCGGGGGTGATCGGCTGACGTAGCACTGGTGCAAGCGACGGTGTTTGCACCGGTGTTAGCGACGGTGCGATGAGTCAGGTGACGATAATTTCGGGCGTTGAGCGACGCCGGGTCTGGACGGACGAGCAGAAGCGGGCGCTGGTCGCGGCGGCGTGTGCGCCGGGGGCGAGCGTGGCGGAGATCGCGCGGCGTGCGGACCTGCGGCCAAGCCAGTTATACCGTTGGCGGCGCGACCTTGCCGAACCGGTGTCACCGGGCTTCGCGGCAGTGACGGTCAGCGCCGAGCCCGAACCGGCGGGGGGATGCGCGGTGATGTTGGAGGTTGGCGGCGCGGTGCTGCGGATCGCGGCGGACGCGCCGCCGGTGCTTGTAGCGGCGGTGGTGCGGTCGCTGCGGCGATGATCCCGGTCCGCAGCGACGTCCGGATTTGGCTCGCGACGGGGTGCACCGATATGCGCCGCGGGATGTTCGGTTTGGCGCTGCAAGTGCAGCAGGGACTGAAGCGCGATCCGCACGCTGGCGATCTGTACATCTTCCGCGGGCGGCGTGGTGATCTTATCAAGGTGCTGTGGCATGACGGCGTGGGTATGTCGCTCTATGCCAAGCGGCTCGATTGGGGGCGGTTCGTCTGGCCGGCGGCAACCGATGGCGTGGTAGCGATTACGGCGTCGCAGATGGCATGTCTGCTGGAGGCGATCGACTGGCGCAACCCACGCATGACGTGGCGTCCGCAAGCGGCGGGATGGCGTAAAAAGCTAGGTTCTCTGCGGCTTTCTGCTATGCTCGCGGGCATGGCAGCGACGCTCTCCAGCGATGTCACGACGCTTCGCGCGGCACTCATGGATGCCGAGGCCGAAGCCGCCCGCGCAAAGGCGATCAACGCCGATCTGGCAGCCCGCGTGGCCCTGCTCGAGTTGCAGAACGAGAAGATGCGGCGCGCACTCTATGGGCAGCGTTCCGAGCGCGGCCAGCTGTTGATCGACCAGTTGGAGTTCGGTCTGGAGGAGCTGGAGGCGAGCGCTGGCGAGTATGAGGCTCTGGGCCAGCGTGCCGCGGCCGGCACTACCGTCGAGGCGTTCATCCGTGCGCGACCCTCGCGCAAGCCGTTACCGGCGCATCTGCCGCGCGAGCGGGTCGTCGTTCCCGCGCCGACCAGCTGCGCCTGCTGCGGATCGGATCGGTTGTCGAAGCTCGGCGAAGACGTGACCGAGACGCTGGAGGTGATTCCGCGCCAGTGGAAGGTCGTGCAGACAGTGCGCGAGCGGTTCGCCTGTCGTGCGTGCGAAGCAGTAATGCAACCACCGGCGCCGTTCCATGCGACGCCGCGCGGGATGTTCGGGCCGAGCTTCCTGGCTATGGTCATGTTCGAGAAGTTCGAGACACACCAGCCGCTCAACCGTCAGCGCGACCGCTATGCCCGCGAGGGCGTAGAGATCAGCCTGTCGACGCTCGCCGATCAGGTCGGCGCCTGTGCCGCGGCGCTGCGACCGCTCCACCTGCTGATCGAGCGGCATGTGCTCGCCGCCGAGCGGCTCCACGGCGACGATACGACCGTGCGGGTGCTGGCAAAGACCAAGGCCGATGTCGGCCGGCTATGGACCTACGTGCGCGATGACCGACCGTTCGCAGGGCTTGCGCCGCCAGCCGCCCTGTTCCGTTACTCGCGGACCCGTCGCGCCGAGCATCCGGTCGCGCATCTCACCGGCTATGGCGGCATCCTGCAGGCCGACGCTTATGCCGGGTACAATGCGCTGTTCCGTTTTGACCGTTCTCCGGCCCCGCTTACCCGCGCGCTGTGTTGGGCACATGCCAGGCGCAAGTTCTTCGAGCTGGCCGACGTCGCCGCACAACTGAAGCGCCGCAAGGGCGCGGCGGTCATCTCGCCGATCGCGGCCGAAGCGGTCAGGCGCATCGACAGGGTCTTCGACGTCGAACGCGGCATCAACGGCACGGCCATCGCCGAACGGCTCGCCGTACGCCGGGAGATCGCAGCGCCACTCGTTACCGACCTGGAGCAACGGCTGCGAACCCAGCGCGCCGTACTCGCCCGCCACAACCCGGTGGCGGGCGCGATCGACTATATCCTGAAAGACTGGACTGCGTTCACCCGGTTCCTCGACGACGGCCGCATCTGCCTGACCAACAACGCTGCTGAACGCGCGCTGCGCGGCGTGGCCCTGGGCCGCAAAGCATGGCTGTTCGCTGGCTCCGACCGCGGCGGCGAGCGCGCCGCGTCCATGTACACGCTGATCGGCACCGCCAAGCTCAACGACATCGACCCGCAAGCATGGCTCGCCGATGTCCTCGCCCGCATCGCTGACATCCCGCAGAGCCAGCTCCACGAACTGCTCCCATGGAACTGGCAGCGACCAGCGGAAATGCTCAAGGCCGCGTAGCTGCGGTCCTCATCGGATGCTTACCCGGAAATCATAGGCGAGCGGCTCTCGACGGTTTGCCTTGGGCGGGATGATCGGCAGGATACCCCCGCCAAAGCAGGTCTTCGCAGTCGGCATACCCGTCATATCACGTCCCCATGCCCTGCTCTGCCCAACAGCGGAAACGAACATAGACCGGGTTCGACTTTCCGTAGCGCTCATGCACGTCGCGCGAGGGGCAGGCGCCGCTACCATCTATGCCGATCGAGCGCGGCAGACCCGGTGCTGGACTGCTCGCGCACGTGCTCGTCTCCAAGTACGCCGATCATCTCTCGCTCTACCGCCAGTCGGGGATCTATGCCCGGCACGGCGTGGAGCTCGCGCGCTCGACGCTGGCCGACTAGGTCGGGCGTTCGGCTAGCCTGCTCGATCCGCTGGTCGACGCACTCGAGCGCCACGTCATGGGCGGGACCACGCTCCACGCCGACGACACGCCAGTGCCCGTGCTTGCACCTGGCGAGGGGCGCACCAGGACCGGCAGGCTATGGACGTATGTGCGTGACGAGCGCGGGCACCCGCCCGACGATCTCGCTCCGAGCACTCATACGACCACTCGTATGAGTGCTCGCTCGTTCGCCCGCCGACTCTACAATCTGGTCTGACATCAACACGCCGCTCAAAGAGCGGCAATCGGCCCGCCCGCCAAGCATCTGACAAGGCGGCCTTCAGGCTACGCTTACTAACGTGCGGCAAGGGACCGCGTGCCCGGCTTCCCCAACGGGATCGATGACGAAGTGCATCTCAGCGAATTCGCCGCGCGGCCGCCAATATCGTCGCGCGCACGCTGTGGGCGCTAAATGCCGGTTTCGGCCAAGGTCATGACAGACAGTCCCTATTTCGTTGGACCACGCCGCTCCTCAGCTATGTTTCTCGCTGGTAGCTGATTTGCGAAACACGGCCCGGCAATCGGCATTGACAATGTAATTATTCACATCATAATGTCGACTCTCGATATATGGAACCATAAACGAGGGGAGGGGCGGCATGGGTCGGAACGGTTATCGGGCTCTGATCGCAGTATCCCTCGGCACGATCGCATCCGCGACCCTTGCGCAGGCCATACCTCGCGAGTGGGTCGATCCCGCCACGGGGCACCATATCGTCCGTCTTTCGGACGAACCCGGCAGTTCGAGTCTGTATTTCAACTACAACGGCTACACGCCGCTAGGCGATCTCCTCGTGATCTCGACGCCACAAGGCTTGGCCAAGGTCGATCTTAAGACCCGGAAGCTCACCACGTTCGTTCGTATAAGCACGCCGTTCCGGCTGCTCTTCGTCGGCCACAAGACAAGAACGGCCTATTACCAGACCCAGGCGAAGGACGGCATCGGTCCCAAAACCATCTTCGCCGCCGATATCGATAGCGGTCAGGTGCGCCAGGTCGCGACGATCGCGCGCGGGGACATCCAAACTATTAACGCCGACGAGACACTTCTGGCCGGGGTTGATACCGACCCCGTCGCCAAATCGGGCGAGCTCGCCGCGTTCCAAAAGCGCGACTCGCGTTACGACCAGGCAGACTACCGGGCCGACGGGCCGGACGGCAAACCGCTCCCCTACGCTCTGGCGAAGGAGGTCCGCATGAACGACCGACTCGAAGCCCGCATTCCGATGGAGATGTTTACAGTCGCCCTCGACACTGGGCGGCGCCGCGTCATCCACCGCGCGACCGACTGGCTAAACCACTTACAATTCTCACCAACCAATCCAAACCTTCTCATGTTTTGCCATGAAGGACCGTGGCATAAGGTCGACCGGTTGTGGCTGATGCAACTCGACAAGCCCGACGCCTCACCGATCCGGCTACATCAGCGTACCATGAACATGGAAATTGCCGGCCACGAATGGTTCAGTCACGACGGCAAGACGATTTGGTACGACCTGCAGACCCCGCGCGGCGAGGATTTCTGGGTGGCGGGCTATACTATCGCGACCGGCGCGCGCGTACGCTTCCACCTTCAGCGAAATGAGTGGTCAGTCCATTATCACGCTTCGCCCGACGGCAAGGTCTTTTCAGGCGACGGTGGAGATCCCGAAATGGTCGCGCACGCACCAGACGGGAAGTGGCTTTATCTGTTTACCCCACACAATATTCCGGACGTCGCGGGCATTCACGCACCCGGCGCCGTATCGCTAATAAAGCCAGGTTACTTCATCGCAGAAAAGCTCGTGGACATGTCGAAACAAGATTACCGGCTCGAACCCAACGGCAATTTCACGCCGGATGGAAAATGGCTCGTTTTTCGCTCGAATATACACGGCGGCACGCAAGTCTACGCGGTGGAACTCAAAAGATCCAGGTAACGCCTGAATACAAAGTTTTTTATATACGGATCAGCGAAGCACAAGCAGCGGTCCAACTATACAACGGGGAGAATATCATGAAGAAGGCTTTTTCGATTCGTGTGCGGGTTGCTGCCCGTACTTCTCCCCTCGCCCTGATGACGGTGCTCGCTGTGCCGGCCGTCGCACAGGCGCAGCAGTCGCCTGCCGCCACCCCGGCACCAACGCCACCGCTGACGGCCCAAGCAGCGCCTGCCGACGACGGAGCGCAGGACATCGTCGTCACCGGCTTCCGCCAGAGCCTGCAATCGGCGCTGAACGCCAAGAAGCAGGCCGCTGGCGTGATAGATGCGATCAACGCCTCGGACATCGCGTCCTTCCCGGACGCGAATCTTGCGGATTCGTTGCAGCGCATCCCTGGCATCTCGATCGAACGCGACGGCGGAGAGGGCCGCACCATCACCGTGCGCGGGCTGAGCGGCGACTTCAGCCGCACGCGCCTTAACGGCTTGGAATCAACGATCGCGACCACCGGCTCAACGCTCGGAGCCGGTATCAACAAGGGACGAAGCTTCGATTACAGCGTGCTGGCGTCGGAACTGTTCAATTCGATCGTGGTCCGCAAGACGCAGTCGGCTGAGATCGACGAAGGCTCGCTCGGCGCGACGGTCGATCTACAGACCGCCAAGCCGCTCGATCTCCCTGGCTTCCAGGCGGCGGTGTCAGCGCAAGCCGCCTATTATGACATCAACAACGATGTCGAGCCGCGCCTCGCAGGCTCGATCAGCAAGACCTTCGGCGGCGGTCGCTTCGGTATTATGATCTCTGGCGCCTACAGCCGCCGCAAGGTTCAGGAAGACGCCTATTCGAATACGGCCCTTGCTGATTTCGCTGACGTGAATGGCGGATTCTGTCCGGTCGTCCCGGGTACCTTTTCACAATTCGTCAACCCGCTGGCGGGCACGGGCAACAATTCCAATCAGTGCACCCCCGCTGCCGGCCCTAACCCGGGGTCGACATCGAGTGCGTACAACACGGTAAATAAGACCGGTGTGTTCGTACCCAAGCTGCCGGGCTACGGCCGCTTCACCGACGACGAACGCCGCCTCGGCTTTGCCGCGACCTTTCAGGCGAAAGTGACCGACACCACCACGATCACGATCGACGGCACTTATGCCAAATATGATCAAGATCAAAACGATCTCGCAACAAATCCGGTTAGTCTAAACCGCGCTAATGGCGCCGCCGCAGGTGGCCTAACCGCGCTGCAACTGGCCGGCCGACCCAACATGAAGATCCGCGACGCGCAGGTCGATGCCAACGGACAGCTCGTCTACGGCGTGTTCGATGGTACAGATTTCAGCGTGGCCAATAGCCACAACATCTCGACCACAAGCTTTTACCAGGCCGATTTTAATCTGGAGCAGAAGTTCGGCGATCGCGGCAATCTTCACGTCCTGTACGGACAGAGTGAATCGGTGTTCGACAATCCCTACTCGCGTCTCGTCACGTTCAGCCGCTTCGACGGCAACGGGTTTATCTACGACGCGCGGCAGGATCCGCAACGCCCTATCCTCAACTACGGCTTCGACGCGACTAACCCGAACAATTGGCAATACCAGAACGGCTACGATAATATTCGTGAGTTTAAAAATAAAGTCATTAACCGGCTGCATACGCTGAAGGCAGACTTCAAATATGAATTCAGCGACAAGCTGACCATGAAGGTGGGTGCCGCATTCAAGCGGTTTGACTTTATCTCGCAACGCCAGCAGCGCATCGCGCCGACGACTACTATTCCATCACTCGCCTCGGCGGGGTTGACAATTAGTCAAGTGAGCACCGCGCCGATCACGATCAATTCGCTCGGCCTGCTGCCCGGATCGACCAACAGCTTCATCGTGCCGGACATCAACAAGATCATGTCTGCGTTCAACGTGGATTGTTATTGCGTGAATCAATATGGCGACTTTCGCCTGGGCAGCACGGGCACAGGAGCGCAAGGTGATAATCGTTCGGTTCAGGAACAGGATCTTAGCCCATATATTCAGGCGGACTTCAACCTCCCGATTGGCTTGATGCAGCTTCGCGGCGACGTCGGCGTCCGCTTTGCCCATACGCATCAATATTCGACGGGCTTCGTGGGCACTGGAGTCCCAGTGTCGGTCACTCGCGAATACAATGACTGGCTGCCGGCCCTGAACCTCGCTCTCGACGTAACCCATAAGCTCACAGTGCGCTTTGCGGCAGCAAAGGTGATGTCTCGGCCGTCGCTCAGCTTCCTAACCCCGGGCGGCTCGGTCAGCACCGCTAACCCGCCCTTCTCGGCAACGGTCGGTAATCCGTTCCTCGATCCCTACCGTGCGACCAATATCGACGCCGCGGTCGAATGGTATTTCCTTCGTGGCGCGGTGTTGTCGGCATCGTATTTTCACAAGAATGTCGGAAGCTTCGTGCAGCAGATTTCGTCGCAGACGACCTATGCTGCTGCAGGCTTGCCGCTCAACCTGCTTAGCGCGTCGCAGGACCCCAACTCGCTAACGACCATTACCTCGTACACTAACACGGCCGGTGGTAAGATCGACGGCATCGAGCTGCAGTATCAGCAACCCTTTACTTTCCTTCCAGGCTTCTTGAAGCATTTTGGGACGATCCTAAATTACACTCATATCAAATCGAACATCAGCTACATCCTGACGACCAACGCCACCGGTCCGGCACTCAGCGCACCGCTGGTTAACGCCTCGCCGAATTCGGCAAACGCGACGCTCTATTACGAAGATGCGAAATTCTCGATTCGCGGTTCGTTCGCCTATCGAGATCAATATCTGCGTTCGGTACCCCTGCGCGCCGGTCTTCCCGATGCGACGGGTTCGTTCAGCACCAAGAATGTTGATGCCTCGGCGTCTTACAAGCTGACCAAGCACGTCCAGCTTACGATCGACGCGATCAACCTGACCAACCAGCCGACCAGCTTTTTCGATGGACAGACCCGGCTGGACCAGCAGATCTACAGCTCGACCGGGCGGCAGTTCTTCTTCGGCGCTCGCTACAAGTTCTGAAGTCGCTCCCCGATGGAATGGCGTCCGGTGGCAATTCCACCGGACGCCTTTTCGTGTCAGATGTTGCGCATCGTGAACGGGCGGTCGTAGTCGCATGAATGCACACTCATGATGCCGACTTTGTCGCGCATCGGAGCTAGCAGGCTCGAGAATAGCCGAGTGGTCGATTACTGGAGCTTCGTCGGGACCAGATCAAGCAAAGGGGGCGTGGGTGCTGCCCAGCAGCGCCTCACTCGCGACGGTCGTATGAATCTCGCGCTGCGCGAGCGTGGTCACCTCACTATGCCGCCAATCGGAATGGATGCCGAGCACCGGATTGACTTTAGGCCGCATGCCCAATTGCGCCACGCGGTTGAGATGCGTTTGGTAGAAGATCGTTTCATCGGCGGATTGCAACACGTAACGCAGCACCTGTATCCGGGTAGCGAAGAGCAACAACTATTCGCTTGTCGCCGGGACGGTCGCCGCGGCGGCGCGTTCCTCGGCGATCGCCTCGGTTGTGCTTGCGCGCCGCATGGCAAGTTCGACGACATGCTGGAAGAGTTGATGCGCGCCGCACCCTTCTAACATCTGCATTACCTGCAAATCGGTGAGGTTAGCGGCTTGGCCAGGTGGTTCGCCTAGAGGATGAAAGCCACGTAGTCTGCTTTCTCGGAATTGCTGAGCATAAGCGAAAAAGGCAAAGTCAGCCGCGAAATCCCGCGATTGAACACGCGGCCGAAGCGTGGCTCCCCGGCGAACTCCAGCATGCTGAGGCGCTCTGCATATCGCCCAGTGCGCGCAACAACTCGATCACGCGATTCGCCTTGCCTTCGCCGGCATCCTGCGCCGTGAACGCGCGCAGCGCCGCCAGTCGAGTGACGGCGGTGATCATCGTCGCGCTGTTTGAGGCCTTCGGCAGCTGACAGGCGAAGTCAGTGTTTTCGACATTACCGAGGGCTTAGCTGCGGCGCACGCCGGGCACCGGCCGCGGCGCGAGGCGCGGTACGGTTGGCCCGTCGATGGAATGGAATGGATTGGCCGCCTTCGGCATGCCGCTATCGACCGGGTGTCCGTCGGATCGCTTGCGGCCGTCGACCGCGAGACCCGGCGGCAGCTGCCAAACTATTTTCGCGACCACGTCGGCGCTGAACGTGAGACTCATCAGCTGGCTTGGCTCGATCTGGTTGATCGCGACGCGCACGTCCCACCCATCGTCGGCAGCGCCTGGCGGATCTTGAGTATGAAGCCGACCACCACATCCGTCAGCGGTTTGTCGGCACCGGCGCTCTTCCCGTTGCCGCCAAGATATAGCGCCGGCGCGCAGTCGAACCCCGATCCTTCGTCGGTCCTCATCCAGAGGAAGGTATCCACGGCCGGACACGCGGAAAGCAACCTCTTCACCGGATCACGACACATCCTGCTAACGTCTTGACGGTAGACGTTGGGCGAGAAGTAGACTTTCCGCGAGCGATTGAACCGATCGATGCGCGGTCCGCCCTATTCGGGAAATTCGATTAAGAACGGCTCGGGCAATACGGCTGGCTAAGTTCCTGTTCCAAAGACGCTCCAAGCCATCCCGCTCGAGGACGGCACAGCGTCGCGCGCGGATATGTTGGATCCGCGCTAGATAGGCGATAGATGCTAGCGGCTTGAGTTCAGCCGAGAGGAAGATCTTGAGCAGCGATGGGCAATGAACGAACCATGCGGGATACGGATCGTGGAGATGATTCTCGTAGGTCGCGATCGGTACGTCATCGGTCACCGACATCTGCGTCGCACAGATGTCGCGCATCAGACCGGCCTTGCGGCCTAAACTCGCCAGATCCGCGACGTGATCGACCGCTTGGTTGGGGACCGCGTTCTGCGCCACGAACCAGCCATGGGGGGTCATGGCGATCGTCTCGGCCTGCAGGAAGGCCAGCACCGCCTGTGGCAAACACCCTGCAAGCACCCCGAATAATGCTTTCCTTGATGACTCAGCCGCCGATCGGTTCCCACTCGACTCGCTGCCACAATATGCTACGTAATGCTATAAAATGATAGTTTAATTGCGGAGGATGCATGACAGTTGGACTGAGTGTCATCGCTGCACTTGCGTTTGCGATTTCAGCCGTGTCGCCGCGTACGCAAACCTGCTCGGCGGAGGGCTATCCTGTCTATCAGTTCACCGCCGATTCCATCCCGCGTATCGATGGCAAGATCGATGACTGGGCAGCGGTGCCGGACCGCTACGCGATCGGCACTGACGCGCTCGCCGCCGATGACGGCTCGAACGTCCGACCCGATCCGAAGAGCCTCGACGTCTCGCTCAAGGTCGCATGGGTCAAAGGCCTAAACCGCCTCTATTTTCTTTATGAGGCGCGTGACGACTATTGGGATTTCGACGAGCCCGGCCTGCATAACGACACACTCGAGATCGCCGTTGATGGCAACCGCTCGGGCGGCCCGTTCATTTCACGTTTCCATCCGCTAAAGGCGCCTGCAACCGGGCTCGGCCCCGGCATCGACGAGCAGACTGCCTGGTTCGATTTCCAGAATGTCGACTCTCAGAATTACCACATTTTTACGCCCGCCTTCGAAAAGGACTGGGCGATGGCGTGGGGCCCGCAGGCGGCGTGGATCAAGCGCCTGCCGTGGTCCAACATCGCCTATCATTACACCTTCAAGCCCGGGCAGAGCGGCAAGCTGGTCGCCGAATTTTGGATCACCCCATTCGATCATGCGGACGCACGGGGACCTGCCTATTCTGTCGAAAGTGCTTTAACCGAGAATAAGGTTATCGGCCTGGCCTGGGCGGTGATCGACTATGATGGACCCACTCACCATCATTTCTGGAACCTGTCGCCGCACCACACGATGTACGGTCAGGCGTCCGAATTGTGCGGGTTCCGGCTGATGCCGCTCGAGGCCGGGCAGCGCCCGCCGATCAAGGCCGACTGGTCTTTCACCATCCTTGACCGGGACCGCCGCACCGTGGCCTACCACGACGATACGCTCGGCGCGGTCACGGGCTGGTTCTGGAATTTCGGCGACGGGACGCATTCGGAAGAGCGCAACCCGGTCCATAGCTATGCGTCTGCGGGTAAGTTCGTGGTCAGCTTGCGGGCGAGCGGTCCGGCCGGCCACGCCACGCTTTCGAAGGTATGGGATGTGTCGTTCGCAGGGGATTTGCCGAAATGATAGACCGCCGGACATTGCTCGCCGCCGGCATGATGGCCGTCATCGCGCCTGCCCGCCGCGCCACGTCGAAACACATCCTCGATGTGCACGCATTCGGCGCGGTGGGAGATGGCTCGACCTTGGACACCGCCGCGATCCAGCATGCAATAAACGCCGCCGCGCCCGGTTCCTGCGTACTAATTGCCAAGGGCCGGCGTTGCGTGATTGGGCCGATTACTCTGCGCAGCGGTATAGAGCTTCGGGTCGATGGCACCCTGCTGGCTAGCACGCGTCCTGAGGATTATAGTGACCGCGCCGCCGGCCTGATTCACGCGGACGGCGCGGACGGCCTGGTGCTGAGCGGCAGCGGTACGATCGACGGCTGCTCGCCCGATTTCATGGAGCGCTACGATCCCGAGGGCGAATGGTATGTGCCCAAAGCCTTTCGCCCGCGTCTCATCGTGCTGGAAAATTGTGCCGACCTGACGATCCGCGATCTCCACCTGCGCCATGCGCCGAGCTGGACCGTTCATCTCCTAGGCTGTCGCCGAGTCCTAATCGAACAGCTACACATCGACAATCAGCTCGACGTGCCCAATTGCGACGGCATCGACCCCGACCATTGCCAGAACGTCGAAATTCGCAATTGTCGCATCCGATGCGGCGACGATGCAATCGTGATCAAGGCCACGCGCGGAAATGAGCGCTACGGCCCGTCGCACAACATTCATGTCCATGACTGCGTGCTGGAAACGCAGGATTCAGGGCTGAAAATCGGCACCGAGACCGTTCAGGACGTACATGACGTTCTGTTTGAGCGCTGCACGATTCTCGACGCAGGCCGTGGATTGTGTATCCAGCTGCGCGACGAAGGGAATGTCTTCAACATCGTCTTTCGCGACATTCGCTTCGCCGCGCGCTATTTCTCCTCGCCTTGGTGGGGCCGTGGCGAAGGCATTTCGTTCACCGCCATTCCACGCACGCCCGAAACCCGCGTCGGCGCCATCCACCATATCACCGTCGAGCGCGTGACCGGTCGGGCGGAAAACAGCGTGCGGATCGAAGGCAGCGTTCAGTCGCGGTTGCATCACGTGACGCTTACGGACGTAGCGATGACGTTGGGCCGCTGGACGCGCTATTCCGGCGGAATTTACGACAATCGCCCGACCAGCGCCGTGCCGGCGCTGGAGCCGCACGACACGCCCGGCTTCCACATCCGTCACGCCGATCTAATAACCCTTGTTGGATGCCGACTATCCTGGGACGCGACATCTCCAAGTCAATTTTCCCGCGCAATCGAGGCGGTGGATGTGACGGGTCTCGCGACGACGGGCTTCGTCGGCACTGCGGCCCACCCTAACCGGCAAAAGGCAATCATGTTGCGATGACGCCGGATATGCCTGTTGAACCTGGTGCGGAACTACGGGCACGATTCAGATGTCGCCGCCGACGCTTTACCGAAGGAAGCGCGGGGCTTTATCTCAGCTTCGCTCATCCCGCTTTGGGGTTGCGGAACTCCTGTTGCCGCTTGATTTGGCAATAAGTAAGTCCTCTAATATGAGTATCCTTACTTGTTCATAACGCAGCCTATTATCCGAATTTTCAGATATAGATAATAAAATTAATAAATATATATTTTAAATTATAAATATATAATATCAAAGCGAAAATATATACTATTGTAGGAATGTGCTTTTCTCAGATATAAATCCAGTTTTCTAGATAAAAAATCATTCGTTCCCCTTGTAACCAATTGCCGTACTCACCTGCTTAACCGAGCGTGCAAGCTGCTCCGCAAGCTGTCCAATGTTGCTATCTGTCAGATAATGCGCCGCGCTGGCGATACTAATCGCCATGCAGATACGCCCTCCTGCGTCACGTACCGGAGCCGCAACTGAGCGGACGCCATTATCGCTTTCGCTGTCATGCAGCACAAGGCCGCGTCTTCGGTTTATCCGCATTGAATCTAGGAACTGTATACCTCGGGGCGATTCCGGTGCCTCTCCGGTAGCCTGCTTGTAGAGGTACACCAAAGCTGGCTCGCCTTCGTCGAGCAGCAGTGCTTTACCCATTCCGGTTTCAGCGATTGGGCGAAAGTCGCCCGGCGCAGCTGACAACCGAAGCCGCTGCTGTCCAGTCACGCGATCGACATAACGCAACCAATCCCCCTCTCGTTTACCGGAGAATACACAAAAGCCAGTCCGTTCCGAAAGTAATTCCATAGCCGGGCGAGCCACGTTTATATAATTTACTTGTTCGCTGGCGATTACGCCCATCTGTATTAACTTTGGGCCCAGCCCGAAGCCGGTCGGCGTTAAATGTAGATATTTGCGCGATGCTAATGCCGCCACCAATCGGTGTGTAGTAGTCTTGCTCATGCAAAGCTTTTGGGCAAGATCGGTCAAACGGATTGGTCCCGCAATTACCTCGTCCATTATATCTAACGCCCGCATCAGGGTTTGCGCACCCTTAACTACGCCAGTCAAATCGACGATATCGTTCCGCTCGCTCATCGCTATTTATCTCGTCTTTCGACAATAAATATTATTGACCCTATCGCTGAATCTGCCCCGCCTGTCACTGGTTAAAAATTTGCGAATGGAGATGGAGATAAAGGATGCTACCAGAAAAGTAGCTCGACCGGGTGGCCCGCCTAGATAGTCAGTGCATTGTCGTCCGCGTCCCCATTGTCGCCCCCAGGTGGAGCGTAACGGCAGTGACCCTCGCGCCGACGACACGGCTACCGCGTGAACGGCGGCAACTATGGCCCCTAGCTGGTGACCAGCTAAGTCTGAACGGGGGGCGGGTTACGTCAGATGCCGGGCCAAACCGGCCGTTCCGTTTTCCACCCTAATTAGCCCAAAAATAGACGGTCAACTCCCACGTACTCTATCGGCTCGGCAGTGTAAGATCGGTCCGTTTCGCGCCAGCTTCGCGCACTGCGGCGAGGGTTGGCCAACCATTTACCGCCATCAGCAAGTCAGCCTCGGCAAGCAGACAGCGCAACACATGAGCGCAGCCGTCTGCGCCACCAAGCGCGAGGCCATAGCTGTATGGCCGGCCAACCCCAACCAAGTCTGCGCCGAGCGCTATCGCTTTGATCACATCGCTGCCCGAGCGTATCCCGCTATCGAACAGCACGGGTATGCGGCCCGCGACCGCCGCCACGACCTTTGGGAGCATGTCGATCGTAGCGATGCCGCCATTAGCCTGGCGACCACCATGGTTGGAAACGTATATACCATCGGCACCGGTATTTATCGCGCGTAGCGCGTCATCCGGGTGGCAAATGCCCTTTAGCACGATTGGCAGCTTGGTGAGGCTCCGCAACCACGCCATGTCATCCCACGTCAGCACTTTGCCGAAGGTTGCAGCCCAGGTGCCAATTGCGGTGCGCATGTCATCCTCGGGCGGCTTGGCGAGCAGCTTGCGAAAGGCGGGATCAGTAAAATAGTTCTGCAACACGTGACCGCGAAGCTGCGGGAAATTGGCAACGTTGAGATCGCGCGGCCGCCAGCCGGTCACCCATGTATCGAGCGTCACGACGATGGCCTTGTACCCCGCCGCCTCGGCGCGCGACACCAGGCTCGACGCGACGTCGGGATCGCGCGGCGTGTAGAGTTGGAACATCGCCGGGGTGTCGTCGCACGTAACTCGAACCGCTTCGAGCGGGTCATTGGACAGCGTCGACGCGATTAATGGCACACCCGTCGCTGCGCTGGCGCGAGCGGCGGCTAGGTCGCCGTGGTCATCCTGCGTGCACATACCCGTGACCCCGATCGGTGCCATGAACAGCGGGCTCGTCAGCTCCATGCCGAACACCCGTGTCGAGAGGTCTCGCGTCGAGCAGTCTACCATCATGCGCGGCACCATGCCCCAATGCTGGAACGCGCGAGCGTTTTCGTCTTGCGTGAACTCGTCGCCGCAGCCGCCCTGGACGTAGGTGAGCACCCCTGGCGGCATTGCGGCTTCGGCACGTGCTTTGAGGGTCGCGTAATCGACCGGCCAGGTTGGCTGAACGCCCGACAGGCCGCTCCCGTAGATCAGGTTCTGATAGTCGCCGAAGTGCGTCATGGTCGATCTCCGCGCCCGGCGTACCGGAGCCAGCGACGGACGACCAGAGGCGGGCAGGGCGACCCTTCGCTGATCGGAGCGGATCGTGCTTAAAATCCGCGAAACCGGCCCGTCCCGCGATATTCCACTTGTCTGCGCGCACGAAGCGAGCAATCTGACACTGCTCCCGAGAGATCGGGAGCGGGGCGTCGAAACCTCACAAAGGAGTCAGCCGGTCACTGCGAAAGCGGAGGCCGGGTGGCATGCGCGCATGTCCAGCCGGCAACGGTAAAGGCGCATGCGCCTGTTGGACTCCTGCAGGTTTCGAACATCCGGCTTCGGCCGTCGCCCTGAGTGGACATAGGTGCGACGAGGAAGCCATCCGGCGGACAGCATTCGCATCCAGACATGAGGTGCGACCATGACGCTGGTACTGATACGCGATGACGATACGCCGACGATCGTCGAGCGCGTGCCGCAGGGCGAAGCCCGGCGCGAACGCACGCTGCGCGACCTCATCTACGACAACCCGGCGATTCTGCCGGTGCGCGATATCGACCCTGGCTACGGGCGGCTGTTCACAGTCGCGCGCGAACTGAATATCCCCGGCGTCGGATTCATCGACGTGCTGCTCGCGGACGAGCACGGCCGGCTGGTGGTGGTCGAGTGCAAGCTCTGGCGCAACCCGCAGGCGCGGCGCGAGGTGGTGGGGCAAATCCTCGACTATGCGCGCGAGCTGAGCCGCTACGGCTATGAGGACCTGCAGCGCCAGATCAGCATCGCCACGCGGCGGCAGGGCAACGTGCTGTATGCGCTGGCGTGTGAAGCAGGCGGGGCACTCGACGAGGCGCAGTTCGTCGACCGCGTCTCGCGCGATCTGGCGGCCGGGCGGTTCTTGCTGCTAATCGCGGGCGACGGGATCACCGAGGGCACGAGGCGGATCGGCGAATATTTGCGTGCGCAGCCTGGGCTCGCGTTCGAATTCGCGCTGATCGAGTTTGCCGAGTACCGCGCAGATGACGCGAGCGGTGCCACCCGGACGATCATCCAGCCTCGGATATTGGCGCAGACGGTGACGATCGAGCGCCATGTGATCCGCAGCGAGGTGGCCGGCGTCAGCATCGACGCGATCGAACCACGACCGACCCCGCGCACAGTCGCGCCCGCAAGCGAGCCATCGGATGCCAGCCGGTCATGGCAACAGTTCGTTGACCGCTTCGTCGCCGAGACGGTGTTCGATGATCCAGCGCAGCCGCTTGCGCGCCGCGGCGGCAATGGCTGGATTCGCGTGCCGCTGCCGGATGGGTTGTATGTAAACCTCTACCGGTCCGCGGCCAACCAGCAGTGCGGGGCACAGATGAGGTTCGCTAGCCTGGACGGGGCGGCATGGAAGCTATGCTACGCCGACCGAGATGCGATCGATGCCGAGTTTACAGCAGCTGGACTGCCTGCGCCCGATTGGAGCGAGGGCGAGGGCGAGGGCCCGGCAATAGGGCTGGTCACCCCGTCTGTCATCCCGTGGGAGCCTGCCGAACAGGACCGGATGCTGCGCTGGATGGGAGTGGTTGCCAACCAGTTCGTGAACAGCTTCCGTCCTCGGCTGCAAAACGTGCATGGCTGATCCGCCGCCCGGGGCCGCCACGCTGGCACAACCGTTCGTGCAGCGCCGCGCCGGCCTGTCTAAATCGCGCATCGCGATCTTTGAACAGTGCGCAAAGCGGCTGTGGCTTTCGGTGCATCGGCCGGACCTTGCGCAGGAGAGCGACGGCACACGTCGCGTATTTCGGATCGGACACGAAGTGGGAGCGGCCGCTTGCGCACTCTATCCGGACGGGATCGAGATTGACGGCAGCGCCGGCATGGCCGCCGCGGCTGAAGCGACCGCGATCGCCCTCGGCCGTGCCATTCGCGTGCCGCTATTCGAGGCGACCTTTATCCATGCCGGTGTAGCAGTACGGGTCGATCTGATGATCCCGGACGGGAATGGCTGGCAGGTGGCCGAGGTCAAGAGCACGACCAGCGTCAAACCGTATCAGCGCGCCGATCTTGCAACGCAGCTTTGGGTGCTCAACGGCTGCGGTGTGAACATTACACGCGCGTCAGTGCGCGTTATCGACCCTACGTTCGTGTTTCGCGCCGCGGGCGACTATCACGGACTGTTTATCGATGAGCCCGCGGGGGAGGGGATAAAGCCGTTGATCGCGGCTCGGCGCGAGATCGTCGCCAGCGCGGTGGCGACGCTGACCGGTGGCGAGCCCGCGATCAGACCAGGCCCGCACTGCGCCGAGCCATTCGCCTGCTCGTTCGTTGGATATTGTGAACGCGACCTACCGCCGCCGCCCGCGTGGCCGGCGAGCCTGCTGCCGGGGGTCGCGGGCAAAGCCTTTGCCCGCGCGGTCGCCCAAGATGGTGTCGAAGACCTGCTACTGATTGATGCGGCACTTCTGACCCAACCGCTGCTGACGCGGGTCCACGCCGCGACCATGACCGGCACGCCATACCATGACGTTCAGGCTGTACGCTTTGAGACAGAAAGGTGGGCTTACCCGCGAACGTTCCTCGACTTCGAGACGATCGCGTTCGCGGTCCCGCGCTGGATCGGGACCGGCCCTTACCAACAGGTCCCGTTCCAGTTTTCTGCACATATCGATCGCGGGAGCGGCGCGCTTGAGCATTTCGCGTTTCTCTCCACTGACGGTGCCGACCCGCGTACGGCTTGCGCCGAGGCTTTGGCAAACCTGCCGGTGAGCGGCGCGGTAATCGCGTGGAATGCCAGCTTCGAGCGATCGTGCCTGCACAAGCTCGCCGAGCATGTCCCGGACCATGCCCAGGCGCTGCGCTCACTCGCGAGCCTGCTGGTCGACCTGCTGCCGGTTGCCAGGCGGCATTACTACCACCGCGACATGCGTGGCAGCTGGTCGATCAAAGCGGTACTGCCTACGCTCGCGCCCGAACTTGCCTACACTACGCTCGACGGCGCACGCTCGGGCATGGAAGCACAGGATGCGTATCTCGAGGCGGTCGACCCCGCGACGACGGTCGAGCAGCACGGCGTCATCCGCGCCGGGCTGCTCGATTATTGCGCGCGTGATACGCTAGCAATGGTGGTCCTGTTAGAGCGGCTGGGCGCGCACCAATCAAACTGACCATCGCCGAGCTTACGATATCCAGTCCGGGAGCTGCGGTAGTAGCGGCCGCTTCCGCTGCCGCAACAAACGTTCGGCGCGCCCGTCAGCAGCAAATTCTGTCTCGGTGTATTTCCAGTGCATCATCCAATATTCGAGTAGCTGCGAGATGCTGTCGACGATGTCGTCATGCGCACCATGCGGGAACGCGCGGAGTTCGCCGAGCATAGCGTCCAAGCCATCAAGTTCAGCTGGAAGATAGACGCGACCCTCCTCAATTTGACCGGTTTGCGCCACCAGCCGTTCCACCTTCCCGGTTATGGGACGGCAAGCGAACAGCCGGAACGGTCCTGACTTGCGGAACTCCTGGATCAGGCCGGTGCCGGCATTGGCGTCCTCCATCAAGACGCGGTCGGCCCGCCATTTTCTTTGCAATGCGATCACCGCCCGTTTCAGATCAGGATAATCCACCCGTCTGCGATAAATTTCCAGCAGGAACAGGCGCCCCGCCACGGCTCCCCAGACCGTGCCCACCGACCAGTCCGCGGTCGGAAGGCTGCTAGTCGCCGTGTCCCAGCTGATGAAAACCTTGTCGAACTTTTGGCGCGGGATTTCGCATTCGAACCTCCGAAAATGCTCGAGCCGGATCAGGTTGCCTTCGAGCGCAACCGGCTCCTGCAGATATTGGGCGGAGAACACCTGACGGCCGGACTCGAGCCGCTTTTGTTCGAGCTGCTCGCGCGACACGAGCTCCGGGCATAGAACATCGTTGCGACGGAACAGGTGCGTTACCCCCGGCCCGGTTTCGATCACCATGTCGCGTTGCGCGATCGCGGGCAGGCACAAGCACGCATAGCCCTTGTCGCGCAGATAGGCCGGCAGATCGTCCTCGTGCAGACGCTGCTGGATCGAGATGATCGCCCCTACACCCTTTGGATTAAGCCGCTGCGTGGCCGCAGAGTCGATCCAGTTCTTCATTGCGGCGCGGATCGCCTCGCTGTTTGCCTCATCCGCCTTCATGATATCATCGAAGATGAGGAAGTCTGCACCGCTCCCGGTGACTCGCCCACCGACCGAGATCGACAGGCATCGGCCGTGCATGGTTGTAACGATCTCATCCTGCCGATCGCCGCCCGGCGCTATCTTCGTTTGCGGAAACAATTTGTGGTACCAGTCCGACTTCAGCACCGAACGACGGTGATCGGCGTGCTGGGCCGAGAGGGCGCCGCCATAGGTTGCGACCATGATCTCGCGTGATGCATCGCGACCAAGGATCCAGCACGGGAATGCGACCGCGACCGTGATAGATTTCAGCGCGCGGGGCTGCAGCCAGATCATCGAGCGCAGCAACTCGCCGCGTTCGATGCGCTCGAGCCAGTAACACATCGCGCGCAGATACCAGGAGGACTGCAACGGCGGTTGGTTCGGATTAAGGTGGGCGAACACCAACATCAGGAATGGCATAAGCCGGTCCCGTGCCAGGGCATCGGCAACTGCGCTGTGTCTGACCGCCGTCATTGTCCGTCTCCCTGATTGCGGGACTGTTCGGTAATCTCATCCTTGAACCATGCGATGATAGCCTGGCCGGTCTCGGTGAGTTGCTCGGGCGATGACGCCTCAGGCGTGAGCGGAAGTTCGATGCTGTCGCCCAACGCCCATTTGCCAAGGTCGAATACGGTCTTGCGCGCGCGCCAGTCTCCCTCTGCCGCCAGTGACACTTCCTTTTTCAACAGCGCCTCGAAAATCCTGACCTTCTTCGGACCCTTGGCCGACTTGATCTCGATGCGGGTGTCGAACGCCTTTCGCACCATTGCCTTGACGCCTTTGGCGCCGCGCGGACGACCCGCGGGGTTGCCGGACTGGCCGTGCTGGAAGCTGCCCTTGTTGGGTTCACGCTTGCGCGCTCCTTGTTTCGGTTCGGCGTCGGCGATGATACGCGATACTTCAGGGCCAGGTCGATCGGCTGTTGACTGCAGACCGATATCGGTGACGGCACGGATGCGCATACGCGGGCGCGGAGATGTATATGGCGTGTCCATGGGAAAAGCTTTCGATTAACGGGGAGAATTAGGCAGCGATCGGGCGTGTCCGCGCGCGTGCGAACACGGCGGGCTTTGTGCCGGCCGCGCGCGCATCTGCGGTGTCGGCAAAGATCTGCCCGCTCGCCTCGAGTACCGCCTGGCGGCCGGTGAACGCTTCCCAGCGCCGTACGGTTGTATCGACGTAGATCGGATCGAGTTCGATCAGATAGCCTATGCGACCGGTCCGCTCGGCGGCGATCATGGTCGTACCCGAGCCACCAAAACTATCGAGCACGATCTCGCCACGATGCGAGACATCGCGGATCGCATCTGCCACAAGAGCGACAGGCTTTACGGTCGGATGCGAGGCGAGTTCTGCCATCCGGTTCGCGCCAAACGTGTTGCAGCCTGGCGCATCCCAGACGTTCGTCCGATACCGCCCGTAGCTACCGAGCTGGACGTTGTTGGTATGTCGAGCGCCGGGCTTCTTGAATACGGCGACCAGTTCGTGCTTTGACCGGTAGAGTGATCCGAGGGACGCGTTGGTCTTGTTCCAGACGCAAAGATTGACGAGCTCGAGCCCGGCCGCTTTTCCAGCGGCGATAAGCTTATCGATGCTTCTCCAATCGATGAAGGCCATAAAGATGGTACCTTTGACCAGGTACTGCTGTGCGAGATCGAGTTCGCTCGCAAGGAAATGGAAGAACTCATCTTCGGACATCTCTCCCGAAGCCATCGCAAACTCACGATGTTGGATTGCTCCAAGGCCACCGACATGCTTCGTCACTGAAACATTGTACGGCGGGTCCTGAATCGACATGCGTGCGCGCTCGTCTCGCATCAGTGCCTGATAGACCAGTGGGTCGAGCGCCGATCCGCAGATGATCCGGTGATCACCGCACAGCCACACGTCGCCCAGGAGAGTTACGGCTGGGGATGGCATCGCGGGTAGCAGGTCTCCGGGGTCTTCATCGGGGTTCACTGCTGCGCTGAGGCTGTCGATCCTGATGTCGATCTCAGGCAGATCAAACCCGATATGCTCGATATTGAACGTGAGGCTCGTGCTCGACAGCTCCTGCAAGGCGAGCGCGAGCGCCTTGTCGTCAAAGCATGAAAGTTCAGCGATTCGATTGTCGGCGATGCGGAACGCCAGGAACTGCTCCTGCGTCAGCGCCTCCGCGCGAAGCACCGGTACGGTGGTCAGCTTTAGCAGCCTGGCCGCGCCGAGCCTGCCTTCGCCAGATGCCAGCTCATTGCGGCTGTTGACGACCAGCGGCGTCATCACCCGCGTGGCCGCGATCGCCTTTGCGATCGCCTCCAAATTCTTTGCGTCGTGCTTGCGTGGGTTGCCTGGCGGGACCTTGATCTGGTCCAATTGCATATATTCGATCTCGCCGAAAATGATTGGGTCGACGATGCCGAAGTCGAAATCCGAAGACGTCGACTTCGCTCTCTTACTTGAAGGTATTTTACGCATGTTCATCGCTCCACAGAGTGAGAGCGACGATGGTTCAGGCATCCAATCAACATCGGACAGCCTTCACCGATCGCCACATTGACGGTTCGTTGAATGGCTCGTGCTCTGATGTTGCCGATTGAGCCGGCGCGTCTTCGTTACGCGAGTTGGTCTGTCGACCAGGATTTAAGCTAAGCGCGATCTCGAATTAGGTCAAGCAAGACATTTGCGAAAAGCTAAAGAAATCAGTATGTTGACAATGAATCTCGGCTGTCTCAAAGCTTGTTGGCAGCCGCGAAGCGTCGCTGGGCGCTTAGCCTGTTCGCTCATTTGGCAACCTGTTACTTGCCTGATCCTTGCCTGTTTTTAGGCTGTTAAGAAAAACAGGGTTGGCGATCGGATTTTGCCAAAAAATCAGAGTGATGGCAGTCTCAAAATGCCCCGTGCGGTCGCGAAAGTGTCCAGCAACCTGTTTAATCGTCGGTATCAGGCAAAACGACGCTTTCGATGCGCGCGACGGAGGCCTTCGACACGCGAGAAGGCGGGCTCGAGATTTATTTTCGCGAGATGGTTTGTGCGGCCCTGGTTGCAGCGATCTGCCACCTAATTCGAAACGGTACTGCCGGCGGAGGGGCGGAGAATTCGCCGCGAATCTACGCCGATTTAGCGAAGGCTTGGTTCTTAGTAGTACCGTTTGCAGACGGGAATGGCGCGGAAACCCGTGGTTCTGGTCCTAGGAGGCAGATTGTAGTGGTCAGAACAAGACTGACTGGCGGAGCGGGAGGGATTCGAACCCTCGATACGCTTTTGACGTATACTCACTTTCCAGGCGAGCGCCTTCGACCACTCGGCCACCGCTCCGCATGTCCTGGACAGGAGGGTGGCCCTAGAGCGTCGCTGCCCGCTGTGCAAGCATTCTGCTGCGCGCGACAGGGATTGCCGCTGCCGTGCCGAACGGGCAGGTTGGCGGGATGCCGATGCTGCTCCCGCTTTTCGCCCTGCTCGCCGCCGCCCAGGCCGCCCCCGCGCCCGCCCCCGCCCCGAAGCCGACCGCGGCGCAGCTCGCCGCCGCCGCTCCGGCGAGTGCCTGGGGCGCGATCGACCCGCAGGATCTGCTGCTGATCGACTTTGCCGACGGATGTCGCAGCGTGATCTGGCTCGCCCCGGCGTTCGCGCCGGTACACGTCGCCAATATCCGCACGATCGCGCGGAGCGGCTGGTGGAACGACGCGACCGTCTACCGCGTGCAGGACAATTACGTCACGCAATGGGGCGATGCGACCGAGAAGAAGCCGCCCGCCGTTGGGATCACCGCCAAGCCGCCCGCCGAATATGAGTGGTCGTGGGGCGCGCATGGCGCAGCCGTCGCCAATCCGTATCGCGATGCCTATGCCACCCGGACCGGCTTTACCCCAAGCGGCTGGGCGGTCGCGGGCGATGGTGCGCGACAGTGGTTGCCGCATTGCTATGGGATGGTCGGCGTCGCGCGCGACCTTGCGCCCGATACCGGGACAGGGGGCGATCTCTATACCGTGATCGGGCACGCCCCGCGCCATCTCGACCGCAATATCGCGCTGGTCGGGCGCGTGATCGACGGGATGGCGGCGCTCTCGGCCTTGCCGCGCGGGACGGGCGGGGGGCTCGGGCTGTACGAGGATCCAAAGAAACGCGTGCCGATCAAGCGGATTGCGATCGCGGCCGATCTGCCCGCGGCGGAACGCCCGGCGTTTGAATATCTGCGCCCCGACGCGCCCGTCTTCGCAGCGACGCTAGAGGCGCGGGCCAATCGCGGCGGGCCGTTCTTCACGGTGCCCGCGGGTGCGACGGATCTGTGCAACGTGCTGGTGCCGGTACGCGCGGTGGCGCGCTAGGCGCTGGTAAAACGCGTTGCGCGGAAGCGGGCTCGGCGAGCCGTACCGCGCAGTGCGATGGCGCGGCGGCGGTGTCCGATCTCCTCGCTTTGCTGCATCTCCGCGTCTCGCGCCCGATCTGGCGGCCCCGGCCGTCGCCGGGGCGACGATTGCGATCGCGGCTACGCCTCGACCGTCACGAACGTATCCATCACGCGTTTGCGCCCGGCGCTCTCGAAGTCGATCTCGAGCTTGTTGCCCTCGATCTCGGCGATCGCGCCATAGCCGAACTTCTGGTGAAACACGCGCATCCCGACCGAAACGTCGGCGCGGCCCTTGTTGCCGAGGCTCACCGCCGAAGCGCGCGATTCCTGGACGCGGCTCGGCTCGCGCGTGAAGGTCCGGTTCGTGTAGCCGCCGCCGGGCTTGGCGGAATCGACGCCCGCCGCGCGCTGCCACCCCGGGCCGCGGCCGGTGCCGCGCGCGACGTCGGCAAACGGATCGGCGCGTTCGGACCAATTGGCACGCCACAGGCTCTCGCCGCCCGCCATGCTCGACTCGGCCTCGATATGCTCGGGCGGGAGTTCGCCAACGAAGCGGCTCGGGATGCTGCTCGTCCACTGGCCGTAGATGCGGCGGTTGGCGGCGTGCAGGATGATCGCGCGGCGCCGTGCGCGCGTGATCGCGACATAGGCGAGCCGGCGCTCCTCCTCAAGACTCTTGGTGCCGCCCTCGTCGAGCGAGCGCTGCGAGGGGAACAGCCCTTCCTCCCAGCCGACCAGGAACACCGTGTCGTATTCGAGGCCCTTGGCGGCGTGGATCGTCATGATCGTGACCTTGGGCTCCTCGGCGGCGGCCTCATTGTCCATCACCAGCGAAACGTGTTCGAGGAAGGCGCCGAGCGTCTCATATTCCTCCATCGCGCGGACGAGTTCGGTGAGGTTCTCAAGGCGCCCCGCGGCCTCGACCGATTTCTCGGCCTGGAGCGCGGCGGTATAGCCGCTCTCGTCGAGGATGATGCGGGCGAGCTCGCCATGCGGCAGCTCGGTCACCTGCGCGCGCCACCGCGCCATGTCGATCACGAGATTGCCGAGCGATTTGCGCGCCGCGCCGCTCAGCTCGTCGGTATCGAGCAGCCGCGCGGCGGCGGTGACGAGCGGGGCGTTCTGCGCGCGCGCGAGCTGGTGGATCTTGGCGACCGCCTTGTCGCCAAGGCCGCGCTTGGGGACGTTGACGATGCGGTCGAAGGCGAGGTCGTCGGCCGGCTGCGCGACGACACGCAGATAGGCGAGCGCGTCGCGGATCTCGGCGCGTTCGTAGAAGCGGAAACCGCCGACGATGCGGTAATTAATGCCGGTCGCGATGAAGCGGTCCTCGAACTCGCGCGTCTGGTGCTGCGCGCGCACCAGGATGGCGATCTCGTCGAGCGACTTGCCACCGCGTTGCACGCTGTCGATTTCCTCGCCGACGCGACGCGCTTCCTCGGGGCCGTCCCACACGCCGAGCACCTTGACCTTCTCGCCCGCGTCGAGCTCGGTCCACAGCTGCTTGCCGAGGCGGCCGCTATTGTTGGCGATGACGCCGGAGGCGGCGCCGAGGATGTGCGGCGTGCTGCGGTAATTCTGCTCGAGCCGGATGATCTTGGCGCCTGGGAAATCCTTTTCGAACTTGAGGATATTCTCGACCTGCGCGCCGCGCCACGAATAGATCGATTGGTCGTCGTCGCCGACGCAGGCGATGTTCTTGCGCTCCTGCGCGAGCAGGCGGAGCCAGAGATACTGGACGCTGTTGGTGTCCTGATACTCGTCGACCATGATGTATTTGAAGCGGCGCTGGTAGTCGGCGAGCACGTCGCGGTCGCGCTGCAGGATGACGAGCATGTGGAGCAGCAAATCGCCGAAATCGCAGGCGTTGAGCGCGACCAGGCGCGCCTGATAGGCGGCATAGAGTTCCTGCCCGCGGCCGTTGGCGTAGAGTTCGCTCTCGCCGGCATCGATCTGGGCGGGCGTGAGGCCCTTATTCTTCCAGCCGTCGATCAGCCCGGCGAGCGAGCGCGCGGGCCAGCGTTTCTCGTCGAGGTCGGCGGCCTGGATCAGCTGTTTCAGCAGGCGCAGCTGATCGTCGGTGTCGAGGATCGTGAAATTGCTCTGCAGCCCGACCAGCTCGGCATGGCGGCGCAGCATCTTCGCGCCGATCGCGTGGAAGGTGCCGAGCCACGGCATTCCCTCGACCACGTCGCCGACGAGCATGCCGACGCGGTGGCGCATCTCGCGCGCGGCCTTGTTGGTGAAGGTGACGCTGAGGATCTCGCTCGGCCAAGCCTTCCGCGTGTTGAGCAGATGCGCGAGCCGCGCGGTAAGCGCGGCGGTCTTGCCGGTGCCCGCGCCGGCGAGGACGAGCACGGGGCCCTCGGTGGTGAGCACGGCGTCGCGCTGTGGCGCGTTGAGGCCGCGCAAATAGGGCGGATCCTGATCGGTAGGGGCGGGGAGACTCATCGGTGAACAGGTAGGGAACGGCGCGCCCGCGGGCAAGCGCTTCCGCTTATTCGGCCGCGAGCGCGGGCGCGTCGATCCTGCCCGCCACCAGCGCGCGGCGTGGTGCGGCGAGCGTGTGCATGACGTCGAGATAGGCGTCGGCGGCATGTTCGACCGTGAACGCCGCGGCGGCGGCGCGCCGGGCCGTGACGACCGCGCGATCGTCGAGCGCGATTGTCGTCATGGCGCGCGCCAGTGCCGCGCAATCGCCCTTCGGCACGATCGCGCCGAAGGCACCGTGGCCGAGCAGATCGCGCATGCTGACGCAGCAATCGGTCGCGACGATCGGCAAGCCGGCGGCCAGCGCCTCGATCAGCACGGCGGGAACGCCCTCATAGGTTGAGGACAGCACGAACACGTCGGCCTGCGCCAGCCACTGGTCGAGCGGGTCGGTATGCCCCGGCATGTGCACCGCGCCGGCAATCCCGAGCGACGCCGCAAGTCGTTCGAGGCTCGCGCGTTCGAGCCCTTCGCCGAGGATCGTCAGCGTATCGCCCGGCGTCACGACGCGCGCGAACGCCTCGAGCAGCAGCGCGAAATTCTTCTGCGGTGCAAGTCGACCGACCGCGAGATAATGGCGGCCGGGGCGACCGCGCGATGCCGCATCGCGCGCGGCGGCGAGCCGGGCGAGATCGTCCGCGCACAATGCCGGATCGGGGATGACGCTGATCCGGTCGACCGCGACCCCGGTCCGCTGCGCGATTTCGTCGCGCATCGCGGGCGCCATCGCAACGAAATGGTCGATGTAGCGCCCCTGGATGCGCAGCCAGATGCGGTAGAATGCGCGCACCGGCGGCGACATGTCGGGGCGCTCGAGGCAGTTGCTGATCTTCGCGACGATCGGCGGGAATTTCCGCCCGAGCAGCAAGCGCAGCACGACCGCGAGCGCGGTATAGGTATTGCCCGCGCAGAACAGGATGTCGGGGCGCTCCACCCCGATCATCGCGGGAAGCCCGCGCGCGAGTGCGACGAACCCGGCGAGCTGGCCCGCCGCCGGTCGAACGCCGACTTGCCGCGTCGCGCGCAACTGTTGCGGTGGCGCGACGCGGGCGTCGGCGAGCACGACCTGCGCGTCGAAACCACGAATGCTCCATGCCGCATGCAGCCGAGCCGCAACGCGTTCGACGCCGCCTGGCGCGAAACTGTAGAGATAGGTGAGGATCCGCAGCGGGCCAGCAATCGGTGGATGCTGGAACGGGGCAGGGGGGGGAGCGATCAGCGGAGGCTCGGCAGTATCGACTTGCGCCCTCGCGATAAAAGCCGTGCCCACCCAAATCTCTCCTGCGCCCCCCGGTCGCGTCGAAACGCTTTAGAGCGCGGCGGCGCGACACGCAAATCGCATTACGCCATGCACCCGGCATCGCCTACCGGAGTCGACGCTCGCGGTGAATCCTCGAGGTCGCGCCGGGCTACGAGCCGACCGTTGCTTGAAATAGCGCGATTTTCCGGGCGCTGGCTCCCGACTCGGCGGCACCGATGCGGCACGCGAGCCGCGCGCTGTCATCATACCGTAACAGAACCCAGCGAAGGCCTTAGGGGACATGGCGACCACCTTTCTCGCGTCCCCCGAATCGGCGACGGACGCATCGCATGGGCCACGGCTCGACCATAAACTGCATCCTGCGGGGCGCTGGATCTTCTTCGGCGTGCTGTTCGCCGGGATCGCCTATGCCGCGTACAGCATCTTCACCGACACCGCGAACGTCGGCGAGGGGCTGGCGCTCGGCACCTTCGCGTTTCTCGGGCTCGCGCTGCTGATCGCGCTGGGGTTCGAATTCGTCAACGGCTTCCACGACACTGCCAATGCCGTCGCCACCGTCATCTATACCCACTCGCTTCCCGCACCCGTGGCGGTGGTGTGGTCGGGATGCTGCAATCTGCTCGGCGTGCTGCTGTCGAGCGGGGCGGTCGCCTATACGATCGTCACGCTGCTGCCGGTCGACCTGATCCTGCATGTCGGCAGCAACGCCGGGTTCGCGATGATCTTCGCGCTGCTGTTCGCCGCGGTGCTGTGGAATCTCGGCACCTGGTATGTCGGGCTCCCCAATTCGTCGAGCCATGCGCTGATCGGCTCGGTGCTCGGCGTCGGCTTCGCCAACCAGCTGATTGCCGCGAACACCGGCGGCACCTCGGGGGTCGATTGGTCGCAAGCGCTCAACGTCTTCAAGGGGCTGTTCTTCAGCCCGCTGATGGGCTTTGGCGGTGCGCTCGCGCTGCTGTGGCTGATGAAGCGCGTCATCCGGAACCCCAAGCTGTATGCCGAGCCCGAGGGCCAGACGCCGCCGCCGCCGGGGATCCGTGCGCTGCTGATCGGCACGTGCACCGCGGTGAGTTTCTTCCACGGCAGCAATGACGGGCAGAAGGGCATGGGCCTCATCATGCTCATCCTGATCGGCTGCGCGCCGACCGCCTATGCGCTCAATCGCACGATGCCCGAGCGCGACATGCCCGCCTTCGTCCAGACCGCCAACCAGGCTGCCGGCGCATTCCGCGCGCATGCTGGCGATGCTCCGGACGGGACGGTGGACGCGGCGCGCACGACGCTGACCAAGGCGCTGCGCGTGCGCGAGGTGCTGTCGCCGCAGGTGTTCGGCGCGATCGATACGCTGTCACGCGACGTCAGCCAGCGCATCGAGGGCTATGGCACGCTGCAGAAGGTGCCCGCTGCGGCGACGCCCAATTTGCGCAACGACATGTATCTCGCGCTCGATACGATCAAGCTCGCGGTCAAGGACAAGGACAAGGCGGCGAAGACCTTCGCGCCGGCCGAGCTCAAGGCGATCAACAGCTACGCCACCAATCTCGAGCATGGCACGCGCTACATTCCGTATTGGGTGAAGATCATCGTCGCGATCGCGCTCGGGCTCGGCACGATGATCGGCTGGAAGCGGATCGTCGTCACCGTCGGCGAGCGGATCGGCAAGACGCATCTGACGTACGGCATGGGTGCCGCTGCCGAAATCGTCGCTGCGGCGACGATCGCCGGGGCCGATTTCATCGCGGTGCCGGTGTCGACGACGCACATCCTGACGAGCGGCGTGGCGGGTGCCTCGGTGGCGAATGGCGCCGGGCTGCAAATCACGACGCTCCGCAACATGGCGCTGGCGTGGGTGCTGACGCTGCCCGCGGCAATGGCGCTGTCGGGCGGGCTGTACTGGCTGATGCTGACGCTGTTCGGGCTGTCGCATCACGTTTGAGCTAATCTAAAGCCCCTCCCCTTCAGGGGAGGGGCTTATCTGTTCAAGCCCGCCGCAGCAGCGTGATCCGCGCCTTGCCGTGCACGCGGCTGACGTCCTCGACGAACCCGGCCACCTCGACCAGCTCGGCCTTGGCGGTCTCGATGCTGATCCACGTCGCCTCGCCGATCCACCCCAGCCGGTTGAGCTTGTCGAGCGCAACCGCGCCCGCGCCGCTGTCATAGGGCGGGTCCATCACGATCAGATCGAGCGGCTTGGCGGCAAGCCCCAAAGCCAGTACCGACTGCGCACGGACGTCGGCGCCGATTTCCTTCGCGCCGCCCAATTTGGTCAGGTTCACGCGCAGCGCGTCGAGCGCGGGCTTGTCCTGCTCTACGAAGATGCACGACGCGGCGCCGCGCGACAGCGCCTCGATCCCGAGCGCGCCCGAGCCCGCAAAGAAATCGGCGACCGCCAATTCCTCGAAGCTACCGACGCGGCTGGTGAGCATCGAGAACAGCGCCTCGCGCACGCGATCGGCAGTCGGGCGAGTCGCGTCGCCCTTGGGCGCGACGAGCGGGCGGCCGCGCCATTTTCCGGCAATGATGCGCATCTTACTTCCTGGTCCGGCTCTTGTGAATCTTCACGCGCGCCGGCTTCGACGGCGCGGCGCGCGCCTTGCCCGCGGTGCGCGGCGTCGCCTTGGCGGGTTTGCGCTCGGCGGTCTCGGTCGGCGTGGCGGTGCGGCCCGGCTTGGCGCGGACGTTGCGGCCGAGCTCGGGGCTGAACACCTTGGGGCGCTGGCCCGGCGCGATCGCGCGCGGGGCAACGGGTTCGGTGCCGGCCTTCGGCTTGGCGTCGTAGAAGCGTTTCACCTTGGTCGCCTTGGTCAGCACGACCGGATCGCGGCCGGGCTGCGCCTGGCGCGTCGGTTCGGCGAACGCCGCCTTGTCGGCGCGGTTGGCCGAGGTCTTGGTGATGCGCCGCGCGGGCTGCGGCTTAGGCGTCGGGGCCTTTGGCGCGGACGGGATCTGCTGCATTCCGCGTTGTTGCGGGCGCGGCTTCTCGACCAGCTTGGGGGCTTCGCCGCCGCCTTTGCGCGTCGGATCCTTGCGGAAGCTGACGACGTCGTGCTGCTTGACCTCGCCAATCTCGCCGACCGCGAGATCCCCCAACAGAAACGGGCCGTAGCGCGTACGGATCAGCCGCGAGACCTTGAGCCCGAGATATTCGAGCACGCGGCGCACTTCGCGATTCTTGCCTTCGGTCAGGATCATTTCGATCCACACGTTCGCGCCGGTGCGGCGCTCGAGATTGGCGTTGATCGAGCCGTAGCGAATGCCCTCGATCTCGACGCCGTGGATCAGCTCCTCGAGCTGCTCCTGCGTGATCGGGCCGTAGGCGCGGGCGCGGTACGCACGCTCGACGCCGGTGGCGGGCAGCTCGAGCTGGCGCTTCAACTCGCCATCGGTGGTCATGAGGAGCAAGCCCTCGGTGTTGAGATCGAGCCGGCCGACGGGCACGAGCCGCGGCAGATCGTCGGGCAGCTGGTCGTAGATCGTCTGGCGCCCGGCGGGATCGCGCTCGGTGACGAGCAGGCCGGGCGGCTTGTGATAGAGGAACAGCCGTGCAGCGGCTGGCGCGGCGATCGGCTCGCCATCGACGGTCACACCAGTGAGCGAGTGCAGGATCGTCGCCGGCGTATCGAGCACGACGCCATCGAGCGCGACGCGCCCCTCGGCCATCATGCGTTCGACTTCACGCCGAGACGCGACGCCGGCGCGCGCGAGCAGTTTTGCGATCCTCTGTTCGTCTTTGGGTCGCGTCGAAGGTCGCGGGGGCTCGTTCGAGCGGTCTATTGGGGTAGGGGGCTTGGACACACTCGCCTGATACCCAATTTATCTCATGTTGTGCGCACAAAATAATGTGTGCCCAATCTCGTAGCCGCGCGTTAAGGCTCGGATGCGTAACGAGGGCGGTGCGCACGCCGCCATTGTGGTGGCCCCAGAAAAAAGACGGGTATTTCCTGCGATGCTTTTCGCGAAGAAGAAGCGGCGGATTTCCAACCTCTTGCTTGTCGAAGACGAGCCGTTGGTGGCGTTCGACACCGAGCATTTCCTGCGCGATGCCGAATATTCTGTGGTGGCGACGGTCGACCGCGTCGCCGATGCGCTTGTGGTCATCGGGCGCGAGCGCGAGATCGATCTGGTGTTGGTCGACATCAGTTTGGCCGATGGCAGCGGACTCGACGTCGCGCGCGCGGCGCATGGCGTCGGCGTGCCGGTGCTGTTCGTGACGGGCTCTTGCCCCGAGGGCGGGCGTGAAGTCGCCGCAGGGTGCCTGGCGAAGCCCTATGCGCAGCGTGATTTGCTTGCGGCGATTGCCGCAATCGAAGCCGTGCTCGAGGGGAAGAAGCCCAAGCGGATGCCCAACGGCTTCAGTTTGTTCGTGACCGTAAGCTGATCGCTCGCCCCGGTCCGTGACGGGGTGACGATTGGGAGGTTCCTCCGACGTGATTTACCGCTAGTCTCGCGCTTTAACGAGCAAGGGGCGAGTGACGAATGGATGCGGTGACCGGGCGCGACCCGAATTGGTGGGACGGTGTCCGGCCGTATCTTGAAAAGGCACCGCTCGCCGCGCTGGCATTGGGGATCTCGTCGGGCTTCCCGTTCGCGATGATCGGCGCGACGCTGACGACGCGGCTGGCGCAGAGCGGCATCACCAAGTCGACGGTCACCGCGTTCAGCCTCGCCTTCCTGGTCTACAACCTCAAATGGATCTGGGCGTGGGTCGTCGACGGCGTCCACCTACCGCTGATCGGGCGGCTCGGACAGCGTGTCTCGTGGCTGATCGTCGCCGGGCTGCTGGTGATGGCGGCGGTCGCCAACCTCGCTTTGGTCGATCCAAAGGCTGATATTTACGCGACTGCGATCGCAGCGATCCTGGTCGGCGCGGCGGGCGCGACCTTCGACATCGTGATCGACGCGTATCGCATCGAAATCCTCGAGCCGCGGCAATTGGGCGTCGGCTCGGGCATGTCACAATATGGCTGGCGGCTTGGGTCGGCGGGCGCGGGGGCGCTCGCGTTGGTCGTGGCGGCGCGCTTCGGCTGGTCGAACGCCTATCTGCTGTGCGGCCTGTTCGCGCTTCCCGCGATGATCGCGGGCCTGCTCTACGGCGAGCCCGCGCGGCACCGCGAGCCCGATGCACGCGGCGGGATCGCCAATCTCGGCGCGTCGATCATCGGGCCGTTCGTGCAGTTCTTCCAGCGGCAGGGCGCTTTGCTCGTCTTGCTGTTCATCCTGATCCACAAGATCGGCGACACGCTCGCCAATCTGACCTTCCGACTGCTGTTCGACTCGCTCAAATTCACCAATGACGAGATCGCCTTTTACGACGTGTGGATCGGCTTCCTCGCCTATCTCGTCGGGATCTTCATCGGCGGGTTGATCTATACGCGGCTGGGCATGAAGCGCTCGGTGCTGATTTCGCTCGTGCTGATGATGGTGTCGAACCTCAGCTTTGCCGGGCTGGCGATGGCGGGGCATTCGAACCTCGGCATGGCGGGCGCGATCGGCTTCGAGAATTTCTCGAGCGGGATCGGCGGCGTCACCGTCGTCGCCTATTTCTCGGCGCTGACCAATTCGCGCTTCACCGCGGCGCAATATGCGCTGATCTCGGCGGCGACGAGCATCGTCGGGCGCGCGGTGACGGGCACCACCGCGGGCGGCCTGATCGACGCGATGGGCTATGTGAACTTCTACCTGCTGACGACGGTCGCGGCGCTGCCGGGCGTGCTGCTGTTCTGGTGGATGAGCCGCAAGGGGCTGATCGACGCCTCGGTCGGCGAGACCGAGGATGCGCAACCGGCCGGCTGACAGCGTCACGCCGTAACGGGTCGCCCGGCATCGGCGAACGCCTGCGCCAGCGCGGTGATGCTGGCGAGCACGCCGTCCGGGCGACGCACGCCGATCAAGTCGCCGAGCAGCAGCCGTGCGGTTTCGGGGGCGGTCTCGGCGCGGGCGACGATCGTCAGGATCGCGGCCTCGGCGCTCGTCATCCGCAGACAGCAGCACGGCGCGATCGCGATCGGGCAAATCGCGGAATGCGCGAGGTCGGCCATCATCGTGCGCAGCAACAGCAAGGGCCGGCGAAACGCTGCGCCAAAGCTGTGAAACAACGCCTGCGCGCCGTGCGCGTCGTTGAGGCCGTTCGCGCCGAGCCGGCGGAACGCGAACAGCAGCAAGCGCGCATTCGGGTCTTCCGGCATCGCATTCGGCAAGCTGGCGGCGAGCGCCGACGGGCGCTGTGCGGGGCTGGGCGAGGGGGCTGGGCTGAGACTCATGAGGGGATGCTCCGTTACTGGGAGCATCCTCTGGCATTCGCTATTGCAAGTCAATCGCAATAAAAAAGCGTCAGTCTGGCGCCTCGAGATTCGCCGAAAGCGCTTCCCCGGCGAGGTAGAGCGAGCCCAGAATCAGCACGATCGGCGGTTCCGCCGGATCGGCGATCGTCGTGATGTCGCGCAACGCACCCGCAATATCGGCGCTGGTATGGGCTGCGATCCCGAGGTCATGCGCAACCGCGGCGAGCGCAGCGGGCGCGTGATGCTCGTGGTTCGGGACGGGCACCGCGTGAAGCGTCGTCGCCAGTCGCGCGAACGGGGTGAGCAGCCCGACCGGATCCTTGTTCGCGAGCATGCCGAGCACGAGATGCACTTCGCTTCGCCCGACGGCGGGATGCGCAATCGCGTCGAGCGCTGCCGCGATCGCCTGTGCTGCGGCGGGATTGTGCCCGCCGTCGAGCCAGAGCTGGCTGCCTGCTGGAAGCTGGTCGAGCAGCGGGCCGGGGTGGAGCCGCTGCATCCGCGCGGGCCAGTGCGTCGTCTCGGCGGCGATGCGATAGGCGTCGGCGGGGATTGTCAGAGCGCTCTGGTGGCGCAGCAGCGCTATGGCGAGCGCAAGGTTCTCGGGCTGGTGCGGGCCCGCCATGCGCGGCAGCGGGGTTTCGATCGTCCCATTGGCGTCGGTATAGATCAGGCGATCGCTTTCCACCGTGAAGTGCCAGTCGTCGCCCGCGGGCGCTGGCTTGGCTCCGGCCGTCCGCGCGACCGCAGCGACGCGTTTTGCGATCGGCGCGGGATAGCGCATCGTGACGAGCGGAACACCGGACTTGGCGATCCCGGCCTTTTCGCCCGCGATCTCGCCTAGCGTTTCACCGAGAAAGCTCTGATGATCGATCCCGAGTTGCGCGATCCCGGTGACGATCGGCGCCGGCACCACGTTGGTCGCATCGAGTCGGCCGCCAAGCCCGACCTCGATGATGCACACGTCGGCGGGCGTGCGGCTGAACGCGAGGAAGGCGGCGGCGGTGGTGACTTCGAAGAAGCTCGCCGTCAGGTCGGCGGCGTGATCGAGCACTTCGGCGAGCAAGATCGCGAGGGCGTCGTCGGTGATGAGGGTGCCGGCGAGGCGGATCCGCTCGTTGAAGCGGACCAGATGGGGGCTGGTGTAGACGTGCGCGGTAAGCCCCGACGCTTCGATCGCCGAACGCAGGAACGCGCAGGTCGAGCCTTTGCCGTTCGTGCCCGCGACATGGATCACAGGGGGCAGGCGGTGGTGCGGATTACCGAGTCGGTCAAGCAGCGCCGTGATGCGCTCGAGCCCAAGGATGTCCGCGCCGGGGGAAAGCGACCAGAGCCGGTCGAGCTGGGCTTGGACCGCTGAGTCGGTGGAAGTTGCGTGATCGGGCATTTCAACTCCTCCACTCCCGCTTGCGGGAGGGGGTAGGGGGTGGGCGCGCGCTATCAGCAAACGATACGCGCGTTGAGAGCGCTAGCCCACCCCGGCAGGCGTAGCGCGCGTGCATAGCGCGCCAACCCCCCGGCCCCTCCCGCAAGCGGGAGGGGCGTTGGTTGCGCTACGCAGCGATCTTCGCGCCGCACAGATAGTCGATCAGGCTCGCCAGCGTCGCGCGCAGGTCGCGGCGATGCTTGACCATGTCGATCATGCCGTGCTCGAGCAGATATTCCGCGCGCTGGAAGCCGTCGGGCAGCTTCTCGCGTATCGTCTGCTCGATCACGCGCTGGCCGGCGAAACCGATCAACGCCCCCGGCTCGGCGATCTGGACGTCGCCGAGCATCGCATAGCTCGCGGTGACGCCGCCCGTCGTCGGATCGGTCAGCACGACGATATAGGGCAGCCCGGCATCCTGCAGCATCGCGATCGCCACTGTCGCGCGCGGCATCTGCATCAGGCTGAGAATGCCTTCCTGCATCCGCGCGCCGCCGGCGGCGGTGAAGATGATGTACGGGCAATTCTCCTGGATCGCGGTCTCGACGCCGCGGATGAACGCCTCGCCGACCGCAAGTCCCATCGATCCACCCATGAAGGCGAAGTCCTGGACGCCGATCACCGCCTTGCGGCCCTCGATCGTCCCGCGCGCCGTGATCAGCGCATCGCCTTCCGACGTTGCGACGCGCGCGGCCTTGATTCGATCGACATAGCGCTTGGTGTCGCGGAACTTGAGCGGGTCGTCGGGCACCTTGGGGAGCGGCACGATCGTGTAGCTGCCTTTGTCGAACACATATTCGAAGCGCAGCAGCGGCCCGATGCGATCATGATGGTCGCAATGCGGGCAGACGTGGAGATTGTCCTCGAGCTCCTTGTGGAACGTCATCGTCCCGCAGCTCTTGCACTTGTGCCACAGATTGTCGGGCGTTTCTTTCTTGACGGGGACGACATAGGCGAGCGCGTTGCGGACGCTGGTGAGCCAGCTCATGCGGGAACTCCTTCGCGGGCGGTGCGGATCGCCGCCGACAGGGACTGGATATAGGCGCGCACGGCGTGCGGCGCTGCCGCGCCATGTTCGGCGACGAGCTCGACGATCGCCGAGCCGACGACGACGCCGTCGGCGACCTTGGCGATTGCAGCGGCCTGTTCGGGCGTGCGCACGCCGAAGCCGACCGCGACGGGGAGGTCGGTATGCGCCTTGAGCCGCTTGACCGCTTCGTCGATCGAAGTCTGCGCCGCCTGCTGCAGCCCGGTGATCCCGGCGACCGAGACGTAATAGAGGAAGCCGTTCGCGCCATCGAGCACGACGGGGAGGCGGGCAGCGTCGGTGGTCGGCGTAGCGAGGCGGATCGGCGCGATGCCCTTGGCGCGCAGCGCGGGGCCGAGTTCGGGGTCTTCCTCGGGCGGGATGTCGACGCAGATCACGCCGTCGACGCCCGCTGCATGCGCGGCGTCAGCGAACCACGCGCCGCCACGGATCGTCATCGGATTGGCATAGCCCATCAGGACGAGCGGGGTATCCGGGTGGCGCGCGCGGAAGTCGGTCGCGATCGCGAGGATGTCGGCGGTGCGCGTGCCGGCGAGCAAGCTGCGGATGTTCGCCGCCTGGATCGCGGGGCCATCGGCCATCGGATCGGTGAACGGCATGCCGAGCTCGATCACGTCGGCGCCGCCCTCGACGAGCGCGTCGAGGATCGCAGGCGTCGGGCCGTCACCGGCGGTGACGAAGGTGACGAGCGCGGGGTGGCCCTTGGCGAAGGCGGCGGCGAGGCGGTTACTCATCGGTCGTCACCCCGGCCTTGTGCCGGGGTCCACTGTGCAGCGAGCGCAACGCAAGAGTGTCGGACTGGGGAGTTTGCGGCTTGGTGGACCCCGGCACAAGGCCGGGGTGACGATGCCTTCTGGACGGCGCTCATAGCGCCACCCCGAGCGCCTCGGCGACGGTGAAGATGTCCTTGTCGCCGCGCCCGCACAGGTTCGCGAGGATGATCTGGTCACGGTCCATTTCGCGCGCGCGCTTCGCCACCGCGGCGATGGCGTGGGATGGTTCCAAAGCGGGGATGATGCCCTCGGTGCGGCACAGCAGCTGGAACGCATCGAGCGCCTCGGTGTCGGTGATCGAGGTGTATTCGACGCGGCCGATCGAGTGCAGCCAGCTGTGCTCGGGGCCAATGCCCGGATAATCGAGCCCGGCCGAGATCGAGTGCGCCTCGGTGATCTGGCCGTCCTCGTCCTGCAGCAGATAGGTCTTGTTGCCGTGGAGGATGCCCGGCGCGCCGCCGGCGAGCGACGCCGCATGCTCCTTGTCGAGCCCGCGACCCGCGGCTTCGACGCCGAGCATCATGACGTCGCTATCGTCGAGGAAGGGGTGGAACAGCCCGATCGCGTTCGACCCGCCGCCGATCGCCGCGACGAGCATGTCGGGCAGGCGGTTGATCCGCGAGAGCATCTGCGCGCGTGCCTCGATGCCGATCACGCTTTGGAAATCGCGCACCATTTCGGGATAGGGGTGCGGGCCGGCAGCGGTGCCGATGATGTAGAAGGTGTCGTGGACGTTGGCGACCCAGTCGCGCATGCCCTCGTTCATCGCATCCTTGAGCGAATGCGATCCGCTCGTCACCGGGCGGACTTCGGCGCCGAGCAGCTTCATGCGGAACACGTTGGAGGCCTGCCGCTCGATGTCCTTGGCGCCCATATAGATGATGCACGGCAGGCCGAAGCGCGCGCAGACCGTCGCGGTGGCGACGCCGTGCTGGCCAGCGCCGGTCTCGGCGATGATCCGCGTCTTGCCCATGCGCATCGCGAGCAGGATCTGCCCGATGCAATTGTTGATCTTGTGCGCGCCGGTGTGATTGAGCTCGTCGCGCTTGAACCAGATTTGCGCGCCTTTGCCCTCGGGCGCGGATTCGCGCAGCGCTTCGGTCAAGCGCTCGGCGTAATAGAGCGGGCTCGGGCGGCCGACATAATGTTCGAGCAGATCGTCGAACTGCGCCTTGAAGGCCGGGTCGGCCTTGGCGGCGCGATAGGCGGTGTCGAGCTCGAGCACGAGCGGCATCAGGGTCTCGGCGACATAGCGGCCGCCGAAGTCACCGAAATGGCCGCGCTCGTCTGGCTGGGTGCGGAAGGAGTTGGGAGCGTTCATGCCGTGCCGTTTAGCACCTGGCGCGGGCGTGTCGAGCCGGGTGCGGCGTAAAGCCCGCTCCCGCCTTCGCGGGGGAGGGTTGGGTGAGGGTCTTCTTCTCGAGGCGTGATGCGCGGAAAAACGACAGAAGATAGAAGACCCTCACCCAACCCTCTCCCATGAAGGATGGGAGAGGGCTTTAAGATCAGAGGTCGCTTACCGCCTGTAGGAACGCGCGGATTTTCGTGACATCCTTGATCCCCGGGGCGCTTTCGACGCCCGAGGAGACGTCGACCAGCGTCGCGCCGGTCATCGCCACCGCCTCGTGCAGATTGACCGGATCGAGCCCGCCCGACAGCAACCACGGCAAGGGATGCCGGAAGCCCTCGAGCAAGCTCCAGTCGAACCGCACGCCCATCCCGCCGGGAAGCGCGGCACCGGGCGGCGTCTTGGCATCGTAGAGGATCCGATCGGCGACGCCGCCATAGGTCGCCGCCTCCGCCAAATCGGCGCGCGTCCGCACCGCGACCGCGCTCCACAGCGGCAGGCCGGTCCGCGCCTTGATCGCGGCGCTGCGCGCAGCCGGGGTCTTGTGGAGTTGCAGCACGTCGAGGTGCCCAGCCGCGATCGCGCGGTCTAGCAACGCGTCATCGGGATCGACGAACACCCCGACACGCTGGACATGCGCTGGCACGCGCGCCGCGAGTTGTGCGGCACGATCACGCGATAGCGTACGGGGCGACGGCGCATAGAACACGAATCCGACATGGCTCGCGCCGCCGTCGATCGCGGCGTCGAGCGTTTCGGGGGTCGAGAGACCACAGATTTTCGCGCTGATCTGCATGACGGTTCCTCAGCGCTTGCTCAGAGCGTCGCGGCGATCGCGCGCGCGGCCGCGTCGGGATCCTCGGCTTGCGTTAGCGGGCGACCGATCACCAGGATCGACGCGCCCGCGTCGATCGCTGCGCGGGGGGTGACGACGCGCTTCTGGTCACCGACCACGCCGTCGGCGGGCCGTACACCTGGCACGACGAAGAAACCTCTGGGCCAGAATCGATGTGCGGCGGCGACTTCCTCGCCCGAGCAGACCACACCATCGACACCCGAGTCACGCGCGAGTTCGGTCAAGCGCAGCACCTGTTCGTGCGGGTCGCCCATGCAGCCGATCGACTTAAGGTCGGTTCCGTCGAGGCTCGTCAGCGTCGTCACCGCGACCACCTTGGTGCCCACAGGCGCCGCTGCCTTGGCATCCTCGAGCATGGCGCGTCCACCGGCGGCATGGACCGTGAGGATCGCCGGCGCGAGATCGCGCAGCGCCATGATCGCCTTGGCGACGGTGTTGGGAATGTCGTGGAGCTTGAGGTCGAGGAAGATCGGCAGGCCGAGCTCGGCCATGTCTCGCACGCCGGCGCGGCCATTGGCCATGAAGAATTCGAGCCCGAGCTTGATCCCGCCGACATGGTGGCGAAGCTTGCCCGCCATCGCGTGCGCCTTGGCGAGATCGGGCGTGTCGAGCGCGACGTAGATGCGGTTGCTCATGCCGGGTCGACCGGATGGACGACGACGAAGGATTCGGGGCTGAGCGTCGAGACCGGCACGGGTGCCGCGGTGACGCGCAGATCGTGCAGCGCACGCTCGGCTGCGGTGAGGCGGTTGCGCAAGCGCCAGCGCAACGTCGAATGCCACAGCAGCGTCGGCACGAGCCCGGCGAGGAAGGTCAGCAGCAGCAGCAGCGGCAAATTGACCAGCGCTTCCATCCCGCCCCACAATTTGATCGGCACGCTGGTCCAATTGCCGAGCGTAAAGACCGCCGCAATGAAGGCGAGTAGACACCAGAAGAGGATTTTGAGGAACTGCATGACGGCAGCGTAATGGCAATGCGGTGGGTTGCCAACCTGCCGCGTCGTTCGCCGCCTCAGCCGATCTCGCGGCGCAGTGTCTCGAACAGGCCGGGGATCGCGGTCAGCTTCTCGGCTTCCTCGTCGAGGATTGCGAGGAACGCCGCGCGTTTGATCGCGGCGGTGCGTCCAGCCTTGAGCGTCATGCCCGGTTCGAGCGCTGACAGGACGATGTCGATCATCCGTTCGGCGCCGTGCAGCCGGCCCCACAGATAGTCGTTCTCACGATAGGCGCGACTGAAGAACGCACCGAAGCTGTTGAACTGGATGCCCTTCAAACTTGCTTCGGCGCCGCCGCTGCGAATGCTCGCGGCATCGTCGGGGCAGATCCGATCGACCTTGATCGGGTCGAATTCGTCGAGCCCTTCGCCCTGCAGCAGCGGCAGCGTCGCGACATCGAAATAGGGAAAGCCGAGATAGGTCAGCAGGATCGGCCGCTTGATGTCGCGACTGAGCCCGGCGAACGCCGCTGCCAGGCGCGCCTCGGTGCGGCTGTCGAGCGCCTTCAAGTCCATCGCCGTGCCCAGCGCGTCGAGCAACGGTCCGGCATCGCCGCGCAAGCCCTGCACCGCGTCGCGCAACGCGCCGTAGCGGTCGGTCCGCTTGCGCTCCAGATATTCGGCAAGGCTTTCGTAGATCGCTTCTCGGATCCCGGAGAGTTCGGCCTCGGGCTGGTCGCCCTCGAGATCGGTGATGCGGCGCGCGAGCAGGCGCAGCCGACGCAAGCGAAAGCCCAGGTCGAAGGTGCGCAGGAAACCGATCGTCGCGCGGCTCGCTCCGCCGGCGAGGCTCGATTGCATATCGTCGAACCCGCGCGCGCTGACCGCCTCGGCGATATGCCCGCGGATCCGCCGCCAATGCTGCCCGCCGGGCTCGCCGCCGGCATGGTACAGCAAGTCGGTGATCGCCTCGACCACGCCGTTGATCTTGAGATGGCCGTACGCGGCATAGCCATAGCCCGCGCTCTTGGCGGCGGCGGCTTGCGCGCGGCGGCGCCATGTCGCGAGCCGTGCCGCAGTCGGCGAATCGAGGAACAGCGTGTAGCCAAACAGCGCCTCGACTTGCTTTTCGACCTCGGGCCGGATCCCCGCGATGATCGCGCGCATGCGCTCGATCTGGCGCGAGCGCGTGGCGATCTCCTCGAGATTGTCGCGGATCGGCTGCGCGCGCGGCAATTCGGTGACCGCGCCGAGGATCGTCTGGAAGAAGCCCGGGACTTCGCTCCGCGTCGCACCGAACACCAGCGCGCCGCGCGGGTTGGGGTCGATATAGACGAAGCGCCGATCGACCTGGCGGCGCGCCGGACGCTCGCGCAGCGCTTCGATCGCGGGGCGGAACGGCGCGTTGTTGAGCACCGAGCCATCAATCAGCACCGCGCTTTCGGCGGCGTTCACGGCAAATTGCCGCGGCAGGATGCGCTTGAGGAAGGCGGCGCGGCCCGGCCAGCTGGCCTTGCGCGTTTCGAGGACGCGATCGAGTTCGCCGACCATGAAAGGCGGGAAGGCCCCCGGAAAGCTCGACGTCGCGCGCCCGGCAAAGGCGAGCTCGGCAGGGTCGGCGAGCGTCTCGCCGGCGATGCCGTGGTCGCTGAACGGGACGATCACACGGTGCTCGGTTTCGACCACTTCGGGTGGCGAATTGAGCGTCAGCCGTTCGGGATGGCCACGGAAGTCGGTGACGGTGACGAACAGGTCGAGCGGCTGACCCGGGGGGAGCAGGCGCGGTTCGCGCGGTGAGGCGGCCATCGCTGCGAGCGCATCGAGGATCAGCCCGGTGAAACGCTCGCCGCCAAACGGCGGTTCGAACCAGCGCGAGCGGATGAAATGCGAAAGCTTGGCGCGGACTTCCTCGCGCTCGCCGGGCTCGACGGTCTGGTCGATATCCTCGCCATCGCGCCGCCCCGCCATCCAGGCGAGCGGCAGCGCCCAGACCTTGGTGAAGCGGTGCGTCGGCGCTTGCTTGGGATCGACCAGCGCCTCGATATCGGCCGAATCGAGCCAGAGCTGGGTGAGCGGTTCGAGGCTTTGGCCAGTGCTGATCGCCTGGCCCAGAAAGATGCCGTTGATCCCGCCCGCACTCGCGCCGGCGATGATGTCGACGAGCACGCGCAGCTTGAGCCCGGTCTCGGCCTCGATTTCTTCGAACAAGGCGAAATAGACCGCTTCGCTGCCCGTCGCCGCAGCCGAGTCGCCCGCGTGGAAGGCGCGGCTGGCCCGCGCGAGCCGCCAGATTTCCTTGGTGATGCCGTGCATGTAGACGGCAAGGCTGATGCCGCCATAGCAGACGAGCGCGAGGCGGAGTTCCTTCTCGCGCATCACTCGGGGTCCAGCACCGCCCAGATCGGCAGATGATCCGAGGCGCGGCGCGCGATCACGCTGGCATGCACGCCGTAATCGACGACGCGAAAGCCGCGCGTCATGATCCGGTCGAGTCGCCCGACGGGGCGGCGGGCATGGAAGCTCGGGCCGGTCGGGACGCTCGGATAGTCGCGTCCGAAATCGTGCAGACATCCGCCGGCCGGGGTCCATTCGTTGAGATCGCCCATCAACACCGTCGGCAGGCGTGCGGGGCATCCGTCGATATGCGCGAGGATCGCGCGCGCCTGCTTGCGGCGCCACAGCCCCGACAGATCGAGATGCATCCCCAGCACGCGGATCGGCGTGCCGTTCGCGACGACATCGGCACGGATCGCGCCGCGCGGCTCGAGCGCCGGGATATGCAGTGTCGCACAGCTTTGCACCGCGGCCTCCTTGCGAAGGAGCAATGCGTTGCCGTGAAACCCCATGCTCGCGCGGTCATGGCCAATCTGGATCGCGCGCCAGGGGCTATGCTCGTCCATCAGACGCTGCGGGATGATGCGCGCCTTGGTGCCGAAGCGGCGATCGGCCTCCTGCAACGCGATCACGTCTCCGCCGATCTCGTGCAGCACGTCGAGGATGCGCTGCGGGTCGCGCTGCCGATCGAGCCCGATGCCCTTGTGGATGTTGTAGCTGACGACCTTGATCATGCGTCGGCTGTTCGCAGGGCCGGACCGATCGAACGCTGGTGATAGGAAAACTGGTCGATCATCGTCCATCTAACGCAATTGGCACATCGGGATGAGCGCACGATGTATAGCGCGAAGCGCTGGCGGAGGTAGGTGTTCCATATCGCGCACCCTGCATATAAACCATGTTAATTCCCGCAAGGCCGCAACCTTCTGGGACCTTTAAGACTATATCACCTTATAATAGACGGCTCTTGAGGTGCTGCGGCGCACAAAGAGCGCACACGAGGAAGAGATATTGTTGGATTTGAAGATGTTACGGCTCGTTGGCGATATTGTCATCGCGCAAGTCAGCGCCAATCGCGTCGCCAGCGGTGAAGTGCCCGAATTAATAAAGTCGGTTTACGCCTCAATGACGCAGCTTGGCGAAGCGCCGGCGGAAGCAGCCGCCGAAGCGCCCACGCCGGCCGTTTCGGTGCGCGCGAGCGTTCGTCCTGATTCGATCGCGTGCCTCGAATGCGGTGCGCGCTTCAAGGCGCTCAAGCGCCATCTGTCGGGCCACGGGCTGACGCCGGAAACCTATCGCGAGAAATGGTCGTTGCCCGAATCCTATCCGATGACCGCGGCCGACTATAGCGTCGTGCGCTCGGGCATGGCGAAGGCGAGCGGCCTCGGTCGCGTTCAGCGCTGACACCGCCCCCCTGACACCGGTACCATCGTGAGGCCTTGCCGTGGTCGCGCGGCGGCGGCAAAGCAGCGCGATGCGCACCACTTCCTCCACCGCGAGCGTGCGGCTATATTATCTCGACGAGAGCGACCCCGTTGCGCAGACGCTGTTCTACGGGTCGCTCGCCGACGCGATGGTCCTCGCGCGTCAACAGCCCGAAGATGTTCAGGCAGGGCTGTGGTTCGCGACCGATAACGACGTGGTGCCGTTCCTCGATATCGACGAGGGCTGAACGGTGAGCGCGACGCCAGCTATGGGACAGACCATGCCCGATCCTGATACCAGCCCGTCGCTCGCCACCGCGGATGCGTTGACGCATATCGACGCTGCGGGCCGGGCGCATATGGTCGATGTCAGCGAAAAGGCCGATACCGCACGCGTCGCCACCGCCGAGGGGCGACTGCACTGCACCGCGGAGACGCTCGACATCGTCCTGCGCGGCGAGGCGCCCAAGGGCGCGGTGGTGCAGACCGCCGAGCTTGCCGGGGTGATGGGGGCCAAGCAGACCAGCACGCTGATCCCGATGTGCCACCCGCTGCTGCTGACGAGCATCAAGGTGCGGATTGCGCCCGATCCCGCATTGCCGGGCTTTCGCGTCGAGGCGACCGTCAAGACCAAGGGGCAGACTGGAGTCGAGATGGAAGCATTGACCGCGGTCAGCGTCGCATGCCTGACCTTGTTCGACATGCTGAAAGCGGTCGACAAGACGATGCGGATCGAGGGGATCCAGGTGACGCACAAATCGGGTGGCCGCTCGGGCGTCTGGCAGGCGGACGCGGCGTGATCTCGTTCGACGCGGCGCTCGCGATCGTCGTTGCCGAGGCGAAGCCGCTCGCGGCGGAAACGGTTGCGCTCGGTGCGGCACTCGGGCGTGTGCTGGCCGAGCCGTGCGTCGCGCAGGTCGATGCGCCGCGCTCGGACATATCGGTGATGGACGGTTATGCGCTGCGCGACGCCGATCTCGCGCTGGGGGCACCGTTCCGCGTCATCGGCGCTGCCTATCCGGGCACGGCCTTCGACGGAGTGGTGCAGTCTGGCGCGTGTGTCAGGCTCTTCACGGGGGCCCCATTGCCGCAAGGCGCGGACCGTGTCGTCGTACAGGAGGATGTCGCGCGCGACGGCGATACGATGCGCGTCGTCGGGACACTTTCCGGCAAGCGCTACATCCGGCCGCATGGGTCGGATTTCCGCATGGGCGAAGTCCTGCTCCCCGCGGGCACCGTGCTCGGACCGCGCGCGTTGGTTGCGGCGGCGGGGGCGGATGTCGCGACGCTTGCGGTGTGGCGGCGTCCGCGGCTCAGCGTGATCAGCACGGGCGACGAGCTCGCCGAGCCGGGTCACGCGCGCGAGCGGACGGGGAGCATCCCGGAAAGCGCGTCCTATGGCGCGGCGGCGCTCGGCGAAGGCTGGGGCGCGCAGCTGATGGGGCGGTACCGCCTGCGCGATGACATTGCCGAGCTGACCGCAGGCGCGACCAAGGCGCTTGGCGAGGCCGATGTCGTCGTTGTCACCGGCGGGGCGTCGGTCGGCGAGAAGGATTATGCCAAGCAGATCTTCGTGTCGCTCGGGACCGAAATCCTGTTCTCGCGGATCGCGATCATGCCGGGCAAGCCGGTCTGGTTCGGCCGGCGCGGCGACCAGCTGGTGCTTGGGCTGCCGGGCAATCCCAGTTCGGCGATGGTCACCGCGCGTTTGTTCCTGACGACGCTGCTCGCAGGGCTGAGCGGTCGCGCGCCGTCGGCGGCGCTGCGCTGGCGGAGTGCGACGCTGACCGCGCCGCTCGATGCGGTGAGCGCGCGCGAGACCTTCGTGCGCGCGCGCTTCGACGGCGACGGCGTTGCGCCGCTCGCCAACCAGGATTCGGGGCTGCAGCGCGCGCTGGCCGAGGCCGATGTGCTGATCCGGCGGTTGCCGCATGCCGCCGCGGCACCGGCCGGGAGCACGGTGTCGGTGATCGACTTCTAGGCGGGCAGCGGACCGGGTTGCTCTCCCGCACGGAGCGCGCCATGCACGGTTTCGGCCATAGGAGTTTGACGATGCGCCCCCTCTTTCGCGTGCTCACCGTGTCGGTCGCCTTGCTTGCTGCGACCCCGGCGCTCGCGCGCGGGCCGCTCGTGCTCGCGGCGGCGAGCCTCCAGGAATCGATGAACGCCGCGGCAGATGCCTGGGCGGCGCAGCGGCATAAGCGGCCGGTCATTTCGTTCGGCGGCTCCTCGGCACTCGCGCGACAGATCGAGGCGGGGGCGCCGGCCGACCTGTTTGTGTCGGCCGACGAGGATTGGATGAACGCGCTGGCTAAGAAGGGCGCGATCGTGCCGGCGACCCGCGTGACGTTCCTCGGCAACCGGCTGGTGCTCGTCGCGCCAGCGGCAGTTGCGAAGCCAGTGACGATCAAGCGCGGCTTCGCGCTGGCGCAGTGGCTCGGCAGCGGGCGGCTCGCAATGGCGGACAGCGCGGTCCCGGCGGGGAAATACGGGCAAAAGGCGTTGACGGCGTTGGGCGTATGGAGCGCGGTCGCGCCCAAGGTTGCGCGCGGCGATACCGTGCGCTCGGCGCTCGCCTTGGTCGAGCGGGGCGCGGCGCCGTACGGCATCGTCTACGCCACCGACGCTTATGCCTCGAAGCGGGTGCGGATCGTCGGGGTGTTCCCCGCGGCGAGCCATCCGCCGATCACGTATCCGGTCGCGGTGCTCAAGGCCGCGCCGTCGCCAGCGGCGGCGGAGGGGTTCCGGCGCTTCCTGGTGTCGAGCGCGGGCAAGGCGATCTTCCGGCGCTACGGCTTCGTGGCACGCTGAGCGTCGCAGCGACGATGACCCCCGAGCTTTGGACGATCGTCTGGCTGTCGCTCAAGATCAGCCTCGTCGCGGTGCTGGTGACGCTGCCGATCGCGTTCGTGCTCGCGATGCTGCTCGCGCGGGCGCGGTTTCCGGGGAAGTTTCTGCTCGACGGGCTCGTCCATTTGCCGCTGGTATTGCCGCCGGTGGTGACGGGCTGGTTGTTGCTGCTGGCTTTCGCGCCGAACGGACCGCTCGGCGCGCCGCTTGCGGCGATCGGCGTGTCGCTGCTGTTCCGATGGACCGGGGCGGCGGTGGCGGCTGGGATCATGGCGCTGCCGCTGATGGTCCGCGCGATCCGGCTGTCGATCGAGGCGGTCGACCCGCGGCTCGAGGGTGCCGCGCGGACGCTCGGCGCGTCGCGGCTGCGCGTGTGGCGGACGATCACGATCCCGCTCGCGCTGCCGGGGATCGCGGCGGGTGCGGTGCTCGGGTTCGCGCGCTCGCTCGGCGAGTTCGGCGCGACGATCACCTTCGTCTCGAACATCCCGGGCGAAACGCAGACGCTGCCGATCGCGATCTATTCGGCGCTGCAGGTGCCGGGATCGGACCCGATGGTCGCGCGGCTGGCGGCGATCTCGGTGCTGCTGTCGCTGGCGGCGCTGGTGCTGTCGGAATGGCTCAGCCGCCGCGGGGGCGTCGACCATGTCTTTTGACGTCGACGTGCGGCATCGCTTCCGCTCTGGCACCGTCGCGGCGCTGGCCTTCCAGAGCGGGGCGGGGCTGACCGCGCTGTTCGGTCCGTCGGGCGCGGGCAAATCGAGCGCACTCGCGATGATCGCGGGGTTGCTCAGGCCGGATGCGGGGCATGTCCGCGTCGCGGGGCGCACGTTGTTCGATCGCACCACCAACGTTCCCGCCGAGCAGCGCCGTTGCGGCTATATCTTCCAGGATGCGCGGCTGTTCCCGCATTACCGCGTGCGCGCCAATCTGCTGTACGGCACTGGCCGTGCGGCAGGGGCAGGGATGACGCTCGACGAGGTGAGCGAACTGCTCGGCATCGCGCATCTGCTCGATCGCTGGCCGCGCACGCTGTCGGGGGGCGAGGCGCAGCGTGTCGCGATCGGGCGGGCGCTGCTGTCTGGGCCGGCATTCCTGCTGATGGACGAGCCGCTCGCCTCGCTCGACCGCGCGCGGCGGGCGGAGATCATGGTGTTAATCGAGCGTGTGCGCGACGAAGTCGGGCTGCCGATCCTGTATGTCAGCCACGACCGAAACGAGGTCGATCGGCTGGCGACGACGGTCGTCGATATGGGCGCGGGGTAAGCGATCCTCGATCGAAGCGAATACGTCACCCCGGCCTTGTGCCGGGGCCCACCGTTCCGCGCGCGCTTCGGCGGCACACTCGGGTCGCGGTAGACCCCGGCACAAGGCCGGGGTGACGGCGTAGGGTTAGTCGGCGACAATCCTAACGGGCACCGACTTCGCTGCCGGCACGAAGCTTTTCTCGGCATAATGCTCGACCGGCATCAGCACGTTGCACTCGGGATAATAGGCGCCGAGGCAACCGCGCGGGATATCGTACGGCGTTACGATCAACCCGTCGCGGCGGCGCGCGATGCCGTCGCCCGCATCGCTTTCGAGCGCGACGAGTTGCCCCTCCGAGAGTCCGGCATCCGCCATGTCGGCGGCGTGGATGAAGAGCACGTCGCGCGTCCCCTTCACGCCGCGGAAGCGATCGTGATAGCCGTAGATCGTCGTGTTGAACTGGTCGTTCGAGCGCAGCGTCATGAGCCGGAAGCGACCCTCGGCATCGTCGAATCCGGTGGCGCACAGCCCGCTCGGCGCGAGGAATTCGGCCTTGCCGCTCTCCGTCAGCCAGATCCGCTCGGACGCCTTGTTCCCCTTCCAATAGCCGCCGGGCCTGAACAACTTGTTGTTGAAATCGGGGAAGATCTTTGGATAGGTTTCCTCGATCGCGTCGCGGATCAGCGCGTAATTGCCGACCCAGGCGTCCCAGTCGACCTTGGGATTGGGGGGCAGGAGCTGCTTGGCGAGCGCACCGACGATCGCGGGTTCGGACAGCAGATGCTCGCTCGCCGGATGCGCCTTGCCGCGCGAGGCGTGGATGCAGCTCGTCGAATCCTCAACCGTCACGACTTGCGGGCCGCTTGCCTGCAAGTCGCTCTCGATCCGGCCGAGACAGGGGAGGAGATAGGTCACCTTGCCCGGGAAGAGGTGATTGCGGTTGAGCTTGGTCGCGATCTGGACCGACACGTCTAGCTTGGTCCAGGCGGCTTCCATCGGCTCGGTCTCGGGCACCGCGCGCAGGAAATTGCCGCCGAGCGCGATGAACGCCTTGACCGACCCGTCGATCACGCCGCGGCACGCCTCGACGGTGTTGAGGCCTTTCTCGCGCGGGGCGGTGAAGCCGTATTGCTTTTCGAGCTGGTCGACCGGCACGAGCTCGGTCTTCTCGGTGATGCCGACGGTGCGCTGCCCTTGCACGTTCGAATGGCCGCGCACCGGGGTCGGTCCGGCGCCGGGCTTGCCGATATTGCCGCGCATCAGCAGCAAATTGACGACCATGCGGACGTTCTCGACGCCCTTGACGTGCTGCGTCAGGCCCATGCCGTAGATCGCGAGCACTGCCTTCGCCTTGGCGTAGAGCCGCGCCGATTCGTCGAGTTCGGCCTTGGGCAGGCCCGATTCGTGGACGATCGCATCCCAGTCGGCGGCGCGGACCGAGGCGACGAAGGCGTCGAAGCCGTGCGTGTGCTCGGCGATGAAGGCGGTATCGAGCACGGGCGGCTTGCCCGCGGCGAGCGCTGCATCGTGCCATTCGACGAGGAACTTCGCGATCCCCATCATTGCCGCGAGATCGCCACCGGCCTTCACTTGATGATATTGCGTCGAGATGTTGGTCTCGCCGAGCGTCGCCATCTCGATCGGGTTCTGCGGGTCGGTGAAGCGCTCGAGCCCGCGTTCCTTCAGCGGGTTGAAGGTGACGATCTCGACCCCGCGCTTGCGGGCGCTGCGCAGGTCATGCAGCATTCGCGGCGCGTTCGACCCGACATTCTGCCCGAAAAACAGGATCATGTCGCATTTTTCGAAATCCTCGAGCCGCGTCGTGCCGACGGGAACGCCGATCGCCGCCTTGAGGCCGACCGAGGTCGATTCGTGGCACATGTTCGAACTGTCGGGCAGGTTCTGGTTGCCGTACATCCGCGCCATCAGGCCGTACATGTACGACGCCTCGAGGCTGGTGCGCCCCGAAGAGTAGAAGACCACCGACTTGGGATCCATCGGCTTGAGCGTCGCGCCGATCTCGGCGAACGCCTCGTCCCAGCTGCACGCGACATATTTGTCGGTCGCGGCATCGTAGCGCAGCGGATGCGTCAGGCGGCCGTTCTGCTCGAGGTCGTAATCCTTCCAGTCGCGCAGTTCGCTCAGCGTGTGCTGCTGGAAAAAATCGGGCGTGGTGCGGTAGCTGGTCAGCTCCCACGCGGTCGCCTTGGCGCCTTCCTCGCAGAATTCGACGGGGTGGAGATGCTTAGGCTTCGGCCAGGCGCAGCTGACGCACTGGAAGCCGTCGGGCTTGTTCTGGCGGACGAGTTCGCGCAGCGCCTCGGGGCCGACGCGTTCGCGCGGCAGGATCTCGGCGAGTGAACGGACCGAACCCCAGCCTCCGGCGGGCCCTTCGAACGGCTCGATTTCAGGGGCGTCCGACTTCTGCTTGACCATGACCGTTCCCGCATTTCGCCCGCACGACAGAGCGGACCTTTTCGCTGAACGATACCGCAACCGATTGGTTCACCCACAAAAGCGTACGATTTGCGCATCGCTTGCGCGCGATTGCGCATTTGGCGATGCCGATGGATCGGCTAGGGGAATGCGATGACGGATGCCTCCCTCGATCAGACGTTTGCGCAGATCCGCGCCGACGGCACGCACAGCGAAATCCGCCGCGCGGTCGCGGTCGAGCGGCCGATCGCGCTCGAGTTCAGCGGGGTCGGCTATGCCGTGATGATGGCGACGCCGACCGATCTCGCCGATTTCGCAACCGGTTTCGCCTTGAGCGAGCGGCTCATTCCTGGCGTCGAGGCAGTGCTCGGGATCGACGTGCATTCGCGCGCCGACGGCGACATCGTGCGCGTCGCGCTCGCGCCCGAGTGCGGACCCAATCTGCTCGAACGCGTGCGGCACCGCGTGTCCGAATCGTCGTGCGGGATGTGCGGGATAGAAAATCTCGAACAGGCGCTGCGCCCGTTGCCCGCCGTGACGGCGCAGAGCCGTGCCGACAGCGCCGCGCTGTTCCGCGGCTTGAACGCACTTCGCCCGCTCCAGCCGCTCAACCGTGCGACAGGCGCGGTCCATGCCGCGGCCTTGTGCTCGGCAGAGGGCGAAGTGCTGCTCGTCCGCGAGGATGTCGGGCGACACAATGCCTTCGACAAGCTGATCGGCGCGATGACGCGCGAGCGGCGCGGCTGGGATGGCGGGTTTGCCTTGCTCTCGTCGCGCTGCTCATACGAACTGGTCGAGAAAGCGGCATTGGCGAATTGCCCGCTCCTCGTGACGATCTCGGCGGCGACCGACCTTGCGTTGCGGCGTGCGGCGTCGTGCGATCTGCGCGTGGTGATGCTCGCGCGCAGCGATGCGGTGCTGGCGGCGCACGGCGCGGCATGACGCTGCTCGGTGCGATCCTCGCGGGTGGCCAGGCGACGCGGTTCGGGAGCGACAAGGCGCTCGCGCTGCTCGACGGGCAGACGCTGATCGCACATGCGGCAGCGGCGTTGCGGGCGGCGACCGATACGGTGATCGTCTGCGGGCGGACGACGGGGCCAGACGGGCTTGCCGCGATTCCCGATTGGCCGGCGCCGGATCTCGGGCCGCTTGGCGGCCTGTGCGCCGCGTTGCGGCACGCCGAAGCGCACGGGCATGACGCGGTGCTGTCGATCGGGTGCGATACGCCGTATCTTCCGACCGCACTTGTCGAGCGTTTGATGGCGGGCGGCGAAGCGCGGTTTTTGCGGCAGGCGCCGATCATCGGCTATTGGCCCGTCGCGCTGACCGAGCCCCTCTCGCACCATCTGACGCAGAGCGGAGATCGCGCGGTCTATCGTTGGGCGTCGCGTGTCGGCGCGGTGGCGATCGATGCGGGGGGTGATCTGCCCAACGTCAACCGCGCCGCCGATCTCGCGCGGCTCGCGGACCGGGCCGAATGAGCGACGCACCACGCCCCGCGCGGCCGAGTTTCGACGCCGCGCTCGCCATCATCCGCGAACAGTCGGCATCGCTCGGCGTCGAGACGGTCGGCCTGCTCGATGCGCTGCACCGCGTGACGGCGGGCGACGGGATCGCGGCGAGCGACTATCCCCGCTTCGATGCCGCGGCGATGGACGGCTTCGCGTTCGCCGCGGCCGATACGGTGGGCGCGACGCCCGAGCAGCCAGCGCATTTGCCGATCGCGGGATCGGTCCGCGCGGGCATCAGCCCGACCACGCACGCGCCGCGCACCGCGTGCCGGATCAGCACCGGCGCGCCGGTCCCGGCCGGGTGCGATTACGTTCTGCCGCATGAGGAAGCGCGGATCGAGCAGGGGGCGCTCGTCCTCGATCGCCCGCTGCTGCCGGGGCGGAACGTGCGGCGTCGCGGCGAGGATGCGGCCGCCGGTGCGCGCGTGCTGTCGCCGGGAACGCGGGTAACGCCCGAGGTCATCGGGGCGCTCGCTTGCTACGGGGTCGCGGCGCTGGATGTCGCGCGGCAACCCTCGATCACGCTGCTGCCGACCGGGGACGAACTGCTCGTGCCGCCGAGCGTCGCGCGGCCCGCCGCGATCTTCGACGCCAACAGCGTGATGCTCACGGCGCTGCTGCGCGAGCAGGGAATCGAACCGCTGCGCGCCGCGCCGGTCAGCGACGATGCCGGGCAACTCGAGCGCGCGATCGCGGCCGCGTCGGACAGCGCGATCGTCGTGACGACGGGCGGCGCTTCGGGCGGCGACCATGACCATCTCGGCCGGGCGCTGGCGCGGCTCGGCGCGCAGGTGCATTTCCACGGGGTGCGGATGCGGCCGGGCAAGCCCTTGCTGTTCGCGACGCTGCCGAATGGCACGCTGTTCTTCGGATTGCCGGGCAACCCGGTCGCGGCGTTGCTCGGCGCGCGCTTTTTCCTCGGCGCGGCGCTCCGCGTGATGAGCGGACTTCCGCCCGAATGCGGCGAAACGGTCGAGATCGACACCGATCGGCGACCCGACACGACGCTGTTCCTCAAGGCGTCGCGCGATGCCGCTGGAGCGATCCGGATCCTCGCCGATCAGCGATCGCACACGTTGCGCCCGCTGATCGAAGCGAATTGCTGGGTGGTCGCCGACACGACGCCCGACGGGGAGCGCCGCCGCGTCTATCCGCTGACCTGAGCGCTATTGGTACGCGCGCAGCGTCACGCCGATCACGCGCGGGTCGCTCGGCGTGCCGAGGATCAGCCCTGAATTGCCCGCCTGGATCGTCAGGTTCTGGATGTAGTCGGCGTTGAACACGTTGCGGACGAACACCGCGACTTCGAGGCCGGCGCGGGTCCGCACTGCCAGGCTCGCATTGGTGACGGTGTAGCCGTCGATCAGCGTGTATTTGGACAGGCTCGGATCGCCATAATAGCTGGTCCGCCAGCTCGAATCGGCATGGAGGATGACCGCCAGCGTGCCGACCGGCAACGTATAGTCGCCGCCGATCGTCTCGGACCATTTCGGCAGCCCGGCGAGCGGCCGCCCTGTCAGGTTGCAGGCGGCCGTCGCGGCGGTCTGGAGTTCGAGCGGGCAGGGGCCGGCGGGGTAGCGCGAGTATTGGCCATGCGCGTAGGCGAGGTTGCCGCGGAGCTGGAAACGGGGCGTGAGCGTGGCGGTGATGTCGGCCTCGACGCCCTTCACCGTGACCTTGGGGATGTTCGAGAGATAGCCGCGCAGCGCTACCGTCTGCGCGCTGTCGACGATCGTCGCCTGGAAATCGCGCACGGCGGTGGTGAAGCCCGCAAGATTGAAGGTCAGCCGCCGCTCGAACAGCGCCGCTTTGAGCCCGGCCTCATAGGTCGTGTTGAGCTCGGGCCGGATGACGGCGGTGGTCAGCACCGGCTGGTTGGCGGTGTCGAGCGGCAGTCCCGACAGGTTGATCCCGCCCGATTTGAAGCCGCGCGCATAGCTTGCGTACGCCAGCACTTGATCGGTCGCCTGCCAGGCGAGGTTCGCGCGGCCCGACAGGTTGCTTTCCGTGTCGTGTCCCGAATAGCTCTGCCCGCGCAGCACGCCGAGCTGTGCCGCGAGCAGCGCCGCGTTGGTGACGGTCGGTCCGCCGAAGGTATAGGCGCTGTAGCTGCCGTCCTTGACCTCATAGGTGTAGCGTAGGCCCCCGGTCAGCGTCAGGCGCGGCAGGAGCTTGTAGTTGAGTTCGGCGAAGGCGGCGTAGCTGTCTTCTTTGAGCCGGGTGTTGCCATCGGTGCCATAGCCGTCGAGCAGGTTCGCCGGCACCGCGACCGCCGCCGCGCCGGTTCCGGTGGTCGTGCCGATCAGATAGCGCGCCGCGGCGGGGCCGTAGATGCTGATCGGCTCGCCGGTGATCTTCTGGTCGAAGAAGTAGAGGCCGGCGACATAGCTCAGGCGGTGCTCGCCGTTCGAGGCGAGCCGCAGTTCCTGGCTGAACTGGTCCTGGCGCGAGGGGATGTGCTGCGTGATCTGGACCGGGATGCCGGTGTAATCGCGGTCGTTCGCCGCATCCCAGTTCCAGAAGCGCCACGCGCTGACCGAGGTGAGCGTGCCGATCTTGCCCAAGTTCCAGTCGGCGATAGCCGAGACGCCGCCCTCGTTCGTGTCGACGCCGAGTTGCGCGTCGATGTCGGTCTTGCGGTCGTACGGGTTGGTGCTCGGTGGTGCATAGCCAAATTGCGCGGCGAGCCCGGTCGGCCCGGCATATTGCCGCGTCGCGGCGCGCAGGCTCTGGCCGACGCGCAGATAGACCTGGGTGCAGCATTCGCTTTCGAAATTGGTGAAGTCGGCGCTAAGGCGGAGCTGGAAATCGCTGGTCGGCTTGAACAGCAATTGGCCGCGCACCGCCTGGTTGCCGATGCCGTTTTGCTTGGCGCCGGTGCGGACATTGTCGATCACGCCGTCGCGTCGCGTCGTCAGCCCCGCGATGCGAAAGGCGAGCGTATCGCCGATCAGCGGGCCCGAGGCGGACGCCTTGGCCTGGACGAAATTATAGCTGCCAACCGAGAGCGCCTCGCTCGCCTCGGGGCTGAAGCTTGGCGCTTTGCTGGTGATGCTGATCGCGCCCGCCGTCGTATTCTTGCCGAACAGCGTGCCTTGCGGCCCGCGCAGCACTTCGATCTGCGCGATGTCGGAAAAGTCGAACGCGGCGGTGGCGGGGCGGGCGTGATAGACTTGGTCGACATAGAAGCCGACGCCGGGCTCGAGCCCGTCATTCGCCTGACTCACCGCGACGACGCTGCTGCCGAGGCCGCGGATCGTGAAGGCGGTGTTGCGCGGATTGGCCGAGCTGTAGTTGAGCGCCGGAACGAGCAGGCTGAGCTGGTTGGTGTTGACGGTGTACGACCGCTCGATCAGTGCGCCGCCCACCACCGAAATCGCGAGCGGGACCTTTTCGAGATCCTCGCTGCGGCGGCGCGCGGTGACGGTGATGTCGGCCGTGCCCTCCGCGCTGTTGTCCAGGGCGGGGACAGCGGGCGGCGCATCCTTGGCCGATGCGACGGTCGGCATGGCACTGCACAGGGCCGCCGCCGAAATGGTGGCGGCCATGATCAACACTCGCATTCGCAAAACCCCTTACGCGCCACATTCGGCTCGCTGCGAATCGCTGTATACCGTCGAATATAGCGAGCGGAAGTCAATTTGTCGGTCGGTGCGTTTTCGCGCGAAGGGAGGTGGCATGACGCTGGCTTCGGTCTTACGTGACGACCCAGAAACACGCGCCGCGATCGTCGGTTCGGCGCTGATGGTGACGTGGCATGAAACTCGATCTGCTCTATTTTTCCTGGGTGCGCGAAGCGGTCGGCCGTGATGGTGAGGTCGTCGAGCTGCCGACGGAGGTCGCAACGGTCGACGATTTGCTCGCCTGGCTGGCAGCGCGGGGCGAGGGCTATGGCGTGTTCGCCACCACCGAGCGCCTGCGCTGCGCGATCGACCAGACCTTCGCGCCGCTGTCGACGCCGATCGGCGACGCGCGCGAAGTCGCGATCTTCCCGCCGGTGACGGGCGGATGAGCATCCTGATCGGCGTCCAGCAGGCGGATTTCATCCCCGCGACCGAACTCGAACGGCTCGAGGCGCTGGGCGGTGGCGCGGTGGCGAGTTTCACCGGCATCGTCCGCGCTGACGCCGTCGACACCGTCGCGCTCGAACTCGAAACCTATCCCGCGATGGCAGAGCAGGCGCTGCGCGCGATCGCGCAGACCGCGACCGAGCGCTGGCCGTTGCTCGGCGTGACGATGATCCACCGCTACGGCCGGCTGCCGGTCGGTGCGCGGATCGTGCTGGTCGGTACCGCCTCGCGGCATCGCGGCGCGGCGATGGAGGCCTGCGCCTTCCTGATCGACTGGGCGAAGACCGCCGCGCCGTTCTGGAAAAAGGAATGGCAGAGCGACGGCGCGGCGCATTGGGTCGAGCCGCGTGCTGCCGATGACGCCGCTGCGGCAGCGTGGGCCTCGCGCGAGCCGAAATAAGCGCTGATCTGGTGCGTGCGCGGCAAGATCGCGTGACGGACGCTGGTCTTCTGCCGTAAAGCAGCGGTGCCGATGACTCGCCACGACCAGGCGACTCACCATCGGCCGGGCGAGCGCGGAAATGCCGCGGCCTGGATCCTGAGGCGAGGTGCTGAATGCAATTCACGATCAACGACCGGCCCGTCGAGGTCGAGGTCGACCTCCGCACCTCGCTGCTCGATCTGCTCCGCGAACATCTCGGCCTGATGGGCAGCAAGAAGGGCTGCAACCAGGGTGCATGCGGCGCTTGCACCGTGCTCGTCGATGGCGAGCGAATCAATTCCTGCCTCGCGCTCGCGGTGCAGTATCAGGGCCGCGCGATTACCACGGTCGAGGGTTTGGCCGATGCCGACGGGCTGCACCCGCTCCAGCGCGCGTTCATCGCGCATGACGGGTTCCAGTGCGGCTATTGCACGCCAGGCCAGCTGTGCTCGGCGGTGGCGATGGCCGACGAGATCGCGCGCGGTATCCCAAGCCATGTCACGGGCGACCTCACCGCCGCGACGATCGCGCTCGACCATGACGAACTGCGCGAGCGGATGAGCGGCAATCTGTGCCGCTGCGGCGCGTATAACGGCATCGTCGCGGCGATCGCGGAGACCTATGCTGCCGCGCCCGCACGGCAGGAGGAAGCGGCATGACCCCGTTCAGCTATGCCCGCGCCGAAGACGTGGCGGGCGCGATCGCGCTTGCAGGCGCCACGCCGGATACGAAATATCTGGGCGGCGGGACTAATTTGGTCGATCTGATGCGCGAGACGATCGAGCGGCCGGCGGCGCTGGTCGACGTGACCGGCCTGTCGCGCGAGATCATGGTCGGCGCCGATGGCGGCGTGGTGATCGGCGCGGGGGTGACCAACACCGCGCTCGCGGCCGACCGCACGATCCGCGCGAACTATCCGATGCTGTCGCGCGCGATCCTGGCGGGGGCGAGCGCGCAGATCCGCAACGTCGCGACCGTCGGCGGGAACCTCCTCCAGCGCACCCGCTGCGGCTATTTCTACGACGACGCAGCGCGCTGCAACAAGCGCGCGCCCGGCGCGGGGTGCGACGCGATCGACGGGTTCAACCGCATCCATGCGATCCTGGGTGCGTCGCCGTCGTGTGTCGCGACGCATCCCTCGGACATGTGCGTTGCGCTGGCGGCGCTCGATGCGCAGGTGCGCGTGGCGGGGCCGGGCGGCGAGCGGACCATCGCACTGGTTGATTTGCATCGCTTGCCGGGCAGCACGCCCGAGCGCGATACCGAACTTCAGCCGGGTGAGCTGATCGTGTCGGTCGCGCTGCCCGCACTCCCATTCGCGGCGCACTCGACCTATCGCAAGGTCCGCGACCGCGCGAGCTATGCCTTTGCGCTCGTCTCGGTCGCCGCGGCCCTCGAGACTGAGAACGGCACGATCAAGGAGGTCCGCATCGCGCTCGGCGGCGTGGCGCACAAGCCGTGGCGGGCGTTCAAGGCCGAAGCCGCTTTGCGCGGTCAGGTGTCAAGCGAAGCGAACGTCCGCGCCGCGGCCGAGCTGGAACTGGCCGACGCCGCGGGCCTTCGCGACAACGGCTTCAAGATCGAACTGACCAAGCGCGCGATCGTCGCGACCCTCGCCGAACTGAGCGGAGAGCAGGCATGAGCATCATCGAAAACGCCACGCAGCTCGCGCAGGGCGCGATGCAGGCGGAGATGAAGAAAGCAGTCGAGCTCGCGCCCGACAGCTGGGTGCCGGGCGGCGTTCCTGATCCGCTGATCGCGCACAAGCACGGGCTCGTCGGCACGCAGGTGTCGCGGCTCGACGGGCCGTTGAAGGTCACGGGCGCGGCGCGTTTCGCCGCTGAATTCCCGCTCGAGGACCTGGTCTACGCCGCGCTCGCCTATAGCACGATTCCGAAGGGGCGGATCGCCACGCTCGACGTTGCTGCGGCCGAGGCGCTGCCCGGTGTGGTGCTGGTCATGACCTACAAGACCGCGCCGCGGCTCAACCCGACGCCGGTAATGATGACCGCGCCGAAGGCGGTTGGTGGTGACAGGTTGCCCGTGATGCAGGATGACCGCATCCATTGGAATGGCGAACCGGTCGCGGTGGTGCTCGCGCAAACGCAGGAGCAGGCCGATCATGCCGCGTCGCTGATCGCGGTCACGTACGAGACCGAGATCGCGATGACGCGGTTCGAGGACGCCAAGGCCGATCGCAAGAACGCGGCGTTCATGGGCGCGCCGATGCTGCTCGAGATCGGTGATGCGGAGACCGCGCTCGCCGCGGCGCCGCACAGCGTCGACCGCACCTATCGCACGCCGCGCCACAGCCACAATCCGATCGAACTCCACGGCGCGACACTGGTCTGGCAGGGCGACGACCTGATCCTCCACGACGCGTCGCAATGCGTCGCGCACGTCGCCTGGACGCTCGCGCAGGTGTTCGGCATCGATGAGGCGCAGGTCCACGTGACCTCGCCCTATGTCGGCGGCGGTTTCGGCAGCAAGACGCTGTGGAACCACCAGATCCTGGCGGCCGCCGCCGCCAAGCTTGCCGGGCGGCCGGTGCGTATCATGCTGTCGCGTGAGGGCGTCTACCGGATGGTCGGCGGGCGCACGCTGACCGAGCAGCGCGTCGCGATCGGCGCGCAGGCCGATGGGCATTTCGATGCGCTGATCCACACCGGCGTCGTCGCGATGACGTCGCACAACAACATGCCCGAGCCGTTCATCCTGCCGACGCGCTCGGCCTATGCCGCCGGGAGCTTTCTCCTCAACGTCAAAGCGGTCGAGCTCGACATGCTCGCCAACACCTTCATGCGCGCGCCGGGCGAATCGGTCGGGACCTTCGCGCTCGAGAGCGCGGTCGACGAACTGGCGGCCCAACTCGGCGTCGATCCGATCGCGCTGCGCGAGACGAACGAGCCCGAGACCAACCCGACGACGGGCACGCCCTTCTCGTCGCGCAACATCGTCGCGGCGTATCGCAGCGGCGCCGAGCGCTTTGGGTGGGACAAGCGCAACGCCACGCCAGGAACGCGGCGTGAGGGCGAGTGGCTGGTCGGTATGGGCTGCGCGACCGCGACCTATCCTTACTACCGCATGCCCGGTGGGGCTGCGCGGCTGACGCTGACCAAGGATGGCCACGCCACGGTCGAGATCGCCGCGCACGAAATGGGGATGGGGACCGCGACGACGCACACCATGGTGCTCGCCGAACGCCTCGGGCTGCCGATGGACAAGGTCACGTTCCTGTACGGCGATTCGAAGATGCCGGGGACGGTGATGGCAGGCGGATCGCAGCAGACCGCGTCGATCGGCGCGGCGGTGATCGCGGCGCAGACCGCGCTGTTCACCGAATTGCTCAAGCTGGCGGGCAACGATTCGCCGCTCGCCGGGCTCAAGCCGAGCGAAGTCGGCGGGTATGAGGGTGGCCTGTGCAAGCTCGACGCTCCGAGCGCGTGCGAAAGCTATGTCTCGATCCTGTCGCGCGCGCAGCGTGACGCGGTCAGCGTCGAGGCCGCGGGCTCGGCCCCGCTCGAGACGCAGCATTGGTCGATGCACTCGTACGGCGCGATGTTCGCCGAGGTCCGCGTCAATACGGTGACCGGCGAGGTGCGCGTCAGCCGCTTCCTCGGCTCGTTCGATTGCGGCAAGATCCTCAATCCCAAGACCGCGACGAGCCAGTTCCGTGGCGGCATCATCATGGGGCTCGGCATGGCGCTGATGGAGGAGACGCAATTCGACGAGCGGACCGGGCGCGTGATGAACCCGAGCCTCGCCGAATATCATGTGCCGGTCCATATGGACGTGCCCGAGATCGAGGTGATCTGGACCGACATCGCCGACCCGCACGCCCCGATGGGCGCGCACGGCATCGGCGAGATCGGCATTACCGGCGTCGCTGCGGCGGTGGCGAACGCGGTGTTCAACGCGACCGGAAAGCGCGTTCGCGATCTGCCGATCACGCTCGACAAGCTGATGTAAGATCGACACTTGCGGCGGGCAGCGCCTCCCGCAGAGCGGTGAGGATGAAGCGACTCTTCACCCGTTCGCCCTGAGCCTGTCGAAGGGCCGGTCTCCCAATGGGACCCGCGCGCTTGTGCGGATGGCAGGGCTCCGACAGGCGCAGCCCGAACGGAGTAGGGGGCCGCGCGTGCAATCCGGCGACGTTACCCCCGCGCGTGCAGCGCCTTGACCATCCCCGCGGCGACCGACAACGCGATTTCGCTCGCGCCGATCGCGTTGATGTCGATCCCGGCCGGCCCGTCGATCCGGTCCAGATCGTCCTGGCCGAAGCCCGCCGCGGCCAATCGCTCGAGCCGCGCGGCATGGCTGCGGCGCGAGCCGAGCGCGGCGATATAGCCGGTCTCGGCCGAGAGCGCCGCGATCAGCGCGGGATCGTCGATCTTGGGGTCGTGGCTGAGCGTGATCACCGCGGTCGACGGGCCGGGATTGTATGCCGCGACGGCTTCGTCGGGCCAGCGATCGTCGAGCGTCACGCCGGGAAAGCGCTCCTCGGTCAAAAAGCGCGTGCGCGGGTCGATCACCGTCGCCTTGACACCGAGCGTCTCGGAAATCTGCGCGAGCGCCTGCGCGATCTGTACGGCACCGACGATCAGCACCTGGCGCGGCGCGGCATAGGTGTTGGCGAAGATACCGTCGCCCGGCATCGGCGAGAGGCTGCTGCGCCCGGTCGCCAGATCGGTATAGACCGTCACGCCGCGACCGGACCCTTGCGCATGCTCGATTGCGTCGAACAGCGCGGGCGAGAAGCCCGCGTCGGACACCGGCTGGACGAGCACTTCGATCGTCCCGCCGCACGGCAAGCCGACTTCCCACGCCGAGCCGTCGGCGACGCCGTATTGGCGGCGTTCGGGCGTCCCGCGCGCGATTACATCGGCGGCGAGCGCGAGCACGTCGCCTTCGACGCACCCACCCGAAACCGAGCCTTCGAGCCGACCGTCGGCATGGACGAGCATATGGCTGCCGCGCGGGCGCGGCGCCGATCCCCAGGTCGAGATGACCGTGGCGATCGCCATCGGTGCCCCGCGCCAGGCTGCAAATGCCGCCAGCGCCGTCTCGTTATCGGCCATCGTGTCAGCCCCCCGTGACGCTCATGTGCCGCCCGACCGCGGGCGCGGCGTTGCGGTCGCCGATCTCGAAGGCATGGCGCAGCGGCTTGGTCAGCAAGGCGGCGTCGATCGCCGCATCGAGCGCGGCGGGGCCGCCCTCGCGCAGCACCTGCTTCAAGTCCATCTTGTCGTCATGGCCGAGGCACATGTAGAGCCGCCCCGACGCGGTCAGCCGCACGCGGTTGCAGCCTTCGCAGAAATTGTTGGTGAGCGGGGTGATCAGGCCGAGCCGCGTCCCCGTCTCGCGCACACGGACGTAGCGCGCCGGGCCGCCGGTGCGATGATCGTCGCGCTCGAGCGTGAAGCGCGCCTCGAGCCGCTCGCGAACGACGTCGAGCGGGAGGTAGCGATCGGTGCGGTCCTCATCGACCACGCCGAGCGGCATCGTCTCGATCAGCGTGAGGTCGAAACCGTGCGTGCCGCACCAGCGGATCATCGGTTCGATCTCGTCCTCGTTCGCACCTTTCAGCGCGACCATGTTGATCTTGATCGACAGTCCCGCCGCCTTGCCCGCGGCGATGCCGTCGAGCACTTCGGCAAGGTTGCCGGTCCGCGTGATATGGCGGAAATTGTCGGGATCGAGGCTGTCGAGGCTGACATTGACGCGCCGCACACCCGCCGCGAACAGCGCCTCGGCATGCTGCGACAGCCGTGTCGCATTGGTGGTGAGCGTCATCTCGTCGAGCGCACCCGTCGCGATATGCCGACCGATATAGCGCGCGAGATCGTCGACGCCGCGCCGCACCAGCGGTTCGCCGCCGGTTAGCCGGATCTTGCGCACGCCACGCGCGATGAAGGCATCGGCGACCGCGCCCATTTCCTCGATCGTCAGGACTTCCTTGCGCGGCAGGAACGTCATCGCCTCGCTCATGCAATAGCGGCAGCGCAGATCGCAGCGGTCGGTCACCGACAACCGCAGATAGGTGATCCGGCGGCCGAAGCTGTCGGTGAGCGGGCGGGGCGGGGGGGTGTCGGGGCGGATGTTCGACATCGGAGATGGGAAACTCATGGGGGACGGCGAACGGGGACGGACGACGGTCAGTGGTACTATTTAGGATGCCGGCGGCACGATTGCCATGCCGCCGGCGATCCCCGGGCTCATGCCACTGGAGGCAGGTGGGCGATATGTTTGTCGAGCGTGACCGGATAGTCGCGCACGCGCACCCCGCTCGCATTGTAGATCGCGTTGGCGATCGCCGCGCCGACACCGCACAGGCCGAGCTCGCCGACACCCTTGGCCTTCATCGGCGACGATGTCGGATCGACCTCGTCGAGGAAGATCACGTCCTGGTGCGGGATGTCGGCATGGACCGGCACCTCGTAGCCCGCGAGATCGTGATTGACGAAGAAGCCGAAGCGCGTGTCGACCGCGAGCTCCTCCATCAGCGCCGCGCCCGCGCCCATCGTCATCGCGCCGATCACCTGGCTGCGCGCCGATTTCGGGTTGAGGATGCGCCCCGCCGCGCACACCGCGAGCATCCGGCGGATACGGACCTCGCCCGTCAGGCTATGGACCGCCGCCTCGACGAAATGCCCGGCGAAGGTCGATTGCTGATAGGTCTTGCTCAAAGTGCCATATTCGATGGCGTCCTCGGCAACGAGCCCGGCATCGCCCGCCGCTTCGGTGAGCGCGACGCTGCGGTTGCCCGAGCGCACCTTGCCGTCAGCAAAGGTGACGTCGGCCGAGTTGAAGCCGAGCTTCTGCGCGATCGCCTCGCGCAATTTGACGCACGCGGCATAGACGCCCGCGGTCGCATTGTTCGCGCCCCATTGCCCGCCCGATCCGGCCGAGACCGGGTGATCGGAATCGCCGAGCTGGACGACGACCTTGGCGACATCGACGCCCATCATCTCCGCCGCGGTCTGCGCGATGATGGTGTAGGTGCCGGTGCCGATATCGGTCATGTCGGTCGAGACGGTGACGATACCCTTCTTGTCGAGCGCGACCCGCGCCGCCGACTTCATCGCCATGCTGTTGCGGAAGCCCGCCGCGACGCCCATGCCGACGAGCCACTGGCCGTCGCGCCGCTGCGCGGGCTTGGCGCTGCGCTGCTTCCAGCCGAAGCGCTCTGCGCCTTGTTCGAGGCATTGGACGAGCTGGCGCTGCGAAAAGCGGCGCTCTGGCTTTTCGGGATCGACCTGCGTGTCGTTGGCGACGCGGAAGGCGATCGGATCCATGCCGAGCTTCTCGGCCATTTCGTCCATCGCGATCTCGAGCGCCATCAGCCCCGGCGCTTCGCCCGGCGCGCGCATCGCATTGCCCTCGGGCAAATCGAGCACCGCGAGCCGCATCGACGTCAGACGATTGGCACCGGCATAGAGCAGCCGCGTCTGGCTGACGGCGGTCTCGGGGCCACCACCGGGCAGATCGCCCGATCCGCTTTCGTGCGCGATCGCGGTGATCTTGCCATCGGCGCTGGCGCCGATGCGGATCCGCTGGATCGTCGCAGGACGGTGCGTCGTGTTGTTGAACATCATCGGGCGCGTCAGCGTGACCTTGACCGGACGGCCCGCGGCCTTCGCGCCGAGCGCCGCCAGGATCACGTCGGCGCGGATGAACAGCTTGCCGCCGAAACCGCCGCCGACATAGGGCGAGACCAGCCGGACATTGTCCTTGGGAATACCGAGCGTCTTCGCGACGTCGCCCTTGCTCCAGGCGATCATCTGGTTCGATGTGTACAGCGTGACCTTGTCGCCGTCCCACTTGGCGGTGGTGGCGTGTGGCTCCATCATCGCATGGCTGTGATCGGGCGTGGTGTAGGTCGCGTCGAGCTTGACCGGCGCGGTGCCGAACGCTGCGTCGAAATCGCCGATCTTGGTGACGGGCGGCTTGCCCTTTTCGCTGTGGAGCGGCGCGTCTTTCAACTCCTTCTCGAGATCGAACCGGCCCGCGGTGCGCGCGTAATCGATCACGATCAGCGCGGCGGCGGCGCGCGCCTGTTCGAACGTCTCGGCGACGACGAGCGCGACGGCCTGGTGATAATGGTCGATCTCGGGCCCACCGAGCAGCTTGGCGGTGTTGAAATTGCCCTTGCCGAGCGGCCCTGCGCTCTCCGCAGTGACGATCGTCAGCACGCCGGGGGCGGCCTTGGCGGCGGTCATGTCGATCCGGCTGATCCGCCCCTTGGCGACCGCCGCGCCGACGACATAGCCGTACGCCGGATTGGCGACGACGTCATGGCGCTCGTAGGCGTAGGGCGCGGTGCCGGTGGTCTTGAACTTGCCATCGATGCGATCGATCGGCTTGCCGACATGCTTGAGCTGGTCGATCGGGTTCTGGCCGGCGGGTGTATCAAACTTCATGGCGTTCAGCCCTTCGCTTCGATCAGGGCCGCGGCGAGCGTGCGCTCGACCAGCGTGACCTTGAAGGCATTGTCGTGCGTCGGCTTGGCGCCGGCGAGCAGCTTGGGCGTCACCGCCGCGGCGCCTTGCGGCAGCGCCGCTTCGGCCGCCTCGACGCGCCATGGCTTCGGCGCGATCCCGCCGACCGCGACGCGGCCCGAGCCATCGCGCTGGACGATCGCGGCAACCGAAACGAGCGCAAAGGCGTAGGACGCGCGGTCGCGCACCTTGTGATAGATGTGCGTCCCGCCGATCGGCTTGGGCAGCGTGACCGCGGTGATCAATTCTCCGGGCACCAGCGCCGTCTCGATATGCGGCGTGCTGCCGGGTAGCGTGTAGAAATCGGCGATCGGGATCGCGCGCGCGGCGCCATCGGGGCGGACCGTTTCGACGGTTGCATCGAGCAGCCGCATCGCGACCGCCATGTCGCCGGGATAAGTCGCGATGCACGCGTCGCTCGTCCCGATGATGCCGAGCTGGCGGCTGAACCCGCCGATCGCGGCACAGCCCGAGCCGGGCTTGCGCTTGTTGCACGCTTGGTTGGTGTCATAGAAATACGGGCAGCGCGTCCGCTGGAGCAGATTGCCCGCGGTGGTCGCCTTGTTGCGCAACTGGCCGCTCGCCCCCGCGACGATCGCGCGGCTGAGCACGCCGTAATCGCGCCGTACGCGTGCATCGGAGGCGAGATCCGAATTGCTGACGAACGCGCCGATGCGCAAGCCCCCGTCCTTGGTCTCCTCGATCCGGTCGAGTTTCAGGTCCTGCACGTCGATCAGATGCGCCGGGGTCTCGATCTGCAGCTTCATCAGATCGAGCAGATTGGTGCCGCCCGCGATGAAGTTGGCATTCGGGGTGCGGGCGACCGCAGCGGCCGCTTCGGCGGGCGATGTGGCGCGCGCATAGGTGAAAGGCTTCATGCGTTTGTCCCCGCAACTTCGCTCATCGCGTCGAGAATGTTCGAATAGGCGCCGCAGCGGCAGATGTTGCCGCTCATCCGCTCGCGCATCTCGGCATTGGTGGCGCGCGGTGCGTCGGTGAGGCTGGCGGTGACATGGCTCGGCGTGCCGGCCTTGATCTCGGCGAGCACCGCGACGGCCGAGCAAATCTGCCCGGGGGTGCAATAACCGCACTGATAGCCGTCATGCTTGACGAACGCCGCCTGCATCGGATGCAAATGATCGGGCGTGCCGAGCCCCTCGATCGTCGTTACCTTGTCGCCCTGGTGCATCACCGCGAGGCTGAGGCACGAATTGATGCGCTTGCCGTCGACGATCACGGTGCACGCACCGCACTGGCCGTGGTCGCAGCCCTTCTTGGTGCCGGTCAGATGCAGATGTTCGCGCAGCGTGTCGAGCAGCGTCGTCCGCGTATCGACCTCGAGCGTCTGCTTCTTGCCGTTGACGGTGAGCGTCACGGGCATCGTCATCGGTCGCTCCTGTTGTGCTGCGACCGGCGCCGCCGCTGCCGGGATCGCGGCCAGCCCCGCCGTCATCGCGCCGCCCACCAGGACGCCGCGCCGCGACACCTCTGTCTCGCTCTTGATATCCACCGCACGTCCTTCTTGTGATCAAATGGCCACGCAGCCATTGCGCCGTCAGCGTCGATTTACGGCGCCAACCTGTAATCCGTCGCAACCGAACGCTCAACCGGTCGCTTTGGTTCACGCTACAGACAGGAAACGGTGCGGCAAGGTCAAGTGTCGCTCGACAGTCCTTCGAGCAGCGTCTCGATCACGCCGAGCCGCGCCATCGCGTCGTCCTGCGCGCTGCGGAGAAGCAGCCGGTCGCCCTTCACCTCGAGCCCCGCCGCGTCGCCGGCGAAATCGTGCCGCGGGGTCAGCGCGATCGCCGCGGGGCCGGCGTCGATCCGCGCGATCCGCGCACCGAACGCGAGCACGCGCAATCGCGCGACCGCCAGCAAGGCATGCGCCTCGGGTGGCAAACTCCCGAAGCGATCTTCGAGCTCTGCCTCGAACGCGTCGAGCGCGGCCATCTCGCTCAGCCGCGACAGCCGGCCGTACAGCGCGACGCGGACATCGTCCTCGGGGATCCAGTCCAACGGAAGATTGCCCGCGATGCCGAGATGAAGCTCGGGCGTCCAGCGCTCGACATGCTCGCCACGCGCGGTGCGAAGCGCCGATTCGAGCAGGTAATGGTACAGATCGACGCCGATCAGCTTCATGTGGCCGGCCTGCGCATCGCCGAGCAGATCGCCCGCCCCGCGCATGTCGAGATCGCGCGCGCTGATCGCGAAGCCGGCGCCGAGCTTGTCGAGCGCCTCGAGCGTCCGCAGCCGTTTGAGCGTCGCTTCGGCGACCTTGCTCTCGGGATCGGTCAGCAGCAGGATCTGCCCGCGCCGCCCGCCCCGCCCGACGCGTCCGCGCAGCTGGTGGAGCTGCGACAGGCCGAAGCGGTCGGCGCGCCAGACGATCATCGTGTTGGCGCGCGGTACGTCGAGCCCGGCCTCGACGATGTTGGTCGCGAGCAGAACGTCGCCATCGCCGTTCGCGAAGCTGACCATCGCGGTGTCGATTTCGGCGGCGGGCAGCTTGCCATGCGCTTGCCGGATGGTGAGGCCGGGAACGAGCGCGGCGAGCCGTTCGGCCATCGGCGCGATATCCTCGATCCGCGAGACGACGACGAAGCTCTGTCCGCCGCGTTCGCGTTCTCTGAGCAACGCGGTGCGGACCGTGACGGGATCGAAGCTGCCGACGCTGGTGCGGATCGGCTGGCGCCGCGCGGGGGGCGTGGCGATGACCGAGACCTGCTGAAGCCCGATCAGCGCGGCCTGCAAGGTGCGCGGGATCGGCGTGGCGGTCAGCGTCAGCACATGGCCATCGGCGTTGAGCCCGCGCAGCTTGGCCTTGTCGGCCGCTCCGAAGCGCTGTTCCTCGTCGATCACGACGAGGCCAAGGTCGCGATAGGCGACGCCCTTCGCAGCCACCGCACCGGTGCCGATCACGATCGCGATCGATCCGTCGGCGAGACCGGCCTTGACCGCCTTCTTCTCGGCCGGGCTCGACAACCGCGACAGGCCGGCCACCGCGAGCCCGGTCGCGGCGAAGCGCTTGGCGAACAGTTCGAGATGCTGGCGCACCAGCACCGTCGTCGGCGCGGCGACGACGACTTGCTTGCCCGCCAGCGCCGCGATCGCGGCGGCGCGGAGCGCGACCTCGGTCTTGCCATAGCCGACATCGCCAACGACGAGCCGATCCATCGGCTTGCCCGCCGCCAGATCGGTGCGCGTCGCGGCGATCGCGCGCGCCTGGTCGGGGGTTTCGGTGAAGGCGAACTCGGCGGCGAAACGCTCATAGGCGTCGACGTCGGGCTCGAGCACCGCTGCGGTCTTGCGGTCGCGTTCGGCGGCGAGCGCGGTCAGCCCGCGCGCACTCTCGGCGACCGCGGCGTCGATCGCGCCGCGGCGTTTTTCCCAGCTCGATCCGTCGAGCGTGTCGAGCGCGACCGCGTCCTGGTCGGCGCCATAGCGCCAGATGCGGTCGGCATCCGCGACCGGCACCAGCCGCCGGCCCTCATTGGCATATTCGAGGACGATCGCGTCGCCGCCATCGGCATCGACCCCGACGGGCTCGACCCCGGCGACAAGCCCGATCCCGAAATCCTCGTGGACCACGACGTCACCGATGCGGATGTCGCCCATGTCGCCGCGCAGCGCCGCCGCGGCATCCGACGGCGCATGCGTCGCCTGGACGCGGCTGCCGAGCAGATCGGCAGCCGCGACGACGCTGAGGCCGGGCGCTTGCCAGCCATGGTCGATCGGCATGTCGAGCATCGCCGCGCTGCCCGGTTCGAGCGTCGCGACCTCGGCCCAATGGCTGATCTTGGTGAAGGCGATGCCCTGCGCCTTGGCGAGGCGCGGCGCGAGGAAACGGATGTCGCGCGCCGCGCCGAGCAGGACGAGCCGGTCGCCCTGCGCCAGCGCCGCCTTGGCGAAGCGCGAGAAAGCGCGACCCGCCGCCTTGCGCTCGACGAAGCGTGGGACGGGCTGTTCGTCGGCGGCGGCGACCGCGATGATCGTGCGCCCTTTCAGCGCCTTGTCCCAGCGCTTCCGATCGACGATCGGCAGCGTGTCGAGACCGCGCGCCTTGGCGGCGCTGGTGGCAAGGCCGACATAGCGATCGCGCCGCGCGGTTCCCGCGGGGTCGATCGCGATCACGGCGTCGGGCGCATGGTCGAACAGCGACTCCCAGTCGGCGCCAAGCGCTGGTTCGGACACGCGGCCAACCTGGATCGACTCGATCGGCTCGGTGCCGAGCTGCGAAATCGGATCATAGAGCCGGATCGCGCTGATCGCGCCGTCGACGATCTCGATGCGTACGGGGGCGACCGCGTCGGCGGGGTACAGGTCGACGACTTGCCCGCGCAGCGCCATTTCGCCCGGCTCGTCGACCCGGTCGTCGGCGACATAGCCGATCGCGCCGAGCATTTCGGCGAGCGCCGTCATGTCGACGTCGTCGCCGACCCGCAGCGTCGGTGGGGCATCATCGAACGCCGGGGGCGGGGGGTAGGCCGCGGCAGCCGCCTCGGCGGTGGTGACGAAGGCGACGCGCTGCTGGTCGGTCAGCGCGACGCGCAACCGGCGTAACGCGGCGATACGGCGGCCGACATTGGTGGGGGAGGCGGGCGCGGTGTCGCCGGGCAGCGCGTCGCTCGAGGGGCTGTGCACCACCAGCAGATCGGGCTCGGCGCAGGCGAGCGCTGCGGCCACCGCCTCGGCGCGTTGTTCGTCGGTCGCGATGTAGAGAATGTCGTGCGTCTCGGCCGCTTGTGCGAGCTTGGTCGCGACGATCCCGATCGCGGCATCACGCTCGGTCTGGCGCGCTTCAGGCGCTGGCGGATTGGCGTCAGCGAGCAGCAAGGGGCTGTTCCGACACGGGGATTACGGCACCCGCCGCACGCTTTGTCTCGCTCATGATCGGCACGGCATCGCGTCAGTCTCTCCCAGCGTCAGGAGCGTCCTAACGGGCGGAGACACGATTTTGGTCCCGCGAAAAGCACAGCTTTCTTCGGGAATTAACTTCGATCAGGAAGAACGCTCGGCTGCGTGCGCGCCGGTTTCGGTCGCTGGCTCTGCTGCAGGACCCGGCGCGAGCTTCTCGTCGCCAGCGAAGAGCCGGTCGAGCCGCCGACGTGTCGTGCGGTCGAATTCGGCCTTCGACACGGTCGACGGGCGCGACAGTTCGAGCTCGTCGGCAATCGCCGCCTTGATCCGCGTTACCGCATCTTCCTGCAGGACGCCGGCCTTGACCAGTTCGGCCGAGAGCTGGAGCAAGCCGACCGCGGTGGCATGCGCGCGTAGTCCGACGAAACCGATGAGGTCATGGACTTCCTTGCCGGCTCTCGTGTCCATCGTCACTCTCCTAGGATGGGGGTCTTGCCCGCTACGGCCGCCCGTTCGCGGGTCCATCCTCTGCTCTTTTCGGGCGACCGCAAGCGCAACCGGCTCGGCTTGACGCGTGGGTGCGCCGCCCGATCCTGCTGGCCAAACTCTCCCGCGGCGTCAGCGCGCGTGGTGTGCGTGGAACAGCCGGCCGCCTTCGACCCAATAGACGATCGCCAGCACGACCAGCCCGATCGCGAGATAGCCGATCGCCAGCGGATAGGTCGTGCCGTTATACGATTGCCCGATCAGCGAACCGACGATGACCGCGCCGACGCTGGTGATGAAGCCCTGGATCGACGACGCCGTCCCGGCGATATGCCCGACGGGCTCCATCGCCATCGCGCCGAAGTTGGAACCGCACAGGCCGATGCACGTCATGCTCAGCGCTTGGAAGACCATATAGGTCAGCAGCGTTTCGAAGCCCGCCGCGATCACGCCGATATGCAGCACCGACAGCGCGATGAGGCCGAGCAAGGCGGATTGCGAGATCAGCCGCGTCCCGAGCCGTTCGACCAGCCGGCTGTTGGCGAAGGCCGCGCAGCCCATCGAGAAGGCGCAGATCGCGAACAGGATCGTGAAGCGCGTGCCGGCATGGAATTCCTCGACGAAGATCTGCTGCGCCGACGACACGAACGCGATGATCGCGCCGAAGGTCATCGACGCCGCCACCGCATAACCGGCCGAATAGCGGTTGGTCAGCGTCAGCCGATACGCCTGGCCGAGCGACGCGAGCGACAGCGGCGAGCGCCGCTCGACCGACAGCGATTCGCCCAGCCGAAAGAACGTCCAGCTCAGCACGAACGCGGCGAAGGCGGCGAGCCCGTAGAAGATGAAGCGCCACGGCCCGAACGCGAGCAGGACTTGCCCGATGCTGGGCGCGAGGATCGGCACCAGGAAGAAGATCATCTGCGCGACCGACAAGGTCCGCGCCATCTGCCGGCCCGAGAAGCGGTCACGCACGATCGCCACAGCGAGCACGCGCGTCGAGGCTGACATCAGCCCTTGCAGGAAGCGCGCGCCGAGCAGCGCCGCGAAGGTCTGCGACCCGCCAGCAAACACGCTCGCCCCGACGAACCCGAGGAGCGAGATCAGCAGTACCGGCCGGCGTCCGTAGCGATCGGCGAGCGGCCCGTAGACCAACTGTCCCGAGCCGAAGCCGAGCATGTAGATCGTGATGATCCACTGCCGCTGATTCGCGGTGGCGATCGCCAGGCGATGGCCGATATCGGCGAGCGCGGGGAGCATCAGATCGACGCCGAGCGCATTGACCGCCATCAACGCCGCGACAAAGGCGACGAACTCGCGCTGCGACATGATCCGGGCGGGCGATGTGTCAGACATCGCTGCCGCCTAGGCCGAACCGGCGCGCAAGACCATCCGTTCGTTCGATCGCCGCGCTTCCCGTCCGCTCTACGCCGATCGGATCGGGATCCCGGGCAGCGCCTTGGCGGTGCGGATCGTCAGCGATGTCTTGACGCTCGCCACGTTCGGCGCCGGCGTCAGGTGCGTCATCAGGATTTCCTGGAAGCTCTTGAGATCGCTCGCGACGATCTTCAGGATGAAGTCGATCTCGCCATTGAGCATGTGGCATTCGCGGACCTCTGGGATCGTCGCGACATGCTCTTCGAACGCGGCGAGATCGTGCTCGGCCTGGCTGCGCAGCGATACCATCGCGAACACCGTGATCGGGAACCCGAGCGTTGCTGCATCGATCTCGGCGTGATAGCCGCGGATCGCCCCGGCTTCCTCGAGTGCGCGGACACGCCGCAGGCACGGTGGTGCCGTCAGCCCGACGCGCTCGGCCAGTTCGACATTGGTCATCCGTCCGTCGTCCTGGAGCAATTCCAGAATACGCCGGTCGATCGAATCAAAGCTCATTACGTGCAGCTCCCCCGCGACGCGTCTTTCGCGTCGCATGCTCTGCCCCCAGCATAAGATAATTGCCGGCGAACGCAATTGTCCCACAATGCGACGCCTCGAAATCTTGGGCTTCCACCGAGTCCTCCCCCCGGTTAAGAAATTCTTACGGCGCGATGGGCGACCACAGGGAACGATCCGACTTGCGCTTCGACGACAGCCTCGACACGGTTCTTTCGGCAGACATGTCGACGCCGTTCGGTGCGCAATCGACGTGGCGGCAGCTGGTCGATCTGATCGGTCGCGGGCGTGTTGCGGCCAGCGACGTCGCCATCGCACGGCTCGCGTCGATCCGGCGCGACGTCCCGCCGCCGGTCCGCGCGGCGAGTGCGCGCGCGCTGGCTTTTGCCACGCCGCCCGCAGCCCTGGTGGCTTTCTTCGCCCAGGACGAGCTCGCCATCGCCGCACCGATGTTGCGCACTGCCGATTTGTCGACCGATGAGTGGGCCGCGATCCTTCCCACGCTGTCGCCGGCCGCGCGCTCGGTGCTCCGCCACCGCCGCGATTTGGCCGACGGCGTGACGCGCGCGCTGCAAAGCTTCGGAAGCGTCGATTTCGTGCTCGGCGCGCCCGAGCCCGTCGCAGACGTCGTTGCGCCAGCCCAAATCCCGGCGCCGGCGGAGATCGTAGCGCCTATCGCCCAGCCGATACTCGAAGCCGAACCCGAGCCGTTCGCCATTCCCGAGACGATCGCGCCCGTCTCGCCCTTCCTGTCGATTGCCTCGGTCGCCGCAGCGATGCCGCTCGTCGCCGAGGCGCGGCGCCGCGCCGAGCAGGCGAGCGAAGGCGGTTCGGTGGCACCGCCGAGCGCCGATCCGAAGCCCGACAAGCCGCAGTCGGGCACTTTCCCGATTGCCGAGCTCGTCGCGCGGATCGACGCCTATCAGCGCAAGCGCGCCGAGGCGCCCGCGCCGCCACCGCTCGAAATCCAGCCCGAGCCGTCCGTCCCTGCGGCACGCCAGGCCGAGACCTTCCGCTTCGAGACCGACGCTGCGGGCGTGCTGCGCTGGGTCGAAGGCGCAGCGCGCGCGCCGCTGATCGGGTTGACGCTCGATCACGGGGCGATCGGATCGCAGGTCGATGGCGTCGCGTCAGGCGCCTTCCGGCGCCGCGCCGGCTTCAGCGACGCGCGATTGGTGGTCGATGGCACGTCCGATGCGGCAGGTCCGTGGCGGATCACCGGGATCCCGGTGTTCGACCGGACGACGGGCCGCTTCACCGGCTATCGCGGCAGCGCGCGGCGCCCGCGTGCCGACGAAACCGCCGAACCGACGCGCGAGGCGCGCAACCCCGCCGCCGACGCGCTGCGCCAGCTCGCGCACGAATTGCGTACGCCGACCAATGCCATCGCCGGCTTTGCCGAGATGATCGAAGCGCAGATGCTCGGGCCAGTCCCGCAGCCGTATCGCGAACAGGCCGGTGTGATCCGAAGCCAGACGAGCGGCTTGCTCACGGCGATCGACGATATCGACATGGCCGCGCGGATCGAGACGCACGCGCTCGACCTGCGCGCCGCCGATGTCCCGCTGGCACCGCTGCTGACGCGGATCGCCGATGATCTCGCGCCGCTCGCGACGCTGCGCGGCACCGTGCTCGAGCTGCAGGTCGACGATCCCGCCCTGGCGATCCTCGGCGATGATCGCGCGGTCGAGCGGCTGATCGCGCGCTTGCTCGCGACGCTCGTCGCAGCCGGCGGCGCTGGCGACCGGATCGGTGTTGTCGCGAGGCGCGATGATGGCGCGGTCGTGATCGTGTTCGATCGGCCCAAGGCGCTCGCCGCCTATGCCGAGGAAACGCTGCTGACGATCGACGCCGAATCCGAGGCCGATCGCGCCGACCAGTCCGGCGGTGCACCCTTGCTCGGGACCGGGTTTGCGCTGCGGCTCGCGCGCAATCTCGCCGTCGAATTGCGCGGGAGCCTGACGCTCGGCGACAAGAGCTTGACTTTGCGCCTTCCGGTCGCCTTTCCTGCCGATATGGAGCAGGTTTCCAGCAACTGACCGTGGCTGCAAGCGTGCCACCCCCCGGGTATCGCCCGCGCGCCCCCGAGCCGCGCGATCTCGTGGCGTGGCCGTCGGCGTTCGGCACGCGCTTCATCGTGCTCGTCGATACCGAGGAAGAGTTCGACTGGAACGCGCCGCTGGCGCGCGATACGCACGGCGTGTCGGCGATCGCGGCGCTCCCCGCGGCGCACCGCCGCTTTGCCGATCACGGCGTGCCGCTGACCTATATGGTCGATTATCCGATCGCGAGCGACGCCTACGCGATCGCGACGCTCGCTGGCGTGCTCGAGGACGGGGTGTCGGCGGTCGGCACGCAATTGCACCCGTGGGTCAATCCCCCGTTCGACGAGGCGCTGACGCCGTCGAACAGCTATGCCGGCAGTCTGCCCGAGCAGCTCGAGGCGGCGAAGATCGATGTGCTGACCGACGCGATCGCGGCGGGAACGGGAACGCGGCCGATCGCCTATCGCGCCGGGCGCTACGGCATCGGGCCGAACACGCTGCGGCTGCTCGCCGAGCGCGGCTATCGCATCGATAGCTCGATGCGGTCGGGCTATGCCTATAGCGGCGATGGCGGCCCCGATTTCGCCGAGATCGGCAACGCCGCCTTCCGCACCGGCCCCGACGCACAGCTGGTCGAGCTGCCGTTGACGACGATCCACACCGGCTGGCTGCGCAGTGGCGGGACACGGCTGTATCGCGCGCTGGGCGCCGTGCCCAAGGGGCGCGGGCTGTTCGCGCGGGCTGGGTTGCTCTCGCGTGTCGCGCTGACGCCCGAGGACATGCCGCTGCGCGATGCGCTCGAGGCGATCGCGGTCGCGACGGGAGAGGGCCTTCGCTTGCTCAACTTTGCCTTCCACTCGCCGTCGCTCGCACCGGGCCACACCCCCTATGTCCGCGATGCGGCTGACCTGGCGCGATTTTACGCGTGGTGGGACGCGGTGCTGACGGATCTCGCGCGGCGCGGGGTGCAGGCGGCGTCGCTCGAGGATGTGATTGTCGCTGCGGGCTTGCCAGCTTCGGGGGCAGGGCGCTAACGAGCGGGCGGGGGGCCTGTAGCTCAACTGGTTAGAGCTGGCCGCTCATAACGGCTAGGTTGCGGGTTCAAGTCCTGCCGGGCCCACCATTCATCCTTGTGAAGGCTGCAGGGTTTCCGATACCCCGGTGCTGCCGAACGGGGGGCGGAAAGCCGACATGCCGCGCGAAGCGTAGCGACCGTCGGAGCCCAGCCGCTTCGACGACATTCGGGGCGGAATACGACGACAGGTGCCGCGAGGCGCACCTTGCGACGCGACGGCTTGGCCCCGAGGATCCGCCCGCGTAGAGCCACGCGCATGCTCGACTCGCTCCACCATGTCGCCCTGATCTGCACCGATTATGATCGCTCGCGGCGCTTCTATGTCGAGCTGCTCGGTCTCGAGCTGATCCGCGAGGTGTACCGCGCCGAGCGGCAATCGTGGAAGGCGGACCTGCGGATCGGGACGGCGCAGATCGAGCTGTTCTCCTTCCCCGCACCGGCACCGCGGCCGTCCTATCCCGAGGCGACCGGGCTGCGGCATCTGGCGTTCAGCGTCGCCGCGCTCGACCCGGTCGTCGCTCGGCTCGAGGCTGCGGGAGTTGCTGTCGAGCCGATCCGGATCGATCCCTATACCGATCAGCGCTTCACCTTTTTCAGTGATCCCGACGGCTTGCCGCTCGAACTTTACGAAGCGCGCTGACCCGGCTGGCGGGGGCTTCGGGTGGGTCGGGGCCCCGTCCCGGATTTAGACATTTTTAACCATAAGAATCGTGCTTCGAAATCGTAAACGGCGCGTTAACTAGCGTCATGCAGGATACGATTTCGCTAAAGGCGCCAAGCGCACGTCACCCGTTCCGCCAGGCTTTCGTCGAATCGCGGATCGCGCGCGCGCGCGATCGCGATGACAGCGACGTCCGTTTGTTCGCGTTGAGCTTCGCGGCGTTCTTCATCTGCTTCTACACCTTCATCTTCTGAAGGCGCCGCGCGCCGCTCAGTCGCAGGCGAGGTGGAGCTTATAGGCGAGCCACGCCGAGATCGGGCACATCGCCGCCACGACGAGCAAGGTGTTCTCAGGCGAGACACCCGCGATCGCGAGCCCCTGCACGCCGATCGCGCCGATCGTCATTGCGCCGGCATTGACGACATTGTTCGCCGCCACGGTCCGCGCGGTCTCGTCCTTCGCGACGGTCGTCGTAAGGAAGGCGTAGAGCGGCACGACGAACATCCCGCCGGTCACCGCGATACCGATCAGCGAAGCGATGACGAGCGCGGCGCGCGGCGTCTCGATGAAGGTCATCACGTCGTACAGCGTGCCGGCGGGCGCCGCGGGCCAAGAGCGGCACAGGAACGAGAAGGCGACGATGAAGCCGCCCATCGCGAGCACCGAGGCCGGGCCATATTTCGCCGAAGTGTGCCCTTTCAGCAGCGCATTGATCAGTACCGAGCCGATCGCCACGCCGATCGAGAACAGCGCGATCATGAGGGTGAGGACATGCTTGTCGGCGGTCAGCACGTTCTTGGCGAGCGGATTGAAGACGATGATGAGCACCGCGCCCATCGTCCAGAAGAAGCTGATCGCGCAGATTGCAAGGAACAGCCGGCGGATGTGCATCGTGCCCGAAATGAGCCGCCACGACGAGGTGAAGGGATTGTAGCTGACCACCAGCTCCTTGCCTTCGCGCAAGGCGGGCGGAACCTGGAGCGAGACGACCCAGCCGATGACCGCGACGACCAGCACCACGATCGCGGCATGCTGCACCGCCATGAACCCGCCCAGCACGGTGCCGATCAGGATCGCGATATAGGTCGCCGATTCGACCAGCCCGGTCCCGCCGAGCACTTCGTCCTCGTGGAGATGCTGCGGCAGGATCGCATATTTGATCGGGCCGAAGAACGCCGAGTGCACGCCGAGAAACAGCACGGCGGCAAGCATCAGGATCAGGCCGGGGACGGTATAGCCGCCCCACGCGATCATCAGACCTGCCGCGCCGACGATCATGATGCCGATCTCGGCCAGCTTGACGATCCGGATGATCTTGGCCTTGTCGTGCGTATCCGCGAGCTGCCCAGCCAGCGCCGAGAGCAGGAAGAAGGGCAGGATCCCGATCGCTGTCGCGAACGCGGTGAAATTCTGTTCGAGCTTGGGGTCTGCAAAAATCTTGTAGATCGCGAATTGCACCATCACGGTCTTGAACAGATTGTCGTTGAACGCGCCCAGGAACTGAGTGACGAACAATGGCAGAAATCGGCGCTCTTTCAGCAAGCCGAGCGCGTTGAGCATGGTGTGTTCACGGCCTCGAAATGGCAGAATAAGGGCTGCCCATAGACTAGGCGGTATGCCGCCAGCAACCTGCTTCTCGATTGCGCGCGGTGCGGATGGGGTTTCACCAAGCCGATCGGACGGTTAGAGCGTAAGGCGTGCTCACCTTGCCCAACCTGCTCACCCTGTCGCGGATCGTCGCGGTGCCCTTGCTCGCCTGGTTCCTGTGGTGGCCAGGCTGGTCGGATGGCTATGCCGCCGGGTTCGCTTTGTACTGCCTGATGGGCATCACCGATTATTTCGACGGCTATCTGGCGCGCGCGCAGGGGACGGTATCGAAGCTCGGCGTGTTCCTCGATCCGATCGCCGACAAGATCATGGTCGCGGCGGTGATCCTGCTGCTGGTGGGTACACGCGACGGCAATCCCGCGATGATCCAGGGCGTGCACCAAATCGCTGCGCTCGTCATCCTGCTGCGCGAGATCGCAGTGTCGGGATTGCGCGAGTTCCTCGCGCAATTGCAAGTCTCGGTCCCGGTGTCGAAGCTGGCAAAGTGGAAGACGACGATCCAGCTCGTCGCGCTCGGCGGGTTGATCCTCGGCGGCGCGGTGCCGGCCTATCCGGTCGTTGGGCAGATCGGGCTGGCCCTGCTGTGGGTGGCCGCAGCACTGACCGTCATCACCGGCTGGGATTATCTGCGCGCCGGCCTGAAATATATGGATTGAACCAAACGCGGGCGGCACCGGAGTGCCGCCCGCGAGAGCGTTAGTTGAGCTTGGGAAGCACAACGCCGTTGACGACGTGGACGACGCCGTTCGACTGCTTGACGTCGGCGGTCTCGATATAGCTCTTGTTGCCGTTGACGTCGGTCAGCTGCACCGCGCTGCCGACCGTCTCGACGACGAGCGGATCGCCCTCGACCGTGACGAGCGAGGCCTTGCCGCCGCCCGCGGTCACCTTCGCCTGCAGGTCAGCCAACGTCAGCGTGCCCGGAACGACATGATACGTCAGCACCTTGGCGAGCGTCGTCTTGTTTTCCGGCTTCATCAGCGTGTCGACCGTACCCGGGGCGAGACGCGTGAAGGCGTCGTTGGTCGGCGCGAACACGGTGAACGGACCCGGGCCCGAAAGCGTGGTGGCGAGGCCAGCGGCCTTCACGGCGGTCACGAGCGTGCTGAGGTTCGGTGCGGCCGACGCGTTGACGGCAATCGGCTTGGTGGCGTCCATCACGGCGCCGCCGACGGTCGGGTTGGCGCCGGCTGCGGGGGCTGCCGCCATCGGTGCGCCGGCCATCGGGGTCGCGCCAGCGGCGGGGGCGGGCGCGGTTTGCGCGGTCGCTGCGGCACCGATGATCATGGCACCGGCCATCGCCGAAAGATACAGGTTGGTCTTGAAGGTCATCGCGATTCTCCACTCGATTGGGACGCGCGCTCGATGAACGGCGTGTCACAAATACGGTTCAGAGCCGAAATGGTTTCGTCACACTGCTTCGGCGAGTGCAGTGGCAAGCAGCTTGAAGTCCTTTTCGCGCGGAGATCCGCGTCGCCAGACGAGCGCGATCTTGCGCGACGGATTGGCCGCGTCGAGCGGGCGCGCGACCAGGCTGGTATGATCGAGAATGCCCGCCTTGAGCGCCATTTCGGGCAGCATGGTGAGCCCAAGGCCGTTGTCGATCATCTGCACGATCGTGTGGAGCGACGTCCCGAGCATCGTCGCCTCGGCGCGCAATTCGGGACGCGCGCAAGCCGACAGCGCATGGTCCTTCAGACAATGCCCGTCCTCGAGCAGCAGCAGCCGCGTCTCGTCGATCTCGGAGGGCGGCATCGCGCGGTCGATATTGCCCATTTCGGCGGGCTGCCCCGCGACGAACAACCGGTCTTCGAACAGCGTCTGCGATGAGACTTCGCCGCACGCGAAGGGCAAAGCGAGCAGCACGCAATCGGCGCGCCCGTGATGCAGCCCCTCGCACGCCGGCCCGCTCGGCTCCTCGCGCAGGAACAGCTTGAGGTCGGGATAATCACGCCGGAGCCGCGGCAGGATGCGCGGCAGCATGAACGGCGCGATCGTCGGGATGACGCTCATCCGCATCTCGCCCGACAGCGGGCGCCCGGCAGCACGCGCCATGTCGCCCAGTTCCTCGGCCTCGCGCAGCACGCGCCGCGCCTTGTCGGCGATCCGGTCGCCGAGCGGGGTGAAGCGCACGACGCGGCGCGTTCGCTCGACCAGCGTCACGCCGATCAGCGTCTCGAGCTCGCGAATCCCCGCCGACAGTGTCGATTGCGTCACGAAGCACGCCTCGGCCGCGCGGCCGAAATGGCCGTGGTCCTGCAGCGCCGCGAGATACTGCAATTGCTTCAAGGTCGGCAGGTACGTCGCCATTTATCGCTCCAATCGATCACACGGCGACAAATAACCCATTGGATCGATAAGAACAGTCCCTATATGGGCCCTGCAACGAGACGGCGTTCAGCGCCGCGCATGAGGATGTCCGACGAGGCCCCAATTTTTCCAGGAGGCCCACAACATGTTGACCATCGGCGACAAGCTCCCCGACTTTACCGTTCCCGTCCAGCAGGGCGTATCCGCGCTCCCCGCCGGTGAGACGCTCAGCCAGGACGCGTTCCCGGGCAAGTGGAAGGTGCTGTTCTACTGGCCGAAGGATTTCACCTTCGTCTGCCCGACCGAGATCGTCGGCTATGCCGGCCTCAAGGGTGACTTCGAGGATCGCGACGCCGTGCTGATCGGCGCATCGACCGACACCGCGCACGTCCACCTCGCCTGGCGCAAGTCGGATCCCGATCTGGCGGCTGCCGACTTCCCGTGGCTGGCCGATAACGGTGGCGTGCTCGCCGCGCAGCTCGGCATTCTCGACAAGGACGAGCATGTCGCGTTCCGTGCGACGTTCATCATCGATCCGGACAACGTGATCCAGGCAGTCCAGGTCAACGGCCTCAACGTCGGCCGCAACCCCGCCGAGACGCTGCGCGTGCTCGACGCGCTGCAGACCGACGAGCTCTGCCCGTGCAACTGGAACAAGGGCGACGACGTCCTCCAGATCGCCGCGTAAAATTGGACGCGCGGGCGCGGCCTGACGGTCGTGCCCGCCATCATCGTCACCCCAGCGTAGGCTGGGGTCTTTATGGGGCGGGCGTGACGCTCGCCCTCGAGAGACCCCAGCCTGCGCTGGGGTGACGTGTTTGTGGATAGGGAAACATCAATGTCGCTCAAGGATTTCGCCGGGACGCTCCCGGATTTCGCCAAGGACATCCGCCTCAACGTCGGCTCGCTGCTCAACGAGGCGCATCTGCCCGACCAGCAGAAGTTCGGCCTGTTCCTGTGCTGCGCGCACGCCACCGGCTATAAGCCGCTGGTCGACGTGACCGAGGCCGAAGTCGCCTCCAAGCTCTCGCCCGAGGCTGCCAACGCCGCTCGCGCCGCCGCTGCGGTGATGGCGATGAACAACGTCTATTACCGCTTCACGCATCTCGCCGGGAATGCCGAATACCAGACGATGCCCGCCAAGCTGCGCATGAACGTGATCGGCCAGCCGGGAATCGAAAAGGTCGATTTCGAGCTGTTCAGCCTTGCGGTCTCGGCGATCAACGGCTGCGGCATGTGCATCGACAGCCATGAGCAGATCCTCAAGAAAGCCGGCGCCACGGCCGAGGCGATCCAGACCGCGGTGCGGATCGGCGCGGTGATGAAGGCGGTCGCGACGGTCCATTCGGCGATCAACTGACCGTTCTAAAGCCCCTCCCCTTCAGGGGAGGGGTTTGCTGCTCATTGTGCGAGCGCCGACCATATCGAATAGGCGCTCGTCACCGTCAGCAGGGTCCCGACCATCGCCATCAGCTTGCGCGCCGGGACGCGCTTGGCGACCACCGCCCCGATCGGCGCGGCGATCAGCCCGCCGATCAGGATCCCGAGCGTCTGCAGCGTGAACGCCTTGAGCCCGAGCGTCGCGATGAACGTCGCCGAGATCGTCGCGGTGAGGAAGAATTCGGACGTATTGACCGTGCCGATCGTGGTGCGCGGCGCAGCGCCCTGGACGAGCAGGTTCGAGGTCACCACCGGCCCCCAGCCGCCGCCGCCCGCGGCATCGAGGAAGCCACCGACGAGACCCAGCGGCTCGATGATCTTGGGCTGCCTGGGCGTCACCGGTCCACGATAGGCCCGGTAGAGCAAATAGAGCCCCATCAGCGAGAGATACGCCATCACGAACGGCCGCGCGACCGCGCCGTCGATGTTGCTCAGCACATAGGCACCCAGCGCACCACCGATCATCCCCGGGATGACCAGCCGCCGGAACAACCGCCAGTCGACGTTGCGATGCACGATATGGCTCACGCCCGAGGCCGCCGTGGTGAAGGTCTCGACCGCGTGGACGCTTGCCGAAGCGAGCGCCGGCGGCATCCCGAGCAGCACGACGAGCAGCGTATTGTTGATCACCCCGAACGCCATGCCGAGCGCACCATCGACCACTTGCGCGGCAAAGCCGATCAGAATGAAGGGCAGCATCGCCGCGAAAATCGCGGGGAAATCGATGGTCGAAACCTCTGGCATGCTAAGCAGATCGCGCCTTTTTTGAAATCCCACAAGAAAGATGGGGTTTTGTTCGATAAAGTTAGCGACCGGACGCGCCTTTAATTCGACCGACCGAAGGACTAGATATCGCGCAGATGAAGGGGAAACCGCAATGATGGGACGATTGATCGCCTATCTCGATTCGATCAAGGCTCGTGATCCCGCCCCGCGTTCGCGGCTCGAGATCCTGACCTATCCTGGCGTCTGGGCGCTTGGCTATCACCGTATCGCGCACCGGCTGTTCAAGGCGCGGCTGTTCTTTCTTGCGCGCGCGGTGAACCATTTCTCGCGCTTGATGACCGCGATCGATATCCACCCCGGCGCCTCGATCGGCCGCAATTTCTTCATCGATCACGGCTTCGTCGTGATCGGCGAGACGGCCGAGATCGGCGACAACGTCACGATCTATCAATGCGTCACGCTCGGCGGCACGAGCCCGGACAATGGCATTGCCGGCAAGCGCCACCCGACCTTGTGCGACAATGTCATCATCGGGTCTGGTGCTCAGGTGCTCGGCCCGATCACGCTCAACAAGGGCTCGCGCGTCGGCGCGAACGCCGTCGTGACGCGTGACGTGGTCGAGGGCGCGGTCATGGTCGGCATCCCGGCGCGCGCGACGATGGTCGAAGGCGGGCAGAAGCCCGTCGAGTTCCTCGCATACGGCACGCCGTGCAGCGAGATGTTCGATCCTGCGACGCAGAAGGTCGAACTGCTGCGCTGCGAGCTCGAGACGATGCGCAAGCGGCTCGACGCCTTGCTGGTGGAAAATCACGACCTGCGCGATCGGGCTTGATGGGGACGATAACACCCTTTCCGGCGCCACGCGGTACGCCGCTGCAGATCGGCTTCGAACGGCTCGAACTCAACCGCATCCTCGATCTCTACGGGCGGATGGTCGCAGCCGGCCTGTGGCGCGACTACGCGATCGATCTCGGCTATGAAGCCGCGGTCTTCGCCGCTTTCCGCCGCGCCGCCGAACGCCCCGAATTCCGGATCGAGAAGCGCCCTGCGTTGCGCCACAAGCAGGGGATGTGGGCGCTGATCGGCGAACATGGCATGGTCCTCAAGCGCGGCCCCGAACTCGGCCCGGTCCTTGCCCCGGTCGAGCGGCGCCTGATGAAGGTGGTCGACTGAGCGCTTAGGCGATACCCGGCACGGTAAAGCACGCGATCGCGCCGCAGGTGGCGCGGTTGCGCAGCGTGATCACCCCGCCTTGCGCTTCGATAATCGCCTTGCAGATCGACAGGCCGATTCCCAGACTGTCTGCCTTGGTCGTGACGAACGGCTCGAAGACATTGGGGAGCAGCATCCGGTCGACGCCCGGACCCGAATCCGCCACGCAGACCTCGACGACTTGCCCCTTGTCGGACGCGGTGACGAGGATGTCGACCGGCGTGCCGGCGGCGGCCTCGACGGCATTCTGCAAAAGGTTGAGCAGCGTCTGCTGGAGCAGGATCCGATCGCCCAGCACGATAAGCGAGTGCGGAAGGTCGAGCGTGATCCGCGCGTCGGGTCGCCCCAGCGTGACGATATCGGCGGCGTCGCGCAACGTGTCGGTGAGCGCGACCTGTTCCAGCCGTGCTTCGGGGCGGGTCGTCAGCGATTGCAGGGTGCGGATGATGTGGCCCGCCGTGCGGCTTGCCTCGATCGCTGCCTGCAGCGACTCGAGCACCAGCGCGGAATCCCCCCGGCTTTCGACGACCGCACGCGCGACGGCCAGGTAATTGCCGATCGTCGTCAGCGGCTGGGTGAGTTCGTTGGCGATCGTCGTCGCCATCATCCCCATCGCATTGCGGCGTGATCCGTGAATCAGGTCGTTTCCCAGCGGGCCGAGCCGCGCGCGCGCGGTGCCTGACGGACGTTCGCCATGCGGCTCGCCCATCGCTTGCTGGGTGCGCGCCGGGCGGCACAAAGCGAGGAAGGCCGCCGTGATCTCGATCGGATCGGACGTCGGCGCATAGACCACGCTGTCCGGGACACCTGACGCTGCCCAGTCGCTGGTCCCCCGCGTCGACAGATAGCCGATCGCGACCGCCGGGTTGGCAGCGCGGGCTTGGCGCGCCACCTCCCACCCGCGCTGCAGCGCATCGTCATCGATTCGAACCAGGACTCCGTCACGGTCGAGCGCTGCGCGCGATACGGCGTCGTGCGCCACGGATGGGTCGAGCGTCGCGCAGGCGCCGCCGTCGCGCTCGAAAGCCGCTTGGAGCGAAGTGCGCACGCTGGAATGGCGGTCGACGATCAGAATCGAGGTCACCCGGTGCCTCTTTCGTTGCGTTGAACGGCGCAAACGGCGCAAATATCCGCCTGCGTTCAAAGGAATACGCGAGATTCCGGTTTGCAACAAGGCGCACGACGAACGCCGCCGGGCGAGTCGACCGCTAGGCGGCAACCAGCGTCGCGACCGGGGGCAGACGCTCGCCAAGACCGCCGAGCAGGCCGACCACGATCCGCCGCATTGCCGGCCAGAAGGCGGAGAGCGTCAGCAAGGCCGAGCCGATCGCCAGTGCGGTGAACGCCCACGCCAGTTCGACCGCGCCCGCCGTCTGGAACAGCGCGTACAGCGCATAGAGGACATAGGCGAGGCTCGAGACGAGCAGCGCGCGCCGGTCGACCGCGAGCGCGACGAAGGCGAAGGCGAGGTAAAGCGCGAGCACGATCAGCGCGGTGCCGATCGCGATTGCCCCGCCGAACACGCCGAGCATGTGGAAGACGGGATGCGCGATCATCGGTGCTGCGGCGAGGTGGAGCCAGAAGGCGACGTCGGCACGCCGCGTGCGGCGCTCGCGGTCCGACAGATCCCACGTCATCGCGAGCGCGAACATGCCGAGCCCACAAATGAAGACGAGTGGATAGACCGCTTCCTTCACCAACGGGATCGCGGCGATCACCAGCGCGACGACGACGCCTACCAAGGCCGATGCGCCGGCGGCGACGGTGATCGGCACCATGAAGCGCCGCCAGTGCAGCCATGCGGCGCCCGCCATCAGCAGGCCGATGCCAGCGCCGATCGCCGCGCCGGCCTGGTCGCTCGAATTGGCGTGCAGCGCGACGAGCACGCCGACCGGCGTCGTACCGACACCGCCGACAAAGGCGAGCAGCAGCAGGATGCTCGGCAGCGCCATCCGCCGAATGCGCGTGAAATACTCGGCGAGCCCCCAGGCCGCGACCGCGACCAGCGCGCCAGCGAGCGGGGGGGTGATCGACTCGCCGATCCAGCCGACCGCGAGGAGCACCAGCACGATCGCGATCGACACGAAAATATCGTTGAAGCCCGACAGCAGCCGGAAGCTCTCTTCATCGACCGCGGGCGCGGCGTTGCGCGCGGCGATATGATTGCGCAGCGCGGCCGCCGCCTCGCGCGAAATCGCGCCTGCCGTCACCGCCCCGTCGATATCGCTTTCGCTGTACATGATCGTCTCCCTGTGATGGGGAGCGTATCACGCGTGTATCAGTGTAGCAACACAGTAACTATCGTCGCCCCGGCACAGGCCGGGGCGACGCGCGAGGTCAGCCGCCCTGGAGCTTCTTGAGGATGCTCATCGACTGTTCGGCACCGTTCTGCGGGGTCATCTCGCCAGCACGGTCGGTGATCTCGGACCAGTGGGCGGCGATGCCCTCGGGCGACAGATCGTCGCCGCTCAGCAGCTTGCCCTGCGTCAGCGTGACATAGGCCGCCTGGAACACACCGGCGCCAGCGCCGATGATCATGTTGGTCGGCGATTCCTCCGAGACGAGATAGAGCGCGGCCGGCGCGACCTTTTCGGGGGCGAAGGCGGCAAACGCCTCGGCCGGGAAGAGGTCCTCGGTCATCCGCGTGCCTGCGGTCGGCGCGATCGTGTTGACCTTGATGTTGTTCTTCGCGCCCTCGATCGCGAGCGTCTTGGTGAGGCCAGCAAGGCCGAGCTTGGCCGCGCCGTAATTCGCCTGGCCGAAATTGCCGTAGAGGCCGGTCGACGATGCGGTCATCAGGATGCGGCCGTAATTCTGGGCGCGCATCGTCTCCCACACCGCCTTGGTGACGTTGGCCGAGCCGTTGAGGTGGACGTCGATCACGAACTTGAAATCGGCCGGCTCCATCTTGGCGAAGCTCTTGTCGCGCAGCACGCCGGCATTGTTGATGAGGATGTGGACGCCGCCCCAGGTTTCCTTGGCCTTCGCGACCATTTCGACCATCTGCTCATATTCGGTGACGCTGCCGCCGTTCGAGATCGCCTCGCCGCCGGCCGCCTTGATTTCCTCGACGACCTTCAGCGCCGCGTCGCTATGGCCGGTGCCATCGCGCGAGCCGCCGAGATCGTTGACCACGACCTTCGCGCCGCGCTTGGCGAGTTCGAGCGCATAGGCGCGACCGAGACCGCCGCCGGCGCCGGTGACGATGGCGACCTTATCATCGAAACGGATGGACATGGATGGACTCCTCTAGGTGGTTTGAGGCGCGTCCTAGGCAATTGCGCGCGGCGTGCAAGCCGCGATCGGCATACTCCCGATACGAAAAAGCCGGCGTGCAGAGCTTCTGCACGCCGGCCGTAACGGCAAGTCTTGAAGGCTGCGGCCGGAAAAATCCGGTGCGGCCTCAGCGCTTGTGCATGCGCTTGCCCGAGTGCATCCGCGCGCCGGCAGCGTTCGACCGCTCGGTGCAGCCATCCTTCAGCGTGCGCGAGCAGGGCGGGTAGTCGCCGGTCGCTGCCATCGGTGCCGACGGCGTCGCCATCGACGCATTGGCGGCAGGCGTCGTTGCCGGCTGCGCCATTGCCGGATCAGCGGCGGGGGCGGCGGGCTGTGCCATTGCGGGGTCTGCTGCCGGGGCGGGCTGCGCGGGCATGGTTTGCGCCGGGGCCGGCTGGCTCATCGCGTCGGGGGTCGCCGGTGCTGGCGTGGTCTGCGCCAGCGCGGGCATTGCGACGGCAGCGGCGAGGGCCGCAAACATCATGATTTTCATAAACAGTCTCCTGCGAACGGGCAGCATGGTGTGCTGCTCGTCGGGTCAAACGCACATTGTGCCGCATGTGTCCCAATATTCTTTACGCACCCGAATCGAGTGCGTAGCCCGCCGAACGCACCGTGCGGATGATATCGGGGCGGTCGCCGCAGTTGATCGCCTTGCGCAGCCGCCGGATGTGCACGTCGACCGTGCGGCTCTCGATGTCGCTGTCATGGCCCCATACCGCATCGAGCAACCGCTCGCGCGAGAAGACCCAGCCGGGATGTTCGAGGAAATGCTTGAGCAGGCGGAACTCGGTCGGCCCGAGCGGGATGACCTCGCCCGAACGCCGCACCTTGTGGCCGACGGTATCCATCTCGATGTCCGAATAGGTCAGCTGCTCGCCCGCCAACGCCGGGCGCACCCGCCGCAGCACCGCGCCGACGCGCGCGACGAGCTCACGTGGCGAGAACGGCTTGGTGACATAATCGTCGGCGCCGGTCTCGAGCCCGCGGACACGATCCTCTTCCTCGCCGCGCGCGGTCAGCATGATGATCGGGACGTTGGCGGTCTCGGGCATGCGGCGCAGGCGGCGGCACACTTCGATCCCCGACAGGCCCTCGACCATCCAATCGAGCAGCACGATGTCGGGGGTATTCTCCTTGGCCAGCAGCAGCGCCTCCTCGCCGTCGGGCGTCTGCGCGATCTCGAAATCCTCGCGCTTGAAGTGCCAGATCAGCAGCTCGGCGAGCGCGGCGTCGTCTTCAACCAGCAGCATTTTCGCGCGGGCCATATCGTTTACTCCGTCAGGCTGAGAAGGGTGCCGCGGTCACGTTCGACCATGTGCGTACCGGTTGCGGCATAGTAGATCATCTCGGCGATGTTCGTTGCGTGGTCGCCCACGCGCTCGAGATTCTTGGCGATGAAGAGCAATTGCGTGACCTGGCCGATCGTCCGCGGATTCTCCATCATGTGGGTGACGAGCACGCGGAACAGGCTGTTGTAGAAATCGTCGACCTCGCGGTCGCGCTGGCACACTTCGACCGCGGCGTCGGCGTCGCGCGCGGCGAAGGCGTCGAGCGCGTCGTGCACCATCCGCACCGCGAGCGCCGACATGGCGGGGAGCACCGAGAGCGGCTCGATCTCGCCATGGCTGTCGATCGAGGGGACGCGCTTGGCGATATTCTTGGCATAGTCGCCGATCCGTTCGATCACGCCCGCAATTTTCAGCGCGGCGACGACTTCGCGCAGGTCGTCGGCGAGCGGCGCGCGCAGCGCGATGATGCGGACCGCGAGCTGTTCGACCTCGAGCTCGAGCGCGTCGAGCTTCTTGTCGCCCGCGATGATGAGCTGCGCGCCCTCGAGGTCGTGGCGGCGCAGCGCTTCCATCGCGCCGGCAATCGCGTGTTCGGCCATCCCGCCCATCTGCGCGATGAGACCGCGGAGCTGGCCGATATCGGCGTCGAACGCCTTAACTGTATGGTCGTTCAATGGCATGTCCTGTTCACCCGTAGCGGCCGGTGATGTAATCCTTGGTGCGTTCCTGCCGAGGATTGGTGAAGATGTCCGAGGTCGCGCCATATTCGATCAGCGTGCCCAGGTGGAAGAAGGCGGTGCGCTGCGACACGCGCGCGGCCTGCTGCATGTTGTGCGTGACGATCACGATCGCGTAGCGGCCTTTGAGCTCGTGAATCAGCTCCTCGATCTTGGCGGTGGCGATCGGGTCGAGCGCCGAGCACGGCTCGTCCATCAGGATCACCTCGGGGTCGACCGCGATCGCGCGCGCGATGCACAGCCGTTGCTGCTGGCCGCCCGACAGCGCAGTGCCGCTGTCGGTCAGGCGATCCTTGACCTCGTCCCACAGCCCGGCGCGGCGCAACGAGCGTTCGACGATCTCGCCGAGCTGGGCCTTGTTGCCGGCAAGGCCATGGATGCGCGGGCCGTAGGCCACGTTCTCGAAGATCGACTTGGGGAAGGGGTTTGGCTTCTGGAACACCATGCCGACGCGCGCGCGGAGCTGCACGACGTCCATTTCGGGGGCGTAGATGTCCTCACCGTCGAGCGTGATGTCGCCCTCGACCTTGGCCGCAGGAATTGTGTCGTTCATCCGGTTGAGCGTGCGCAGGAAGGTCGATTTGCCGCAGCCCGACGGGCCGATCAGCGAGGTGACGTGGTCCGAACCGAAATCGAGCGACACGTCGTCGATCGCTTTCTTGGCGCCGTACCAGACGTTCACGTGCTGCGCCGAAATCTTGTGTTGGTTGGGAATGCTCACCAGCGGGTCTCGAATTTGTTACGGAGGTAGATCGCGAAGCCGTTCATCGCGAGCAGGAAGACGAGCAGGACGATGATCGCCGCGCTGGTCTTTTCGACAAAGCCGCGATCGATCTGATCGGACCATAGGAAGATCTGCACCGGCAGCACGGTCGCCGGATCGGTCAGCCGCGCGGGTGGCGAGGCGATGAACGCGCGCATCCCGATCATCAGCAGTGGCGCAGTCTCGCCGAGCGCGCGCGCCATGCCGATGATCGTGCCGGTGAGGATGCCGGGCAGCGCGAGTGGCAGGACGTGGTGGAAGACGACCTGGATCGGGCTCGCCCCGACGCCGAGCGCGGCATCCCGGATCGACGGCGGGACGCCCTTGATCGCGTTGCGGCCCGAGATTACGATCACCGGCATCGTCATCAGCGCGAGCGTCAGGCCCCCGACGATCGACGCCGAGCGCGGCAGGCCGAAGGTGCCAAGGAACACGGCCAGCCCGAGCAAGCCGAAGATGATCGAGGGCACCGCGGCGAGATTGTTGATCGAGACCTCGATCAGATCGGTCCAGCGGTTCCGCGGCGCATATTCCTCGAGATAGAGCGCCGACAGCACCCCGACCGGGAAGGCGATCAGCAGCGTGACCAGCATCGTGAACAGCGAGCCCTTGAACGCGCCCCAGATCCCCGCGCGCGTCGGATCGTTCGAGTCCGATGCGGTGAGGAAGGGGAGGTTGAAACCCGTCGAGATCGCATGCCGCGCCTTGAGCTTCGCGACGATCGCCTCGGAGGCCGGATCGCCCTGGCGCTTGGCGGCGACGTCGATCGCATCGGCGGCGGGCACCCAGATCGTTGCGCGCGCGCCGAGCAGCGCAGGGTCGCGCTTCAACGCTTGGCGCACGCGCAGCCAGCCACCGTCGGACACCCAGCGATCGCCGTCGGTCCCGAACGCGGCCTTGGCCGATGAATCGGTCAAGCCTTCGATATTGGCGGTCGACAGCGCGAGATCGGCGCCGGGTCCGCGCAGGTCGGCGGGCGTCAGCAACAACCCTGAATGCGCGAAATCGACCGGCAGCGCGATCTGCGTCTGCAGGAATCCGCTGGCGCCGTTATACACCATCGTCACGAGCAGCACCGCGAGGAAGCCGGCGGAAAGCACGACCGCGCCGAGCCCGAGCCAGCGGAAGCGTCGCTCGGCGGCATAACGCTTGCGGATGCGGCGCTGCATCGACTGCGTCCGCCAGTCGGTCGGCGCGCGCTCGGCCGGGCCGATCGCGGTGGTCGCGACACCGGGGACGAGCCCGCTCAGGATTGGGGCGTCACTCATAAGCTTCGCGATACCGTTTCACGACCGTCAGTGCGACGATGTTGAGGAGCAGGGTGATGACGAACAGCGTGAGCCCGAGCGCGAACGCGGCGAGCGTCTTGGGGCTGTCGAACTCGGCCTCGCCGGTGAGCAGGTCGACGATCTGCTTGGTCACGGTGGTCGCGCTGGCGAACGGGTTGAGCGTGAGCGTCGCGACGCCGCTCGCCGCCATCACCACGATCATCGTCTCGCCGATCGCGCGGCTGACCGCGAGCAAGACGCCACCGACGACACCGGGAAGCGCCGCGGGAAGCAATACGCGGCTGATCGTCTCGGACGAGGTCGCGCCCATCGCCAGGCTCCCGTCGCGCATCGCACCCGGCACCGCCGCCAGCGAATCGTCTGCCATCGAGGACACGAACGGGATGATCATCACCCCCATCACCAGCCCCGCGGCGAGCGCGCTCTCGGAGCTCGCCCAGGTAATGCCGAGCGACACCGCGACATCGCGCACCGCCGGCGCCACCGTCAGCGCGGCGAAATAGCCGTAGACCACGGTCGGCACGCCCGCGAGCACCTCGAGGATCGGCTTCATCCAGCGCCGCGCGCGCGGCGTTGCATATTGCGTGAGGTACACCGCGCTCATCAGCCCGAACGGGATCGCGACGAGCATCGCGATCACCGCGCCGATGAAGAAGGTGCCCCAGAACAACGGCACCGCGCCGAGCGTCTTGCCCGGGTCGGCCGGGTCGATCACTTGCGGGCTCCAATGCGTCCCGAACAGGAAGTCGCCGATCGGCACGACGCTGAAGAAGCGCCACGATTCGAACAGCAGCGACGCGACGATCCCCATCGTCGTGACGATCGCGATCAGCGAGGCGGCGAGCAGGCACGCCATCACGACGCGTTCGATCTTGCTGCGCGCGCGGAAATCGGGGCGGACGCGGGTATAAGCGAACCCGCCGGTCGCAAAGGCGAGCAGCAACGCGACCGCCGAGCCGATCCAGTCGTTGCGGTTCTGCGCCGCAGCATAAGCGGGCGCGAGCTTTTGCGACAGCGGGTTGAACGCGCCGAAGCTGTTGCCCGCGGCAAGGCTGCGCGCTTCGGACAGGATCGCCGCACGGTCGAACCCCGGCCGCGGCAATTGCGCGGCGGCGGGATCGCGCAGCACGCGGTCGGTCACCAGCGCTGGCGAAGTCGACGCCCAGACGCACAGGAAGAGAGCGGCGGGCAACACCGTCCACAAGGCGACATAGCCACCGAAATGCGACGGCAGCGAGCTGAACCGCGCGGTGCTGCCGCGGCGGAAGCCGACGGCACGCATCCGCGCCGTCAGCCAGCCGATCAGGCCGAGCCCGGCAATGACGAGGGAGAGAGTAAGGATCGACAAAGCGGGTGGTTCGATTTCGTGTTCGAGGTGTGGGAAAGGCGGTCAGAGCAGCTTGGACGGATCCAGCGACGCTTCGGCCTTGATGATGGCTGCGCTGCGCTTGCGCACGTCGTCGGGCGCGGCGATCAGCCCCTTGGCGACGAGCGGCCCCTTGGGATCCCACGATTGCGCATAGACTGCGAGGAATTCGCGCAGCCCCTTGATCGCGGTGAGATGCGCCTTCTTGACGTAGAGGTAGAGCGGGCGCGACCCCGGATAGGCGCCGCGCGCGATCGTCTCATAGGTCGGCTCGACGCCGTTTATCGGCACGCCGTTCAACTTGTCCTTGTTCTGCTCGAGATACGAATAGCCGAAGATGCCGATCGCATTGGGGTTCGACTGGAGCTTCTGGACGATCAGATTGTCGTTCTCGCCGGCATCGACATAGGCGCCGTCCTCGCGGATCGCGGTGCAGCCCTTGGCATAGCCGGCGGCGTCGGTCTCTTTCTTGTCGGCGAGCGCGGGATTGATCGCGTCGCAGCCCTTGGCGAGGATCAACTCGGCGAGCGCATCGCGCGTGCCGCTGGTCGAGGGCGGACCATAGACCTGGATCGGGATCGCGGGCAGCGCCGGGTTGACGTCCTTCCACGTCTTGGCGGTGTTGGGCTGGCCCATCGGCGTGGCGGCGAGCGCCTTATACAGGTCGACCGCGGTCAACTGCAGCTTGGGGCCGCTCATCGATTCGGCGAAGGCGACGCCGTCGAGCCCGATCTGGACCTCGATGATAGTGTCGACGCCATTGTCCTTGCAGGTGCGATACTCGCTCGCCTTCATCCGGCGCGAGGCGTCCTCGATGTCGGGATGCGCCGCCCCGACGCCAGCGCAGAACAGCTTCATCCCGCCGCCCGTGCCGGTCGATTCGATCGCGGGCGATTTCATCCCCGGCGTCTTGTTGATGAGCTGCTCGGCGACGATCGTGGTGAAGGGGAAGACAGTCGACGATCCGACGACGGTGATATGGTCGCGCGAGCCGGCGCCCCCGCCATTGGCCTGGTCCTGGCAGGCACTGAGTGCCAACGCTGCCGCACTGCTGGCGGCAAAGGCGACGATCGCGCGTTTCCGGTTCATGGATTCTCCCCTCGGACCGAAGGGTCCGTAGAATCGCAATACCATCGCGACGGACCGCCTGTGTGACACTGTCGTTACCGTTTGATGACAGCGCCCGTCTGGCCGTGCGCTGGAAGCAGAATTGTCACCGTGGTTCCCTTGCCCACGGTGCTCGTCACATCGAACCGACCGCGGTGGCGCTCGATGATATGCTTGACGATCGCGAGCCCAAGCCCGGTCCCGCCCGCCGCGCGGCTGCGGCCCGGGTCGACGCGGTAGAAGCGCTCGGTCAGACGCGGGATGTGCTCGGGCGCGATCCCTTCGCCCTCGTCGGTCACGCTGATCCGCACCATTCCCGCCGGATCGCGCCACAGCCGAACCGTCACCGGCGTACCGGCGCGGCCGTATTTCATCGCATTGCCGATGAGATTGTGGAGCACCTGGCTCAATTGCGCGCGGTCGCCGGCCACGGGCGGCACCCCGAGGTCGAGGTCGGCGACGATATCGGCGCTGCGCGTGTCCTGCGCGTCGAGCAGTTCGGAGCGGACTTCGCCGATCAGCGCACTGACATCGACCGCGCGATCGGGCAGACGATATTTCTCCGCCTCGATCCGGCTCAGCGAGATCAGGTCCTCGACCAAGCGCTGCATCCGCCGCGCCTCGTCGAACATGATCTTGAGGAAGCGCCCGCGCACCTGCGCGTCCTCGCCCGCCTTTTCGTCGCCAAGCGTCTCGATATAGCCGAGGATCGAGGCGAGCGGGGTGCGCAATTCGTGGCTCGCGTTCGCGACGAAGTCGACGCGCATCCGCTCGGCGGCGTAATTGCCGGTGCGGTCGACGAGTTGCACGATCCGCTGACCACCCCCAGCGCGGCTGACATGCATTTCCCAATGCTGGTCGAGCGCGCCGAGCCCGACGAGATTGGTCGGGCCCTGCAGACTGCCCGTCGACGGACCGGCGAGGCGTTCGGCGGCGCCCGGGTGCCGGATCGCGACGCGCACGTCCTCGCCGACGATATGCTTGCCGAGCAGCCCGAGTGCGACGGCATTGGCATGCGTCACGCGCCCTTCGGCGACGATCAGCACGGGCTCGACGATCGCCTCGATCACGTCTTGCGTCTCGGGCGGGGCGAGCGCGGCGGCAGCGGGGACGGGGCGGGGCAGCTCGATCGGGCCGTCGCCGGTGCCCGTCGCGACGAGCGCCGCGGCAATCCCGCCGACCAGCGTGACCAACGCGGGCTGCAGATCGCCCGCAAGCAGGAACACTGCGATCGCCGCGACGACGATGAGACCGATCGCCGTGATCGTCCGAGAACCGAAACCCTGGAGCATTTCGCCGCCTTAGCCCAAAGATGCTTAAGCTCGATAGCCTTGCTTGCCAGCGATTTGCGAATGTGAAATGGCTGTCACCATGACCGACGTTCCGCCAGAGACCCCGAACGCCACGCGCCGCCGCGCGCTCATGCTCGGCGCGGCCGGCGCCGCCGCGGTCGTCTCGATCCGCCCGGCACTCGCCGCGACCACCGCGTCGATCTCGACCTGCGAGATTCCGGTGCCCGATCCGGGGCGGGCGGGCAGCTACATCGCCGCCGACGGCACCACCGTGCCGCGTGGGACGCTGGGGGCGTTCGCGCCGCCCGGAAGGCCGTTCAAGGGCGAGGAGGTCAAGACCGCGCTGGCCGGCGGACAGCTGCCGGGAACGAGCTATCAGCAGAGCCGCGCCTACACCAATTACATCCGGCGGCTGCAATCGGGGACGAGCGGCTTCACCTGCTTCGCGTCGTTGCAGATGCCGCGCGGCTGAGCCGGTGGCCCTGGCGGACGACACCGTCCTCTACCGCATGGCGCGGGCCGAGAGCCTGAGCATCGTCCATCTCGACAGTTTTTCCGCAGTCTATCACCGCGCCTCGGGCATCACGCACCTCATCACCGCGCCAGCGCCCGAGATTCTCGCGACTTTGGGTGAGGCGGGAATGACGCGCGCCGCGCTGCTGCAGCGGCTCGCGCGCGACTATGCGCTCGGCGATGCCGATATGGATGTGCTGCGCGAGCGGCTCGACGAACTCGTCGCGACCGGCCTGGTGTCGCGCGCATGAACCACCAGTTCAGCGTAGCGATCGGGCCGGTCGGTTTCCGCATCGGCTCCGACTGGCGCGCGCCGATCGCCCAGCTCGAGACGCTGTATCGCGCCTATCCCAAGCCCACCGATGGTGTCCCCGATTTCACCGTGCGCCTCTTCGCCGCGCGGCCATGGCGGCGCGTGCTGCGCCCCTCCGTGATGATCGGCGGCGATTTCGTGCTGCCCGAAGCGGCGCCGCTGCCGCTCGCGCAAGGGCTGCTCGCCGCCGAGATGGGGATGAACCTGCAGATGGCGCTCGGCCAGCGCCGTTACCTGCTGCTCCACGCTTCGGTCGTCGAGCGGGACGGCGAGGCGCTGATGATGACGGGCGTCTCGGGCGCGGGCAAATCGACGCTCGCGGCGCTGCTGTCGCTGCGCGGATGGCGTCTGATGGGCGATGAATTTGCCTTGCTCGATCCCGAAACGGGACAGCTTCTTGCCTTCCCGCGACTCGTCAGCCTCAAGAATGCGAGCATCGCGACCGTCGCGGCAGAAGCGGCGGAGGATCGGTTCGGGCCCCTGCTCGAGGGCACACCCAAGGGCACGATCCGCCATTTCGCCCCCGATGCGCACGCGATCGCGACGATGATCCAGCCAGCGCGCCCGGCGCTGATCCTCTTCCCGAGCTTCGGCTTCGAACCCGCCGCGCGCGACGTCGCGCCGAGCGAGGTGTTCGTTCGGCTGACGCAAGCCTCGACCAACTATGTCGCGCTCGGCGAGCGTGGCTTCGATGCGCTGACCAAGCTCGTGACCTCGGTCCCGGCGCGCGCGATCGACTATCCCGATACCGCCAGCGCGATCGCGCAAGTGGAGGCGGCATGGGCGGCGCGATGATGCGCCGCGCGCCAGACGGCTGGCTGCTGGCGCGCGCGCTGCGCTTGCCCGAAAGCACGCTCGCACTCGACGCGCAGGGCTGGACCGCCTTGCTCGCGATCGCCCGCGCGGAGCAGATGCTCGGCACGCTCGCATGGCGGCTCGATGGAGTGGCGGTTCCACCGAATGTCGGGCGCATTCTCGAAGATGCGTGGCGCTCGGTCGAACAGGGCCGGGTCGTCGCCTTGTGGGAAGCCGAGGCTGCCCGCCGCGCACTCGCGCCGCTCGGCGAGCGCGTCGTGCTGCTCAAGGGCACCGCCTTCGTCGCTGCCGATCTGCTGGCGGGGCAGGGGCGGTCGATCGGGGATCTCGACATCCTCGTGCCACGCGCATCGCTGGATAGGGTCGAGGCGGCGTTGCTCGACGCGGGGTGGGAATGGGTCAAGCCCGATCCGTATGACGACGCCTATTACCGCCAGTGGATGCATGAGCTCCCCCCGCTGATCCACCGCGACCGCGACCGGATGATCGACGTCCACCACACGATCCTGCCCCTGACCGCGCGGATCACCCCCAACGCCGCGGCGTTGCTCGCCGATGCGGTTGAGGTTGCGCCGGGGCTGTGGGCGCTGTCGCCCGAAGACATGGTTGTCCATGCCGCAGCACATCTGTTCGCCGACGGCGATCTGGCGGGCGGGATGCGCAACCTGTGGGACATCGATCAGCTTTGCCGCGAGTTCGCGGCAACGCAGTCCGACTTCTATTTGAGTTTATACGAGCGCGCTTGGGAGGAGGGCTTGTCCGATCAGGTTCAGCGCGCGTTGCGCCTGTGTTGGCAGCTCTATGACACGCCCGCAGTCTGCTATACCTCACCGATCGCGATCGACCTGAACCCGCGTTGGTCCGACAACCTCTATCTCCGCCGCGTCACCGCGCGCGACGGTTGGGGGCGCACCACCCGTCCGGTGACGCGGATGGCGTTCTACATCCGCTCGCACTGGCTGCGCATGCCGCCCGCGATGCTCGCGCGGCACCTTTGGACCAAGTGGCGCAAGGGTGGCGCCGGGCCCGCCTCAGGCTGACAGGCGGTCGAGCGTCGGGAGCAGTTCGTCGAACGAATCGATCACCGCATCGGCGCCCATCTCCTCGACCGGCTCGAGCAGGAAGCCGAAGCTAACCGCGATGCCGGGGATTCCGGCGTTCTTCGCCGCCATGATGTCATAGATCGAATCGCCGACGAACGCCGCGCGGGTCGTGCCAATCTCGCCGCCGCAGCGCCGGATCATCTCGTCGATCGGCGCGCGGTTGGGCTTGGAAAGGCCCGGCCCCATCGTGTCGCCGCCGATGATGCACGCGAAGCGCTCGGTCAGCCCGAGATCGGCGAGCAGCGTGAGCGCAAGGCTCTCGAACTTGTTGGTGACGACCGCGCTCTTGATGCCGCGCGCGTCGAGCTGGTCGAGCGCGTCGATCACGCCGGGGAAGGGGCGCGTATGGACCGAAAGGTGCGCGGCATAATAGGCCAGCATCCGCTTGTAGAGCGGGCGGAATTCCTCGGGCGTGCAGCCGCCGGTCGCCTCGAGCCCTTGCGCCAGCATATGCTTGGCGCCGCCGCCAACCATCGTCTTGACTTGCGCCACCGTCAGCAACGGACGCCCGGCGAAGTCGAGCGTGTCGTTGACCGCGGCGGTGAGATCGCCGCTGCTGTCGACCAGGGTGCCATCGAGGTCGAACCCCACGATCTGAAATGAATTCGTCGTCATGCGGCCCCGCCTGGCAGGGTTGCTATGGAATTGGCAAGTCCGGCGTGGCAGGGCTGGCGTTATGGAAAGCCCGTCTCGCCCCCCCATCGCCGCCATCATCCTTGCCGCGGGCAAGGGGACGAGGATGAAATCGGATCTCCACAAGGTGCTGCATCCGATCGCCGGGCGGCCGATGCTGCTCCACCTCGCGGCAAGCGTCGCCGCGCTTACTCCCGCGCGCACCGTCGTCGTGACGGGCGCGGGGCGCGAGCAGGTCGAGGCGGCGGTCTCGCCGCTCGGGATCGCGACTGCGCCGCAGGCCGACCAGCTCGGTACCGGACATGCCGTCGCTCAGGCCGAAGCCGCGCTTGCTGGCTTCGACGGCGATGTGCTGATCCTCTACGGCGACGTCCCGCTCGTCTCCTCGCAGACGATGCAGGCAATGCTCGACCGGCTGAACACCGACGATGCGCCCGTCGCGGTCGTGCTCGGCTTCCGTCCGGCCGATGCCGGCGCCTATGGCCGGATCATCGCCGAGGATGGCGTGATTGCCAAGATGGTCGAGTTCAAGGACGCGACTCCCGCCGAACGCGCGGTCGATTTGTGCAACTCCGGGCTGATGGCGGTGCGCAGCGCCGATCTGTTCGCGCTGCTCGCCCGCGTCGGCAACTACAATGCGGCGGGCGAATATTACCTCCCCGACATCGTCATGCTCGCCGCCGTCGACGGCCGTCGCTCGGCGGTGATCGAGACCGACGCGTTTGAGGTCGCCGGCGTTAACAGCCGCGGCGAACTCGCGGGCGTCGAGGCATCGTGGCAAGCGCAGCGCCGCGCGCAGGCGATGGCCGACGGCGCCACGCTGATCGCCCCCGAAACCGTCTGGTTCGCGCACGACACGGTGATCGGCCGCGACGTCGTGATCGAGCCCAACGTCGTGTTCGGCCCCGGCGTCACCGTCGGCGACGGCGCGCTGCTCCACGCCTTCAGCCATATCGAGGGCGCGCAGATCGGCGCGAAGGCAGAGGTCGGCCCGTTCGCCCGCCTGCGCCCCGGCGCGGTGATGGGCGAGAAGTCGAAGATCGGCAATTTCGTCGAGATGAAGAAGGCCGTGCTCGGCGCGGGTGCCAAGGCGAGCCACTTGACCTATCTCGGCGATGCCGAAGTGGGGGCCGGCGCCAACATCGGCGCGGGCACGATCACCTGCAATTACGACGGTTTCTTCAAATACAAGACGATCATCGGCGAGGGCGCGTTCATCGGGTCGAACTCGGCGCTGGTCGCCCCAGTGACGATCGGCGCGGGCGCGATTGTCGGTGCAGGATCTGTGATCACCGCTGACGTCGAAGCCGACGCGCTCGCGTTGGTGCGGCCGCAGCAAGTCTCCAAACCCGGATGGGCCAAGCGCTTTCGCGACGCGATGACGGCGAAGAAAGCTGGCAAGTGATATCACCCGGTGATATCGGTCGATAATGGCTAGCAGGACCCTGGTTTCGCTCGGCGACGATCGCATTGCGCGGCTCGATCAGATCGCGGCCGAGCACGGTCAGTCGCGCGCGGCGGTGATCCGTGACGCGGTCGATCGGCTGATTGCGAGCGACGCAGAAGAGGGGAACCGGCAACGGCGACTGGCGGCTCTGCGCGCCGGTTTCGGAGCCTGGAAGGATCGCGCTGACATTGGTGACGCCGTCGCATGGCAGCGGCGCGAACGCGCGAGCTGGACCCGTCCCTGGGACGACGATTACGAAGACGTCAAAGCCGAGTTTCCCGATCTCTTCGACGCGGAAGATGATCGTCAGCGCGCGATCTATCTCGATCAGCTTCGGGGCGTGCAGCCGTCGCCAAAATCGTGAGCGCCACGTCGTTCGACAGCAATATCCTGATCGATGCCCTTAACGGCAACGTGTCAGCGCAGCTCGAGCTCGAGTCGGTTGACGATCGCTGGATCAGTCGGGTGACGTGGATCGAGGTCATGTCCCGGGTCGACCAGATCACGATGCCGCGAACGAAATCGCTGTTGGCGGGGTTCCTGATCGATGAGCTCGATATACCGATTGCGACGCGCGCGGCGGAACTGCGCAACGAGTGCCGCCTGAAGCTTGCGGACTCGGTCATCCTCGCGTCAGCACAAGTTCACGGACGCATTCTAGTGACCCGCAACACCAAGGATTTTCCGGCGACCATGCCGGGCATCCGCATCCCCTACACCCTTTAAGGTCGAGACATTCCATGTGTGGCATCGTTGGCATCCTGAGTACCGAAGACGTCGCCGATCGTCTGCTCGACGGTCTGAAGCGGCTCGAATATCGCGGCTATGATTCGGCCGGCATCGCCACCGATTTCGATGGCGCGATCGAGCGCCGCCGCGCGTCGGGCAAGCTGATCAACCTCGCCAACGAACTCGCCGCGCATCCGCTGCCCGGCAAGACCGGCATCGCGCACACGCGCTGGGCGACGCATGGCGGCCCGACCACCAACAACGCCCATCCGCATGCGACCGGCGAAGTCGCGGTCGTCCACAACGGCATCATCGAGAATTTCAAGCCGCTGCGTGACGAACTCATCGCCCGCGGCCGGACCTTCACCAGCGAGACCGACACCGAAGTCGTCGCGCATCTCATCAGCGAGAAGGTCGAGGCTGGCCTCGCGCCCGAGGACGCCGTCCGCGAAATTCTGCCGCGCCTCCACGGCGCGTTCGCACTCGCGATCCTGTTCCGCCAGCATCCCGATCTGCTGATCGGCGCCCGGCTCGGCTCGCCGCTGGTTGTGGGATACGGCGAGGGCGAAATGTATCTCGGCTCCGACGCGCTCGCGCTCGCGCCGCTGACGCAGCGGATCACCTATCTCGACGAAGGCGACTGGGTCGTCCTCACGCGTGAGGGCGCGCAGGTCTATGACCGTGCCAATACGCCGGTCGAACGCGCGATCACGATCTCGGGCGTCACCGGCGACCTCGTGTCGAAGGGCAACCACAAGCATTACATGCTCAAGGAAATCTACGAGCAGCCGATCGTCGTCGCGCAGACGCTGCGCTCGTACCTGCAGCGGATGGAAGAGCGCGTCACGCTGCCGATCCCCGAATTCGACCTGTCGACGATCAAGCGCGTCACGATCGTCGCCTGCGGCACCAGCTTCTACGCCGGCATGGTCGCCAAATATTGGTTCGAGCAGTTCGCGCGCGTGCCGGTCGACCTCGATGTTGCCAGCGAATTCCGCTACCGCGCGCCGGTGATGGAGGAGGGGGGGCTGGCGCTCTTCATCAGCCAGTCGGGCGAAACCGCCGATACGCTCGCCGCGCTGCGCCACGCGCGCGCCGAGGGGCAGATCATCGCGGTCGTCGTCAACGTGCCGACGAGCTCGATGGCGCGCGAAGCCGATCTGCTGCTGCCGACGCATGCCGGCCCCGAGATCGGCGTCGCCTCGACCAAGGCCTTCACCTGCCAGCTCGCGGTGCTCGCAGCCCTCGCCGCCAACCTCGCGCGCGCCAAGGGCAAATTGAGCGCCGCCGAGGAGAAGATGATCGTCAAGCATCTCGCCGAAGCCCCCGCCGCGCTCAACGGCGCGCTCGCCTATGACGAGGCGATCGAGGCGATGGCGCACCACATCGCGGGCGCGCGCGACGTGCTCTATCTCGGCCGCGGCACCGATTATCCGCTCGCGCTCGAGGGCGCGCTGAAGCTCAAGGAAATCAGCTACATCCACGCCGAAGGCTATGCCGCCGGCGAGATGAAGCACGGGCCGATCGCCTTGATCGACGAGAACGTCCCCGTCATCGTCATCGCGCCCTCGGGCCCGTTGTTCGACAAGACCGTCAGCAACATGCAGGAAGTCCAGGCGCGCGGCGGCAAGGTCGTTTTGATCTCGGATTACGACGGTATCCAGGCGGCGGGCGACGGCTGCATGGCGACGATCACGATGCCAAAGGTCCACCCGCTGATCGCGCCGCTGGTCTATGCGGTGCCGGTGCAGCTGCTCGCGTACCATGTCGCGGTCATCAAGGGCACCGATGTCGACCAACCGCGCAACCTCGCCAAGTCGGTGACGGTAGAATGAGCGCGCCCCTGATCGCCGGCGTCGAGCTGGGTGGAACCAAGGTCATTTGCGTCCTGGCAAGCGGACCCAACGATGTGCGCGAGCGCGTCCAGATCCCGACCACCACGCCCGACGAAACGCTCGGCGCGGTCGAGGACGTGCTGCGGCGCTGGTCGGGCTATGACGCGCTCGGCGTCGCGAGCTTCGGCCCGGTGTCGCTCGACCGGAGCGACGCCAATTACGGTTTCATCACCGCGACCACCAAGCCGGGCTGGTCCGATACCGATGTCGGGCTGCGGCTCGCGAAGATTGCGGGCGTGCCGTTCGGCTTCGACAGCGACGTCAACGGCGCCGCGCTTGGCGAAGGGCGCTGGGGTGCGGCGCATGATGTCGAAGACCATGCCTATATCACGGTGGGGACGGGCGTCGGCGTCGGGCTCGTGCTGCACGGCGCCCCCGTCGCGGGGATGACGCATGCCGAGCTTGGCCATATCCGCCCGGTGCGGATGACGGGCGACGCCTGGCGCGGAAGCTGCGCCTTTCATGGCGATTGCGTCGAAGGGCTGGTGTCGGGAACCGCGATCCGCGCGCGCACCGGAACGGCCGCGCAGGATCTGGCGGCGAACGACCCCGCGTGGGAAACCGTCGCGCATACCCTTGCGCAGCTCTGTCACATGGTGGTGCTGACCGGCATCCCGCGGCGGATCGTGATGGGCGGTGGCGTGATGGTCGGCGTGCCGCAGCTGCTGCCCGAAATTCGCGCTCGCTTGGTCGCGAGTCTCGGCGGGTATGTCGCAGCGCCCGGGCTGATGCCGATCGACCGCTTCGTCGTTCCGGCCGAGCTGGGCGGAATGGCGGGGCCGCTCGGCGCGGTCCAGCTCGGGGTCCTGGCACTCGAACGCGACTGAGTTTTGGCATTGTCGTTTACGACGCATTAACCGCCTTGGCATACGAGTTCGCAACGGGCTTTGATGCCCACTATCTTACGGGCGGGTGTGGGTATGCGAATTCTGATCGTCGATGACGAACCGGCCATGCACGACAGCTACCGGCGCAGTTTCGCGCCGGCGGCCGTCGACACCGGCGCGCTCGAGGCGATGGCTGCCGAACTGTTCGGCAAAGACGACGACGCTGCCGATCCCGCGCCCGATACCACCATCGACTTCACGTTGACGCACGCGATGCAGGGGCTCGACGGCGTTGCGGCGGTCGAGGCCGCATTGGCGTGCGACGAACCCTATGCCGTCGCCTTCATCGACGTGCGCATGCCGCCCGGCATCGACGGCAAGGAAACCGCGACGCGGATCCGCAAGCTCGATCCCAACATCAATCTCGTCATCGTCACTGGCTATTCCGATTTCTCGCCGATCGAGATCGCCAAGGCGGCCGGCCCCGCCGACAAGATCTTCTACATCGCCAAGCCGTTCGAAGTCGCCGAGGTCACGCAGATGGCAAGCGCGCTCGCGCACCGCTGGCGCGGCGACCGCGAACTCGCCGAAGCCCGCGAGACGCTCGCCGCGCAAGTCGTCCAGCTCCAGGAGCAAGGCCATGAGCTCGCCGCGAACGAAAGCCGCGCGATCCACATGGCGAACCACGATTCGCTGACCGAGGCGCCCAACCGGCTCGCCTTCCGCCGCGCGCTGACCGACCGCGCACAGCTTTCGGGACAATTCGCGGTGGCGATGGTCGATCTCGATCGCTTCAAGCTCGTCAACGACACGCTCGGCCATCTCGCCGGCGACGAACTGATCCGCACGATCTGCGACATCCTGCAGACCTCGATTCCCGCAGGCGGCCTCGTCGCGCGGCTCGGCGGCGACGAATTCGGGCTGCTGTTCGACACGCCCGGCGCCGAGGCGGCCGAAATGGAATGCCAGCGCATCCTGAAAGCCTGCACCGGGACCTTCAAGGTGCTCGGCAATTCGGTCCAGGGCGGCGCGTCGTTCGGCCTGATCGTCACCGAGCCCGGCGAGACGCGCGACCCGACCGACTTGATGCGCCGCGCCGATCTCGCGCTCAACGACGCGAAACGCGAAGGCCGCGGCGTCGTGCGGCTGTTCGACGAGGGCATGGACGAGAACATCCGCCTGCGCCGCGCGATCGAGGGAGGCCTGTCGCAAGCGATCGCCAAGGGCGAGCTGAGCCTCGTCTACCAGCCGATCGTCGCGCGCGAGGAGCTCGAGGTCATCGGCTTCGAGGCGCTGCTGCGCTGGAACACCAACGAGCATGGCCCGATCAGCCCGGCGGTGTTCATCCCGATCGCCGAAGAAACCAACCTCATCCACGAACTCGGCGACTGGGTGCTGGGCGAATCGCTGAAAGTGCTCGCCGAATGGCCGAGCCAATACGTCTCGGTCAACTTCTCGCCGCGTCAGTTCCGCCGTCACAATTTCGTGGCAAGGCTCGTCGAGACCGTCCAGCGCGCCGGGATCGACCCGCGCCGCGTCCAGATCGAGATCACCGAGACCGCGATTTTCGACGATGCCGATCGCGCCGCCGACACGCTCTACAAATTGCGCCAGATGGGCTTCCGCATCGCGCTCGACGATTTCGGTACGGGCTATTCGAGCCTCTACAACATCCGCAAGTTCGCGCTCGATTGCCTCAAGATCGACCGCAGCTTCATCGACGGCATGGGGCGCGAGCGCGAGAGCGCGGCGATCGTCCATTCGATCATCCATCTCGGCCATGCGCTCGGGCTCGGCGTGATCGCCGAAGGCGTCGAGACCGAGGCGCAGTTGCAGGCGCTGCGTGTCGCCGGCTGCAGCCACATGCAGGGCTATTTCTTCTCGCGGCCCGTCGTGCAGGACCGCGCGCGCGAAATCGCCCAGGCGCGCTACATGCTCGATCCCGCGGCGGACGACGCGGTCGAACCGGGTAACGGAACGCACGGCTGATGCCCGCGCCCCCGCCGCCGTCCCCGCGCACCGCGCGCGGCCGGATCGAGGCGCTGCGCGAGCCGAGTTCGCTCGGTGCCAAGCTCGTCGTGATCCTGATGGGGATCGGCCTGATCGGTTCGGTCGCGCTGACGGCGTTGCTCGCCGCCTTGATCGTGCCGAGCTTCAACCAGCTCGAGGACAAGTCGGTCGCCGCGCATATCGAACGGACGCGCGCCGCGCTCGGCGATTTCGCGACCAAGGTCGAGGGCGCGGTGCGCGACTATGGCGACTGGACCGCCAGCTACGATTATATGGTCCACCCGACGCCCGAGTTCGAGAAGGAGAGCTTCTCGACGCTCGCGATGGTCAATCTCAACGTCGATGGCATGGCCTATGTCGGCAAGGACGGCCGGATCGTCATCGCGCGCTGGCGAACGCCGCCGGGTCGCAGCGAATTCGTCGCCGCGCTTGGCCAGACAGATTTCAAGCGCGTGCTCGGACAGAAGAACTCGGGGCATTATTACCTGCGGCTCGGCAACGAGCTCGTCGCGGTCGGGGTCGCCGAAGTGCGGCGCAGCGACGGCACCGGCGATCCGCGCGGCTATGTGCTGATGGCGCAGCGGATCACTTCGAAGACGCTGTCCGACGTGCTTCAGCTGCCCGCGACGATCGACCTCGCCAACCGCCCCGATACCGATGCGATCGTCTCGGCGCGCTCGACGCTGCGGATCGCGGTGCCGATCCGTGGCGCCGACGGCCACGCCGTCGCCAGCGCGGCGTTCAGCGTGACGCGCGATCTCTCGCTGCTTGGCCAGCGCATGTTGCTGCTCGCGGTCGCGGGGTCGACGCTGTTGCTGCTGCTCGTGCTCGCGATGCTGCGGCGGATGATTTCGATGCTCGTGCTGCGCCCGCTTGCGCGCGTCGAAAGCCATATGCAGATGGTGCGCACCTCGGGCTCGCTCGGGCTGCTGCCCGATGAGCCGCGCAAGGACGAAATCGGATCTTTGCGTAACAGTTTCAACGCGATGCTCGAGCAATTGAAGGATCTGCGCGAACAGGTCGAAGTGCAGAGCTTCGCGCTCGGCAAGAGCGAGAGCGCGGTCGCGGTGATGCACAACGTCCGCAACGCGCTCAACCCTATCAGCACGATCCTGAGCAAGGGGATCGCGCAAACACCGCCCGTCGAGCGCAGCATGCTGGACCGCGCGATCGCCGAGCTCGCCAAGGACGATCTGCCCGCGGCGCGGCGCGCCAAACTGCTCGCCTTCGTCGCGGCGGCGATCGAGGCCGAAGCCAAGGATCGCGCCGACCGTTACGGCGAACTGCAAATCGGCCGCGAAGCGATGAGCCATGTGCTCGAGATCATCGGTGCCCAGCAAAGCGCGGCGCACGAGCGGCCCGAGGTGGCGCCGTGCGACGTGACCGAGATCCTCGCCAAGAATGCGACGATCGCGCGCTATTCGGGCAGCGTGTCGATCGCGTTCAGCTTCCCCGCGCAAGCGTGTTACGTGATGGCGAGCCGGATCATCCTGAGCCAGGTGATCGGCAATCTCTTCTCCAACGCCGCCGACGCGATCGCTGCGACCGGCACCGACAGCGGATCGATCACCGTCACGATCACCGAGGCCGACGGCCGCGCCGTCATCGCGATCCGCGACGATGGCGAGGGGTTCGCCGCCGAGAACACCCCAACGCTGTTCCAGCGCGGCTTCTCGACCCGTCGCCACAAATCGGGCGGGCTGGGGCTGCACTGGTGCGCCAATTCGATGGCGGCGATGCACGGCTCGCTGCGGCTCGAGAGCGAAGGCGTCGGGAAGGGGGCCTATGCCCTGCTGACGCTCGACCTCGCGCCCACGATCGAACAAACGCTCGCGGCGTGACGCGCGCTTAGAATGCGGGGGCGGGGGCGCCCGCCGCGATCGTCGGCGCGTCGAACAGGATCCGCTGGTTGTTGGCAAAGGTGAAGGTCAGCGTGACGACGCGCCCCGGCTTGATCCCCGGGTTCATGTCGAACAGCATCAGATGCTTGCCACCCGGCGCGAACGCGACGGTCGCGCCGGCGGGGATCGGCACATCGCCGAGCGGCTTCATCGACGCCATGCCGCCCGACTGCATCGATTGGTGCAATTCGTTCTTGATCGACACTTCGCTGCTCACCGCGATCAGCGCAGTATCGGCGGTGCCGCCATGGATCGTGAAATAGGCGACCGCCGGCAGGCGCGGCGCCGCGCCGAGGCGGATATAGCCCTTCTCGACCGAGAGCTTGGGCGGCCCACTGCCGCACGCGCCCAGGGCCAGGGCAGCGATCAAAACCAGACGATTGCGCAAACGACGAACTCCCGCTTTGGGAACAACTTGTCGCGCCATACGTGCGGTGAAATCTTGCGACAAGCGAAAGCCCCCCTATATCGCCGGAGTGAAGTGTCGCGCTGCTTATTCTAAGGGCGCGATGGAATGGCAATTTTTCTAGCGATGGGGGCCCCAGAGGACCAATGGCAAAAGTAATCGGAATCGATCTCGGCACGACCAACAGCTGCGTCTCGGTGATGGAGGGCGGCAAGCCGAAGGTGATCGAGAATGCAGAAGGCGCGCGCACCACGCCGTCGATCGTCGCGTTCGCCAAGGATGGCGAGCGGCTGGTCGGCCAGCCGGCCAAGCGCCAGGCAGTGACCAACCCTGAGAACACGATCTTCGCGGTGAAGCGCCTGATCGGCCGTCGTTTCGACGATCCGATCACCAAGAAGGACACCGAGCTGGTCCCGTACAACATCGTGCGCGGCAACAATGGCGACGCCTGGGTCGGCGCCGGCGGCAAGGAATATTCGCCGTCGCAGATCTCGGCGTTCACGCTGCAGAAGATGAAGGAAACCGCCGAGGCGTATCTCGGCGAGACGGTCACGCAGGCGGTCATCACCGTGCCGGCCTATTTCAACGACGCGCAGCGCCAGGCGACCAAGGACGCCGGGCAGATCGCCGGTCTCGAGGTGCTCCGCATCATCAACGAGCCGACGGCCGCGGCACTTGCGTATGGTCTCGACAAGGACACCAACAAGACGATCGCGGTCTATGACCTCGGCGGCGGCACCTTCGATATCTCGATCCTCGAGATCGGCGATGGCGTGTTCGAAGTGAAGGCGACCAACGGCGACACCTTCCTCGGCGGCGAGGATTTCGACAACAAGCTGCTCAACTTCCTGTCGGAAGACTTCAAGAAGGCCGAGGGCATCGACCTCACCAAGGACAAGCTGGCGCTCCAGCGTTTGAAGGAAGCGGCCGAGAAGGCGAAGATCGAGCTCTCGTCGGCAGCGACGACCGAGGTCAACCTGCCCTTCATCACCGCCGACCAGAACGGCCCGAAGCATCTCGTCAAGGCGATCACGCGCTCGGATCTCGAGCGTCTCGTCGAGGACTTGATCCAGCGCACGCTCGAGCCGTGCAAGAAGGCGATGAAGGACGCCGGCATCCAGACCAGCGACATCTCGGAAGTCGTCCTCGTCGGCGGCATGACGCGCATGCCCAAGGTCCGTCAGGTCGTGAAGGACTTCTTCGGCAAGGAGCCGCATTCGGGCGTCAACCCCGATGAGGTCGTGGCGATGGGCGCGGCGATCCAGGCCGGCGTGCTGCAGGGCGACGTCAAGGACGTGCTGCTGCTCGACGTGACCCCGCTGTCGCTCGGCATCGAGACGCTGGGTGGCGTGTTCACCCGCATGATCGATCGCAACACGACGATCCCGACCAAGAAGTCGCAGACCTATTCGACTGCGGACGACAACCAGCAGGCTGTCACCATCCGCGTGTTCCAGGGCGAGCGCGAAATGGCGGCCGACAACAAGATGCTCGGCCAGTTCGATCTGGTCGGTATCCCGTCGGCGCCGCGCGGCGTGCCGCAGATCGAAGTCACTTTCGACATCGACGCCAACGGCCTCGTCAACGTGTCGGCCAAGGACAAGGGCACCGGCAAGGAGCAGCAGATCCGCATCCAGGCCTCGGGTGGCCTGTCGGATCGCGACATCGAGCAGATGGTCCGCGATGCCGAGCAGTTCGCCGAGGACGACAAGCAGCGCCGTGCAGCGGCCGAGGCGAAGAACAACGCCGAATCGCTGATCCACACGACCGAGCGTCAGCTTGCCGACAATGCCGACAAGGTCGATGGCGCGCTGAAGGGCGAGATCGAAGCGGCGATCGCCGAGACCAAGACCGCGGTCGAAGGTGGTGATCCCGAAGCGATGAAGACCAAGTCGGAGGCGCTCGCGCAGGTCGCGATGAAGCTCGGCCAGGCGATCTACGAGAAGCAGGCGCAGGCCGATGCCCAAGGTTCTTCGGGGCCCGCCGCAGACGCCGAAGCGCCCAAGGAAGACGTGGTCGACGCGGAATTCTCCGAGGTCGACGACCACAAAGCGTAAACTGGAATGAGCCCAGCCCGTCATTCCCGCGCACGCGGGAATCCCGCTTCTTCTGCCGGCCTTTGCGGTTCGGTGGAGAGGCGGGACCCCCGCTTTCGCGGGGGTGACGGCGGAGAGGCGGGGGCTGAAACGTGACCACCGATATCGATTTCTACGAACTGCTAGAATGCGAGCGGACTGCCGACGACGGCACGCTCAAATCCTCCTACCGCCGGCTCGCGATGCGCTATCACCCCGACAAGAATCCGGGCTGTGGCGACTCCGAAGAACGCTTCAAGGCGATCAGCGAGGCGTATGACTGCCTCAAGGACCCGCAGAAGCGCGCGGCGTACGATCGCTACGGCCACGCTGCGTTCAAGCAGCAGGGCGGCGGCGGTGGCGGCGCGCAGGATTTCAGCGGCTTCTCCGATATTTTCGAGAACATCTTCGGCGAATTCATGGGCGGCCAGCGCGGCGGATCGCGCGGACCGCAGCGCGGCGCGGACTTGCGCTACGACATGGAGATCACGCTCGAGGAAGCCTTTCACGGCAAGGCGAGCGACATCACGATCGATGTTTCGGGCGTGTGCGACGTGTGCGACGGTTCGGGCGCGACCAAGGGTACCGCCGCCAAGACCTGCCAGACCTGCAAGGGCCACGGCAAGGTCCGCGCGCAGCAGGGCTTCTTCGTCGTCGAGCGGACGTGCCCGACGTGCCACGGCGCCGGCCAGACGATCGCCGATCCGTGCGGCAATTGCCACGGCGAGGGCCGCGTCGAGAAGACCAAGACGCGCACCGTCAACATCCCGCCCGGCGTCGACGAGGGCACGCGCGTTCGCTTGACCGGCGAGGGCGAGGCGGGCTTGCGCGGGGCGCCGGCGGGGGATCTCTACATCTTCCTCCACGTGGCGCGGCATCCGCTGTTCGAGCGTGAAGGCACGACGCTGTTCGCGCGCACGCCGATCAGCTTCACCACCGCCGCGCTCGGTGGCGAAGTCCATATCGCCGGCCCCGACGGCGTCGATCACCAGATCAAGATCCCGGCGGGCACGCAGAGCGGGCGTGAGCTACGTCAGCGCGGCGCGGGCATGCCCGTGTTGCAAGGGCGCGGTCGTGGCGATCTCGTCATCCAGATCGAGGTCGAGACGCCGACGCACCTTACCTCGCGCCAGCGCGAGCTGCTCGAGGAATTCCGCGCGACCGAGACGGGCAAGGAATGCCCGCAGACGAGCGGCTTCTTCAAGAAGATGAAGAGCGCCTGGGGCTGAGCAATTTCCAGCCCCTCCCCGTCAGGGGAGGGGCTGCCATGCTGCGTGCGTTGGCCCGAATTTTCTTGAAACCTGCTCTCGACCCCACGGCCCTGGCCGCCCCGTCAAAAGAAGGGGCGGGTGGGCCGATGGGTCAGAGGATGAGAACCTCGACCACCAGCGCGACGCCTGCAACAGCGAACAGGCCGCCGGCAAGGCTTTGAAGAATGCGCATGGTAGGTGTCTCCGATACCGGGCTCGTCCCGGCGAGGAGGCATGTGGAGATTGTTGCTTATCCGCGCAATTTTATTACGAGCATTCGCAGGTGCAGCATTTGCACGTTGAACTGTGCAAAATCATCGATGAAGGGCTTCGGGCGGACGCGGAGCGCTCCGTCTTAGGCGGTTTCGAACGGGCCCTGTCCTACAAGGGCCGATTCGGGTATACCGAGCCGGCTCTTTGAAATCGTCGGGTTCACGCGTCGCATAAGTGCAGAAACGGAAACGATCGCCCCCGAACATCGCGCGTCCGGGGGTCAATCGAGTCAAGCTACCTGCGAGTCCGTCGCAATCAGGCCTGTCCGAACACGCGCGCGAAGATCGTGTCGACGTGCTTCAGATGATAGCCGAGGTCGAACTTGTCCTCGATCTCGGCGACCGACAGCGCCGCGGTGACCTCGGGATCGGCCTTGAGCAGCTCCATCAGCGACAGCGCGCCGTCCGAATCCCACACCTTCATCGCGTTGCGCTGCACCAGCCGATACGAATCCTCGCGGCTGACGCCCGCTTGGGTGAGCGCGAGCAGCACGCGCTGCGAATGGACGAGGCCGCCCATCTTGTTGAGGTTCTTCTCCATCCGCGCGGGATAGACGACGAGCTTGTCCATCACGCCGGTCAGCCGCTGCAGCGCGAAGTCGAGCGTGATCGTCGCGTCGGGGCCGATGTATCGCTCGACCGACGAGTGCGAGATGTCGCGCTCATGCCACAGTGCGACATTCTCGAGCGCGGGGGTGACATAGCCGCGCACCATGCGGGCGAGGCCGGTGAGGTTCTCGGTCAGCACCGGATTGCGCTTGTGCGGCATCGCCGACGAGCCCTTCTGGCCGGGCGAGAAGAACTCCTCCGCCTCGAGCACTTCGGTGCGCTGCAGATGGCGGACTTCGGTGGCGAGCCGCTCGATCGACGAAGCGATCACGCCGAGCGTCGCGAAGAACATCGCGTGGCGATCGCGCGGGATGACCTGGGTCGAGACGGGCTCGACGGTGAGGCCGAGCTTCTTGGCAACATGGGCTTCGACGACGGGGTCGATATTGGCGAAGGTGCCGACCGCGCCCGAGATCGCGCAGGTTGCGATATCCGCGCGCGCCGCCACCAGCCGCGCGCGATTGCGGGCGAATTCGGCGTAAGCCTGCGCCATCTTGAGCCCGAAGGTGACGGGCTCGGCATGGATACCGTGGCTGCGGCCGATCGTCGGGGTCATCTTGTGCTCGCGTGCGCGGCGTTCGAGCACGACGAGCAAAGCGTCGAGATCGGCGATCAGCAGGTCGCTGGCCTGCGCCAGCTGGACCGCGAGCGCGGTGTCGAGCACGTCCGAGCTCGTCATCCCCTGATGCATGAAGCGCGCCTGGTCGCCGACATTGTCCGCGACCCAAGTGAGGAAGGCGATCACGTCATGCTTGGTCACCGCCTCGATCGCGTCGATCGCGGCGACGTCGATCACCGGGTTGGTGTTCCACCACGCCCACAGCGCGGCAGCGGCTTCCTTCGGCACCACACCGAGCTCGGCGAGCGCGTCGGTCGCATGCGCTTCGATCTCGAACCAGATCCGGAAGCGATTCTCCGGGGTCCAGATCGCGGTCATGTCGGGGCGGGAATAGCGGGGGACCATGGGAATTCCTCGATGAGCTTGAGATCGGGCGGGCACGGAATCGCCGCGATCGACGATGAGCCGCGCGTTAGCAGGGACCAGCCGCCCCTTCAAACGGGCAAGCACGGAGCGTCGCGCGGTCCGGTGCGTTGGGGAACCGACGCGATCGATTCGCACAGGAGATACCGATGGTGAGATTTACCCTGCTCGCGAGCGCCATCGCGCTTGCCAGCCCCGCTCTCGCGCAGGACGCGCCGCCAGCGACATCGCCCGCACCGCAATCCGCGCCGACCACGGTCGATCAAGCTGGGCCCCCGCAGAGCAGCGCGGCGCGCGACGCCGCGATCCCGGCATCGATCGTCGCACCCGAAGCCGAGGCTGCAGCAAAGCCCGCAGCGGCGGGCACGCCGGCGGCCGACATCATCAACGCCGAGTTTGGCAGCTACGACAAGGACGGCGACGGCGTCCTCAATGCAGCCGAGTTCGGCGCGTGGATGGTCGCGCTCAAGAAAGTGAGCGACCCGACGACCGATTCGGCTTCGCCGGCAATGAACACCTATCTCGCCCAGGCCTTTGCGCAGGCCGATGCCGACAAGAGTAAGACGGTCTCGAAGGCCGAATTGACGGCATTCCTCTCGCAGCAAGGGTGACGCTCAGAGCAGCCCCATCGCGCGCAAGCTCGAATGCCCGTTCGCCCCGATGATGATGTGGTCGTGGAGCGTTATGTTGAGCCGCCGCCCCGCCTCGGCGACTTTCCGGGTGACGTCGATGTCGGCGCGGCTCGGGCTCGGGTCGCCGCTCGGGTGGTTGTGCACCAGGATGATCGCCGATGAGCCGAGATCGATCGCGCGCCGGATCACCTCGCGCACATAGACCGCGGCTTCGTCGATCGACCCGTCGCTCATCACTTCGTCGCGGATCAGCATGTTGCGCGTGTTGAGCCACAGTTCACGCATTTTTCAGAAAAAAAGCGTCTTATAACAACGGCGTAAGAGCATTGCTGCCAAAATGGAGGGTGGTTGGAGCATGCTGACAGGCCGAAAAGGGGGCTGATCGTCTGATTCTGGTGGATAGCTGCCGTTGACATGAGCGTCGTGATCGCATCACTAAATGAGCATGTTCGAGGCCAATCCGTCGTCCCGCGCCGATTTGAAATCTGGAACGCTTTATGCTGTCTCTGGTGAATCGCAGTGGATTTATTATGGGCAAGTCACCCCGAACAAGCGCGTCGGCTTCTTTCGTCGCCGTGACCGTAACGTTGCCTTGTCCGCTGACATTCTCAGTGCACCCTTGATGGCCGTCATAGGTGTTGGGTATCCATCAATCACGCGCGCGCTCCGCTCGGGAGCTTGGTCTCATCTCGGAAGATTTGAACTGGTTAGCGCCCTTAAAGAGCCGTGGCCGATGGTTCAGTGGCCCGTAGGAACACTGGTCGTAGGCGTGTCAGACGGTGACGCGGAATACGATACTCGGGTAGAAGACCCAGCCATTCAAGACATGGAAATTATAGCAAGCTGGGACGCCGAGAAGCACATCGCCGCAAGACTCACCGCTGACTTTGGGAAGGAGGAAGCCCCTTGGCATATTGGGGGGCCGGTGTGGCGGGAGCGTCGCGTCAAAGAGGAATACGCTCGCCGGTTCCCGGACGCGGCTTGGCATCAACTGGCACCTGATTGGGTTCAGACCAACGTCTCCTAATGGTCGATTTCCGCCTGTCCGCTTTTCCGCCCGGAAGGGGACATGCTCTATATCACGCGTGCGAGGGTAGGGGAGATACAACCGAATTGCACTTGTTGAGCCACATCACGCAGAAAAAGTGGTATGAATGTCTGAAAGTGGGTGGGGAGCTGCCGTTGACTAATTCGGACCGTTGCATCTGATTTGGTCAACGCGATCAACCGACGGGTCATAAACCGCGTTGATGATTCCGCAGCCACCGTCGCTGGCGTCGGGCATCAATCGAAGATCAATCCATCGTCGCTCACCAGCTTTTTCCGTCGAAGGCATATTAACGTATGCGGTCAAGAAGATCGCGATCTTGCCGTCTTGTCGGCGCGCATAATACCGTGCGTATTCACGGAGCGGATGGGCGTTCGGAGGCATCACAATCCTACGATCAATAGCGTCCATCAAGGCGATATGCCCCCCGTCGGGCGATTGCGAACAAGCCGACGCCATGAATAGCAAAACCAAGGGTAAGAGTTTCATCGCCCAGCCATTTTCGCATTCAGCCTATGCCTGTAACTGTTGGGAAGCGGACGTAGCCAATTATGGCTTCGCCCGCCCGACAACTGGCAGCTTCGAGCAGTTTTCCTTGCTCGTCCCATCAAACATCGTGTCTGAAATCGACGCACCAATCCAAGTGTTCGCCATCATGTCCGGGCTGGATAATGGATCGCCCCGCCCTGACACGCGCGTGACCCTCGCAATGTCGCGGGCGACCGACGAAGATGATCGCACGATGACCGCTTCAAATCGATTGACCACCGTGCCCTGACGGTCAAGGCCACTGAGGCGGCGAAAGCATACGCCGGTCGTATCGATCGTCTTCGCGAGCGAAGCCGACCCGACGGTCGAACAGGCAGCAATCAGGAAAATGGTCTTGCGCATTTGAGCGACCATAACCCCACACGCAATGTCCGCTAGTGGGCGATTTCTGCCAGTCCGCTTTTTCGCCCGAGAGCCGACTTACTCTATATCGGGCGGCGTGCGAGGGTAGTGCGCTTACAACCAATTTGCACTTGTTGAGATGGAGCACGCGCACGCGCTCGGTGCCGCGATGCGCCATGTCGGCGTGGAGATAGTCGATCAGCGCCTGCCAGCTCGCCAGCACCGGCTGCGCCTTGGCCTCGACCTGCAGCAAGCGCAGCGCCGCCGCCTGGACGATCTTGATCGCAGCGGCGGTAGTCTCGCCCATCCCGGGGACGCGCATCGGCGCGGCGGCATCGGCGCTGAACACGCCGCCGAATCCCCCGAACTCGGCGATCAGCGCCTTGGCCAGCGGTTTGGTATCGCGCCGCGGGACCGCCAGCATGAGTAAATATTCGACCAGTTCGTAATCGAGCAGCCCGTCGCCGCCTTGCTCGATCAGCCGCTGTCGCAGCCGCGCGCGGTGTCCAGCGTGGTCGGGGAGGGGCGCGTTCATCGTACCATTGGATAATCCTCGCGCGCCGCCCGCGCAACGCCGCAGCAGGACCGGGGTGGCCACAAGAGTTGACACTCTCAAGACAGCTTCCTAAACGGCGCGGGAAGCGGGGGCGTCGGTCTCCAACTCTCCGCATATCATCGTCGCGGTGCTGCACGCACGGCGGCGTTTTTCTATCAGGATACACGCCGCTTGGCCGAGAACCGCCCTAACGACGATCTGGACGCCCGCATTGCTTCGGCAAAGGCGGCTGGTCAGGCGCGTGGGTCGGGGCCCTTGCCGCAGGCAAAGGGCTATGGCCAGGGATCGAAGGTCCTTGCGCTGTTGCTCGGCGCCTTGTTCGGCGGCGGGATCATGGGCTGGGCGCTTGATCAGTGGCTCGGCACGTCGCCTTGGGCGCTGTTGATCGTGCTTACACTTGCGATCATCGGGGCGTTCCTCAACATCATGAAGATTTCGAAGGAGCGCGCAGAGTGAGCGCCGGCAAAATCGATCCGATGGAACAGTTCATGGTGGAGCCCGTCCTGGGCCGCCATCTGAACCTGTTCGGCTATGACGTATCCTTCACCAACTCGGCGCTGTTCATGGTCGTCGTGTTCGTGCTGCTCGCGGTGTTCATCTCGGGCGGCCTCAAGCGCCAACTCGTGCCCGGCCGCTGGCAGGTTGCCGCCGAGGACGCGGTGAGCTTCATCGACAACATGGTGTCGGTGAACATCGGCAGCGGCGGCAAGAAGTTCGCGCCGTACATCTTCTCGCTCTTCTACTTCATCCTGTTCGCCAATCTGATCGGCGTGATGCCGCTGGCGATCCTGCCGGGGCTCCACACCTTCGCGGTGACGAGCCACATCACCGTGACGGCGATCCTCGCCTTCCTGTCGTTCGCGATCGTGCTCGCGGTCGGCTTCTGGAAGCATGGCCTCAAGTTCTTCACGCTGTTCGTGCCGCACGGTGCGCCAGCGTGGCTGATGCCGGTGATCATCCCGGTCGAGTTCGTCTCGTTCATGGTGCGTCCGTTCTCGCTGGCACTGCGACTGTTCGTCGCGATGACCGCGGGGCACATCCTGCTCGAAGTGTTCGGAAGCTTCGTCGTCCAGGGCTTCACCGCCGGCGGCGGTCTCGGCTCGGTGGTTGGCGTGCTCAGCTTCATCATGATCGTCGGCGTCAGCGCGCTCGAGCTGCTGGTGTGCGCGATCCAGGCCTATGTGTTTGCCCTGCTAACGTCGCTGTACCTGCACGACGCAGTGCATCTGCACTAGAATTTCCATAACCCAATCTACGTATTCCTAGGGAGCTTATCATGACTGATCTTGGTGCAATGTACATCGGTGCCGGCCTGGCAGCGATCGGTGTCGGTCTCGCCGCACTCGGCGTGGGCAACGTGTTCGGCTCGTTCCTCGAAGGCGCACTCCGTAACCCGGGTGCAGCAGACGGCCAGCAGGGCCGCCTGTTCATCGGCTTCGCAGCATCGGAGCTGCTCGGCCTGATCGCGTTCGTCGTCGCGATCCTCATCCTCTTCGTCGTCAAGAACTAAGGACGAAACCCCAATGCCGCAGCTATCCCAAATCGGCGAGATCTACGCGTCGCAGCTGTTCTGGCTCGCGATCGTCTTCGCGCTGATCTATTTCGGGATCGGCAAGGCGATGGTCCCCAAGATCGAGGCGACGATCGAAGATCGTAACGGCCGGATCGCGGGTGACCTCGCCGCGGCGGAGGCGGCGCGGGCGACCGCGCTGGCGTCCGAGCGCGATTATCAGGCGGGGCTCGAAGCAGCCCGGTCGCAAGCGATGATCGCGGTCGGCGAAGCCAAGGCGCGGGCGACCGCCAGCACCGAGGCCAAACTCAAGACGAGCGACGAAGGTCTGGCCGCGCAATTGCACGCCGCCACCGGACGGATCGAATCCTCCAAGACCGAGGCGCTCGCCGAAATCGAGACCGCGACGACCGACGCGGTCGAACAGATCGTCGCCAAGCTTTCGGGCGTGGCGGTCGATCGTGCGACGATCGAAACGCAAGTGAAGGCGGAATTGGCGCATGGCTGAGTCCTCGACAGTCAAGACCGTGGCGCAGACCGGCGTCGCCGAACTGCACCACGAACCGTCGGTCTTCGGGATCACCGCTCCGGGCTTCGTCGCTTTGTCGATGTTGGTCGTGATCGGCCTGATGATCTGGAAGAAGGTCCCGAAGATGATCGCGGGCGCGCTCGATTCGCGCATCGCGACGATCCGGACGCAGCTCGACGAAGCCTCACAGCTGCGTGCCGAAGCCGAGGCGCAGCTTGCCGAAGCCAAGGCCCGCAATGCGGCAAGCGCCGGCGATGCTGCCGCGATCGTGGCGCATGCGCAGGCCGAAGCAGCAGCGATGCTCGCCAAGGCCGAGGCCGATCTTGCCGATTTGGTCGCGCGTCGTCAGACGATGGCTGAAGACAAGATCGCCGCCGCCGAGCGTGGCGCTATCGCGGAAGTGAGGGCGCTTGCGGCTGAAGCTGCGACTCGCGCCGCGGCGACGATCCTGGCCGAGCGTCACGGCGTCGATGCCGACAAGGCGCTGGTCGATCGTACGATCGCTGGGCTTGGACGTCTGAACTAAAGGCGTCCGGCGCTCACATGCGGGGCAATTCCGCAGCGTTTCACTTGATCCAGTCCATTTCGTTTCGCCACTGGCCGGGGTAAACCTCGGTCAGCGGCGATTCGCGCCGCTTTCGCTTTCGAAAGAGGCTCTCCCATGACGTCTGTCCTTCTGCCCGTGCTCGTCGCTTTGACCGCGGCGCCGCTCGCTGCCCAGACCGCACCTGCGCCCGCCGTAACCACAACCTCGACGACCACTACTGCCTCCACCGCCAAATTCACGCTCGAAACCCCGATCGAGACGATCGCTGCCGATCCCAAGGGCAAGGCGGTGCTCGACACCGACCTCCAGAACATCACCGCGCACCCGATGTACGACCAGTTCAAGTCGATGTCGCTCGCGCAGGTTCAGCCGATGTCGCAGGGCGCGTTGACCGACGCTGCGCTCGCCAAGGTCAAGATCGACCTCGAAGCGATCAAATAAGTGCGTGCGGTGGCGGTGCCGGTGCACCGCCACCATCGCATCAGATGATACGGCCATTCGCTCGGAGCAACGCCGGTACATCGGCCCACTCGGGCGCCGCTTCGCTTTCATAGCCATGGACCGCACCCGTGCCGATGCTGCGCGACGCGCGCATGGCGTCCCGATGTGCACCGGCAGCCAGATAGGCACACATCGCCCTACGATCCTGCCAAAGCGACATCGTATGGTGCGTCCCGGCGATCGTCCGCGCCGCGACCGACAGATTGCCCGGCGCGCGCTGCGCCTGCTGCATCGAACGGATGGCGTGCCACCAGAAGCGCGGCACCTGGAACAGGCTTTTCGGCTTCAGGCCGGTGATCGAAACATACATTGCGGGTCTTCTCCATCGCGGGCGCGCGCGCGGTGTGCGCGTGGATGCGCATAACCGTGGCATCCGCCGCGCGGACTCCCTAGATCAATCGCATGTCCTCGCCCAATGCGCCTGATCGTTTCAACGAAGAGAAATCCACCTTTGCCGTCCGCGGCGCCGGCGAGACGCCCGATCTCGCAGCGGGCGTCGCCGCGATTCGCAACGTGCTCGCCACGCTCCCGATCCGTCCCGGCGTCTATCGCATGCAGGATGCGCGCGGCGACGTGCTGTATGTCGGCAAGGCCAAGGCGCTCAAGAACCGTGTGACCAACTATACGCAAGTCGATCGCCTGTCGAAGCGGCTGCAGCGGATGGTCGCGCAGACGCGTTCGATGACGATCGTCACGACCAACAACGAGGCCGAGGCGCTGCTGCTCGAGGCGCAGCTGATCAAGCGCTATCGTCCGCCGTACAACGTGCTGCTGCGCGACGACAAAAGCTTCCCGTTCATCCTGCTGCGCGCCGACCACGAATTCCCGCGGATCCAGAAGCATCGCGGTGCGCGGCGCGCGAAGGGCAATTATTACGGGCCGTTCGCCAGTGCAGGATCGGTCAACAATACGCTCAACGCGCTGCAAAAGCTGTTCCTGCTCCGCTCGTGCACCGACAGCTTCTTTCGGAACCGCGACCGGCCGTGCCTGCTCTACCAGATCAAGCGCTGCTCGGCGCCGTGTGTCGGGCGGATCGACGAGGCGGGCTATGCCGATCTGGTGAACGACGCGAAGGCGTTCCTCGGCGGCAAGTCGACCCAAGTGCAGGCCAAGCTCGGCGGGCAGATGGAAACCGCCGCCGCGGCAATGGATTTCGAGCTCGCCGCGATACTGCGCGATCGGCTCCGTGCACTGACCTTTATCCAGGGCAGCCAGGCGATCAACGCCGAGGGCCTTGGGGACGCCGACATCTTCGCGATGGCGAACAAGAACGGCGTGATCGGGATCCAGGCATTCTTCATCCGCGGCGGGCAGAATTGGGGGCACCGCAGCTTCTTCCCGCAGCACACCGCCGATGTGCCCGAGGACGAGATCCTCACCGGCTTCCTCGCGCAATTTTACGAGGAAGTGCCGCCGCCCAAGACGATCTTCCTTGATCGTGAACTCGAGGAAGGCGAATTGCTCGGCGAGGCGCTTGGGGCAGGGGTGGGCTTTAAGGTCTCACTATCGATGCCCCAGCGCGGCACGCGACGGCGGCTGCTCGATCAGGCCAAGCGCAATGCCGAGGAAGCGCTCGACCGCCGCCTCGCCGAGAGCACGACGCAGGCCAAGCTGCTGCGCGAGGTGGCCGAACTGTTCGATCTGGCCGAACCGCCAGACCGGATCGAAGTCTACGACAACAGCCACATCCAGGGGACCAACGCGGTCGGCGCGATGGTCGTCGCGGGGCCCGAGGGCTTCCGCAAGGGGCAGTATCGCAAGTTCAACATCAAGAACCCCGACACGATCCCCGGCGATGACTTCGGCATGATGCGCGAGGTGTTTCAACGCCGCTTCGCGCGCGCGCAAAGCGAAGATCCCGATCGCGATGCCGGCGATTGGCCCGATCTCGTATTGATCGATGGCGGGCGTGGCCAGCTCAACGCTGCCAAGGCGGTGCTCGAGGAAATGGGGATCGAGGACGTATGTCTGGTCGGCGTCGCCAAGGGGCCGCTGCACGGCCGCGACGGACGCGAGGTGTTCCACTTGCTCGACGGGCGCGAGTTCCAGTTGCCCGTCAACGCGCCGGTGCTGTTCTACCTCCAGCGGCTGCGCGACGAGGTCCACCGCTTCGTGATCGGTGCGCATCGCGACAAGCGCTCAAAGGCGATCGGTGCATCGCCGCTCGACGATGTCCCGGGAATCGGTCCGGCGCGCAAGAAGGCGCTGTTGATGCATTTCGGTACCGCCCGCGCGGTGCGCGGCGCGAGCCTGGCGGATTTGCAGAAGGCACCGGGCGTGAGTGCCGCGGTCGCGCAGCAACTCTACGATTTCTTCCACGCACGTTGAAAGGCGGCGGCGCGGTCTATTCGACCGCGCCGCCGCCTTATGATTTTCGGATCAAGCTTCGGCGGTGGGAGCGAGCGAAAGATCTTCGCTCGCGGCGGTCTCGGAAGGGGCGGGATGGCTGACGAGGCGGATGAAGCCGACGACAAGCAGCATGGCAGGAACGATGTTGAAATACGCCGGGGCACTGATGATGTGCAGCGCTGATACCAAGACAAGCGCCGCGACCACGGCAAACGACCCCATTCGGTCCATCATCACTCTCCATCTTTTATAATTGTCATCAAGCTGCAACGCCGTGCGGTAGGCGTCAATCGGAAAGTTCAAGGCGCGAGACCTGGAGTATTCCGCAGCGATGGCGGCGCGCTATCGCTTTGTCTTTGCTCGCTCTCTCATCCATGCTGCGCCGCAGCAATAAAAAGTCATCGTTCGCTAACACGCGAGTTGCGGCCCCTTCCCAGCTCGGTGGCGTTGGAAAGAGGAGTTCCGTCATGCACACGTCGCAATCCCCGAAGCGCTCGAAGATGACCCCGACGGCGCGCGCTTCGCTGTCCTTGTTAGGGTTCGGTCTGGCACTGCTCGCGTTCCTGATTGCAATCGACCGCCCGCAATGGTTCGTTCTGCGTCCGGCGTCGGGCACCGCTGCTGCATTGGCAAAGGCGTCGGTCAAACCGGTCGATATGCACGAGACCGCACGGGTTGGTGCGGCGGCCGCGGACATCGCGCCGTAATGGCTTGGATTTGCCGCAGGCACCATTCGGCCCTATCGCGCAGCAGCGCCCTTGAGAGCCCCGAGAACCGATGATCGTTACCAACACCCCCGGCTATCGCCACATCCTCCGCGAGATCTGGCGGCCTGCTGCCTTGCTGTTCGTCTGGGATGTGATCGTAACGGTCACCTATTACGTTGTGCCGTTCACCGCGCCATCGCTCCCGCTGACGCTATTCGGCACGGCGCTCGCGCTGTTCCTCGGGTTCCGCAGCAATTCGGCCTATCAGCGCTGGTGGGAAGGGCGCGTGCTGTGGGGGCAGATGATCAACGCCAGCCGCAGCCTCGCACGCCAGGCGCGCAACTATCTGCCTGACGAAGCGAAGGACCTGAAGCGCACGATCGTCTTGCGCCAGATCGCCTATGTCAACGCGCTGCGCTGCCAGTTGCGGCGGCAGGCGCCCGACGGCGAGGTGTTGCGCTTCCTGTCGCGCGGCGAGGCCGATTTCGCGCTGGGACGCGTCAACGTCGCCAACGGCATCGTCGACGGCACCGGCCGCCGGATCAACGGGGCGTGCGCGCAGGGCTGGATCGACACGATCCAGCAGGCATCGATGGAAAGCATCCTCGTCGACATCGCCAACGCGCAGGGCGGGATGGAGCGGCTCAAGAACATGCCGTTGCCGAGCCAGTACCGCTTCTTCCCGACGATCTTCACGCATCTGCTGTGCATCCTGCTGCCGATCGGGCTGGTCGATACGCTCGGTTTCGCGACCCCGCTCGGGTCGAGCATCGCCGGGCTGATGTTCCTCGTAGTGCTCGCGATCGGCGACGATCTGGTCGATCCGTTCGCCAACACCGTCCACGACGTGCCGCTGACGGCGATGTGCCGTACGATCGAGATCGATCTGCTTCAGGCGATCGGCGATCAGGCGCCACAGCCGCTGCGGCCCGATGCGCGCGGCGTGCTGTGGTAAGCGAGGTTTAGGCCCAACCCTCGAGCACTTGATCGGGCGGGCGGTGTCCGTCGGCCCACATGCGGATGTTGGTGATGACCTTTTCGCCCGTCGCCATCCGTCCTTCATAGGTCGCCGACCCCATGTGCGGCGTCATCACGACGTTGGGCAAAGCCAGCAGCCGCGGGTCGATCTGCGGCTCGTGTTTCCACACGTCGAGCCCGGCGCCCGCCAGCCGCTGACCCTCGAGCGCGTTGATCAGCGCATCCTCGTCGACGATCCCGCCGCGCGCGGCGTTGATGAGATAGACGTGCGGGCGCAGCAGCGCGATCCGGTCGGCGTTCAGCAGGCCCTCGCTGTCGGCATTGCGTGGAGTGTGGATCGTCAGAATGTCGATCGCGCCGAGCATCTCGTCGAGATTGGGGTGCCACTGCGCCTGCAATTCCGCCTCGACCACCTTCGGCAGGCGGTGGCGGTTATGATAATGGATCGACAGCCCGAAGGCGCGCGCGCGCCGCGCGACCGCCTGGCCGATCCGCCCCATGCCGAGGATACCGAGCGCCTTGCCGCCGATCCGGTGGCCGAGCATCCCGCCGGGCGACCAGCCCTGCCATGCGCCTGATCGCACCAGTTTCTCGCCCTCGGCGAGGCGGCGCGGGACCGAGACGATCAGCGCCATCGTCATGTCGGCGGTGTCCTCGGTGAGCACGCCGGGGGTGTTGGTGACGATGATACCGCGCGCGCGCGCGGCCTTCAGCGCGATATGGTTCACGCCCGCGCCGAAATTGGCAATCAGCTTGAGCTGCGCGCCGGCATTGGCGATCAATTCGGCATCGATCTCGTCGGTGACGGTCGGGACCAGCACGTCGCAGTCCGCCATCGCGGCGGCGAGCTGATCGCGCGTCATGCCAACGGGCCCGCGGAACAGCCGGGTGTCAAACAGCTGCGTCATGCGTTCGATCACCGCGTCGGGCAATTCGCGCGTTACGGCGACTTTCGGGTTCGGCACGCGTCTCGTTTCGGGCATGGACATGGCTTGGCGGAGCGCTTTGGCCTCGTCAACGGTGTTGAAGCGTGTGCGCGAAGCACGATAAACGGGCGCGAACACAGACGGGGAAATAGCATGCGTATTGGGGCCAGAATTTTGCTGGCGGCAACGGCGATCACGCTCGGCGGCAGCGCGATGGCGCCGGTGCTGGCCGGGCTCGTCCAGAAGAAGCCGCCCTATTTCGCCTCGATCTCGGCGGGCAAGGCGCGGATGCGGACCGGACCGGCGCGGAGTTATCCGTCGAGCTGGCTGTACCAGCGCGCCGACCTGCCGGTGAAGGTGCTCGACGTCTACGACCATGGTGCGTGGTACAAGGTCGAGGATCCGGGCGGCACGCAAGGCTGGATGATGGGCATGCTGGTGAGCGAGAAGCGCACCGCGGTGGTGCTGGGAATGGTGGCCGAGCTCCGCGATTCGCCGCGCGATGGCGGGCGGATCCTGTGGCGCGCGGCGCCCGGCGTCGTCGGGCGGTTGAGCCGCTGTTCGCGCGGGTGGTGCCATTTCGACGTGCGCGGGCGCGGCGGCTATGTCGAAGCAAACCATCTGTGGGGCGTCGAGCCGACCGAAGAGCTGCCGTGAGCGGCTGGCGCATCGTCGAGGATGATCTGACCCATCCTGCGGTGGTCGCCTTGCTCGAGCTGCACGTGCGCAGCGCCAACGAAAACTCACCGCCGGGGAGCGTCTTCGCGCTCGACCTCACCGGTCTGCGCGATCCCGCGGTCACGCTGTGGACAGCGTGGGAAGGCGCGACGCTGCTCGGCATGGGTGCACTCAAGCAGCTCGATGCGCACCACGGCGAGATCAAGTCGATGCGCACCGCGCCCGCGCAGCTGCGGCGCGGTGTCGCTGGCGCGATGCTTGCGCATGTGATCGCCGCAGCGCGTGCGCGCGGCTATCGACGCTTGAGCCTCGAGACGGGGACGAGCGCCCCGTTCGCGGCGGCGCATGCATTGTACGAGCGCGTCGGGTTCGTCGAATGCGATCCGTTTGCGGGCTATAGCGACCGCGTGTTCGCGCGGTACTACACGCTCGCGCTGGAATAACGCCCTTCCCCTGGGCGCAGGGGAAGGGCGCTGCCGGGCTTACGCCTCAGTTCATCAATTCCACCGCGACCGCGGTCGCTTCGCCGCCGCCGATGCACAGCGAAGCGAGGCCACGCTTCTGCCCGCTGGTCTGCAGCGCCGACAGCAAGGTCGCGAGGATGCGTGCGCCGCTCGCGCCGATCGGATGGCCGAGCGCGCACGCGCCGCCATGCACGTTGAGCCTGTCATGCGCGATGCCGAGGTCGCGCATCGCGATCATCGCGACGACGGCGAAGGCTTCGTTGACTTCGAACAGATCGACATCGTCGACCGACCAACCCGCCTTGGCGAGCGCCTTGCGCATCGCGAACACCGGCGCGGTGGTGAACAGCTCGGGCGCGTGCGCGTGTGCCGCCTGCGCGACGATCCGGGCGATCGGCGTGAGGCCGAGTTTTTCGGCGACCGAGGCGCGCGTCATCACCAGCGCCGCGGCGCCATCCGAGATCGACGAGGCGTTCGCTGCGGTGATCGTGCCTTCCTTGGAGAATGCAGGCTTGAGCGTCGGGATCTTGGCGACATCGCCCTTGGCGGGCTGTTCGTCGAGGCTGACGGTGGTCGGGCCCTTGCGACCGCTCACCTCGACCGCGACGATCTCGCGGTCGAACGCGCCCGATTGCTGCGCGCGTTGGGCGCGGTGGAGCGACTCGATCGCGTACTCGTCCATCTGCTGGCGCGTGAACTGATAGACGGCGGCGGTGTCCTCGGCGAAATTGCCCATCAGCTTGCCGGGCTGATACGCATCTTCGAGCCCGTCGAGATACATGTGATCCTTGAGCACGTCGTGCCCGATCCGCGCGCCGCTCCGATGCCGCAGCGAGAGATACGGCGCGTTGGTCATGCTCTCCATTCCGCCCGCGACGATCAGATCGGCCGAGCCGGCAGCCAGCGCATCGGCTGCGAGCATCGTCGCCATCATGCCCGATCCGCACATCTTGTTGACCGTTGTCGCCTCGATATGGTCGGGGAGGCCGGCTTTCAGCGCGGCCTGGCGCGCGGGGGCCTGGCCGAGTCCGGCAGGGAGGACGCAGCCCATATAGATCCGCTCGATCGCGTCGCCTGAAACGCCGGCGCGCTCGACCGCGCCACCGACGGCGGCGGCGCCGAGTTCGGTTGCGGTGGCGCCGGTGAGCGCACCCTGGAACGAGCCCATCGGCGTGCGGGCATAGGAGACGATGACGACGGGATCAGCGGACATTGGCGATCTTTCGCGAGGATAAAGGATGGGTGTGATTTAGGACGGAGCCGGCGGTTTTACAAACGAGCCGCGATCGGGTGGCTTCCCGATGCGACGGGAATGGCGATAAGGAGGCGCATGGTGGAGATGCTCCTATGGCCGGCGCTGCTCGGGCTGCTCGGCGCCGTGATCGGGAGCTTTGTCGCAACGCTCGTGATCCGCTGGCCGGAGGGGCGATCGGTGATGCGCGGGCGGTCGCACTGCGACGGCTGCGGCGCGTCGCTCGGCGCGCGCGATCTCATCCCGTTGGTGAGCGCGGCGCTGGCAGGAGGGCGATGCCGGCGCTGTAGGGCGCCGATCGACGCGCGGCATTGGCAGATCGAGCTCGGCTGCTTGGGGATCGGCGTGCTTGCCGGTTGGGCGGTGCCGGGCCCGGTCGGGCTGGCGGGCGCCGTATTCGGCTGGCTGCTGCTGACGCTTGCCGCACTCGATATCGCTGAATTCTGGCTGCCCGACGCGTTGACGGCGACGCTAGCGGGCGGCGGGCTCGTGACGGGGTTACTCGGTGTCGAGCCCTCGCTCGTCGACCGGCTGATCGGCGCGGTGAGCGGCTTTGCCGTGCTGTGGGCGATCGGGGCAGGGTATAAGCGTCTGCGGCACCGCGAGGGGCTGGGCGGGGGAGACCCGAAATTGCTCGGCGCGATCGGGCTATGGCTCGGCTGGCGGCTGCTCCCGGCGGTCGTTTTGCTGGCCGCGCTTATCGGGCTGGCGATCGTCCTGGCCGGTATGCTGAACGGGCGCAAAGCAGGGCTGGGCGACCGAATGCCGCTGGGGGCGCTGCTCGCGATCGCGGCTTACCCGGCCTGGCTGTTCCTGCTAGGCCAGTCGTCATGAAAGCGCTTCTCTTGCTCGCGCCGCTCGTGATTGCCGCGGCCCCGCAGGCGGCGCCGGTTCCGCCAGCCCAGCCGCTCGCTTCGGTCGATGGCCTGCCGATCGGCGCGATTCCGAAGCAGGATTTGCCCGCACGCGGCTGCGCTGCCTATCTCTGGACCGCGAGCGGCACGCGTGCGCTGATCGCGATGGTCGGGGCCGATCCGGCGCGCTTGCGCGTCTCGGTTCAGGGCAAGGTGACCGATCTCGACCGCAGCGCGCAAACCGGCGCGAGCGGCTTCGGATTTCCAGAACGCGCCGAATATGGCGGCGGCCCGCTCGTCGCGAAATTGACGATGAAGGTTGAAACCCGCGAATCGATCAGTGGCGGAGCGGTCGTGCCCGAGGGATTGCTCGAGATCGACCAAGCGGGGCAGGATACGATCATAGTGCCGGTCGCGGGGTTGATCGGCTGCACGTGAGGGGAAAATGATGACGATGCTCGATGTTCTGAACGCTCAGCGCGCTGCCTTCATGGCCGAGCTGCCCGTCAGCCTCGCGGTCCGCAAGGACCGGCTCACGCGCGCCGCAGCGATGATCGCCGACAATGCCGACGCGTTCTGCGACGCGCTGAGCGAGGATTTCGGGCATCGCAGCCGCGAGCAATCGATGCTCACCGACATCGCCTCTTCGGTCGCGCCGATTCGCCATGCGCTCAAATCGGTCGAGGGTTGGATGCGGCGTGACAAGCGCGCGGTGCAATTCCCGCTCGGCCTGCTCGGCGCGCGCGCCTGGGTCGAATATCAGCCCAAGGGCGTGGTCGGCGTGATCGCGCCGTGGAATTTCCCGGTCAATCTGGTGATGGGCCCGGTCGCCGGCGCCTTTGCGGCGGGGAACCGCGTGATGGTCAAGACGAGCGAATTTACCCCGCGCACGGCGGCGCTGTTCGAAGCGGTGTGCCCGAAATATTTCGCAGCCGACGAACTCGCGTTCTTCAGCGGCGCGGCCGAGGTCGGCAAGGCGTTCTCCGAGCTGCCGTTCGATCATCTGATCTTCACCGGCGCGACCGGGATCGGGCGCTACATCCTGCATGCCGCCGCCGACAATCTCACGCCCGTCACGCTCGAGCTCGGCGGCAAGTCGCCGGTGATCGTCGGCAAGGACGCCGATATCGCCAAGACGACCGAGCGCGTCGCGATCGGCAAGATGCTCAACGCCGGCCAGATCTGCCTCGCGCCCGATTACATGCTCGTGCCCGAAGCGCAGGAACAAGCGGTGGTCGATGGCCTCAAGGCAGCGGTGTCGGCGATGTACCCGACGCTACTCGCCAATCCCGATTACACTGCGATCATCAACGACCGGCATCACCAGCGGCTCGAGGAATGGGTCGCCGATGCGCGCGCCAAGGGTGCGACGGTCGAGACGGTCAATCCGGCGGGCGAGGATTTCGCCGGCTCGAACAGCCGCAAGATGCCGCTCCACATCGTCCGCAACGCGACCGACGACATGATCGTGATGCAGGAGGAGATCTTCGGACCGATCCTCCCGGTGCGGCGCTATAGCGGCATCGACGCGGCGATCGGCGAGGTCAATCGTCGCGACCGGCCGCTCGGCCTCTATTATTTCGGACCCGATGCCGACGAGCGACGGCGCGTGCTCGACCGTACGATTTCGGGCGGGGTGACGCTCGACGACGTGGTGTTCCACGTCTCGATGGAGGAACTGCCGTTCGGCGGGATCGGTCCCTCGGGGATGGGATCGTATCACGGCACCGATGGCTTCAAGACTTTCAGCCACGCCAAGGCGGTGTTTAAGCAAGCCAAGCTCGATGTCGCCAAGCTGGCCGGCCTCAAGCCGCCTTACGGCAAGGCGACCTGGACGAGCATCAAGCGCCAGATGAAATAGGCGGTTACCAGCTTCCCCGTCTAACCGTCACCTCGGGCTTGTCCCGGGGCCCACCGGGCCGCGAGCGCTGCGGCCGTGGCGCGTGCGTGACGGTGGACCCCGGCACAAGGCCGGGGTGACGAAGTAGGGCTTCGAACCAAATGTTAGCGAGCAGAGTCGATCCGGTAGTGGATCGGCTTGAAGCTCCCGCCATTGCTCGCCGGTGCCGAGCAGGCGGTGAGGCCGATCACGAGATCCATCGCCGCGCGAAAGACGATGTGATCGCCCGCCTTGCTGATCGGCGGCAGCACCGACAGCTTGCCGGTGGTCGCGTCCACCGGCACGTTCATGAAGCAGTTGAACGCGACCGGAATCCGGTCGGGCGCGACGCCATACGGCTCGAGCGCCGCCGCCAGATTGCCGAAGCATCCGCGGTGCGGCGGCATGTCGGGATAGAAGTGGTGGAAGGTGTCGTACGAGCACGGCGTGAGCAAAAAATCGTGCCGCCCGACGGTATCGGCAACAATCTCGAGCATCGGCCGCGAGCGGTTCGAATAGAGCAGATGGCCCGTCGTCAGGAAGATCGTCTCGGCATAATCGAGCGTCCTGCCCGACGATATCACCTCATCGATGTCTTCAGCGTTGAACGCGAGCAGATCGGCAACTTGCCGACCGCGTGGGTCGATCACCGTCAGCGTCTCGCCGTGCGACAGCCGGAAGGCGGTGCCGCTGCGTTCGGGGATTTCGATCGTCGCGCTCATTCGGGCGTGCCTGCATAGCTGAACGGGCATTTCCACTCGGCGTCGACCACCCGCCCGCTATATTGCCGCGCCTCGCTGATTTCGCCGTGGCGCGCGAGCATCGGATTGCGGCTTCCCGCCAGCGCCTCGTCGCGCACGAGGATCTTCTCGCGCATGCCCTCGTAGCGGCCCTGGTCGCGCAAGGTGGTGAACTGGTCGTGCAGGTTGAACACCATCGTCGGACGCGCAAAGCGGCGCGCAGGGCGACTGGCGTTGGGGTGCAGCCCGACGATGAAGAACGCTTCGCCGCCGAAGCTCAGCGAGAAATGCGGGCTGTCCGGGTCGGCACTGACGCCCTTGTCATAGCCCTGACCACGCCACACGTCCTTGTCCGAGATCGATTGAGCACGCTGCCACAGCGCCGTCTCGAACGCGTCTTCGCTGAGCGCATCGGGTCCATCGAAGATCACCGCGAAGCTGCGAAAAAGCCCGGGCTCCGCACGATAGTCGGCTGCGAAATGCATCAGCCCGTCGTGAATGCGCAAATCGTCCCACGCGCTGTCGATCCGATCGCACGCGAGGACCGCAAGCGTGCCCTTGGCCAGCGCGGCCTTGGCCCCGACGCACGGGAAATCGGCCGCCGCGACGTGCGCGTCGAGCAAGGCCTGGAAATCGCCCTGCGCGCGGTGGCGCCAGGGAAAGAGCGGAGTGGACGGGGCTGGCATGCCCATCAAGACGACTCCCGCCTGCGTAAGGTTCCCAAAAACCTAGTTGATCTCAATCAGAGGCTTCACGAAGTTGTGCCTTGGGAAAACCGTCCCAGGCTTGATCGTAAACGGCGTCCAGGGCGCTCGTTTCCAAGGCAAATTCGGTCGGCGTGAAGACCCAGCGGCTCTCGATCATGAAGGCCATCGTCCCGTCGAGCTTGTGCGGCTTGAGGTCGGCGGCGCTGGCACCCTGCCAGCTCGCGACGTCGGGGCCGTGCCCGCTCATCTGGTTGTGCAGCGACAGCGCGCCCGGCACGAAGCCGTCGGCCTTCGCATCATACGCGCCGTACAGCAGCCCCATGCATTCGCTCATCGTGTTGCGGTGGAACCAGGGCGGGCGGAACGTGTCCTCGGCAACCAGCCAGCGTGGTGGGAAGATCACGAAATCGACGTTCGCGGTGCCGGGGACGTCGCTCGGCGAGGTCAGCACGGTGAAGATCGAGGGGTCGGGATGATCGAAGCTGATGCTGCCGATCGTGTTGAAGCGCGTAAGGTCGTACTTCCAGGGCACGTAATTGCCGTGCCACGCGACGACATCGAGCGGCGAGCGCCCGAGGTCGGTGCGCCACAGGCTGCCGAGGAATTTCTGGACGAGCTCGTACCCGCCCTCGACATCCTCGAACCAGGCAACGGGGGTTTCGAAATCGCGTGGGTTGGCGAGGCCGTTTGCGCCGATCAGGCCGAGATCGGGCAGGCGGAAGGGCTGGCCGTGGTTTTCGGCGACATAGCCGCGCGCCGCGCCATCGGGCAGCGTGACGCGGAAACGCACGCCGCGCGGGATCAGCGCGACCTCGCCCGGCTTCACGTCGATCCGGCCGAATTCTGTGAGCAGCGTCAGCGCACCGTGCTCGGGCAGGATCAGCAGCTCGCCATCGGCCGAGGCGAAGGCGCGGTTCGCCATGTCCTTGGTCGCTCGGTAGATGTGCATCGCGACGCCGGTCTGCGTCTTGGGGCCGTCGCCCGCGACGACCATCGTGGTCAGGCTGTCGAGCCAGTCGGCGTCCGACGTCTCGAGCGGCTTCCAGCGAAGCCGGTTGGGGGCGAGCGGGGCGGTGGCGACGCCGGGGGCGAAGAGCGGCGCGCCGTCATAGCGCGTGAACGCTGGGTGCGCCGCGGACGGGCGCAAGCGGTACAGCCACGAACGGCGGTTCTCGTGGCGCGGCGCAGTGAAGGCGGTGCCGCTGAGCTGCTCGGCATAAAGGCCGAACGCTGGCTTTTGTGGGGAATTGCGGCCGACCGGGAGCGCGCCGGGGACGGCTTCGCTCGCGAAGTGGTTGCCGAAGCCGGTCATGTAATCGGTCATCTCGCGATCCCATCGTCGCCCCGGCGGAAGCCGGGGCCGCTGCGTTCGTGTCGGGCCGCTCGCATCACGCGCAGCGGCCCCGGCCTCCGCCGGGGCGACGCGCGTGCTTACGCCTCGACTGCGCCCGGCACCACGCCGCGGCGGATCTGGTCGAGCTCGATGCTCTCGAACAGCGCCTTGAAATTCCCCTCGCCAAAGCCGTCATTGCCCTTGCGCTGGATGATCTCGAAGAAGATCGGCCCGACCATATTCTCGGTGAAGATCTGCAGCAGCAGCCCGCCGCCGGTCTCGGGCGCGCCGTCGATCAGGATGTCGCGCTTGCGCATTTCCTCGACGTCGTGGTCGTGCCCGGGAAGGCGCTTGTCGATCAGATCGAAATAGGTTTGCGGCGTCGTCTGGAAACGGATCCCGTTCGCGCGCAGCGTATCGACCGTCTTGAAGATGTCGTCGGTCGCGAGTGCGAGATGCTGGATGCCTTCGCCCTTATAGTCCTTGATGAACTCCTCGATCTGCGAATGCTCGTCCTGGCTTTCGTTTAACGGGATGCGGATCTTGTCGTCGGGCGCGGTCATCGCCTTGGAGAAGAGGCCGGTCGACTGGCCCTCGATGTCGAAATAGCGGATCTGGCGGAAGTTGAAGATCCGCTCGTAATAATCCGCCCAATAGGCCATCCGCCCGCGCTGCAGATTGTGCGTCAGATGGTCGAGCGTGTGGAGGCCGACGCTGTGGTCATCGACGCCCGCGCCTTCGACCGGGGTGAAGTCGGTTTCGTAGATCCGCGACTTCTCGTCGACCAGATACAGGTTCGCGCCGCCAATGCCTTCGATCGCGGGGAGCTCAAGCTCGTCCGGGCCAACGGCGCCCTTGACCGCGACAGCACCGCGTTCGACCGCCATCTTCAGCGCGCTTTCGCCGTCAGCGACGCGGAACGCCATCGCATTGGCCGAGGGGCCGTGCGTGTCGCGGAAGCCCGCGACCTGACCCGCGTCATCCATGTTGAGCAGGAAATTGATGTCGCCCTGCGCGTAGCGGCGGACGTTCTTCGACTTGTGGTTGCCGACATGCGTGAAGCCCATCTTGACGAACAGGTCGGCCATCGCCTCGGGGTTGGGCGAGGTGAATTCGACGAATTCGAAGCCGTTCAGGCCCATCGGGTTTGCAGGCTTGGTGTCTGGCGCGGTCATCGGTCGGCTCCAACTGGTTTCAGATGAAACGATATAGCGGGCTTGCACGAACCGGTCCATCCCGTATCGATTGCGCATGGCAACGCTCAAACTCGACGACTTCCTGCCCTATCGCTTGTCGATCGCGTCGAACCGTGTGTCTGCCGCGATCGCCAGCGCGTATCAGGCGCTGTTCGGGCTCAAGATTTCGGAGTGGCGGCTCGTCGCGGTGATCGCCGAAGGGCCGGGGATGACGCAGCAGGCGCTGGGCTTGGCGACGCGGATGGACAAGGTCACCGTCAGCCGCGCCGCCGCCGCCCTGGTCGAACGCGGGCTCGTCGCGCGGCAGCCAAATCCGGGCGATCAGCGCTCGCACATGCTCGCGCTGACGGCGACGGGCCAGGCGTTGTACGACGATGTCGCGCCCAAGGCGCTCGAGCTCGAGGCGCGGGTTTTTGCGGGATTTACGCCAGCGGAGATCAAGACGTTCCGCGCGATGCTTGACCGGATCGAGGCATCTGCCGCACCGTTCGACCCGGAGTGAGGAGGGAGCAGGGTTGATAGCAGGGCCTTTGCTGGCCTAAGCGACCTCGGCCCTCCCCAGGCGAACCGTGTTTTTCCAGGAGGACATCCATGCCCGACATGCTCGATCGCGCCGGCCTTTCGGTGGCGGCGCCGCTCGCCACTTTCGTCGAGGAGCGTGTCCTGCCGGGCCTCGACATCGCGCCCGGCGCGTGGTGGTCGGGCGTTGCCGCGATCTATGCCCGCTTCGCGCCGGAGAACGCCGCGCTGTTGCGCGTGCGCGACGATCTCCAGGCCAAGATCGATTCGCGCTATCAGGCGGGCGGGGCGGTCGATGCGGCGTATCTGCGCGAGATCGGCTATCTCGTCGACGAGCCGGCGCCCTTCACCGTCACCACCGAGCATGTCGATCCGGAGGTCGCGACGATGGCGGGGCCGCAGCTCGTCGTGCCGATTCTCAACGCGCGCTTCCTGCTCAACGCTGCCAACGCGCGCTGGGGCAGCTTGTACGATGCCTATTACGGCACCGACGCGTTGCCGGGGATGGCGGTGCCGGGCGGCTATGATCCGGTGCGCGGGCGCCAGGTCGTCGTTGCCGCAAAGGCGTTTCTCGACCAGGCCGTACCGCTTGCGGACCGTCCCTGGGCCGAACTCGCCGATAAGGAGCCGGTATTGCGCGATCCGGCGCAGTTGGTCGGGCGCAAGGGCGCGTCGTGGCTGTTCGTCCATAACGGGCTGCACATCGAAGTGGTGGTCGATCGCGACCATCCGATCGGGCGTGACGATCCGTCGGGAATCGCCGACGTCATCCTCGAATCGGCGTTGACGACGATCTGCGACCTCGAGGATTCGATCGCCGCGGTCGATGCCGAGGACAAGGTCGCGGCCTATACCAACTGGCTCGGGCTGATGACGGGGGCGCTCGAGGAATCGTTCGACAAGGGCGGCAAGACGATCACGCGACGGCTCAACCCCGATCGCGTCTATGATGACGGCCTGACGCTGGCGGGGCGCAGCCTGTTGTTCGTCCGCAACGTCGGGCACTTGATGACGACGCCCGCGCTGCGGCTCAGCGACGGCAGCGACGCGCCCGAGGGGATTCTCGACGCGATCATCACCAGCACGATCGCGCTCTACGACTTACGCAAGCTCGGCGCGTTCCAGAACAGCCGCGCGGGTTCGGTCTATATCGTCAAGCCCAAGATGCATGGGCCGGCCGAATGCGCCTTCACCAATGCGCTGTTCGACGCGGTGGAAGATCTGCTCGGCCTGGCGCGCAACACGCTCAAGGTCGGCGTGATGGACGAAGAGCGCCGCACTTCTGCCAATCTCGCCGCCTGCATCGAAGCGGTGAAGGACCGCATCGTCTTCATCAACACCGGCTTCCTCGATCGCACCGGCGACGAGATGCACACCGCGATGCGCGCGGGGCCGATGATCCCCAAGGGCGAGATGAAGACCAGCGATTGGATCAAGGCGTATGAGGACCGCAACGTCCGCATCGGTCTTGCCGCCGGCCTGTCGGGCCGGGCGCAGATCGGCAAGGGGATGTGGGCCGCGCCCGACCGGATGGGCGATATGCTCGTGCAGAAGATCGCGCATCCGCAAGCTGGCGCCAATACGGCGTGGGTCCCGTCCCCGACCGCGGCGACGTTGCATGCGATGCACTATCATCAGGTCGACGTGTTCGCGCGGCAGAAGGCGATCGCCAAGGAATCGATCCCGTCGCTCGATGCGCTGCTCAGCGTGCCCGTCGCGCAGGGCCGAAACTGGACGCCCGACGAAATCCGTGCCGAGCTCGACAACAATGCGCAGGGGATTCTCGGCTATGTCGTGCGCTGGATCGACCAGGGCGTCGGATGCTCCAAGGTGCCCGACATCCATGATATCGGGCTGATGGAAGACCGCGCGACACTGCGCATCTCGTCGCAGCACATCACCAATTGGCTGCTCCACGGGGTTGCGACCGCAGCGGACGTCGATGCGGCGTTCGAGCGCATGGCAGCAAAGGTCGATGCGCAGAATGCCGGCGACCCGCTCTATCATCCGATGAGCGGGCATCCCGACAGCTTGGCGCTGCAGGCGGCGCGCGCGCTTGTTTTCGATGGCGGCGCGCAGCCCAATGGCTATACGGAGCCGCTGCTCCACACCTATCGGCTGATGCTGAAACAAAGGTAGGGAAACCAACGCCGTTTCGTGCGTTGGCAGTCAGGTGGGAGTCGTTCGCGAGAGGTTCCCGCGCAGAAGCGGGGAAGTGAGTCGTTGAGCGTATCGGTGTTTTCGAGTGGGATTTTGGCTGTCGCTGCTGCAGGGATGCAGCAGTCGGAGCCTCCTTTAACGCCGTCGACTGCGCCGGTTGCCGCGCAACAAGCGCCCGAACCCGCGATCGTTCCCGATGCGGAATTCACCAAGGCGCTGCCGCCTTTGTCGAACGACATCAACGCTCCGCTCGAGCCGATGCTGCCCGTCGCCCAAGCGCCGGCCGAGACAGCCGCGCCGGAGCTCGCGCAACCCTTGCCTTCGCTCCAGGGCTTCGATTCGACTCCGCTGGTCGATGCGACCTTCAAGGACACGAAGTCGCCGGACATTCGCTACGATACCGAAGTTCGCGGTCTCGATGCGGTGAAACTGAAGGGCCAGTTCAACGGGCTTTCGGCGCTCCGTGGTGGCAAGGGCAAGGCCGCCAATGCGACCGTCGTTTCGGCGCGCGCGCGTGAGGACGAGGCGCTGGCGGTGCGGTTGATGAAGTCGCTCGGCTATTACGACGGCACCGCGGTTTCGACGCTCGAGCCGATCCCGGGCGATCCGACGAAGCTGCGCGCGATCGTCTCGGCGACGCCGGGCAAGCAGTACAAGCTCGGCACGATCACCGTAAAGGCTGAACCCACCACGCCGCCGGGGCTGATCGAAAGCCAGCTCCCGCTCAAGGTCGGCGATGCGATCGAAGCCGATCGCGTCCAGGGCGCCGAAGCCAATGTCGCGCTGATCCTGCCGCAGCGCGGATACCCGTTCACCAAGGTCGGCCAGCGCGACATCCTGCTCGACGATATGACCGGGACGGGCGACTATACACTGCCGGTCGATACCGGGCCGCGCTCGTCGTTCGGGACCTTCACCACCGAGGGACGGCTCGCCTTCGGCGCCGAGCATGTCAGCGTGCTGACGCGCTTCAAGCCTGGGCAGCTCTATGACAACCGCCTGACCGACGATCTGCGCGCCGCGCTCGTCGCGACCGGACTGTTCTCGACTGTCTCGGTCGAGCCGGTGCGGACCGGAAACATCAACCCCGACGGGACCGAGCAGGTCAATCTGCTGGTCAAGCAGGAGCGCGGCAAGCAGCGCTCGCTCGCGGTCAGCGGTGGCTACAGCACGGGGCAGGGCGTCCGGCTCGAAGGGTCGTACACTGATCGCAACCGCTTCGCGCCCGAAGGCGCGCTGATCTTCACCGCAGTCGGCGGCACGCAGGAGCAAGGCGCGAGCGCGACCTTCCGCCGGTCCAACGCCGGCAAGCGCGACAAGACCGTGACGTTCACCGCATCGGCCAACCGGACGAGCTATGACGCGTACAATGCGTTGACCGCGACGCTGTCGGGCAAGGTATCGTACGATTCGACGCCGCTCTGGCAGAAGAAGTTCACCTACGCCTATGGCTTCGAATTGGTCGGGACCAACGAGAGCGTCTATGATTTCGGCCTCGGCGCGCGCAAGCGCGGGACCTATTTCATCGCAGCCTTGCCCGGCCAGGTGTTGTTCGACCGCTCGGACAGTCTGCTCAACCCGACCAAGGGCTATCGCCTCAAGCTGAGCCTCAGCCCCGAGACCTCGGTCCGCGGCGCGGTGCGGCCGTACGCCCGCACGCTGATCGAAGCGAGCGGCTATTATCCGATCGGCGACAGCATCGTCCTCGCCGGACGGCTCCGCGCGGGCTCGATCGCGGGTACCGGGCGGGACGAGCTCGCGCCGTCGCGGCGCTATTATGGCGGCGGTGGCGGCTCGGTGCGCGGCTACGGCTATCAGCGGCTCGGTCCGCTCGATCCGCAGGGCAACCCCGTCGGCGGGCGCTCGCTCAACGAGTTCGCGCTCGAGGCACGCTATCGCTTCGGCAATTACGGGATCGTGCCGTTCTTCGACGGCGGCAACGCCTATGAAGGCCCGATCCCCAAGGGGACCGATCTGCGCTATGGTGCGGGCATCGGCGGGCGCTTCTACACCAATTTCGGGCCGCTGCGCGTCGACGTCGCCACCCCGCTCAACCCGCGTAAGGGCGACGGCAAGGTCGCGCTCTACATTTCGATCGGACAAGCCTTTTGATGGCCGAGGAAGAGGTCGTCGTCGTGCGCCGTCCGCTGTGGCAGCGTATCGTAAAGTGGGTGGCGATCACGCTGGTCGGGCTGGTCGTGCTCGTCGGGCTGTTCGTGCTCGGCCTCAACACCGCGCCCGGGCGACGTGTGATCGCCAATTACCTCGGCGGCTACACCACCGCATCGGGGCTCAACATCAAGGTCGGGCGGATCGACGGATCGCTCTACGGCGCGATGGTGCTGACCGATGTGCGCGTGAGCGACCAGAAGGGCGTGTTCCTGGCGTCCCCGCGGATCGCGGTCGATTGGCGGCCGTTTGCCTATGCGCAGAACCATATCGACGTGCGCTCGGCGCAGGCGGCGTTGGTGACGATGACGCGCTCGCCCGCGTTCAAGCCGACGCCGACCGACCCCAACGCGCCGATCCTGCCCGATCTCGATATCGATATCGGTCGGCTGACGGTCGATCGCATGATCCTCGCCAAGCCGGTGACGGGCGAGGCGCATATCCTCAAGATCGACGCCGCGACGCACATCGCCGACAAGCGCGCACAGGTGACCGCCAATGTTGCGGCGCTGACGGGTGCTGGCATCGCTGGCGGCGATCGTCTGGTGCTGAAGCTCGATGCGGTGCCCGATCAGGACAAGCTCGACCTCGATGCGCGGCTGACCGCGCCGGCCAACGGCGTCGTTGCGCGAATGGGTGGCCTGAAGGCGCCGCTCGACTTTACCATCGGCGGCAAGGGCAGCTGGAAGGCATGGTCTGGCAAGGCGACGGGCACGCTCGGCGGCGCCCAACTCGCCGACCTGTCGCTCGAGGCGCATAGCGGCACGTTCAAGGTGCGCGGCACGACCAACCCCGGACTCTATCCAGGCGGCGCGCCCAAGGACAAGGCGACCCCGGTCAACCCGATCGCGCGGCTGACTGCGCCGGTCTTGCAAGTCGCGCTCGACGCGACACTCGACCAGCGCAAAGTCAATCTGACGACGACGCTGCGGTCGGACGCGCTTGCGCTCGACGCCAAGGGCCTGCTCGATCTCGCGCAGAGCAGCTTCGGGCAATTCGCCGTCAACGCCAAGCTGCTGACCCCCGGCGCGATCGCGCCCAACCTCAATGGGCGTGATGTCGCGGCGCGCGTCGTGCTCGACGGCAAGTTCGCTACGCCGACGGTCAATTACGTCATCACCGCCGGCGTGCTCGGCTTTGGCGAGACGCGGGTCGAGCAGCTGTATGCTTCTGGCCTTGCGCGCGTGAATGCCGATCACATCGTCGTTCCGGTCGCAGCGCGCGCCGCGCGTGTGACAGGGTTGAACGCGGCGGCGGGCGGGCTGCTCGACAACGTCGCGATCAACGGCGACTTCGCGATGGCCAAGGGCAAGGTGCTGTCGGACAATCTGCGGATCCGCTCGCGCAAGATCGATGCGACCGCCGTGGTAGTCGCAGATCTTGCGACAGGCCTGTATCGCGGCGCGCTCAACGGCCGCGTCAACGATTACAAGGTCGATGGTGTCGGCATCCTCTCGCTACGCACCGACGCCAAGCTGGTGACGGTCGCAAGCGGTGGCTTCGGCATTACCGCGCATGTCGCGGCCAAGACGTCGCAGATCTTCAACGAAGGCGCGCGCAGCTTTCTCGGCGGGAATGCCGCGGTCACCGCCGATGTCGGTTATGATCCCAACGGCATCATCACCTTCCGCAACCTGCGGCTGAATGCGCCGCAATTCCGCGTCCTGCGAGGGCAGGGGCGGTATGATCCGAAGGGGCCGCTGCTCGTCGATGCCGACGCGTATTCGAACCAATACGGTCCACTCACCGCGCGCGTGACGGGCACGGCGACCAAGCCTGTCGTGCTGCTCCGCGCCGCGCGGCCGGGCGTCGGCGTCGGTCTGGTCAATCTTGAGGCGCAGATACGCGGCAACGGCGCATCGTACGCGGTGCTGGCGAAGGGCGGGACCAATTACGGGCCGTTCACCGCCGATGTCCTTGTAACGCCGTCACCACGGCTGACCGCCGACATCCATAACGCCCGCTTCGCCGGCGTCGACTTCAAGGGCCGGGTCGAGCAGCTTGCCGCCGGGCCGTTCGGCGGGCGGATCACCTTTGCCGGATCGGGCATTAGCGGCGCTGCCCTGCTCGGCGCGCAAGGCAAGGTCCAGCGCGTCGATGTCGCCGCGCGCGCCAGCAACGCCAAGATCCCGGGGGCGACCGACTTCACGATCGGCCGCGCGATCATCAATGCGCAGGCCGTGTTCTATCCGAACGCGCCGCAAATCGTCGCCGACGCGCAGGTCGCCGATCTGCGCTACGGCGCCGCTGTGCTGTCGGCAGCGCGCGCGAAGATCAATTACGTCAACGGCAGCGGCACCGCGCAAGTGCTCGCGACGGGTTCGAACGGTGTGCCGTTCCGCGTTGCTGCCAACGCGCGCTTGAGCCCCAAGCTGTGGCTCGTCGCGACGCAGGGCCAAGCCAACGGTATCGCCTTCAAGACCGGCAATGTCGCGCGGATCGAGATCGATCGCGGCACGTATCGCTTGCAACCGACGCGAATCGATTTCGGCGCCGGCGCGAACAGCGCGGGTGGCAGCGCGCGGATCGCAGGCGAATACGGCAAGGGGCTCTCCGCCAAGCTGCGGCTCGACTCGCTCGACGTGTCGGTTGCCAACGCGCTTGTTCCCGATCTTGGCTTGGGCGGCACCGCGACGGGGTCGCTCGATTACACCCAGCCGCAAGGCGCTTCGGTCCCGCAGATCGCTGGCCGGTTCCGCATCAGGAACTTCACACGGTCGAGCCTGGCGAGCGTTTCGCAGCCGGTCGACGTGATCGCACAGGTCGGGCTGACCAATGCTGGCGGCGACGCGCGTGCGCTCATCCAGCGTGGCGGCGCTACGGTCGGTCGGCTGGTCGCGACCTTGCAGCCATTGGGCGGCGGCAGCAGCTGGACGCAGCGCTTGCTCGCCGCGCCTCTGTCGGGCGGGATCCGCTATAACGGTCCGTCGAGCGTGCTGTTCTCGCTCGCTGGTCTGGCCAAGCAGCAAGTGTCGGGGCCGATCGCGGTTGCTGCCGATTTCGGCGGGCGCGTCGATGCCCCGCAACTGACCGGCTTGGTTCGCGCCGATGCGCTGACCTATGACAACGAAGTCTACGGCACGCGTCTCACGCAAATGAAGATCGCCGGTCGTTTCACCAACGATCGTTTCGACCTGACGCAATTGTCGGCGCGCGCTGGCGAGGGCAGTGTGCAGGCGCAGGGCTCGGTTGGCTTCTCGTCGGCGGCGGGCTTCCCGATCGATATCAAGGCGACGCTCAACAACGCGCGGCTTGCCAGCAGCGACGCGCTTGGCGCGACCGCGACCGGCACCGTCTCGGTCAGCAACAGCAAGGCCAAGGGTGGCTTGATCACCGGGGACATCCGTATCCCCAATGCGCGTTACGAGATCATCCGCCAGGGCCAGGCCGAAGTCGCCGAACTGACGGGAGTCCGCCGCAAGAGCGATATGGTGAAGGCCGCCACGCAACCCGCCGCCGAGGCTCCGATCGGCTTGTTCAAGCTCGACATCCGCGTGCGCGCGCAGAATCAGTTGTTCGTGTCCGGCATGGGGCTCGAGTCCGAGTGGGAGGCCGATATGCGCGTGGCCGGAACCTCGGCCGCGCCGCAGATCCTCGGTCGGCTGCAGATCGTGCGCGGGACCTATTCGTTCGCTGGCAAGCGGTTCGACGTGACCAAGGGCGATGTTCGCTTCGCCGGCGGAGCGCTGGTCGATCCCGAGATCAACATCAGCGCGACGACGACGACCAACGACATCACCGTCGTGATCGACATCACCGGCACCGGCCAGAAGCCGCAGATCGCCTTCAATTCGACCCCGGCGCTGCCGCAGGACGAAGTGCTAAGCCGACTGTTGTTCGGCAGTTCGGTGACCAATCTGTCGGCGATCCAGGCGATCCAGCTGGCATCCGCGCTCAACTCGCTGCGCGGATCGGGCGGCGGGCTCAATCCGCTCGGCAAGTTGCGCAGCGTCGCCGGGATCGATCGACTGCGGATCCTCGGGGCCGACTCGGCAACGGGGCAGAGCACTTCGCTCGCCGCCGGAAAGTACATCACCAAGAACATCTACGTCGAAGTGATTACCGACGCGCGCGGCTTCACTGCGACTCAGATCGAGGTGTCGCTGACCAAGGCGCTCAGCGTGCTGTCACAGGCCGGGTCGTTCGGCGGGTCGAACGCAACGGTGCGCTACAAGCGCGACTTCTGACGGGGTGGAGCCGCCGATCGGCGGTTCCGCTTTCGCTTCGTGTAAAAATCGAATATCCGGTATCCCGGAGAGTGACGATGCGCACAGAACATTTCGACGTCGTGGTGGTTGGGGCCGGGCTTTCGGGGATCGGAGCGGGGTATCACCTGCAGACGCTGTGTCCCGACCGCAGCTATGTAATCCTTGAGGGAAGGGCGACGCTTGGCGGGACGTGGGACCTGTTCCGCTATCCTGGCATCCGTTCCGATTCGGACATGTACACGCTCGGCTACGCGTTCAAGCCGTGGACCGAGGCGAAAGCCATCGCCGATGGTCCATCGATTTTGCAGTATGTCGGAGACACGGCACGCGACTATGGCATCGATCAGCACATCCGCTTCGGGCATCACGTTCAGACGGCAAGCTGGTCGACATCGGACGCCCGGTGGACGGTGCGCGCCGACGGTCCCGAAGGGCCAGCCAGCTTCACCTGCAATTTCCTTTTCATGTGCAGCGGCTATTACAATTACGCACGCGGCCATACGCCCGACTGGGCGGGAACAGAGCAGTTTGCGGGGCGGATCGTGCACCCGCAATTCTGGCCCGCCGATCTCGATTATGCCGGCAAGGAAGTCGTCGTCATCGGCAGCGGCGCCACTGCGGTGACGCTCGTGCCTGCCATGGCGCAGACCGCCGCGCATGTGACGATGCTGCAGCGCTCCCCGACCTATGTCGTGTCGCGTCCGGCCGAGGATGCGACGGCGAACTGGCTGCGCCGGAAACTGCCGGCGATGCTCGCCTACCGGCTGGTGCGGTGGCGCAACGTGCTGCTGGGCATGGCGTTCTTCAACTTGGCGCGCAAACGGCCGTCCAAGACCAAGGAACGGCTGATCAACATGGTGCGCGACCAGCTCGGTCCCGATTACGATGTCGCGAAGCACTTTACGCCGAGCTACAATCCCTGGGACCAGCGGCTGTGTCTCGTTCCCGATGCGGATTTGTTCGATGCGTTGAAGACGGGCAAGGCTTCGGTCGTCACCGACACGATCGCCCATTTCACGCCTGACGGCATCACGCTCGCCTCCGGCGCGGAAGTGCCAGCCGACATCGTGGTGACCGCGACCGGCCTCGAACTGCAATTGCTCAGCGACGTCGCTTTCAGTGTCGACGGCGAGGCGGTCGATTTGGCCGACACCTATAACTACAAGGGCATGATGTATTCGGGCGTGCCGAACATGGCGTCGTCCTTTGGCTATACCAATGCGTCGTGGACGCTGAAGGCCGACCTGACCTGCGGGTATGTCTGTCGCTTGCTCAACACGATGAAGACGCGCGGCCTTCGCCAGGCGACGCCAACGCTCGAAGGTGCGCTGCCCGAACCCAAGCCGTTCCTCGACTTCACTTCGGGCTATGTCACGCGGGCAATGGCGCGGTTCCCCAAGCAGGGCGACAAGTCGCCGTGGCGACTGCATCAGAACTATGCGCGAGACTTGCTGACGTTGCGCTTCGGCTCGGTCGACGATGCGATGGTGTTTTCAAACCCCGCGTCGACCAAGCGCACCGACAAAATCGCCGCCTGACGTCGGAACCACGGTCGATCGTCCGTGTTTTTGCGTAACGAAAGATTGCTCTTGCCCTGTTCGTTCGAACGAATTAACGGCGCCGGGTGCTTCAGCAACGCCTCCTCGAAATTGCGATCGCAGAATTCGCCAGCAAGGGCCTGGAAGGTGCGAGCACGCGTAGCATCGCCGCGAAGGCGGGGACGGCCATGTCGTCGATCACATACCATTTCGGTGGCAAGGAAGGCCTCTACCTTGCCGCCGCGGATTATATCGCCGCGCAGATCGGCACCGACTTCGAGGCAACGCTTTCGATCGATGAGGTGCCCGCGGGGCTGACCCCCGATCAGGCGCGCGCCTTGCTGCATGGCATGATCCGGCGCTTCATCGATACGATGACGGGGCCGAAGAGCGCGATGTATTCGCTGTTCATCATGCGCGAGCAGATGGAGCCGACCGAAGCCTTCGAGCGCATCTATGGCGGATTGATGGGGCGGATGCTCGCCATGCTGGTCGAGTTGATCTGCATCGCGACCGCGCGCCGCGACGCCACCGTCGCGCAAGTCACCGCGATCACGCTGATGGGCCAGGTGATCGTGCTCCGCGGCTCGCGCGCGACGGTCCTCAAATTGCTGCAACGCCGCGACATCGACTCGGCGGCGATCGCGCTGCTCGCAGCCCGGATCGCGGCCAATACCGACGCCATTCTCGACCAACTGATTGCCGAACGACAGGAACTTCCATGAGCGAAGACCAGAGCACCGCCCGAAAGTCCGACGACGCCGAAGATCGCAAGCCCACGAATGGGCAAGGCGATGAAGACGGTGCGTCGGCCCATGCGCAAAAGGGCGATACCAAGGACGATGCGGGCGACAGCGATGCGTCGCAGGATGATGATTCGTCCGATGACAAGACGAAGAAGCCGTCGATCTTCACCAAACCGCTGTTCTGGATCATTCTCGTGATTGTCGTCGCGGTCATCGCGATCGGCGGCACGTTCTATTATTTCGACGCGCGCCAGTATGAGACGACCGACGATGCGTTCGTCGATGCGCATATCGTGCGCATTTCGCCCAAGGTCGCCGGCACGCTCAAGTCGGTTGCCGATATCGACAACCGGCACGTCGAGGCGGGTCGCCTGCTCGCGGTAATCGAGCCGTCGGGCCCCGAGGCGCAGGTCGCCGAAGCCGACGCCAACGTGAAGCAGGCGCAGGCGCAATACGAGCAAGCGCGCGCGCAAGTCACCGCAGCGCAGGCGAGCCGCGATCAGGCGGCAGCACAGGCGCGTAGCCCGCTCGCCACCGCGGCCAAGGCGCAACAGGATCTCGCCCGCTATCAGGCGCTGGTGCGGCTCGATCCGAATGCCGTCGCAGCGCAGCAGCTCGACGCCGCGCGCGCAACCGCACGATCGACCGCAGCCGATGCCGCCGCCGCGCGCCAACAAATCGACAGCGCCGCCGCCAACATCACCGTCGCACGCCGCCAGGTCGCCGCTGCGCAAGCCGTGATCGAAGCGCGCCGCGCGTCGGTCCAGCAAGCCAAGGTCACGCTGGGCGACAACCGCCTCGTCGCACCGGTGTCGGGTCAGGTCGTCAACCGCTCGGTCAATGTCGGTTCCTATGTCGGGCCGGGCACGCAGCTGATGGCGATCGTCCCCGACCACATCTGGGTCACCGCCAATTTCAAGGAAACCCAGCTGCAGTTGATGACGATCGGCCGACCGGTCGAGATCAAGGTCGACGCCTATCCCGACGTCAAGTTCAAGGGGCATGTCGATTCGATCCAGCGCGGCGCCGGCCAGGCTTTCGCGCTCCTGCCGCCGCAGAACGCCACGGGCAATTACGTGAAGGTCGTCCAGCGCGTACCCGTGCGGATCGAGTTCGATCTGAAGAACGGTCCCGATCCGCGCAAATATCCGCTGGGGCCGGGCATGTCGGTCGTCCCGACGGTCAAGGTCCGCTAAGATGGCCGCCGCCCCGGCAAAGACCGGGAAACGTGCGGATGGATGGGATCCGACACGATCGGCGGCGGGCAGCTACAGCCCTTGGCTGATCGTCGCGATCATCTCGATCCCGACCTTCATGGAGGTGCTCGACACCTCGATCGCCAACGTCGCGCTCGATCACATCGCCGGCGGCCTGTCGGTATCCAACGACCAGGCAACGTGGGTGCTGACCAGCTACCTCGTCGCCAATGCGATCATCATCCCGATCAGCGGCTGGCTGTCCGACGTGATCGGGCGGAAACGCTATTTCATGATTTCGATCGGTCTGTTCACCCTGTCGTCGCTGATGTGCGGCCTGGCGCCGAACCTGTCGACGCTCGTCATCGCGCGTGTGCTGCAAGGGATCGGCGGTGGCGGCCTCGCGCCGGTCGAGCAATCGATGCTTGCCGATACCTTTCCGCCCCGACTGCGCGGGATGGCGTTTGCGGCGTTCGCGATCGTGGTGGTGGTGGGGCCAGTGCTCGGGCCAACGCTCGGCGGCTATATCACCGAGAATTCGAGCTGGCATTGGGTGTTCCTGATCAACGTGCCGATCGGCATCGTGTCGCTCTTCCTCGTCAATCTGTTCGTCGACGAGCCGAAGGCGATCAAGGACGATCGCGCCAAGTTGCTCAAGCGCGGCATCCGTGTCGATTATATCGGCATCCTGCTGATTGCGCTCGGTCTCGGCTTCTTCGAGCTGACACTCGATCGCGGCGAGCGCGAGGACTGGTTTTCGAGCGGTCTGATCATCACCACCGCGACGATCTCGGCGCTGTCGTTGATCGCGCTCGCCTTCTGGGAAACCAACCACCCCGAGCCCGTGCTTGACTTGAAATTGCTCAAGAACCGCAATTTCTCGCTAACGCTGCTGGTGATGGGTGTGACCGGCATGATCCTGTTCGGCACGACGCAGCTGATTCCGCAGATGTTGCAGCAGGTGCTGGGCTACACGTCGTTCCAGGCAGGGCTCGCACTGACGTTCGGCGGGGTGGCGACGCTCGTGATGGTGCCGTTCGCCGGTCGGCTGTCGGGCGTCGTCGATGTCCGGCTGCTGCTCTTCCCGGCGCTGCTCGTCCAGGCTTTCGCGCTGTGGAATATGACGCACCTCAATGCCGACATCACGTTCCTCGATGCCGGCGTTGCGCGGCTCTATCAGGCGATGGGGCTGCCGTTCCTGTTCGTCCCGATCAGCGCGGTCGCTTATGTCGGGTTGCCGCAGAACAAGACCGCGCAAGCGTCGAGCATGCTCAACGTCGCGCGCAATCTTGGCGGGTCGATCGGCATCTCGGCGTCGCAGACGCTGCTGGCGTCGGGCTTGCAGCGTCATCAGTCGGAACTGGTCAACGGCCTGAGCCCGCTCAACCCCAATTACAACGAGTGGCTCGCCAAGGCGGGGGGCGCGTTTGGCGGGGTAGGGGATCCGACGACGACGCCGCTCGCGGTGCTCTATCAGACGGTGCAGCGCCAGGCGTCGATGCTGGCGTTCCTCGACGTCTTTCATTCCCTGATGATCGTGGTGCTCTGCATAGCCCCGGTCGTCTTCTTTATGCGCTCCGGCAAGTCCGGTGGCTCCGGTGGAGGCATGGCCCATTGACCCGCTCTCTCGTCACGACTGCGCTGCTGGGCGCGACCTTGCTCGCCGGCTGCACCGTCGGCCCGAACTATCACGCGCCCGAAATGGCGGTGCCGCCCGCGTTCAGCGAGCCGCAAGCCACCGCTCCCGGCGCGACGATCGACCCGGCCCATTGGTGGACCGCGTTCGGCGATCCGACGCTGACCTCGCTCGTCGAGCGCGCGCTGAAGGACAGTCCGAACATCGCGATCGCCGGGTCGCGCGTCCGTCAGGCCCGGCTGCAGGAAATCGCGGCGCACGCGATCGGCAAACCGACGGTCGATGCGACGGGCAATGTGACGCATGTCGAGTTCAGCAAGAACGCTGGCTTCTCATCGCTCGCCAGCCTGTTCTCGGGCGGCGGCGCGGGTGGTTCGGGGAGCTCGGGAGGAATCGCGCTGCCGGGCAGCGGCATCACCACCTATGCCGCAGGCTTCGATGCGAGCTGGGAGATCGATCTGTTCGGCGGCGGGCGGCGTAGCGTCGAGGGCGCTCTGGCGCGCACCGACGCCGCGATCTGGTCGCAACGCGATGCCGCGGTCACGCTCGGTGCTGAAGTGGCGCAGGCCTATTTCGCGATGCGGCTGGATCAAGCGCAGATCGCAGTGGTCGAGGACGAACTCGGGCGACAGCGTCGATCGCTGCAGATCGCCGGGAACGTCGCCAAGGTCGGGCTCTCGCCGCAGATCGACGTGACGCGTCAACAGCAGCAGATCACCACGCTCGAAGCGCGGCTCGAGCCGCTTCGCGCGGATGTGCGCGTCCGGATCCACGCGCTGGGTATCCTGCTCGGCGCGCAACCCGAAAGCCTGACCGCCGAGCTGACCGCGCCGTTACCGCCATTGCAGGCCATGCCCGTCGTGCCGGCAGGGCTGCCATCGGATTTGCTGCGGCGGCGTCCCGATATCCGCATGGCCGAGCGCAATCTCGCGGCGTCGACCGCCGATATCGGTGTCGCGGTGGCCGATCTGTACCCGAAGTTCAAACTCACCGGGATGGCGGAGCTCCTGTCGACGTCGCTCGCCTCGCTGTTCTCGCGCGACAGCATCCAGGCAACGGGGGTCGGCGGCGTGACGTTTCCGCTGCTCGACTGGGGCCGGCGTCGTGCGACGGTCGGCGTCCGCAAGGAGGACCGCGAACAGGCGTATCTCCAATATCAGGCAACGGTGCTTGGCGCGTTACGCGATGTCGAGGATCCGCTCGCGCGGATCGACGCCGAGCGACGGAGCAACGCGGCGCTGCGTCGCGCGGTCGCCGATGCGGAAGCGACCAACCATGCGGTCTATGCGCAATATAGTGCAGGGTTCGTTGCGCAGAACGCGTTGATCGACGCGCAAGTCACCGTGCTCAGCGCGCGCGAGCAACTCGTCGCGAGCGACGCGCAGTTGCGGCAGGATACGGCGGCGTTGTTCAAGGCGATCGGCGGGGGCTGGGAGGAAGCCAAGGCCGGGTGATTGGCAGCGGTGAGCGGGACGCCTAGGATTGGCCGATGGACCTTTCCGACGACCTGCAAACCGCCGCGCTGGCGCATCTCGAAGCGCTGATCGGTTTCGACACCACTTCGCGTGATTCGAATCTTCGGCTGATCGAATATGTCGAGGCGTACCTCGGTGGCCTCGGAGTGGCATCGCGTCGCGTCGCGAATGCCGATGGTTCGAAGGCCAATCTCTACGCAACGGTCGGGCCTGCGGTGCCGGGCGGGGTGGTCCTGTCAGGGCATACCGATGTCGTCCCCGTCGACGGGCAGGCGTGGACGAGCGATCCGTTTACGCTGACACGCAGCGGCGAGCGGCTGTACGGTCGTGGGACATGCGACATGAAGGGCTTTCTCGCGCTGGCTTTGGCGGCGGTCCCGGCCTTTGCGCGCGGCGAAACCGCTCGGCCGCTGCATCTGGCCTTCTCCTATGACGAGGAGGTCGGCTGCCTCGGCGCGCCGTCGATGATCCGCGCACTGGTCGCCGAGCTTCCGGCGCCAATCGCCGTCATCGTCGGCGAGCCGACCGATATGGAGGTCGTGAGCGGCCATAAGGGCATCTCGACCTGGCGCGTGACGGTGACGGGGCACGAGGCGCACTCGAGCCTGACGCACCTCGGAGTCTCGGCCAATATGGTCGCGATTGGGCTCATGGCCCAGTTGCGCCTCCTGGCCAAATCGTTCGAGCGGCATCCCGATCCCGAATCGCTCTATCACCCCCCGCATGCGACCCTCACGATCGGCCTGATGCAGGGTGGGACTGCGGTGAACATCCTGGCGCGCGAGTGCGGCTTCACCTTCGATCTGCGGACGCCGCCGGGGCAAGATCCGGATACGATCATCGCGCCGTTCCTTGCCGCCTGCGCGGAGGAAGATCAGGCGCTCAAAGCGCGGTTTGCCGACGCCGGTGTCGTTGTCGCGCGTCGCTCCGCAACGCCTTCGTTCGCGCCCGAGCCCGGTGGTGCGGCCGAAACGCTGGCGCGGCGCCTGGCTGGAGACAATGGTCCGGCGCGTGTCGTGCCCTATGCAGCCGAGGCCGGGCAATTTCAGGGTGCGGGATTTTCGACGATCATCTGCGGGCCAGGCTCAATCGAGCAGGCACATCAGGCGGATGAGTATCTGGAGGTCGCTCAATTCGAGCGCGGTGCGGCGTTTATGCGGCGGTTGATAGAGGCGTTGCGTTAAACGCAGCGAAAAAATTATTTGTTGGCCGAAGTGAATGCCGGACTGAACTCGAGTGCGTCCGCTAGATCAGAAACGATCATCGGTTACGCCGTTTTATATTGGGCAATCTTAACTTCGAATATGAGATCCAGGAAGAGATGACCCGACACTGCCGATAACTCGCTCCAAAAAGGACCTGATTTCGTTCGTGTCGGGTCGGAACGAGGTTTAGAAGGGGCGAGCGTTTTCGCCGTAGATCATCGCGAGGATAAAACGCAACATTACTTTTCTCCCATACGCATCCAGTTGGATGCAAAACATCCTTAATGCACTGTTAACGATGAATCAATCAGACTTTGCCCGGTCGGCCTCGTTCCGGGTGTGCCTTAACTGTTCTTTCAATGCTGGCGGTTAGCCCAGTGTCATGGCGCGCATCCTGCAACCTCACCTTCCTCCCCGGCGTCCGGCCCGGGGTTCATCGCCACGCGGTGCTGCCGATGGCGCCACTACCGTGGCCAGCGTCGCACCCTCGCGCCGCACCAACGTAAAACGTGGTCTGCAACGCGGCGCGGCGCCTGTCCGGATCGGTGCATGGCAGTTCGTGTGCCTCGTCCAGATCGGAAATTTTGCCGCGCTGCGCCGTCATCTCGGGCCAACCCGCGCCGAAGACCTCGCGCGCGAACTCGAGGCGCGTATTGCGGTGGCGTTGCCCGAGGCGTCGAGCCTGGCGATTGGTCGTGCTACGATCGAAGTGGCGTTTATCGGTGATGGCTTCGGAGCGCTTGAAGCTGCTGTTGCAAAGTTGCGAGAGGCAACGGCGCGACCGTTCGACATCGACACCGAATTGCACGCTTTCGAGATTCTGGTGGGGGCAGCCGGGGCGCCGCGTGGTACGACCGAAGACGTCCGCTTGGTCGAAGAAGCCGAAGGGGCGCTCGACGATACCCATGCCGATCAGGACACCGTCCTGCGCGATCTGTCGGCGGGCACTGCCGCGTTCGATCGGCTGACACTGACGCGCGAGCTGCCGCGTGCCATCGCCGGTGGCGAGATGTTCCTCCAGTATCAGCCCAAGGTGCATGTTCGTAAGCAGGAAATCACCAGCGCCGAGGCACTGGTTCGCTGGCAGCACCCGACTCGCGGATTGATCCTGCCCGGTGACTTCATCACGGTCGCCGAGGAAGCTCGGCAAATTTCCGCACTGACGCTTTGGACGATCGATGAGGTGATCCGCGACCAGCGCGTGCTCGCCGCCGACGGCCATGACCTGACGATCTTCATCAACATTTCCGGCCAGTTGCTCGGCGACAAGCATTTCGTCGAAACGGCATGCGCCGCGGTGCGCGAAGGCGGCGTCAAGATCGGCTTTGAGATCACCGAGACCGCCGTCATTCGCGATCCGGAATGCGCCATCGCCAATCTGCAGATTCTGGCTGATCAAGGCATCGTAATTGCGATCGACGATTATGGGGCGGGGCTTTCGTCGCTCGCCTATCTCAAACAGCTGCCGGCGCGCGAGCTCAAGATCGACAAGATGTTTGTCTTGCAATTGACCAGCAGCAATCGCGATCCTTTGATCGTGCGGTCGACGATCGACCTTGCGCATGCGCTCGACATGGAAGTGACGGCCGAAGGCGTCGAGACCCAAGCGGCGATGGCGCTCCTATCGGTGATGGGGTGCGACATGATCCAGGGATATCTGATCAGCCGCCCGGTCTCGATTGATGCCTTTCGGCGCTTCCTCCACGATTACCGCGAGCGCCCGGCGGAGGATCCGCGCAAGTCGATGTTCCAGCGTTCGGCAGCGTTCTGGAAAAGTGCCTGAACCTTCAAAATTTAGAAGTTAGCGCGCTTTTAACACTTCATATAATATCATACCGATAATGTGGCGGCCCTTCCTACGCGCGATTGCGATTTTGGTAGCGGTGGCGATTGCTGCTGGTTTCGTCGCTCATCAGGCTGGCGCTCGTGATCTTCAATCTACGTCCGCTAGCTTTGAGGCTTTGACAGCAGAAGCTAAATCCAAGATGGTCGTCGCTCCCGCGCAAGCTATCGAACTTGCGAGACGGGCAGAGGCGCTGGCTTCCCGCAAGAGTGGGCGCAACCGAGCGATTGGAGTCGCGACCGCGCTATGGTTGCAGGGCGAAGCCTATCTCCAACTCAATGAAAGCGGCCGAGCGACACCCCTCATCGATCGTGCGATAGCGCTTGTTTCAACTGCAGGGCCTGTCACCAAATTAAATGGTGATTTACTGCTTTCCAAGGGCGGTTTGCAAACATCGACGGCGGATGTGGCAGGTGCCTTATCGTCTTATCAACGAGCTCACCAGATTTTTCACGAAGTTGGCGAGACGCGAAGCCGTTCTATTGCCTTGATTTGTATCGGAATTCTATATCAAGAGGCAAATGACAACCAAACTGCACTGAGGTATTACGGCCAGGCTCTAGACGTATTTGACGGTGACCCGCAGCTACTTTACTCAATCCACAATAATCGTGGTAATGCTTTAAAGGAACTGGGTCGATTCAAGAGTGCTTTGGCCGAGTTCCAGACTACGCTGATTATCACTCGCAGTCTTAAGAGTTCTTTGCTCACCGCTAAAACATTGCGGAACATAGCCCGCGTTGAGCTCCTCGAGGGGCAAGTGCGTGCCGCGGACCAGACGATTGCGCAGGGTGCGGAATTATCGCGTGGTGCGGAAGCGCTCGCCGATCGCAATCAATTCCTGGTGCTCTCCGCTTGGTCCGCTCGATTACGCGACCATTTGACGCTCTCCGAACGATTGATCACGCGCGCCCTCGTCAATGTCGATCCCAAAGCCCCCACGCTCGACGTTCGCGAGGCGCATCAGACCGCTTATGACATCTTCAAACAGGCCGGGAATCAGGCGCAGGCGCTGATCCATCTCGAGGCGCTCAAGGCGCTCGACGACAAGACGTCCGAGCTGGCCGCTTCGGCCAACACCGCGCTCGCCGCCGCGCGGTTCGATTTCGCGAGCCAGGAGCTCAACCTCGAGAAGCTCCGGCGCGCGCAACTGCAGCGCAACATCGACGATGCGAAGCTGCGTGCCCGCACCCAGCAAACGATCTTCGGTGGCGCCGCGGTCGCGACGCTGATCATCATGGCGATGCTCGCTTTCGGCTTGATCACTATCCGCCGCAGCCGCAACGAGGTGCGCGCTGCCAACGTCGACCTTGCCAAGACCAACGCCGCGCTCGCCAAGGCGCTCGCCGCCAAGACCGAATTTCTCGCGACGACCAGCCACGAGATCCGGACGCCGCTCAACGGCATCCTCGGCATGACGCAGGTGATGCTCGCCGACCGGACGCTAACCGATTCGTTGCGGGATCGGATCGGCGTCGTCCACGGTGCGGGCGTCTCGATGCGGGCCCTCGTCGACGACATTCTCGATGTGGCGAAGATGGAAACCGGCAACCTCACGCTCGAAGACGTGCCGTACGATCTCAAGGCTACGCTGCGCGACGTCTCACGGCTGTGGGAGGAGCAAGCGCGTGCGAAGGGCGTGCGCTTCGTGCTCGACCTCGACGGTTGCCCCGATCACGTGGTCGGTGACGCCGCGCGCGTGCGGCAGATCGCCTTCAACCTGTTGTCGAATGCGCTGAAGTTCACCGCGGCGGGTGAAATCCGGCTTGCCGCATCAGCGCGCGATTCGGTTCTGGCGATCGCGGTCACCGACAGCGGGATCGGCATTCCCGCCGACAAGCTCGGCATCATCTTCGAATCGTTCCGACAGGTCGATGCGGGCACGACGCGGCAATTCGGCGGCACGGGTCTTGGCCTTGCCATCTGTCTGAACCTGGCCGAGGCGATGGACGGCGCGATCGGCGTCACGAGCACAGTCGGAAGTGGCTCGACCTTCACGCTCGAACTGCCGTTACGACTGGCTGCAGCCCCCGCGGCGGTCGCGGTGGATCCGGCCGTGGAGGCGACCGCGCTCCTCATTCTCGACCGCAACCCCATTTCGCGAAGCATGTTGCGCGCCGTGCTCGCCGCGCGCGCGGGCGAGATCGTGTTCGCGTCGTCGGTTGACGAAGCGGTCGCCCGGATCGGGGAGGGCGGTGTCGCCCATGTGCTGATCGATGACGGCACGATCACGGCCGAGCCGGATCTCGATGCGGCGCTTGCCATGCTCGGTAGCTGTCCCGTACGGACAACATTGTTGTGGCCTGCACCCGATGAAGCGCACCGTGTCCGTTTTTCCGTCGCAGGGATCAATCAGCTTGTCGCCAAACCGATCGCGGGCGTTGCGCTTGCGGCGGTGTTGTTCGACAGCGCCCCCGATGATAGTCGCACCGTATTCACCCGTGTCACTCAAGCGGCATGAAATAGAGATTCCGTAATGTCGTATGTGTCCTACCCCTTTAATCGCTTGGCAATGGTGTGATGAATATTCTGTTCATCGAAGACGACCCAATGAATCGCCGTGTTGTGAAGGACATGCTCGATGTCGCGGGCGCAACCATGACTGGTGCCGAGAGCGGCGAAGCCGGTCTCGCGCTGATCGACACTCAAGACTTCGTGATCGTGTTGCTCGACCTGCGCATGCCGGGGATGGATGGCTTTGAGACATTGCGCCGCATCCGCGGGCGCGGCGACGCAAAGGCCGATCTGCCGGTCATCGTCCTCACCGCCGATACTGCGGTCGATCTGCGCGAGCGGTGCCTCGCCGAAGGGGCCGACGAAGTGCTGTTCAAGCCCGTCGCGATGGACTCACTGTTCGATGCGATCGGACGGATGCTCGCCAAGGGGATCGGTGACGGGATGATCGGCTGAGCGCGCGCTGCCGGCCGGTCGCCCGAGCACGCCCTCCATCGATGCGGTCGCGCTGCCGCGTCGCGCCGGTTTGGGTTGCGACGGGGCAGGGGACCAGCCGGTAAGATAGACGATATCGAAATGCTCGACGGTCTTGCCGTCGGGCTCCGCGCGCGTCGCGAACAGATCTGCCGCGCGCGCGAGGGTGTCGCGGCGTAACGGGGTGCGGTCGCGCAGGATGTTGGTGCCGCCCATCCCGCGCAGATCGCGGAGCAAGCCACCGATGCCGCGATAGCGCACGCTCAGCGGCTCGATATCGGCAACCGGGAGCGCGAAGCCGGCGCGCATCAGCAAGTCCCCCGCTGATCGCACGTCGATTTGCGGATGGATCCGCGCCGCGGGGCGATCGCCTTCGGCCTCGCGCAGGACCGCGCGCAGCGTCGACAGCGTACCCATCCCGCAAAACGCCGCGAGGAACAGCCCATCGGGCCGCAGCGCACGCCGCGCGAGCGTCAAAGCACCCGGCAGATCGTTGACGCTGTCGAGCACCCCCACCGAGACGACCAGGTCGAACGCGCCGGCGGCAAAGGGGAGCCGGTCCTCGTCCGCCTGTATGCCGCCTGCGCGCGCCGCGAACGCCGCGCCCGCGTCGCAGCGCGTCACGGTTGCGCCTTCGGGGCCTTGCAGCGCGCCGTCGAAGCAGCCGATATCGAGCATGTCGGTGAAGCGGTGCGTCACGCTCGCCAATCGCTCGGTGATCCCGTCGAGCATCGCCGTGCGCAGGAAATCGAACGCGGCAAAGCCGGGAGCGGCGCGGTCGCGGCGAAGGCGGCGCGCATCGCGGTCGAAGATATCGGGGACACTCATTGCCGCGCTTGTGCCGCTGGCGAGGCCGCGCGACAAGGGCCGGCGTGTCGCCCTGGCTTATCCCCTTGCGCTTCGTCGCCGATTTCGCGCTTCCGCCGCGCTGCCCGGGATGTGGCGGCGTAACGGGCGACGACCATCAGTTCTGCGCCGAGTGCTGGAGCAAGCTGCGCTTCCTCGCGCCGCCCTGGTGTGCCGGATGCAACGGTCCGTCCGCCTATGATCGCGGTGACGACGCGTTGTGTGCGCAGTGCCTCGCCGACCCGCCCGACCATGCCGGCATCCACGCCGCAGTCGCCTATGGCGAGGTCGCGCGCACCGTTGCGCTCCGCCTGAAATATGGTGGCCGCACCGCCCTCGCCGAGACCGTCGGGCGCCAGATGGCGCGGCTGATGCCCGCCGATGCGGCGTTGCTGATCCCGGTGCCGTTGCATCGCTGGCGCCTATGGTCGCGCGGCTTCAACCAGGCGGCGCTGATTGCGCACGCGCTGACGATTGCATGCGACGTGCCGAACGATCCGCTTCTGCTCCGCCGCGTGCGGGCCACACCGCCGCTGCGCGGTATGGGCGCCAGGGCACGCGCGCGGGCAGTGGCGGGGGTGTTTCGCGTGGTCGATCCGCACGCCCGCCTGCGCGACAAGACGGTCGTCCTGATCGACGACATCTATACCAGCGGCGCCACCACCGATGCGTGCGTACGCGTCCTCTTGCGCGCGGGGGCTGCGAAGGTCTCGATCCTGTGCTGGGCGCGCGTGCTTGACGACGCGCGCGACGCTCGCTGATTGACAACACCGCCTTGCGTCCACATCTTTGATCGATGCCAAAGATCGAAATCTATACCAAAGCCTTCTGTCCCTATTGCGCGCGTGCGATGAAGCTGCTCGCCTCGAAGGGCGCCACGCCCGAGGAGTTCGACATCACGATGGGCGGCCCCAAGCGTGCCGAAATGCTCGAACGTGCCAATGGCGGCACCACCGTCCCGCAGATCTTCATCGACGGGAAGCATGTCGGCGGATCGGACGATCTCGCCGCGCTCGAGCGCGCGGGCAAGCTGGACGCGCTGCTGGCGGCATGAAGATCGCGCTGGCGCAAATGACGAGCGGGATCGATCCCGCCGCCAACGCCAGGACGATCGTATCGGCCGTTGCGGACGCCGCCGCGGCCGGTGCGGCGATGCTGTTCACCCCGGAAATGTCGGGGCTGGTCGATCGGGACCGCGGCCGTGCGGCGCAGCACCTCCGCCGCGAGGAGGACGACCCGGTGCTGTCGGCCGTACGATCGGCAGCGGCGGAGCATCGCCTTTGGGTCCATCTTGGATCGCTTGCGGTGCTCGGCGCTGACGGCCGGCTCGCGAACCGCGCATTCGTGATCGACGATAGCGGGGCGATCCGCGCGCGTTACGACAAGCTTCATTTGTTCGACGTCGATTTGCCGAGCGGGGAGAGCTGGCGCGAATCGGCGAGCTATGCCCCGGGCGCGGGCGCCGTTGTCGCGCAGACGCCGGCAGGAGCGCTTGGCCTGTCGATCTGCTACGATCTCCGCTTTGCTGATCTCTATCGCGCGTTGAGCAACGCCGGCGCGACGGTGCTTGCGGTGCCTGCCGCCTTTACCAGGCCGACTGGTGCCGCACACTGGCATGTGCTGCTCCGCGCACGCGCGATTGAGGCGGGCGCCTATGTCGTCGCCGCTGCACAGAGCGGGACGCATCAGGACGGACGGGAGACCTACGGCCATTCGCTCGTCGTCGATCCATGGGGCGAGGTGATCCTCGACATGGACGAAGCGGCGGGGCTCGGTTTTGCCGAGATTGACGCGGCCCGTATCGCCGATGTGCGAGCGCGGATTCCGGTTCTCGCGCACCGTCGCCCGATCCCCGAGGTCACGTCGGCGTGATCGTGTTCGATTTGCGCTGTTCGAAGACGCACGTGTTCGAGGCGTGGTTCGGGTCGAGCCGCGCGTTTGAGGACCAGCAGGAAAGCGGCCTTCTGGCGTGCCCGATCTGCGGCGATCGGACGGTGACCAAGGCCGTGATGGCGCCCAACGTCGGCGCCAAGGGGAATAGCCGCAGCGCGATCGCCGTCACCAAGCCGGATTCGCCAGCGCAACCCACGCCGCAAGCAATCAAGGCCGCGCTGCACGCTCTGGCCTCTGCACAGGCGCAAATGCTTGAAACCTCGCAATGGGTCGGACGCGGTTTTGCCGACCAGGCGCGTGCGATGCATGTCGGGGAGACGGCGTCCACACCGATCCACGGAGAAACCACGGTGGCGGAGGCGAAGGCGTTGATCGACGACGGCGTCCCGATCGCCGCGCTACCCCTGCCAGTCGTCCCGCCCCGATCGGTGAACTGACCGGGTTTGTTACGGCAGTCGGGTGCGGCTGACCCTATTGCGGGCGCTGGCTGGCGTGTTTTGCTTGGTGACCTGCCCGTGATACAAACATCGTGCGCAGCGTTGGTTAGAGCGGATTTGCGGTTGCCCCGCCCCGGCAGCTATGGTTCAGACCAACGGCACCGCAGGGGCCGCCGGGCTCGATCCTCCGCCAATGCTGCGAGCCTTGGCACCTCGTTCGAAACCTATCGCGACGTAACCGATAAAAGCAGGGAATACCGTAAGTGGCGAATCTAGCTGATTGCGTAGCGCATGGCATTCAATGGTTTCATTCGTTCGACTTGCCCGACGGTGAATCGATCAAGGGCTATAAGTCCGAAGCGATTCTCCGGCGCGAGGCCGCGGCGATCCTGCCCGATGACCTGACCGGCAAAAGCGTGCTCGATATCGGCGCTTGGGATGGGTATTTCTCGTTCGAGGCTGAGCGACGCGGTGCCGCGGATGTGCTGGCGACCGATCATTTCTGCTGGTCCGGGCCGGGCTGGGGCACCAAGGACGGCTTTGATTTCATTCATTCCCGGCTTGGCTCCAAGGTCCGCTCGTTCGACGTCGAGCCATTGGGTCTGACGCCCGAAAAGTTCGGTCAGTTCGATGTCGTGCTGTTCCTCGGCGTCCTGTATCACGTCACCGACATCTACCGCCATCTCGAGGCGGCCGCGGCAATGTGCCGGGATCATTTGGTCGTCGAAACCGAGACGACGATGATCAATACCAAGGCACCCTTGGCACGCTTCATCCAGAGCCACGAGCTCGGCGGGGATCCGACCAATTTCTGGGCGCCCAATCCCGCGCTGGTGCGCTTGCTGCTCGAGCGCCTGGGTTTTTCGCGGATCGACGTCACGATTGCCGGCAAGCCTCATGCAGTTTCGTGGTTGCCGCGAGCAGACTTGAAAACCCGTCGCATGATCGTTCACGCCTACCGCTGACAGGCCGCGTGCAACTCAACTCTGCACGGGCTGTGATGTGATCGAGATTGACCTGGGGGCGCTGCAAATCTAGGGACATTCCCGGAGCCCCCGTAGCTCAGGTGGATAGAGCGACGGTTTCCTAAACCGCAGGCCGGTGGTTCGAATCCACTCGGGGGCACCATTGTCGTCCGACGGGGGTTTGGAGCGCCGCGATAGCTGAACGCACGCCAGACCACCCTTGCTTGCCGCAACCTAATGAGACGGGCGGATCGCCGCCCGCGGAATCGTGAAATCCTATGACACCCAGCGAAACCTACCGCGCCAACGCCGCTGCGCAGCGTGAAGCCGCGCAGAAGACCACGCTCACCAACCGTCGCGAGATGCACGAGCGGTCGGCTTATGCGTGGGAAGCGATGGCGGAAGCCAATGAGGCGACCGCGGCGCGCGCTGTCGTGAACGCGGCGGCAAAACTCGCGGGCTGATCCATCGCCGCGAAGACGCGGTTTCTGCCCGATGGCAGGCCGATCATTCGAAGGCGCTCAAACGCAAGACACCAACAGTCCGTGAGGAGTGTCGGTGCCATGGTGCTAAACTGTGTGGAAGCGCTCAGGCCTTCATATGGCCAGCGAGATGCTTGTTCATCTCGAACATCGTGACCCGGTCCTTGCCGAAGATCTTCTTCAGCTTTTCGTCGGCGACGATCTCGCGCTTGTTCTCCGGGTTCTGGAGCTCATGCTGCTTGATGTACGCCCAGACCTTGCTGATCACTTCGCTCCGCGGCAGCTTGTCCGCGCCGACGATCTCGGCGAGGTCGGCCGAAGGCGTGATGGGCGCAAAGATGCCGCCGGTCTTGGGGGCGTCGCTCTTTGCGGTTGGGGTCTTGGCCATAGATTGTCCTTCCTGATGTGCCGTTAAAACCGACATCGGTTTCACGCCTTCGTTAGCGCTGCGCTCTTGTGCGCTGCCTTTCCGCCATTGTCACTCCTAACAATGAACTCGGGATTCTCGGGTGTTGCGGCGACTTTGTGCCCCTTGATCGTGGTCGGTTTGGTCTGCTTCTTATCGACCACGCCGTGTGCCGTGCCGCCGTGCGATTTCCAGGTGACGTGATCACCCTTCTTTGGTTCGGTCATTGCTACGCTCCTTGTCTGTAGCAATGCAGCGCACGGCGCAGGCATTCGGTTGCATCGGGGGGCTCCAACCGACCGATCAGAACGCCTTGCGCAGCGTCAAGCCATAGGTCCGCGGCTGATTGGGATAGCCGCTGTAGCTCCCATCCTGTGCAACCGTCGGGAATGCGCTGATCAACTGGTTGTCCTTCGTCAAATTGCGAACCCACAGCATCGCCTCGAGCTTGGCCTTCTCGAAGGTGAAGCCAAGGCTCGCATTGACGTTGTTCTGGCCATAGGTGTTGAGCGCCGGTGGCACCGTATCGGTGAGCTGGAACTTGCTGGTATAGTCGTATTCGCCGCGCAGATAGGCGCTGACGCTTGGGCTGAAGGTGTGCGAGATGACCGCCGAAACCGACGAGCTCCACTCGGGAATGCCCGTCGGCTTCGTCCCGGTGAGGTTGCGGAAATTAGGAATGAGGCCGGTCAGCGGATTGATCGGGCACCGCACCGTGTCGTACGAAACGCACGCCGCGCCTGTGAAGCTGTCATATTTCGGATCGAGATAGGTCACCGCGCCGTTGAGCGACAGCCACGGGATTGGCTTGTACGCGGCGTCGATCTCGAACCCTTTGACGGATTGTTGGCCGGCATTGACCAGGCTGTAGCCCAGCCCGGTGAAGGCGTTTGACTGGAAACCCTTGATGGTCTGCTTGAAGACCGCGACGTTGAAATAGCCGCCCTTGAACCTGGCCTTCAGTCCGGCTTCGTAAACGGTTACGTTCTCCGGTGCTGCGGTGCGTCCGACGCCGTTGAGCGGTGGGCGGCTGTCCGACGACAGGTTGAAGGCACCCGCCTTCCAGCCGGTCGAGTAACTGATATAGGCGTTCACGACCCCGAAATTGTACGCCGCGCGAGCCGCATAGGTGACCTTGTCACCCTTGAGAATGCCCGATTCCGTCGCGTTGGGGAAGTTGATCGGCGCGTGCGCAGGGCTGTTGCCGTAGAAGAACTGGAGAGCGTTGAGGCCGAATGGATTGAGTCCGGCTGGCGAGGCTGGGCAGGGTGCGCTGCCTGGACCCGGCAGCGAGGAGCCGAGCGATGCGCCGAACAAATTGACGGGCACGTTGCCCGCGGTCGTCGCCGGATTGAAGCCCTTTTGCAGCAGGCAGCCCGAGATCGATGCAGGCAGCGCGGCAAATGGGAGAACGCCCAGACCGGGAACATTTTCAAGGTTCAGAAGCGAGAAACGGTCGTTGAGGACGACGTTGGATACCGCGGCCTTGCGATCGTTGAGATAGGCGAGCCCGCCTGTGATGGTGAGACGATCTGTGATCTTATAGTCTGCCTGGCCAAAGATCGAATAGCTGTCCTGCTTGAGCTTGTAGCGATCAGAGATCCCTTGGCCTTGCGTGAAATAATAGCTGCCGGGGGTGATTGCTGGGTTGGTGGCGCGCTGGAGCGATTCGAGCGCGAAGATCAGTCCCCCAGGCCCGCCGGTCAGCCCGTTCACGAAGGTGCGGATGTCCTTGCCGAAACGGATGTCGCGGCCAGTGTCGACGTTTTCGTGCTGGTAAAAGCCGCCGAGCAGCCAGCTGAACGGGCCGTCGCTGTTTGACGTCAACCGCACTTCCTGCGTGAACGTCTTGATCTTGTTTGCCGTGATATTGTTCGAGACATCGGCGCCGGTGAAATCAATGTCTTGGTTCGACTCATTCACTTGCTCGCGATACGCGGTGATCGAGGTCAGTTTCGCGATCCCGAGGTTCCAGTCTATCTCACCGGAAATGCCCTTACCTTGCAGGCGATTTTTAGGGTCGGTGTTGAAGATGACGTTGCGGTCGAAGATCTTGGTCGTGTCGGAGATCGCGAAGCCCGCCGCCCCGATCGCAAGGGTACGCGGCCCGTTAAAGATCGACGTGACGCCGCAGCAGACTTCCTTGACGAGGTTATAGTCGCCGATGACGCGGACCGAGAAGTCCGACGACGGCTCGAACAGAATGTCGGCGCGGATCGAGGCGCGATCGCGGTCATTGATCTTCGCACCGGTCGTCAGATTTCTGAAATACCCGTCGCGCTGATTCACGCTGCCCGAAAGACGGAAAGCGAGCGTGTCGGTGATCGGTCCAGTGATCGTCGCCTTGGGGTTGATCAGCCCGTAATTGCCGATGCTGACCTCGGCCTTGCCGCCCCAGGCGAAGGATGGGCGCCGCGTCGTGATGCTGATCGCGCCGGCCGAAACGTTCTTGCCGAACAATGTCGACTGCGGGCCGCGCAGCACTTCGACGCGTTCGATCTCAGGCAAATCGTCGAGTGCCGACGACGTGCGCGAGCGATAGACGCCATCGATAAAAACGCCGACCGAGCTTTCGATACCGTCATTGCCGTTGCCGTTGCCGAAGCCGCGAATGATGAAGTTCGTCTGCCCGGTTGCGTTGAGCTGCGGCACTTTGAGCGAGGGAACGACCGACTGCAGGTCGATCAGATCCCTGATCTGCGCCCGTTCGATCGTCGCTTGGCTGGTCACGGAAACCGAGATCGGCACGTCCTGCAAGGATTGCTCGCGCTTGGCGGCGGTAACGATGATGTCGTCGCTGCTGTCCTGGCTGGCGCTGCTCGGCGTCGATCGCGACGGCGCGCTTTGCGGGGCTGGCGCCGTTGCACTTGTATCTTGCGCCGCTGCGGGACACGCGTAGAGCGAGACCAACGCCGACGCAGCGAGCAGTTCGAATTTCTTCATGATGGCATCCCCTGTCTCTGCCGCCTCCAGTCTATGCCGGATGACGGTTTTCGAAGATCAGGTTCGTTAAATGGCGAGGCATAGTCAATGGGCTAAATTACCTAACGGCGGGGGCGTGCAATGGCGCAAGCCGCCCGGTAGAGTTGCAAATAAGGACTATTTCCATGTTGCAGTACGGCGAACCCAAGCCGCCGTACGGTCATTGCATGGGTGGATCGCGAAGGAAGCAGCGTGGACGGACGTAAAGACGAAGATTTCGGCAGCACTCAGGTCGGCGCTGACGGCAAGATTGTGGTGCCAGATGCGGTTGCCGATGCGGTCCGCACGCTGATCCGCTGGACGGGCGACGATCCCACGCGCGAGGGTCTGCTCGACACGCCGGCGCGAGTCGCGCGGGCGTGGAAGGAATATTGCGTCGGTTATACCGACGATCCGGCCAAGCATCTCTCGCGCGTGTTCGAGGAAGTCGGCGGCTATGACGAGATCGTCTTGCTCAAGGACATCCCCTTCCAGTCGCATTGCGAGCATCACATGGCGCCGATCATCGGCAAGGCGCACATCGCCTATCTGCCGGGCAATTATGTCGTGGGAATCTCCAAATTGGCACGCGTGCTCCACGCCTTTGCGCGCCGCTTGCAAGTGCAGGAGCGGCTGACCGCAGAGGTTGCCGACTGTATCTGGACCAACCTCAAGCCGCTCGGCGTCGCAGTGGTGATCGAGGCGAGCCATGCTTGCATGACCGCGCGTGGCGTGCGCACGCCGGGCGTAACGATGGTGACGAGCCGGATGATGGGCGTGTTCCGCGACGACGAACGCAGCCGCAAGGAAGTGCTCGCGCTGATCGGGCGCGGATGAGCGCTGCGCGAACCGTTCTGGTGACCGGCGCGGCGCGTCGGCTCGGCGCGACGATCGCGCGGCAGCTTGCGGGGCAGGGGTGGCGGATCGCGATCCATCACCATCATTCGAGCGCCGACGCCGACGCACTCGCCGCCGAGCTGCCCGGCGCGATCGTGGTGTCGGGCGATCTCGCCGATCCGGGCGTTCCCGGGGCGCTTGTCGCTGCCGCACGCAAGGCATTCGGCGGTCCGTTGTGCGGGCTCGTCAACAGCGCGTCGCTGTTCGACTATGATACCCCGCCCGACATCACCGCGGCATCGCTACGCACGCACGCGGCGGTCAATCTCGCTGCGCCGGTGTTGCTGGCGAGCGCGCTCGCTTCGCAAGACGATCTCGATGCGGGCGCGGTCGTCAACATCCTCGACCAGAAGGTCGCCAACCTCAATCCCGACTTCTTCTCGTACAGCTGCGGCAAGATCGCGCTCACCGGCGCGACGACGATGCTGGCGCAAGGCCTCGGCCCGCGGATCCGCGTCAATGCGGTGTCGCCGGGCCTGTCGTTGCCGAGCGCCGACCAGAGCGAGGCGGAGTTCGTCGCCGCTGCCTCGAAGAATTTGCTGCGACGCCCGGTCGACCCCGGCGATATCGCGCACGCGGTCAGTTTCCTGCTCGATGCCGAAGGGCTGGAGGGGCAGAATGTATTCGTCGATTGCGGCCAGCGTTTCCTCAAGCGCGACCGCGACGTAATGTTCGAGGACCGCGCATGACCGCCCGCTTCACCACAGTCCTCGAGGGCCTAGAGGTCACGATGGGGCTCGGGATCCACCCCGAAGAACTCGCCGCACCGCAGCGTGTGATCGTCTCGGTGCGGATGGAGGTGGTCTATCCGACCCCGCCGAGCGAGGACCGGATCGACGCCGTGCTCGATTACGATTTCGTTCGAAGCGGTGTCCATGCGCTGATCGCCGGGCGGCACTTCCACCTCCAGGAAACGCTGTGCGAGGCGATCGCCGCGCTGTGTCTCGCCGACTCGCGCGTCGAACGCGTGACGGTGCGGACGTCGAAGCCCGACATCTATCCCGACGCGGCCGTCGGGTGCGAGATCATCCGGGCACGGTGAGGCGCGATCCTCCCCGTGTCGGGGAGGATCAGGCGCGGTTGGCGGCGCTGAGCACGGCGCGCACCGACGCGGTCGCGATGTCGGCGTCGATGCCGACGCCGAATACCGTCTGCCCGCCAGCGGTGCGGCACTCGACATACGCCGCCGCCTGCGCATCGGCGCCGTGGCCGATCGCATGTTCGCAATAGTCGACAACGTCGAGTTGCGGCCCGGTGGTGTCGCCAAGTGCAGCGATCACGCCCGAAATCAGGCCGTTGCCACGCCCCGAGATCGAGCGCTCCTCACCATCGACCGCGACATGCCCGATGAAGAGGCGATCGCCGACGCTCCCGCTCTCGTTATAATCGAGCAAGCGGAAGCGATCCGTGTCACGCGCGAGATAGGTCGCCTCGAACAGCCCCCAGATATCGCTCGCATTCATCTCGCGGCTCGTCTCGTCGGCGAGGCGCTGGACGTGACGGCTGAAATCGGCCTGGAGCCGCTTGGGCAGCTTGAGCCCTTTGTCCTGTTCGATCACCCATGCGACGCCGCCCTTGCCGCTCTGCGAATTGACGCGGATCACCGCTTCGTAGCTGCGCCCGAGATCGGCGGGGTCGATCGGCAGATAGGGGACTTCCCACAGCGTATCGTTCTTGGCTTCCTGCGCGGCGAAGCCCTTCTTGATCGCGTCCTGGTGGCTGCCCGAGAAAGCGGTGAACACCAGGTCGCCGGCATAGGGCGTGCGCGGGTGGACGGGGAGCTGCGTGCAATAGTTCACGGTGTTGACGACGGCATCGATGTCCGAGAAATCGATTTTCGGATCAAGCCCTTGCGTGTACATGTTGAGCGCGACCGTCACCAAGTCGCAATTGCCGGTGCGCTCGCCATTGCCGAGCAGGCAGCCCTCGACGCGGTCGGCACCCGCCATCAGCCCGAGCTCGGCGGCGGCGACGCCGGTGCCGCGGTCGTTGTGCGGGTGGAGGCTCAGCGCGACGGTGTCGCGGTTCCGGATGTTGCGGCCGAACCATTCGATCTGGTCGGCATAGACGTTGGGCGTCGCGCACTCGACCGTCGCGGGTAGGTTGAGGATCAGTTGGTGGTCGGGCGTCGGGCGCAGCACGTCCATCACCGCCTCGCAGACCTCGAGGCTGAAATCGAGCTCGGCGGTCGAGAAGGTCTCGGGGCTGTATTCGAAGAACCAGTCGGTGTCGGGCTGGGCTGCGGCCTGGTCGCGCAGGATCATCGCGCCGTCGATCGCGATCTGCTTCACTTCGGCGCGGGTCATGCCGAACACGATCTTGCGCCAGGCGGGGCTGACGGCGTTGTAGAGATGAACGATCGCGCGCGGCGCGCCACGCAGCGAGGCGAAGCTCTTCTCGATCAGGTCACGGCGCGATTGCGTCAGCACCTGGATCATCGTGTCGTCGGGGATGCGCCCGCTGTTGACGAGGCCCGAGATGAAATCGAACTCGGTCGCGCCCGCCGCGGGGAAGCCGACTTCGATCTCCTTGATCCCGACCTTGACGATCAGGTCGAACATCCGGGTTTTCTTCTCGGCGTCCATCGGATCGATCAGCGCCTGGTTCCCGTCGCGCAGATCGGTCGACAGCCAGCGCGGTGCGGTGGTGATCGTTTGCGACGGCCAGCGGCGATCGGGCAAGTCGATCGTCGGAAAGGGGCGGTATTTGGTCGAAGGGTCACGCAGCATGATCGGTCTCGCTCGGAATCGCCGTTTTGGGGCGCGGTTCGCTAGGGGCGGGGGATCCTCAGGCGCGCCGCGCTGGCCGGTATCGGCGCGCGGCAGTGTACACGCCTAAGGGCGCGTAAGTCGAAGCGAGGTAAGGCCCAGGGCGAGATCCATGCGCGTTGAATAGCGCTCGACGATCGGCCGTGTCCAGCATCAAGATGGGGTTGAGCGATATCAATTTCAGCGCACACGCGCTGGGGTAAACCGCGGCCATGCGTCAAATCATCTATACCAGCGTCACGACCAATCCCAGCGGTCGGGCCGAGGACGAGTCCGTGGCGATCCTGCGGCAGGCGTCGCTGCGCAACGGGCTCGATGGGATTACCGGCTTGCTCTACACGCAAGGGTCCGAGTTCCTGCAGGCGCTCGAGGGGCCGAATGACAGCATCGCCGATCTCCTCATGAGCCTCACGAGCGACCCGCGCCATCGCGACCTGCGCATCCTGATCGATCGCGAGACCGAGGATCGCGAGTTTGGCGACTGGATGATGGTGCACCGGGAGCGGCGCGAGAGCGTCGACGATTTCGATCGTCGCCTCCACGGGCTGTTGCTGGGCGTGTCGCGCGAAACCGCCGAGTATTTCCGCGCGCTCGTGCCCGCCTGAGCCCCAGACCCGGCGAAGCCGCCAGTGAGCCCGTTATGGCTACACTGGCGGCCAGGCGTCGCTTATTGCAGTTCGAACGCGGCGTTGATGACAAGCACGGTCTCGTCCGAGACGACGGGCACGTACTTCGTCACGCCGAAGTCCGAGCGACGGATCATCATCCGGCCGAGAAAGCCGATCGATGCCTTCTTGCTCATCGGGTTGGTCGCCGCGCCGAACAGCTTCGCGCGGAAGCTGACGGGCTTGGTCACGCCGTGGAGCGTGAGGGTGCCGTCGACCTGCACGGCGTCGGGGGCGATCTGCGCGACCTTGGTCGAGCGGAAGGTCGCAGTCGGGAACTTCGCGGCATCGAACCAGTCGGCGCTCTTGAGCTCACCCGTGAGCACATCGCTCGTCGTCTGGACGCTCGCGATCGGGAGCGTCACGTCGAGCTTGGTCGCGGCGGGCTTGGCAGGATCGAGCGTGAGCGTGCCCGAGGCGTTCGAGAAGGTGCCGGCATAAGGCGAGATGCCGAAATGGCTGACGCTGAAGGTCACCTGGGTGTGGTTCGGCTCGATCTTGTAGGTGCCGGCTTTGACGTCGGCGACGGTGCCGGCCCCCCGCATCATCTCGGGCGGAGCGGTCTGGGCGAGCGCGGGCGCGGCGATCAGCAGCGCGGCGGTCGTGGCAGCATGAAGCAGATTAAAGCGCATTAGATACTCCTGTTAAGAAATACCCAAGTGCGGTGCCCGCGCCGCAGCGTCAAACCCCGTTTCGGCAACGAAGCGTTTCGCTGCAGTGAGCCCCTCCCCAAAAGGGGAGGGGCGCAGGACGCGGTCAGTTCTTGCTCTGATCGACCAGCTTGTTCGCGCCGATCCACGGCATCATTGCGCGGAGTTCGCTACCGACCTTCTCGATCGGATGTGCCTCGGCCTGCTTGCGCGCGGCCTTGAGCTCGGGCTGGCCGGCGCGGTTGTCGAGCACGAAGTTCTTGACGAAGCGGCCCGACTGGATGTCGGCGAGGACGCGCTTCATCTCGGCCTTGGTCTCGGGCGTGATGATCCGCGGCCCGGTGGTGATGTCGCCATATTCGGCGGTGTTGCTGATCGAATAGCGCATGTTGGCGATGCCGCCCTCATAGAGCAGATCGACGATCAGCTTGGTCTCGTGCAGGCACTCGAAATACGCCATTTCGGGGGCATAGCCCGCCTCGACCAGCGTCTCGAACCCGGCCTGGATCAAATGCGTGATCCCGCCGCACAGCACGGCCTGTTCGCCGAACAGATCGGTCTCGCACTCTTCCTTGAAATTGGTCTCGATGATGCCCGAACGACCGCCGCCGACGCCCGACGCGTAGGCGAGACCGATGTCGTGCGCGTTGCCGCTCTTGTCCTGGTGGATCGCGATCAGGCAGGGGACGCCGCCGCCGCGGACATATTCGCTGCGCACGGTGTGGCCCGGGCCCTTCGGTGCGATCATGATGACGTCAAGATCGGCGCGTGGCTCGATCAGGCCAAAATGCACGTTGAGGCCGTGGGCGAAGGCGATCGTCGCGCCCTGCTTGAGGTTCGCGTGGAGATCGTCGGCGTAGATCGCCGCCTGATGCTCGTCGGGGGCGAGGATCATCGTGATATCGGCCCAGGCGGCTGCCTCGGCATTGGTCATCACCTTGAAGCCGGCGGCATACGCCTTCTGCGCGGTTGCCGAGCCTTCGCGCAGCGCGACGGCGATGTCGGTGACGCCCGAATCGCGCAGGTTCTGGGCGTGGGCATGGCCCTGGCTGCCATAGCCGACGATCGCGATCTTCTTCGACGTGATCAGGTTCAGGTCGGCATCGGCATCATAATAAACGCGCATGGTAGTCCCTTTTTGGCAGTCGCCGCCCCGGCGGAGGCCGGGGCCGCTTCGTTGCTGGCGCTGTCCGCACAAACCGGACGGCCCCGGCCTCCGCCGGGGCGACGCGAGAAATCTAGATCGACGCGTTCCCGCGGGCCATTGCGACGATCCCGGTGCGCGCGACCTCGCACAGCCCGACTTCGCGCATCAGCGTGATGAACGTGTCGATCTTCTCGCGCCCGCCGGTCACTTCGAACACGAAGCTGGTGGTGGTCGCATCGACGACGCGCGCACGATAGACATCGGCGAGGCGCAACGCCTCGATCCGGTGATCGCCCGTGCCCGACACCTTGAGCAAGGCAAGCTCGCGCTCGACATGCGGGCCGAGCGCGGTGAGGTCGGTCACCGAATGCACCGGGATCAGCCGGTCGAGCTGCGCGAGGATCTGCTCCATCGTCGCATCGCTCGCCGAGGTGACGATCGTGATCCGGCTGACCGCCTTGTCGGCGGTGACGTCGGACACCGTCAGGCTCTCGATATTGTAGCCGCGCGCGGTAAACAGGCCGGCGATCCGCGCGAGAATGCCGGGCTCGTTGTCGACCATCACCGCCAGAGTGTGGCGCGAGGCTTTTTCCTTGGTGATGTGCATTAAACCAGCGCCTTCGCTTCGTCGTCCATTTCGCCCGACACTTCGCTCGCCTGGAGCAGCATCTCGGTATGCGCCGCTCCGCTCGGGATCATCGGGAAGCAGTTCGCCAGTTTGGCGACGCGGCAATCGACGATCACTGGCCCGTCATGGTCGAGCATCGCGGCGATCCCGTCATCGAGCTGGCCGAGACCCTCGATGCGGATGCCCTTCCAGCCATAGGCCTCGCCGAGCTTCACGAAGTCTGGGAGGGAATCACTGTAACTCTCGGAATAGCGGCTCGAATAGGTCAACTCCTGCCACTGGCGGACCATCCCCATATATTCGTTGTTGAGGATGAAGATCTTGACCGGCAGCCGGTATTGCGACGCCGTCGCCAGCTCCTGGATGTTCATCTGGATCGAGGCTTCGCCGGCGATGTCGATCACCAGCGCCTTGGGATTGCCGAGCTGCGCACCGATCGCGGCGGGCAGGCCGTACCCCATCGTGCCGAGGCCACCGCTGGTCAGCCATTTGTTCGGCGCGTCGAAGCCGAAATGCTGCGCCGCCCACATCTGGTGCTGGCCGACCTCGGTGGTGATGATCGGCGCGCGCTTGTGCGTTGCCTCCCACAGCGCGCGGACCGCCCGCTGTGGCATGATGTCGTTATCAACCTCTGGAAAATCGAGGCTTTTCTTGGCGCGCCACTCGCCGATCATCTGCCACCAGGCCGCGAGATCGGGCTTGGGATGGCGCCGCGCCTTGAACACACGGACCATGTCCTCGAGCGCATGGCCGACATCGGCGACGATCGCGAGATCGACGCGCACGTTCTTGTTGATCGACGAGCGATCGATGTCGACGTGGATTTTGCGGCTGAACGGGCTGAACGCATCGAGCCGCCCGGTCACGCGGTCATCGAAGCGCGCGCCGAGGCAGACGATCAGGTCGGCCTTGTTCATCGCCATATTGGCTTCATACGTGCCGTGCATGCCGAGCATGCCGAGCCACTGCTCGCCGCTCGCCGGATAGGCGCCGAGGCCCATCAGCGTCGAGGTGACGGGCGCGCCGCTGATCCGCGCGAGTTCGCGCAGCAACTGGCTCGCCGCCGGGCCGGCATTGATGATGCCGCCGCCGGTGTAGAGGATCGGGCGTTCGGCGGCCGCGAGCATGTCGACCGCTTGCTCGATCGAGCTCTGGTCGGCCTTGATCTGCGGGCGATAGGTCTTGTGGCGGATCGGGCCAGGCTTGGTGTAGCGCGCGGTCGCGACCTGGACGTCCTTGGGGATGTCGATCACCACTGGACCGGGGCGGCCCGATGTGGCGATGTAGAACGCCTCGTGGATCGTGTCGCCGAGCTTGGCCGGGTCCTTCACGAGATAATTGTGCTTCGAACAGTGGCGCGTGATGCCCACCGTGTCGGCTTCCTGGAACGCGTCGGTACCGATCAGCGCGGTCGGCACCTGGCCGGTGATCACCACCATCGGGATCGAATCCATCAGCGCGTCGGTGATCCCGGTGACGGCATTGGTCGCGCCCGGCCCCGAGGTGACGAGCACCACGCCGGGCTTGCCGGTCGAGCGGGCATAGCCCTCGGCGGCATGCGTCGCGGCTTGCTCGTGGCGCACGAGGATGTGCTTGATCCGCCCGGAGCGGAACAGGGCGTCGTAGATCGGCAGGACGGCACCGCCCGGATAGCCGAAGACGACCTCCACGCCGAGATCGCACAGCGCCTCGATCAGGATGTCTGCTCCGCTTTTCTCGGTCACGTCTCGTCTCCCGTCGCGCCGCCAACGATTAGCAGCGTTCGAGCGGTGCTGCTAGAGAAACGAAATGTGCGTGTCAACGGCTATCGACGTAATAATATGTCGAAAATATCGCTTCTTTCGCCGCTTTCTAACGCATCGGTCCGACGCCAGCTCGCTGGAGACTGATTGCGGAACCAGGTATATTGGCGTTTTGCATATTGCCGCGTTGCGAGTGCGACCGCATCAACCGCTTGTTTTTGCGATATTTCTCCCGACAACGTAGACGCAACCTCCCTGACGCCAATGGCGCGCCGGATCGGGGCTTCGGGGGCGATTTCGCTGCGCGCGAGCAGCGCGCTCACTTCCGCGCGCGCACCGCCCGCGAGCATCGTCGCCGCGCGGCTATCGCAGCGCGCCCACAGCCAGTCACGATCGGGCAGCAGGACGATCGCGGCGAGTGCGATCCGCTCACCGATCCCACCGATCCGCTCTTCTTGCCAGCGTGTCAGCGTCCGTCCGGTCGAGCGCACAACTTCTAGGGCCCGCGCCACGCGCGTCGTATCGGCGGGGGCGAGCCGCGCGGCGGCGGCGGGATCGAGCGCGGCGAGTGCCGCATGCGCTTGCGCAACCGGCAGCGCGCGGACCTCCGCGCGGACGGCCGGGTCGATCTCAGGCACCGGCGCGATTCCGTCGAGCAGCGTACGCAGGTACAGGCCGGTACCGCCGACCAGCACGGGCAGCTTGCCGAGCGCGTGCGCACGGTCGATCTCGGCGCTCGCCTCGTCGGCCCAGCGCGCGGCGGAATAGCTTTCGGCGCCATCGACATGGCCGAACAGCCGGTGCGGCACGCGCGCTTCGTCCGCCTCGGTCGGGCGCGCGGTCAGGACGCGCAGGTCGCGATAGACTTGCGCGGAATCGGCATTGATGACGATTCCGTCGTGACGTTCGGCGACCGCGATGCCGAGTGCGGACTTGCCGCTCGCGGTCGGCCCTGCGATGAGCGCGACCTGCGGGAGATTCACTGTGTTCATTGCCACCTTGATAGCATCGGAAACGCTCAGCGCAGGCGATCTTTCTGCAGCGATCGATCGGATTGCGGCTGTGGGCTGCGCACCGGCGACCTCGGCGTGGATCGAGCCCGAGAAGGCGGTCGATATCCTGTTCGGTGTTTCGCCCGACGCCGCGCGCAAAGCGCTCGAGGGTGTGTTCGAAGGCGTCGATGTCGTCGTGCAATCGGTCGAAGGGCGCGAGAAGAAGCTGCTCGTCGCCGACATGGATTCGACGATGATTACCGTCGAATGCATCGACGAGCTCGCCGATTATGCCGGCATCAAGCCGCAGATCGCGGCGATCACCGAAGCGGCGATGCGCGGCGAGCTCGATTTCGAGGGCGCGCTCGATGCGCGGGTCGCATTGCTCAAGGGGCTCGACGAGGCGGTGATCGAGCGCTGTCTCGCCGAGCGCGTGACGATCATGCCGGGCGCCGTGGTGCTGGTGCGGACGATGCGGGCGCGGGGCGCGACCGCGATCTTGGTGTCGGGCGGCTTCACGCGCTTCGCCGATCCCGTCGCCGAGCGGATCGGCTTCCACCGCGCGATCGCCAATCGGCTCGAGCTCGGCGACGGCGTGCTGACCGGCACGGTCGCGAAACCCGTCGTTGGCTCCGACACGAAATTGCAGACGTTGCTCGCGGCGCGGGCCGAGTTTGGCTTACTGCCCGAGCAAACGCTCGCGGTGGGCGACGGCGCGAACGATCTGGCGATGGTGCAGGAAGCGGGGCTCGGCGTCGCCTATCACGCCAAGCCAATTGTCGCCGCAGCGGCGGCGGCACGGATCGATCACGGTGATCTCTCGGCGCTGCTCTACGCCCAGGGCATCGCGCGCGACGATTGGGTGACCGCCTGACGCGTGGCGTCCGCCGCGCTTATGGCGCGACGGGCACGCACGGCTTGATCGATCCGCACGCCGATTGCGCGGCGCCTTTCGACGCGAAGGGCCCGACGAGCACGCGCGTCATCGCGCCGCTCTTTACATAGGATACGTCTGCACCGCCGAACCGCCGACCGACCTGGCTCCACAGCTTGCGCGCATTGGCGGGGTCTCCGAACGAGCCGAGCTGCACCTTCCAGCCGCCGCGGCTGGTCGCGACTGCCGTCGGCGCTGGCCCGCGTGCTGGTTCGGGGGTGGGGATCGGCGCGGGCGGGCGTGGCCGTGCCGGCTGAGGACGCTTCGGCTGCCGCTCGGGCGCTAAAGCCAGCACCTCGGGTTTGCGCGGGACGTTGGGGTCGTACGCGGACGGCGGCAAGTCGGTGCTACGCACGCCAGCGCCGCCCGGCTTGCTGGCGAGTGCAGGCGGCAGTTCGGGGCGTTGCGCCTCGGCCTCGTAGCGTCGCGCGAGCTCGAGACCTTGCTGGCGCTGGTCGGTCGGGATCGCCTTGTCCATCTGCGCTTGGACTTCGGACGCCTTCGGCGTGTTGGCGGCGGCGGCGCGGACGATCCATGCATAGGCGCGCGGCCAGTCCTTCGCGCCACCATCGCCGTTGAACAACATCGTGCCATAGACCAGCTGCGCGCGAGGCTCGCCGCGCAGCGCTGCTTTCTCGAGCCACGGCGCGGCGTCGTTCGGCTTGTGCTGATCGAACAGGATCAGCCCGTATTTCGCCTGGGCGGCGACATGGCCCTGGAGCGCCGCCTTGCGGAACCAGCTTTCGGCGACGGGAATATCGGTGGGTACGCCGCGCCCGAGCGTATAGGCCTGCGCGAGGTTGAACTGCGCGTCGGCATCGCCGGCGTTCGCCGCCGGGCGCCATTCGGCGATAGCTTTCTTATAGTCGGCGCGGCCCCACGCCTCGACGCCCTCGCGCACATCCGCCAGCGCGGGGCTAGCCGAAAGCAGCGTTCCCGCCAGCGCCATCCATACTCGTTTGCGCATGATCGTCGTCCTGTCCCGTGCGTCTGTACCACCTGACCATGCCGACTAGCGCGGGCTTGGCAAAGATTTCGTTAGCCGTTTTGCGCCGCGCGCCGGCAGCACCGAGGGCGTTAACCCTTCCTTGACCGATCCTATGGCATTCGGTGGCCTCGATTAAAGGGGCGAAAGGGGCTCATGCGCGTTCTTGCGATGGCATCTCAAAAGGGCGGATCGGGCAAGACTACCTTGTCCGGCCACCTGGCAGTACAGGCGCAGCTCGCAGGGGCGGGGCCGGTGGTGCTGATCGACATCGATCCGCAGGGGTCCTTGTCGGATTGGTGGAACGAGCGGCAGAGCGAGTTTCCCGCTTTCGCGCAGACCACCGTCGCGCGGCTCGCCGCCGATCTCGAAGTGCTGCGCCAGCAGGGCTTCAAGCTGGCGATGATCGATACCCCGCCCGCCATCACCATGGCGATCCAGAGCGTGATCGCGGTGGCCGAACTGATCGTCATCCCGACGCGGCCGAGCCCGCACGATCTGCGCGCCGTCGGCGCGACGGTCGATCTGTGCGAGCGCGCGGGCAAGCCGCTGCTGTTCGTCGTCAACGGCGCCACGCCCAAGGCGCGGATCACCTCCGAAGCCGCGGTCGCGCTGTCGCAGCATGGCACGGTCGCCCCGATCACGATCCACCACCGCACCGATTTCGCAGCGTCAATGATCGACGGGCGGACGGTGATGGAAGTCGACGCGAAGGGCCGCTCGGCGCAGGAAGTGCGCGACCTGTGGACCTATATCTCCGACCGGCTCGAGAAGAATTTCCGCCGCACGGTGTTCGCGACGCCGACCTCGATCAACGGCTTTGGCGCGCCGCGTCCCGCCGCGGGAGGTGGTTTCGGCCGCCGCGTGGTGAGCTGAGATGAGCATGTTCGGAAATCCCAAGCCGACCGCCCCCAAGGCGACGGCGTCGCTGTCCTCGACGCTGCTCGCGCGCAAGGGCATGGCGAAGCCCGCGATGCGGCCGCAGGGCTTTGGCGGGTTCGGCGCGATGCCGGGCGCGCACGACGATCTTGGCTGGAACGACATGGGCGACACGCCGCCGGTTCCGCCGGTGCTCGTCCAGCGCGAAGTGCTGCGCGAGGAATTCGCGCAACCCGTCGCAGCGCCCGAGCCGGTCGTGATGCCTGAACCCATTCCGGTCGCTGCCGAGCCCGAGCCGGCTGCAGCGTTGGAGCCCGAGCCTGCACGCCTTGTGTCGAAGCCCGTTTCGGTCGCAACCGCGACGCGGATCGGCCGCGAGACGAGCAAAAAACACAACAAGAAGCGCCCCAAGTCGGCGTTCACGCTGCGGCTCGACGAGGACCGGCATCTCCGCCTGCGTCTGGCCAGCGCGCTGCACAATGCCTCGGCCCAGTCGCTGGTCACCGAAGCGCTCGATCAATTCCTGCAAACCTTGCCCGAAGTCGAAAATCTGGTGCGCCAGTTGCCGACACGGGCGCAGCGATAAACCCCGAGGAGGGCGTTACGATGAAGACCCGGTCCGCCATCACTTTCGGCCCGCTTACCGTGGGGCTTTCGCTCCTCATGCTCGGGGGCACGGTCGCGGCCACCGCAGTGTCGACGATCGCTGCTGCCAGCGCCCGCGCGCAATCGCGCGCCGAGAAGGAAGCGCGCACCGAGGCCGTCGCGGCGCAGCAGGCGTTGCGCGCAGGCCGTTTCGCCGAGGCGATCGGCCATGCCGAGCGCGCGGTCGGCGACCAGCCCGACGCAGCCGAATATCGCATGATCCTCGGCCAGAGCTATCTCAAGGCCGGGCGCTTCGCTTCGGCGCGCGATGCCTTTGCTGACACGCTGACGCTTGCCCAGGGCAACGGCAAGGCGGCATTGAACCTCGCGCTCGCGCAGATCGCGACGGGCGACTGGGCCGGTGCACGCACGACGCTCGACGCCAACGCGGCGACGATCCCGGTCAGCGACCGCGGCCTTGCGATCGCACTGGCGGGTGACCCCGCAACCGCGGTCGAAATGCTCGGCGCTGCGGCGCGCGGCCCCGAGGCCGACGCCAAGGTCCGCCAGAATTACGCGCTGAGCCTGGCGCTTGCCGGACGCTGGCGCGAGGCGCAGGCGGTGGTGGCAATGGATGTCGCCCCGGCCGATGTCTCGCGGCGCATCCTCGATTGGTCGACCTTCTCGCGGCCCAGCTCGGCGTCGGATCAGGTCGCGACCTTGCTCGGCGTGACGCCAGCGGTCGATCCCGGCCTGCCGGTCGCGCTTGCACTCAACGGCGCGGCGCGCGGCGGCACGACCGCGCTGGCGAAGGCCGAACAGCCGATCGACAGCTATATGCCCGGCCAGGTCGGGGCCGAGCCTGCAGCCCCGCCGGCCCCCATCGCAGTGGCCGAAGTCGCCGCGGCGCCGACGCAGCAGGTCGCCGCGGTCGGTCCGACGATTGCCGGCGTGGTGTTCGCCGAACGCAAGGAAGTCGTCCAGGCGTTGCCGGTCGCCTATGCCAAGGCCCCGACCAAGCGCGGCAGTGTGGCAGAACGCATCGCGGTCGCGAGCAGCGGCGCTGCGTCGGCATTCCCCGAACCGCGTGCGCCGATGCGCGGCGGCTTCGTCGTTCAGCTGGGCGCCTATGATACCGCAGGCGTCGCGCACGATGCGTGGACGCGTGTGACGCGCCGGTACGCCGGTTTCGCGAGCCACACGCCGCAAGGCATGACTGTGTCGCGCGGCGGCAAGCAATTCTACCGCTTGTCGGTCGGCGGCTTCGCGCGCGCCGATGCGGTGTCGATGTGCCAGCAGTATCGCAGCCGTGGCGGCGCGTGCTTCGTCCGCGCCGGCGCGGGCGATCAGGTCGCGATGTGGGCCAAGGGGCGCGAACTGGCGTCGCGCTGAGGCGGCGTCAGGCGGGGACGGGAAGGGCGGTACCGCCCTTGAACAGCCGTAGCACCTTGCCCTGGACCGGCAGCCCGTCGAACGGCGTATTGCCGGCCTTGGCGTGAAGCCGGTCGCCCGCAATCTGCCACGGTGCTTCGGGCGCCAGCAGCAACAGATCCGCGGGCGCGCCGACGCCAAGCGACCCCGCTTCCACGCCGAGCACCTTCGCGGGATTGGCCGCGAGCAGCGCGAACAGGCGCTGGAGCGAGATCGTCTCGTCGCGCACCAGACCAAGGCCAAGCGCGAGCAGCGTTTCGGCGCCCGCCATGCCCGATGCCGAGTCGGCGAAGGGCAGGCGCTTTTCCTCGGGCCCATGTGGATCATGGCCCGAGCACAACACGTCGATCGTCCCGTCGGCGATTGCGGCAACGGCCGCCTGACGGTCGCTCTCGCTGCGCAGCGGCGGCGAGAGGTGTGCGAAAGTGCGGAAATCGGTCATCGCGATGTCCGACAGCAGCAGATGTGCGGGGGTAATCCCGCACGTCACGCGGACACCGCGCCGCTTGGCGGCCCGTACCAGCTCAAACCCGGCGGCGGTCGTGACCTGGCGGATGTGGAGCGTCGCGCCGGTTTCCTCGGTGAGCATCAGGTCGCGCGCAATCGCGAGTGCCTCGGCGATCGACGGGGCGGAAGGGAGCCCCATCCGCGTCGCGGTCTCGCCCGCCGTCGCGACGGCGCCTGCGGTGACGCCGCCGTCTTCGGCATGGGTGATGACGCTCAGACCCAGATCGCCGGCATAAGCGAGGACTTTGCGCATCACCCCCGAATCGGCGATCCAGCGAGCGCCGGTCCCGACCGCGCGCGCACCGGCATCGCGGTTGATCGCCATCTCGGCGAGATCGGTGCCGGTGAGGCCACGCGTCGCCGCGGCGATCGGATGGATCCATAGGCCAGGGCGGCCGATCAGCGCGGCGCGCTGGACGATGCCGGGATCATCGAGCACCGGCGACTGATCGGGCATCAGCCCGACGCGAACGATGCCGCCGGCATGGAAGGCGGGAAGGTCGATCGCGAACACGCCGAGATCGACGATCGCGGGCGCAAGCGTCGCGCCGCCGCAATCGATCGTCTCGGCCCCTGCCGGTACGTCGATCAACCCCGTCGCGACGATCCGGTCGTTCTCGACGAGCACGCCGCCCTGCGACACGCCGCCGAGCGGGCAGACCAAGGTCGCGTTGAGCAAGGCGAGCATCCGGCTCATGCCCAGCCCGCCACGCCGCGCGAGCGCCGCGTCAGCACATCGAGGCACGCCATGCGGACGGCGACTCCCATTTCGACCTGTTCGGTGATCGCCGAGCGCGCATGGTCGGCAACAGCCGAATCGATCTCGACGCCGCGGTTCATCGGCCCCGGGTGCATCACCAGCGCATCGGGCGCGGCGCGCTCGAGCCGCTTGAGCGTCAGCCCGTAGCGCAAATGGAACTCGCGGTTCGACGGGATGAAACCGCCCGCCATTCGCTCGTTCTGAACGCGGAGCATCATAACGACGTCGGCGCCCTCGAGCGCGGTGTCGAAATCGGTAAAGGGGGTGACCCCCATCCGCTCGATTCCCTCGGGCATGAGCGTCGCCGGTGCACAGACGCGGACCTCGGCGGCGAGCGCGGTCAGCGCGAGAATATTCGAACGGGCGACGCGGCTGTGGAGGATGTCGCCGCAAATCACGACGCGCTGCCCGGCGATCGTGCCGCGGCGGCGACGGATCGTCAGCGCGTCGAGCAAAGCTTGCGTCGGATGCTCGTGCTGCCCGTCGCCGGCGTTGAGCACCGGGCAATCGACCTTGCCCGCGATCAGCCGGACCGCGCCCGAGCTCATGTGGCGGATGACGATGACGTCCGCGCGCATTGCGTTGAGCGTCATCGCGGTGTCGATCAGCGTTTCGCCCTTCTTCACCGAGCTTTGCGCCGCGTGCATGTTGACGACATCGGCGCCGAGCCGCTTGCCCGCGATCTCGAACGACAGCAGCGTGCGCGTCGAATTCTCGAAGAAGGCGTTGATCAGCGTGAGCCCGCCCAGCCGCTTGTCACTGATCGCGCGTGTGCGGTTGGCGGCGACCCAGCCATCGGCTTCGTCGAGCAGGAAGACGATTTCGTGGGGCTGCAATCCCTCGATGCCGGTAAGGTGCCGGTGCGGAAACACGGCGCGGCCCGGGATGAGCGAGGCGGGGCGGTGATCGGAGGGTTGCATCGAGGCCGTCGGGTAGCCGTGCCGCGGGTTGCTGGCAAGGCCGGATAGGGTGGGAGAGGGCCGCGAGCGACCCTCTCCCAACATCGTATGATCAGTTCGACGGCTCGTGATACGGGCAGCCATTCACCCGCGCGCGGAAGTCCGCCGAGTGACGATAGGTATCGCGCCGGGCGCGGTTGATATTGCCGAGCGGTTGGTGCGCGGCGATCCCGGTCCACACGCTGAAGCGCGTTTCCTCGTTGATCTGCTGGACGTGGGCGTCGCTCCAGCTGTCCTGCGCCGCGGCGCGGATCGTGCCGACGCGCACGAACGGGCTGGTCCACAGCACAGTCGCATCCTCGACCGGTTGCGCTTCGAGATCGCGGCACAGTTGGACGCGGAATTCCCATTCTGCGTCGAGCGTGCGCATTTCGGTGCGGACGTCTTCGCGGATCGCATCCTCACGACCCCCGATCGCGATTTCCTTGCCGGTCAGCGCGATCATTGCCGGGGCCACGGGTGCGATGCTGAACTTGGCGATATAGTCGCCGAAGCGGAAGGCTGTCGCGCTGTAATAGGTCTCGCCGAGCGGCTCGACATTGGGTGCGCCGCCAAGCGAGTTGATCGCCGCGGGAGCCTCGGCCCCGACCGCTTCGAAGGCGTGCCGTACGCCGCGCAAGGCGGCCGAGACGACCTTCTTGGTGCCCTCGAGCCGATCGGTGGTCTTGGCGAGCAGCTTGAGGTTGCCGAGGAACTTCTCGGCGGTCTTCGCCTGGAACACCGGGCCGTTGACCATCACGAAGTCCTGCGCGGTGCCCTCGGAGCCTGGCAAACGGTCTCCAGCGACATCGAACACCTTCATGGCGAGGCCGCGCGGCAGGCCGATCGCATCGGGCAGGATATCGCCGGCATTGGTCGACAGCCGGATCAGCACCTTGTGGCGTCCGCCCTGCGCGAACAGGCCCTGCGCGAGCTCGGCCGGCAAGTCCGAATCGATCGTCAGTTCGCCTTCGAGCAGCCCGTGCGACTTGGCGTGGACCGATCGCACGGCATGACCATAGTCCTCGGCCGTCCGTTCGAGGATTATGTCGAACGTTTCATTGAGATCTGTAACGGTTGTTTGCTCATCGGGCTGGGGTTGCTCGACGTCGGGACGGTAGCGGATCGGGGACTGTAGCATCGGGACGCCTTTACTTGGGGGGCTGGATCTCAAGGAACACGCGAGCCCAACGCGCCAGCGCGACAAACGCTGCCTGTCGTGTTTCCTGCTGCCTTTCAGCAAGCGTTCAGAATTGCCGATTTGGCGGTTTTCCGCGGGATAGCGTGGTTTCTCCCTGCCGTGGAAGCCGCACGTCCTGCCGGATAGCGGTTGCCAAGCCGGGCACGGCTGCGCTTGTGAACCGCACCACGCCATTTCAAAAGGGTAAGTATATGCGCTCGAATATTGTGAAGTCCGCAACGGTAGCCATGATCCTCGCGGGATCGATCGGCGTTAGCGGCTGCGCGACCAAGGGTTATGTCAACCGCCAGATCGCCACCGTGAACACGCGCATCGACGGCATCGATGGCCGTGTCCGCACCGTCGAAGGCGTGTCGGGCCAGGCGCTCACCCAGGCACAGGCTGCTGCCGGCCAGGCACAGCAGAACGCACAGCGGATCGACCAGATCAGCGGCCGCGTCGATGGGCTCGACCAGCAGGTCCAGCAGCAGGCACAGCGCGCACAGCGCCGCCCGCGCGGCTGATCGCACTCCCGCATTCCTCTTATTGTGACCGGACGCATTGCTGAACCAAGTCGAGATGCCAAACAGGCCGTTCTCTCTGCGTCATGGTGTGGGCATGGCCGCAGCACTGCTGGGTCTGATCGCAGGCGCGATCGGACCCACGGCAGCGCTCGGCCGTGCCCCGCTGTCCGACAGGGCGGCGTCGTCTTCAGTGACGACGCCCAGTCGCAAGCCCGGAAACGCCAGGGGTAACGCCCCGGCCAAATCCCTGTCCAAGGGTGGGGCCAAAACGGCCGCTGCGCGCCGCGCGGCGGCCAAGGCCAAGGCCACCGACACGCCGCCGCTGCCCGAACCGGTGCGGTCCGAGGCGGCGAGCCGTGTGATCGCCTGGGTCGGATCGGCGCACGACAATGGTACGCTGCCCTATATCGTCATCGACAAGCAGGCGGCCTCGCTCTCGCTGTTCGATGCGAAGGGCACCTTTCTCGGCGAGACTCCGGTGCTGCTCGGCATCGGCATCGGCGACGATTCCACCCCCGGGGTGGGCGCCAAAGACCTGTCCGAGATCGGGCCGGCCGAACGCACGACGCCAGCCGGGCGGTTCGTCGCCAAGTTCGGCCGTGCGTTCGGGCGCCAGCGCGTGCTGTGGGTCGATTACGCCAATTCGGTCGCGCTTCATGCGGTGATCACGACGCACAAGAAGGAACAGCGCGTCCAGCGCCTGCTGTCGCCAACGCCCGACGACAATCGTATCAGCTTCGGCTGCATCAATGTCGGCACGAGCTTCTACACCAAGCAGATCCGGCCATTGTTCCTCAAGACGGGCGGGGTGGTCTATATCCTCCCCGATACCAAGCCGCTCGATACCGTCTTCCCGCGGGTACGCTTGCTGCCGTATCTCGCGCCGACGGCACCGACCGAGCAGGTCTCGGGCTAGGGGCGGTCGACTCTCCGGGCCGCCGCGTGCCCGGATCAAAGGAAGTGCCATGATCTTGCTTGCCCTCGCGATCGCCGCACCCGAAGCACCGCCGGTGGTGGTGAGCCCGCTCCAGACTTCGCAACTCGCCGAGGCGTGCAGCGGCAAGGACGCCGACACGACCGCGAGTTTCTGCACGGGCTATATCCTCGGGGCATTCGACGCCTTGTCGTTGTCGCACCAGATCTGCCCCTCGGCGGCCAATGCTTCGACGATCAAGGTGGTGAGCGTCGCGCGCAAATATCTTCGCAGCCACAAGAAGAGCTGGAGCAGCGCGCCGAGCTTCGTGATCCGGACCGCGCTGAAAACGGCCTTCGCGTGCAAGGGCCCCTGAACGCCGCTCGCGCGGCTGCTCGGTCCGTGCGGCCAAACGGGGATGACAGGACCGCGAAACGCTCCTAGTTCCGCGGGCGATGGCCGCCCTTCGCATCCTGTTCCGAGCGCATCGGCGGCTGGCCGGCCTGCTGCTGTCGCTCGCGCTATTGGCCAAGATCATGATCCCCGGCGGCTTCATGCCCGTCGTTACCAGCGATGGCCTCGTGCTCGAACTGTGCTCCGGCATGGAACGCACGCAATCGCCGATGGCGATGGCAATGCCGGGCATGGCGGGCGACCATCACGACCAGAAGGGCGACAAGGCCGAAAGCCCGTGCAGCTTTGCCGGCCTGACGGCTCCCGTCATCGCCGGTGCCGACCCCGCATTGCTCGCGATTGCCGTGCTGTTCATCCTTGCGCTCGGCCGGCTGGCCGAGCGCGGCGTCGTCCTGCCGTATCGCCATGCGTTGCGACCGCCGTTGCGCGGACCCCCGGTAGCGGCCTGATTCCTCGCCGCAAGGCTGGGCGACGGTGCGCGCGGATCAGGTCCGGGCGCACGGAATAGCAATCGCGATCGCTGGCGGGTGTTGCGCCCGCTTCCCGATCCCCGTCGACAGTCTGTGTGGCGAGCAGCGCTCGATCGTATCGCACGATGATCGACAGTCAGCGCACGAACCCGTGTGCGAGGCACCCGAACGGGCCGCGCGCGATGGGCTTCGTCCCATTACCCTATCGAACAGGGACCTTCTCATGGTCAGCCGCACATCCGTGCTCGGCGTCACGTCGTTTTGCGCCATGCTCGCAAGCACCACCGTTCCGGCCTTTGCCGAAGAGCGCGCATCGCCAGCGCCCGATTCAAGCCTCGACGATATTCTCGTCACCGCGCAGCGCCGCGCCGCGACGATCGAGAACGCGCCTTCGTCCAAGGCGTCGATCGACGCCGCGACGATCGCGACGACGATCAACGCGCGCAATGTCGAGGATACGCTCAAATATCTCCCAAGCCTCGTCGTTCGCAAACGCCATATCGGCGACAGCCAGGCGCCGCTCGCGACACGCACCTCGGGGCTCGGCGCCAGCGCGCGCAGCCTGATCTACGCCGATGGCGCGATCCTCTCGGCGCTCGTCGGCAACAACAACACCTCGGCCAGCCCGCGCTGGAGCCTGGTATCGACCGAGGAGATCGCCCGTGTCGATGTGCTCTACGGGCCGTTCTCGGCGGCGTATCCCGGCAACGCGATCGGCGCCGTCGTCAACATCACGACGCGCTTGCCCGATAGTTTGGAGGGCACGCTGGTCGCGGGAACCACGGTGCAGCAGTTCGACCTGTACGGCACGCACCGCACCTTGCCGGCCTATCAACTCGGCGGCACGCTCGGCGATCGGTTCGGGCCGCTCGCGGTCTTTGGAAGCGTCGATCATGTCGACAGCCACGGCCAGCCGATCGGCTTTGCCAGCGCCACCGCCACCAAAAGCGCGACCAGCACGCCGACGACGGGCGGCTATGACGACGTCAATCGCACCGGCGGCGCGATCCGCGTCGTCGGCGCGACCGCGTTCGAGCATCAAGTGCAGGATCGGCTCAAGCTCAAGGCCGCGCTTGATCTCTCCGCCGCGCTGCGGCTGACCTATGTCGGCAGCCTGTTCCTCAGCACCACCGATTCGACGGTCGAGAGCTATCTCACCAACCCGGCGAGCGGCCTGCCATTCTATGCCGGCACGACGAGCAACAATGGCCAAATCTACACGCTGGCCGCCAGCGCCTTTGCCGGCAGCGTCTATCGCACCGAGCAGCGGCAATGGTCCCACAATCTGTCGCTCAATGGCAGCGGTACCCGGTTCGACTGGCAAGTGATCGGCACGCTGTACGATGTCGCCAAAGATCAGCAGCGCGTTTCGAATATCGCGCTGCCGGCCGGGCGAGCGGGCGAGGCAGGTTTCATCACCGACTTGGCGGGAACCGGCTGGAAGACGCTCGACGCCAAGGGCGCGTGGCGTTCGGATGCGGCAGCGATGCATACGGTAAGCTTCGGGGCGCACGCCGATTGGTACGAACTCGACAGCAATCGCTACAATACCAGCGACTGGATCGGCGGATCGAAGGGTGCGCTCAACCTGCAAGGCAGCGGCAAGACGCGGACGTACGCGCTGTGGGCGCAGGATGCCTGGCGGATCCTGCCGCCGCTGACGCTCACGCTCGGCGGGCGCTACGAATGGTGGCGCGCGCGTGACGGGGTCAATTTCGCGCAGTCGCCAGCGGTCGGGCCGGTCCGTCAGCCGGCGTTGAGCAGCAATAGATTTTCGCCCAAGGCAGCTCTCGCCTATGCGATCGAACCGCACCTGACCGCGCGGCTGTCGTTCGGCCAGGCGTGGCGTTTCCCGACCGTCGGCGAGCTCTATCAGATCGTCACGACACCGGTCGCGTCGGTCCCAAACCCGAACCTGCGCCCCGAACGCGCGCGCTCGCTCGAACTGGCGCTCGAGCGGCAGGACAGCCGGGGAACCTTGCGGCTCGCTTTGTTCAACGAAGTGATCAAGGACGCGCTGATTTCGCAGATCGGCCCGCTGGCGGTGACCCCGGTTCAAGTCGGCACCTATGTCCAGAATGTCGACGAGACGCGGGCGCGGGGGGCCGAACTCTCGGTCGCCCGGACGAACGTCGTCGGGCGGGTCGATGTCTCGGGCAGCGTGACCTATGCCGACGCGATCACCAGCAAGAATGCGGTCCTGCCCGGCGCAGTCGGCAAGCTGCTCCCGAGCGTGCCGCGCTGGAAGGCGACGGCGGTGGTGACCTGGCGAGCGGTCGACGGCGTCGCGCTGACGGCTGCTGCGCGCTACGCCAGCCGCAATTACGGTGCGCTCGACAACAGCGACGTGGTCGGCAACACCTATCAGGGCTTCTACAAATATTTCGTCGTCGATCTGCGCGCACAGTTTCGCGCCGCGCAGCATATCGAATTCGGGATCGGGGTCGATAACGTCAACAACGGCCGCTACTTCCTCTTCCACCCCTTCCCGCAGCGCAGTTTCGCCGCGGACGTCAAGGTAACTCTCTGATGCCGGCGCTCGCGACCACAGCAAGCGCGCTTCCTGCTGGGCAGGCGCTGTACCGTTGGGTGTGGCGCTGGCATTTCTATGCCGGGCTGTTCGTCCTGCCCTTCATCCTGATCCTGTCGGTCACCGGATCGATCTATCTGTTCAAGCCGCAGGTCGAGCGGTGGGAAGAACGGGCGTTCCGCGGTCTCGGGACGGACGGCGCTGTCTTGCCCGAGGCACAGCTGTCGGCCGCGCTGGCGGCCAATCCGGGGACGCGGTTCAACCACTATCGCTTGCCGCGCGAGGCTGGCGACGCCGCGATGCTGCAGTTGGTGGACGCGGACGGCAAACCGCGCGAGGTCTACGTCTCGCCGCAGGGGCGCGTGCTCGGCAGCCTCGATCCTGCAGCGCGGATCGAGGCGGTCGTCGCGCGGATCCACGGGTCGCTGCTGATCGGCACGCTCGGCGATCGGCTGGTCGAGCTCGCCGCGAGCTGGACGATCGTGCTGATCCTGTCGGGCCTGTACCTGTGGTGGCCGCGGCCGTTCCGGCTGGCGGGAACACTCTGGCCGCGATTCTGGCTGCGTGGGCGGCCGTTGCTCAAGGATCTGCACCGCGTCACTGGATTCTGGGTAGCGGGGCTGGTCCTGGTGATGCTCGCGAGCGGCCTGCCCTGGGCGGGCGCGTGGGGCGGGACGTTCAAATGGGTGCGAGCCGAGCTTGGGCTGGTGAAGGGGCCGCAGGATTGGAAGATCGGCGTCGATGGAGGCCACGCCGGTCACCACGGCGCGATGACCGATCTGCCGACGGCGCGGGCGCCCGAGCCGAAGGGCCTGCCGCTCTCGGTCTTCGTCGCCAAGGCAGCGGCGGAGCGGATGGCGTTTCCCGTGCTGGTGCTTCCGCCGCACACCGTCCAGAAGTTCGGACCACCGACCGGTGCCGTATGGACGGCGAAGTCCGAGGCGCAGAACCGCTGGCTGGATCGGCGCGTGACCTATGATCCGGCGAGCGGGATCGAGACCGGGCGATCGGGCTTTGCCGACCTGAATGTGATCGACCGGATCGTCAACACCGGGGTCGCCTGGCACGAGGGGCAGTTGTTCGGCCTCGCGAACCAGCTGATCGGGGTGGCGACCGCGCTCTCGCTGATCGCTATCAGCGTACTCGGCACGCTGCTGTGGCTCAAACGCCGACCGCGGGGGCAGGTAGGGGCGCCACCCCGGAGCGGCGCAGCGGCGCCGGTGTGGATGTTCGCGCTCGTCATCGTGCTCGGGGTGCTGCTCCCGCTGTTCGGCGCGTCGGCGCTGGTCCTCGCCTTGGTCGATCGGATTGTCGTGTCGATCCGTGCGCGGCGTCAGACAGAGGTGACGGCATAGCGCAGCGCGACGATGCCATGCGCTTGCGTCTCGGCGCCGAGCAAGCTCAGGCGGACTTTGCCGTTCAAGCCCGCGGTGCCGTAGGTCACGATCCCGTCCACCGCTGCGCCGCCATCGAGCGCGGGCGCGACGAGGATGTGGAGTTCGTCGACCACTCCCGCCGCAAGCAGCGACCCGTTGATCCCGCCGCCGCCCTCGAGCAGTAGCTTGGCGATGCCGAAGTCGCGCCTCAGCGTCTCGAGGATCGCGGCGAAATCGAATTCGCGATCTGGCGAGACGACATAGGAAACGCCGTCGGCGGCCAGCTCGGCGAGATGGCTGTCCGCGACATCGGGGCCAAGCAGTACGATGACCGCGTCTCCGCCGACGGTGCCACCGTCGAAATGCAGCTTGCCCGAACGATCGAGCGCGATCGCATAGCTATCGGCGCGGGTCGCGACGTGGAGCGGTCGCGCGACCGCGCCTGGCGATGCGGGCGGATGCGGCGCGGCCTTCGACATCTCCGCCATCGTCACGCGGCCGACGAGCCAGGCATCGCCGCCGAGCGCGTCATGCGCGCTTTCATACGCGGCGGCCCAATCCTTGCGGCTCCCGTCGGGGCTTTCGGTATAGCGGCTGGGATGCAGTCGCCCGTCGATCGACGACTGCATCAGGCAAATCACATACGGCTTCGACGCCGCACCCGCGTCGCTCGGGGTTACCATTCGACACCGATCTTGCCGAAATGCCCCGCGCCCATCTCGTAGCGAAAGGCATCGCCGAGCGCCTCGAGCGGGAAGCGGCGATCGACCACCGGGCGGATCCCGGTCGCGTCGAGCGCGCGGACGAACTCCTGCTGTTCGCGCCGGCTGCCGACGATCAGGCCCTGCAACCGCGCTTGTTTCGCCATCAACGCCGCGGTCGGGACTTGGCCGGCGCCGCCGGTCAGCACGCCGATCAGCGAGATATGCCCGCCGACGCCCACCGCCTCGATCGATTGCGCGAGCGTGCCGGGACCGCCGACTTCGACGACATGGTCGACACCGCGGCCGTCGCTCCAGTCGCGCACCGCTTTGCCCCACTCCAAGTGCTCGCGGTAATTGAGCGTAAAGTCCGCGCCGAGGCGCTTGGCGCGCTCGAGCTTCTGGTCCGACGACGAGGTGATTGCGACGGTCGCGCCCATCGCCTTGGCGATCTGCAACGCCCAGATCGACACGCCGCCAGTGCCGAGCAGCAGTACGGCGTCGCCCGCCTTTAGCTTGCCGTCGACGACCAGCGCGCGCCAGGCGGTGAGGCCAGCGGTGGTGATCGTCGCCGCCTCGACCGCGTCATAACCCTTTGGCGCATGCGTGAAAGCGCTGGCGGGCAGCACGACGAATTCGCAGGCGAAGCCATCGATCCCGTCGCCGGGCGTGCGGCTGAAGTCGCCAATCGTCGCGCTGCCGTCCTGCCAGTCGGGGAAGAAGCACGAGACGACGCTGTCGCCGGGCGCGAATTCGGTGACGCCTTCGCCGACAGCCTCGACGATCCCGCCACCATCGGCGAGCGGGATACGGCCGTCTGCGGTCGGCATCCGCCCCGTCGCGACGCCGAGATCGTGGAAGTTGAGCGAACTGCCGTGCAGCGCGACGCGGATCTCGCCCGCGCCCGGCGCGCCCGGATCGGGTCGGTCTTCGAGTGTCAGATGATCGAGCCCGATCGGGGCCTTGAGAACCATCGCCTTCATGCCGGAAATCCTTGCTGTGTGCGGGCGCAACGCTTGGGGGGCGTTAGTTTTCCCCCGATCACCCGATATTGCGACGGGCGTTGTCTCCGTCGGAGCGAACCCGCTCGCGCATCGACTGCCGGACGTAGAACAGATGCGAGCCGACTTGCGCGACTTTGACGAGCGAGTCGCGCCAATAGGGGACCATCCAGTCGGCGTGATAATGCGTCGCGCGTCCGACATCGACGAACACACGCCCCGCAAGCGCGCGGCGGGCGGCCTGGCGTGCCGCGGCCCAACCGTCATGCACCGGGCGCCGCACGAACGATCCATCGCAGGTGAACGAGAATTGGCATCCGATCGTGCGCGTATAGCCTTGATAGACCACGCCGCAGATCGTCCGCGGAAAGCCGCGCGCGCGGACGCGGTTGAGGATGACCTGGATCACCGCTTTCTGTCCGCGCGTGTCGTCGCCCGCTTCGTAGAGCGCGGCGGTGGCGAGGCATTCGGTGGCTTGCAAGCGCGCGGCGGGGCCACCGTCGAAGCGGTAGCGCGCGGCGGGGACGCGGAAGCGCGGCTCGACCGGGACGGCGCGGTTCGATGCGCGGGCTTGCGCCATCGTCAGCGGCTTGGGGCGCTCCGGGTTCGGCTCTGTCGGCACGCTTGGATAGAGGAACGTCGCGATCAGCAGGATCGCGGCGACGCTGCCGAGCAGCAGCAGCCAGGTCTCCGAAGCGGCGTCGCGCGCGACGCTGCGCGATCCCGAGCGTCGCTTTGTAGGGGTTGGTTTGCGCGCCATGGCCGCGCGCTTATTCAAAGCTTCCGGCCCGGGCGCAACCGCTCGTGTGTAGATGCCGGTAGGCGCGGGTTTTAGCGCGCGGTTTGACGGTCCGTGGGATCGGGGAGCACGACATAGGCGGCTCCCGGAACCGCCACCGACATACCTGTCGGGTGGAGAAGCCCGTCGGCGTCGATCGTCAGCGTCGTCACAGTCTGCGCCTTCTCGTGCGCGACGATCACCAGCCCCGCATCGTCGAGCAGCAGGAAGTGGCGCGGCGACGCGCCGCCGGTCGCGGTATGACCAAGCAGCGTCGGAACGCCGGCATCGTCGAGCGCGAATACCGCGATGCTGTCATGCCCGCGATTAGAGACGTAAAGGCGATCGCCCGCGCGATTGATCGCCAAGTGCGCGACGATCGAATCGCCATGCCAGCCGTTGGGCAGGGTCGAAAGCGTGGCACGATGCGTGAAGCTGCCATCGCTGCGATCGAGCACGCTCAGCGTATTGTCGAGTTCGCCGATCAGGTAGGCGCGCTGATCGAGCCGCGGATGAAGCAGGAGATGCCGCGGTCCCGAGCCCGGGGCGGCGCGATAGGCGCGCTGCGGCGCGTGCAGCGTACCTTCTGCCGCGATCGGAAAGCCGAGGATTTCGTCGGTGCCGAGATCGGTCTGATAGAGCCAGCGTCCGTCGGGACTGAACCCGACCCAATGCGCGTGCGGCGCTTCCTGCCGCGCCGGGTTTGGCCCCGAGCCTTGATTGGCGCTGACCTGCACGGTGCCCGTGGGCAATCCGCTCTGCGGTTCGAGCCGCAACAGCGTCACGCTTCCGCTCCCGTAATTGGCGACCGCCAGCAGCGTCTCGGTCGGATCGAGCGCGATATGGCACGGTGCCGCGCCATCGACCGCGAACAACGCGAGCCGCTCCCACCGCTGGTCGGCGTAGCGGTGGACACCGACGCTGCCCGCCTCGGCCTCATTAACGATATAGTGCAGCCGGCGTCCCGGCGCGTAGATGCTGAACGAGGCGTTTGGGGCGTCGGCATAGGGCGCGCCGAGCCGCCACGCTCCCGCCTCGTCGCGGCAGAGCGGCTGGATCCCGGCGCCACCGCCGCCACGATAGGTGCCGATGCCGACGCAGAGGGCAAAGGGAGCTTCGGTCATCGGAAATCCTGCTCGGCGGCGGCCGTGTTACGAGGCCGCGCCCGCGACGCCGAGCTGATCGAGCACGAACGCCTGCCACTCGGCATTCTGGCGGAAGCGTTCGAAGCGGCCCGACTTGCCACCATGCCCCGCCTCCATGTTGACGCGGAACACCAGCGGATTGGCGTCGGTCTTGAGTTCGCGCAGCTTGGCGACCCATTTGGTCGGCTCGTAATATTGCACCTGGCTGTCCCACAGGCCGGTGCCGACATACAGCGCCGGATAGGCCTTCGCCGCGACATTGTCGTAGGGCGAGTAGCTCAGCATATAGTCGTAATACGCCTTTTGCGCGGGGTTGCCCCATTCGTCATATTCGAAGGTGGTGAGCGGGATCGAGGCATCGAGCATCGTCGTCACGACATCGACGAACGGCACCTGCGCCACGACCACCTTGTAATCCTGCGGCGCCATGTTGGCGACTGCGCCCATCAGCAGCCCGCCCGCGCTGCCGCCCATCGCCGCGACCCGGTCCTTCGCGACGTATTTCTGCGCGACGAGGAAGCGCGTGACGTCGATGAAATCGGTGAAGCTGTTGCGCTTCTTGAGCAGATGGCCGTCGTCATACCAGCCGCGCCCCATTTCCTGCCCGCCACGAATATGCGCGATGGCATAGACTACGCCGCGATCGAGCATGCCGATCCGGCCGGGATCGACGGCGGGATCGGTCGAGATGCCGTAGCTGCCATAGGCGTATTGGAACAACGGTGCGGTGCCGTCGCGCTTCAGCCCCTTGCGATAGACGATCGACACCGGCACGCGCGTGCCGTCGCGGGCGGGTGCCCAGACGCGCTCGGTGACGTAGTTGGCGGGGTCGTAGCCCGGCACCGGCGCGACCTTGAGCACGCGCCGCGCGCCGGTCTTCACATTGACCTCGTAGGTCGTCGTCGGCGTGACGAGCGAGCCATAGGTGTAGCGCACCCACGGCGTCGCGGTCTCCTCGTTGACGTCGAGCGCCATCCGGTAAGCTGGCTCGTCGGCCTTGACCGGGATCGATGTGCCGCCGTCGGTGAGCAAGCGAATCATGCGATTACCGCCCTCGCGCTGGTCGACCGCGACGAAGCCGGCGAAGGGCTTGAAGCTTTCGATGAAGACGCTGTCGCTCGCCGGCGTCAGGTCGCGCCATGCGGTGACGCCCTTGGCGACATCTGCATCGGCGACGGTGACGAGCTTGTAGTTCTTCGCCGCGCGATTGGTGCGGATGATCCAGCGCCCGCCCTGATGATCCGCGGTGTAGCGGAACTCGCGCGCCCGAGGCGCCAGCACGGTAAACGCGCCCGGGTTGGACGCCGGCGCGCAGCGTTGCTCGTCGCTGACCGTGCTCGCGACGGTGATGCAGATGAAGCGATCGTCGGCGGTGCGCGCTATGCCCATCTGGAAGGTGTCGTCCTTCTCCTCGTAGAGCAACGCATCGGCGGCGGGCGCGGTGCCGAGGACATGCGCCATCACGCGATAGCCGCGCAGCGTCACCGGGTCCTTCGCGACGTAGAGGATCGTGCGATTGTCGTCGGCCCATACGACGCTCGGCTCGGCATTGGCGATCGTGTCGCTGCGCACCGCGCCGGTCGCGAGATCCTTGATCTTGAGGACGTATTGGCGACGCCCGACGGTATCCTCGGCCCAGGCGACCTGCGCGTTGTCGGGGCTGACCGCCCAGTCGCTCAGCGCGAAGAAGCTGTGGCCCTTGGACATTGCCGGCTCGTCGAACATCGTCGTGGCGGGCGCGGTGGCGGCGCCCTTGCGCCGCTCGATCAGCGGATAGTCGGCGCCGGCGGCGAAGCGCGAGGCGTAGTAATAGCCGTTCTTGGCATAGGGGACCGAGCTGTCATCCTGTTTGATGTGCGCGACGGTCTCGGCATAGAGCTTGGCCTGGAGCGGCTTCAACGGTGCGAGGCGCGCATCGGCATAGCCGTTCTCCGCGGCGAGATAGGCGAGCATCGCGGGATCCTTGCGGGTGTCGTCGCGCAGCCAGTAATAGTCGTCGGCGCGCGCGCCGTTGGGCGAGGTTACCTGGAACGGCCGCTTGGCGACATGCGGGACAGGAGGCAGCGTCTGCGCCTCGGCCTGCGACCCCAGCATCACGGCGCCACACGCCACTATCGTCCACCGCATCGTCGCATCCCCTGTCGATCGAGTTCGCGGGCAGGGTGGCGACCCACTGCCCGACGCGCAAGGGGACTTTGCCACCCGCGCGTCGGGGCGCAGCGGTCACTCCGCCATATAAGCGGCGAATGCGTCCTTCCAGTCGGGGTGCCAGCGTGACAGGGCAGGGCGGTTCTCGGTCACGTCGCCGGCCGCCCAGGCGATCCGCTTAGAGTCCTGCTCCGACGTCGTCTCGTTATCGGGGCAGACGATGTAGAAATCGCCCATCGCGAGCCGCTCCAGCATCAGCGCAACGACTTGCTCGGGGGTCCATGCCCCCTCGGGCTTTTCGGTGATGCCGGGGCGCGTCATGCCGGTGAAGGTGAAGCCCGGCACCAGCAGATGCGCGCTCACCCGGTCGCCGCAGCGAGTCCGCAGCGTGTGCGCGAGGCCTTCGGTCAGCGCCTTCACCCCGGCCTTGCTGACATTGTACGCGGTATTGCCGGGCGGCTGGGTGATGCCCTGCTTCGAGCCGGTGTTGATGACGAGCGCCGGGCCGCCATGGTCGAGCATCGCGGGGACGAAGCTCTGCACGCCGTTGAGCACGCCGAGCAGATTGACGCCGAGCACTGCGTCCCAGATGTCGGCATCGGCGAACACGTCGCCGCCCGCGCCTATCCCGGCATTGTTCATCAGTAGCGCAACAGTGCCGTGCTCCGCGACGATCCGACCGGCGAGCGCGTGCATCGCCGCGCGGTCCGACACGTCCACGGTATGTGCGACCGCGCCATCGATCGAGGCGGCGGCGGCCTCGAGCGCCTCGCCCGAGCGGTCGATCAGTACGACGCGCATCCCCGCGGCCGCGAAGGCGCGCGCGGCGGCGAGGCCGATCCCGCCCGCCGCGCCGGTGACGACGGCGAGGTTGCCCGGCGCGATCGCCGCAAACGAGGCCGTGCTCATTGGTCCACCGTCGCCATCGAGACCGCGGGGTAGCGCATCCCCTCGGCACTGCCCGGCGGCAGCACCGCATCGATCCGCGCGAGCGCGTCGGCATCGAGCACGATTTCGAGCGCACCGAGATTGTCCTCGAGGTAGCTGCGCCGCTTGGTGCCGGGGATCGGCACAACGTCGTCGCCCTGCGCGAGCACCCAGGCCAGCGCGAGCTGCGCCGGGGTGCAGCGCTTGGCCGCCGCCATCTCCTTGATCGCCGCGACGAGATCGAGGTTCTTGGCGAACGCGGCACCTTGGAAGCGCGGATGCGCGCGGCGGCTGTCGCCTTCCGCCAGATCCTCGGGCTTGGTGAACTGCCCCGTCAGGAAGCCGCGGCCGAGCGGGCTGTAGGGGACGAAGCCGATGCCGAGCGCGCGGACGGTCGGCAGGATTTCGGCTTCGACGTCGCGACTCCACAGCGAATATTCGGTCTGCAGCGCCGAGATCGGGTGGACCGCATGTGCGCGCCGGATCGTCTCGGGCGCTGCTTCCGACAGGCCGAGATAGCGAACCTTGCCTGCCGCCACGAGCTCGCTCATCGCGCCGACGGTATCCTCGATCGGGACGCCGGGATCGACGCGGTGTTGATAATAGAGGTCGATCACGTCGAGCCCGAGCCGCTTGAGGCTCGCATCGCACGCCTGGCGGACATAGTCGGGATGGCCGTTCACGCCGCGGAAGCTGCCGTCGGGCCCGCGGACGTTGCCGAACTTGGTCGCGACGACAACCCATTCGCGCCGCGTTCGCACCACCCGGCCGACCAGCTCCTCGTTCGCGCCGACGCCGTACATGTCGGCGGTGTCGAGGAAAGTGACACCGAGATCGAGCGCGCGGTTGATCGTCGCGACCGACTCGGCCTCGTCGCGGCTGCCGTAGAAGTCCGACATGCCCATGCAGCCGAGACCGAGCGCCGAGACTTCGAGGCCTTGCTGGCCGAGCTTACGCATTTGCATTGCGGACGTCCTTGTCGATGAGGAAAGCGAGCGCACAACGAAGCCGCGGGCGCTTGTTTCCAACGGGTTCGCGGCGGCCCGAATGCCGCGAACCCGCCGCCCGCCGGGTCAGTCGACGAGCGTCGCGGTATCGCCCATCAGCTTGGGGAAGAAACCTTCATGCGCGGTGCGCAGCGCGTCGAGCGTGACGACATGATCGTCGTTGGGAAGCTCGAAGATCAGGCGGTTGGCGATCGTGCGGCCGATCCGCTCGATCTCGACCCCGGCGGCATCGGCGGCGGTCAGCGTCTCGAGCAGCAGATGGTCGGCGATCGTCGCGACGTAGAGACCCTGATCCTCGCCGAACAGCGAACACGCCACGCCGCACGGCAGCGGTGCGTGGAGCATCGCGCCGACATTGCCGGCAAGCGCCATCTCGGCGATCGTCACCGCGACGCCGCCGTCGGACACGTCATGCACCGCGGTCAGCGCGCCGGTGGCGATGTGCGCGCGGACGAACTCGCCGTTGCGGCGCTCGGCTTCGAGATCGACCGGCGGGGGCGGGCCTTCCTCGCGGGCATGGACTTCGCGCAGCCAGAGCGACTGGCCGAGATGCCCGCGGCGGTCGCCGATCAGGACGATGACGTCGCCGGTGCCCTTGAAGGCGATCGTCGCCGACTTGGACCAGTCGGCGAGCAGGCCGACGCCGCCGATCGCGGGCGTCGGCAGGATCGCCGAGCCGCCGCCGGTCGCCTTGCTCTCATTGTAGAGCGAGACGTTGCCCGAGACGATCGGGAAGTCGAGCGCGCGGCAGGCGTCGCCCATGCCGTCGAGGCAGCCGGTGAGCTGCGCCATGATCTCGGGGCGCTGCGGGTTGGCGAAGTTGAGGCAGTTGGTGACGGCGAGCGGGGTCGCGCCGACGGCCGAGAGGTTGCGATAACACTCCGCAATCGCTTGCTTGCCGCCTTCATAAGGGTCGGCATAGCAATAGCGCGGGGTGCAGTCGGTGCTCATCGCGAGCCCCTTCTGCGTGCCGTGGACGCGGACCACCGCGGCGTCGCCGCCGGGGCGCTGGACGGTGTCGGCGCCGACTTGGGTGTCATATTGCTCCCAGATCCAGCGGCGCGAGGCGATATCGGGCGAGGCCATCAGCTTGAGCAGGTCGGCGGCGATGTCGCTCGCCTCGGGCGTGGCGCCGAGCGGTGGCACCTTGGCCCAGGCCTGATACTCTTCCTTCGACGCCGCGGGGCGGTCGTAGAGCGGGGCTTCGTCGGCGAGCGGGGCGAGCGGGATGTCGCAGACGGTCTCGCCGTTGAATTTCAGCACCATGTGGCCGGTCTCGGTGACCTTGCCGATCACCGCAAAATCGAGCTCCCACTTCTTGAAGATCGCCTCGGCGAAGTCCTCGCGGCCGGGCTTGAGCACCATGAGCATCCGCTCCTGGCTCTCGCTCAGCATCATTTCGTACGGCGTCATGCCGGTTTCGCGCTGCGGCACGGCGTTCATGTCGAGCTCGATGCCGACGCCGCCCTTGCTCGCCATCTCGACCGCCGAAGAGGTGAGGCCGGCGGCGCCCATGTCCTGGATCGCGACGATCGCGTCCGAGGCCATCAGTTCGAGGCATGCTTCGATCAGCAGTTTCTCGGTGAAGGGATCGCCGACCTGGACGGTCGGGCGCTTCGATTCCGAATCCTCGCCGAAATCGGCCGAGGCCATCGTCGCGCCGTGAATGCCGTCGCGGCCGGTCTTCGAGCCGACATAGACGATCGAATTGCCGATCCCGCTCGCCGCCGAGTAGAAGATCTTGTCCTGCTGCGCGATGCCGACGGTCATCGCGTTGACGAGGATGTTGCCGTCATAGGCGGGGTGGAAGTTCACCTCGCCGCCGACGGTCGGGACGCCGACGCAATTGCCGTAGCCGCCGATGCCGTGGACGACGCCCGCGATGAGGTGGCGCATCTTGGGATGATCGGGCCGGCCGAAGCGCAGCGCGTTGAGGTTGGCGATCGGGCGCGCGCCCATCGTGAAGACGTCGCGCAGGATGCCGCCGACGCCGGTCGCCGCGCCCTGATAGGGCTCGATGTACGACGGGTGGTTGTGGCTCTCCATCTTGAAGATGGCGGCCTGGCCGTCGCCGATGTCGATGACGCCGGCATTCTCGCCGGGGCCGCAGATCACTTGCGGGCCGGTGGTGGGGAGCTTCTTCAGATGGATCCGCGAGGATTTGTACGAGCAATGCTCGGACCACATCACCGAGAAGATGCCGAGCTCGGTCAGGTTGGGCTCGCGGCCCATTGCGACGAGCACGCGCTCATATTCTTCGGTGGACAGCCCGTGCTGGGCGACGATCTCGGGGGTGATCTGGCTCATGGAGTGTGCCTTTAGCGGGCGGTTGCGCGTCCGTCACCCTTATCGCGCGGGTCGATCTGCGACGAAGCGAGTTTGGTTGACTCGATTGACCCCTGGACGGGGTGTTGTGCGCGGCGATCGTTTCCGATTTTGGCATGATCTGCGGGGTTCGTGGTCGCGCGTGCGGGCCGCCGTTGCGGTTCGCTGTTCCTAGGCTTTCTACGATTTGAAAGAGCAGACCTGAACATACCAGAAACACTGCCTGTAGGACAGCGCTTTTACATCCTCCCCGGCACGGGGAGGGGGACCGTCCGCCCCCTTCGGGCGGATGGTGGAGGGTGACCTCCGCGACCGTTACGCTCGCGGCGCGCCCCCTCCACCCTTCGCTGAATGCTCAGGGTCCCCCTCCCCGTGCCGGGGAGGAGTTAGGCCTTCGCCTCCTCGACAAAATCCACGTCGCGGCGTTCGGGGCCGAGCCACGTCCACAGCACCAGCACGAGCGCGGTCACCCCGGCGACTAACGCCATTGCATAGCCGTAATTGCCGCCATGCGCCTCGGCGATCCCGGCCTGGAGCGGCCCGTTGCGCGAGGCGATCAAATTGCCGAGTTGATAGGCGAAGCCCGGAAACATCCCGCGCACCAGCGCCGGCGACAGTTCGTTGAGATGCACCGGCACGATCCCCCACGCGCCCTGCACCGCGACCTGGACGAGGAATGCGCCGAGCCCGAGCAGCAACGGCGTCTGCGCGAACGCCCAGAGCGGGATCACCGGCAGGATGAGCAGGCTGGCGATGATGATCGCGCGCTTGCGGCCGATCGTCTCGGACCAGATGCCGAAACTCAGCCCGCCGACGATCGCGCCGATATTCATGATCGCGGTGAGCGTGCCGATCGTGTGCGTGTCGAACTTGTGCTGTTCGCGCAGGAAGGTCGGGTAGAGATCTTGGGTGCCGTGGCTGAAGAAGTTGAAAGCCGTCATCAGCACGACAAGGTAGAGCGCGATCTTCCAGTGGCGAGCGAGTTCGACGAACGGGTTGGGCTTGGCCTCGTCCTTGCGCGCCTCGAACGCCGGGCTTTCGTCGACGTGCGAGCGGATGATGAAGACGAGGATCGCCGGCGCGATCCCGACGACGAACATGCCGCGCCAGCCGATCTGGTCGAACAGCAGGAAATAGACGAGGCTCGCGAGGAAATAGCCGGAAGGGTAGCCCGACTGGAGCAGCCCCGACACCGGCCCGCGCAGCTTGGGCGGGATCGATTCCATCACGAGGCTCGCGCCGATTCCCCATTCGCCGCCCATCGCAAAGCCGAACGCCGCGCGGACGACGAACAGCATCGTCAGCGAGGTGACGAAGGCCGAGGCGAGCGAGAAGAAAGAGAAGAGCAGGATGACGATCATCATGATCGGCCGCCGCCCGACGCGGTCGGCGAGCCAGCCGAAGAAGAACGCGCCGAACGGCCGCGCGGCGAGCGTGAGGAAAGTCGCTTCGGCGACATGCTTGACGTCGGTGCTGTATTCGGTGGCGATCGCCGAAAGCATGAAGACGAGCAGGAAGAAGTCGAACGCGTCGAGCGTCCAGCCGAGATAGCTCGCCCAGATCGCATTGCGTTGCGATGGGCTGAGCGTGCGCAGTTGGTCGATCAGCGTCATGGCGGCTCCGGGGCGGTCGGGGGGAGCTTAGGGGGGCGGGGCGAGGAGGCCAAGCGGTTAGGGGTAGAGCAATGTTTGCGACAAATGTAGTTCGCAGATCATGCCGGACACGATGACACTCTATTTCTTGGGTTGGACGGTGATTGGGTCGGTTGGCTGCTGGTTAACCGCTCTTGGCCTCAACCGTGTTTTCAAGCGCTCTCGCGAGTGGTGCGCTACGGTTGGAGCGGTAAGTTGGGCCTTCGCGAGCAGCGCGGCCATCTACGCTTTCTATTCCGTCAAAAGTGCGGATTTGGCCGCGCACCATCGAATGAACGTCGGATTTTTAGTGGTGATGTTGGCGTTGTGGGTTGCGGTTTCATTTCTGGGCACCGTGTTTGGAGCTTTGCTCGCCACTCCATTTGCCGCTGGCCGTCGATAAGCAATGAGATTTGACGGGCGCAGGTTTTTGAGTGGGGTCATGGCGCCTCCGGGGGGGGGCGAGCTTAGGGGGTAGGGCTGGGAGGCCAAGCGGTAACGGTGCAGGCTCGAGACGCCCCCCTTCGTCACCCCGGGCTCGTCCCGGGGTCCACCGTGCCGCGCGTTCTGCGCGTGTTGCTCTCGCGGGACGGTAGACCCCGGCACAAGGCCGGGGTGACGGCGACGGGATCAGCGGGCCGGCAGCCCCGCGACGAAGCGGTCGAAGTCGGCGGCGCTTTGATCGGGATGTTCCTCCATCGGCACGTGCCCGATCCCGGGATAGACGATCAGTCTGCTCGTCGGGATATGGCTATGCAGCCATTCGCCCGACGATAGCGGGATCAGATGATCGAGCGCGCCCCACAGGATGAGCACTGGCATTTTCAGCGCGGCAAGCTGCGCCGGTGTCGCGCTATCGGGCGGGAGTGCGAAGCGGTCGAGCGTCGCGACGCGGTTGCCCGGATAGCGCAGCAGCTCCCAATAGCGATCGATCATCGCCGCATCGACGCGGCGCGGATCGCCGAATACCTGGGGCAGGCTGTCGGCGATCAGGCTGCGTGGGGTGATAACTGCGGCGACGTTGCGCAGGACCGGGATCCGCGCGATGCGGAAGGCGAGCGGGGCGTCGTGCGATCCGCCCGGTTCGGGCTGGCCGACCGAATCGACCAGGACGAGCGCGCGGACATGCTCGGGATGCGCCAGCACATAATGCCACGCGACTCCGCCGCCCATCGAATTGCCGACGACGACCATCCGATCGACCGCGAGCCGCCTGCGGATCCGCTCGACGACATCGACATAGGCGGCGGGACGATAGTCCTGCGTCGGGCTCGCGCCGGTCAGGCCGTGGCCGGGCAGATCCATGCGGATGAGGCGATAGCGCGTCTGGAGTCGCTCCGCCCACGGCTCCCAGGTGTGGAGCGAGGCGTTCGAGCCGTGGACCAGCAGGAGCACCGGCGCATCGCGCGGGCCGGTATCGCGCAGATGGACGCGGAGGCCTCCGCCGAGATCGACGAACTGCGACGGCGGCGCGCCGTATTTGGCGCGCATCGCGCGCGGATCGGTGTCGGGGCTGCGAAAGGAGAGGAAGGCGATGAACAGCGACGCGAAGATCGCTGCCGCGATTGCAGTGAGAACCCGTGTGCGCACCGATTTCCCCTTGTCACCCCCGACGCCGTGATGTGGCGCCGATCACCCCATCATTACGGGTTCGCAAGGAATAACAAGGGGAAAGGGGATCAGGCGTCCTGCCGTGCGAGCCATTCCTCGAGCCACTTGATCGTATAGTCGCCCTTCTGGAAGTCGGGGTCCTCGATCAAGGCCTGATGGAGCGGGATCGTCGTCGTCGGGCCGTCGATGACGAACTCCTCGAGCGCACGGCGCAGGCGGCGGATCGCGCCGGCGCGGGTTGTGCCATAGACGATCAGCTTGGCGATCATCGAATCGTAGTAAGGCGGCACGCGGTAGCCGGCGTAGAGCCCGCTATCGACGCGGACGTTCATTCCGCCCGGCGCGTGATACGCCTTCACCAGCCCCGGCGACGGCGCGAAGGTGCGCGGGTCCTCGGCGTTGATGCGGCATTCGATCGCATGGCCGCGGAACTGGACGTCTTCCTGGCGGAGCGTCAGGCCGTGCCCTTCGGCGATGCGGATCTGTTCGCGCACCAGGTCGAGCCCGGTAATCGCCTCGGTGACGGGATGTTCGACCTGAAGGCGCGTGTTCATTTCGATGAAATAGAACTCGCCATTTTCCCACAGGAATTCGATCGTCCCAGCGCCGCGATATCCCATGTCGGCCATCGCTTTTGCACAGACGCCGCCCATGCGTGCACGGTCTTCCTCGCCGAGTACGGGCGAGGGAGCCTCTTCGAGCACCTTCTGGTGGCGGCGCTGGAGCGAGCAGTCGCGCTCGCCCAGATGGATTGCATTGCCTTCGCCGTCGCCGAACACCTGGAATTCGATGTGGCGCGGGTTACCGAGATATTTCTCGAGATAGACCGTCGCATCGCCGAACGCGGCCTTCGCCTCGCTGCCGGCCTGCTGCATCAGCGTCTCGAGCTGATCCTCGGAGGTGCAGACCTTCATCCCGCGACCACCGCCGCCCGACGCGGCCTTGATGATCACCGGATAGCCGGCCTGCGCCGCGATTTCCTTGGCTTCGGCGAGATCGCTGATCGGACCCGCGGAGCCCGGAACGAGTGGCAGGCCGAGCGCGCCGGCGGTACGCTTGGCTTCGATCTTGTCGCCCATCGTGCGGATATGCTCGGGCTTGGGGCCCACGAAGATGATGCCGTGCGCTTCGATGATCTCGGCGAACTTGGCGTTTTCCGAGAGGAAGCCGTAGCCCGGATGGATCGCATCGGCGCCCGAGATTTCGGCGGCCGAGATGATGTTGGGGATGTTGAGATAGCTCTCGGTCGCGCTCGGCGGCCCGATGCAAATCGCCTGGTCGGCGAGTCGCACGTGCATCGCATCGGCGTCGGCGGTCGAATGCACCGCGACGGTCTGGATGCCCATTTCGTGGCAGGCGCGGTGGATCCGCAGCGCGATCTCGCCGCGGTTCGCGATGAGGAGCTTCTTGATCTCGGCCACGTGCTTACTCGACCACCACGAGCGGCTGGTCGAATTCGACCGGCTGGCCGCTCGTCACCAGCACCGCGGTGACGCGGCCCGCGCTCGGCGCGAGGATCGGGTTCATCACCTTCATCGCCTCGACGATCAGCAGCGTGTCGCCAGCGGCAACGCTGTCGCCGACGCTGACGAAGGTCTTCGCCTCGGGGTTGGGCGAGAGATAGGCCGTACCGACCATCGGCGATTTGACCGCGTTGAGCGCGGCCGCTGGCGATGCGACGATCTCTGCCGGCGCGCTTGCCGCAGCGGGGGCGGAGGCAACCGGGGCCGGGGCATATTGCACGGCGCTCGCGACAGCTGCCGCCTTGCGCGCGATGCGGATCTTGCGCCCGCCATCTTCGACTTCGATCTCGGTCAGCTGCGTGTCATCGAGCAGCTGGGCGAGCTGACGCACCAGATCGACGTCGATCCGCATTGCATCCGTGTTCGTATCTTCGGCCATACGACCCTTATCTCCCTTGTTACGGCGCGTCCTGTCAGAGACGCGCGGCGGCTTCAAGCGCCAGCATATAGGAAAATGCGCCGAAACCGCAGATCGTCCCGTGCGCTACGGGGGAGATACGGCTGATGTGGCGAAAGGCTTCGCGCGCGTGCGGGTTCGAGAGATGGACCTCGATCACCGGCGTGCGGATCGCCTTGATCGCATCGTAAAGCGCGATCGAGGTGTGCGTATAGGCGCCGGCGTTGAGCAGCACCGCCTTGGCGGGGAGCGCCTGTGCCTCGTGCAGCCAGTCGATCAGATGCCCCTCGTGGTTCGACTGGCGCAGGTCGATCGACAGGCCGAGCTCGCGCGAGCGGTCCTCGAGCTGGCCGGCAATATCGTCGAGCGTTTCGTGGCCGTAGATCTCGGGCTCGCGCGTGCCGAGCAGGTTGAGGTTGGGACCGTTGAGGACGAAGATCGTTTCGGGCATCGCGCGGGACTTCCGGTTGCGGGCGGTTGAATGCTGCCAGGCCTCGGCCTAGTTGAGCAGACCCATAGCCCGTTCGCCCCAAGCTTGTCGAAGGGCTGTTCGTCCCGGCCGGGACGGACAGGGTTTCGCTAAGCTCAGCCCGAACGGGGAACGAACGTGCCGCATACCGATGGAACCGTCAGCATCCAGGTCAATGGCGAGCATCGCCGCGTGCGCAGCGGGCTGAGCCTCGCCGAGCTGGCGCAGGATTTGGGGCTGCTGCCCGAGAAGGTCGCGATCGAACGCAACCTCGAGGTCGTGCCGCGCTCGACGCTTGGCGAGGTGCTGGTCGAGGATGGCGACGAGCTCGAGATCGTGCATTTCGTCGGCGGGGGGGATCATGCCGCCGCAGTCGATGCCGACACCTGGAGCGTTGCGGGGCGTACCTTCCGCTCGCGCCTCATCGTCGGCACGGGCAAATACAAGGATTTCGCGCAGAACGCCGCCGCGCTCGAGGCGTCGGGCGCCCAGATCGTCACCGTCGCGGTGCGCCGCGTCAACGTGTCGGACCGCAACGCACCGATGCTGACCGACTTCATCGACCCCAAGAAAGTCACCTATCTGCCCAATACCGCGGGCTGCTTCGATGCCGAATCGGCGATCCGCACGCTGCGGCTCGCGCGCGAGGCGGGCGGGTGGGACCTGGTAAAGCTCGAAGTGCTGGGGGAAGCACGCACGCTCTATCCCGACATGGTCGAGACGCTGCGCGCGACCGAGATCCTCGCCAAGGAAGGCTTCCTGCCGATGGTCTATTGCGTCGACGATCCGATCGCGGCGAAGCGGCTCGAGGATGTCGGTGCGGTCGCGATCATGCCCTTGGGGGCGCCGATCGGTTCGGGCTTGGGGATCCAGAACCGCGTCACGATCCGGCTGATCGTCGAGGGCGCGAAGGTGCCGGTGCTCGTCGATGCCGGGGTCGGCACCGCGTCCGAGGCGGCGCAGGCGATGGAGCTTGGCTGCGACGGCGTGCTGATGAACACCGCGATCGCCGAAGCGAAGGATCCGGTGATGATGGCGGCGGCGATGAAAGCCGGGGTCGAGGCGGGGCGGCTCGCTTATCGTGCCGGGCGGATGGGGCGGCGGATGTATGCCGATCCGTCGAGCCCGCTCGCCGGTCTCATCTGAGCGGAATCAGCCATAGTATGAAACATAAGTTATGGAACCAGCGCGAGACTAATCCGTTTATACTTCGGGACTAGCCGATGTCGACCCGCGACATCGAACACCGAAAGGATAGTATCATGGGCGAATTCGTCGACAAGGTCAAAGGCAACGTCAATGAAGCCATTGGCAAGGTGAAGCAGCACAGCGATAACCCCGAGACGAAGGCCGAAGGCGCCGCGCAGGAAGCCAAGGGCAAGGCCCAGCAGGCTGCCGGCACCGTCAAGGGCGCGCTCGGCGACGATATCTGATCTTCGGATCATTTGCGTAACGCGTACCGAAAGGCCGCTCCGATTACGGAGCGGCCTTTTTGGTGTTCGCCGCCATCGCGGTCAGCGTCGTTCCGGCGGTGATCGCCTCGATGTCGGTCTTGAGATGGAGCAGGCGCACGCCGGTTTCGGCCATCGCGCGGGCGAGCGCCGGGGCGAACTGCGCGGTGGTCTCGACCGTCTCGGCCCAGCAGCCATAGGCGCGGCCGAGCGCGGCGAAATCGGGATTGTGCAATCGCGTGCCGGTGACGCGGCCGGGATATTCGCGCTCCTGGTGCATGCGGATCGTGCCGTAGCCGCTATTGTCGATCACCAGCACGAGCATGTCGGCGCCATGCGCGACTGCGGTGGCGAGTTCCTGACCGTTCATCAGGAAACAGCCATCGCCGGCGAGCGCAACCACGGTGCGGTCGGGATGGCGGAGCGCAGCGGCGGTCGCGGCGGGGACGCCGTAGCCCATCGCGCCCGCGGTCGGCGCGAGCTGCGTGCCGGGGCCGGCATAGCGCCAGTAGCGATGCCACCAGCCGCTGTAATTGCCAGCGCCGTTGCAGATGATGCTGTCCGCAGGCAGGTGCTCGCGCATCGCCGCGACGCAGGGGCCGAGGTCGAGTGTAACGCCTGCGCGCGGGGCGGGGTTGGACCAAGCGAGATACGCAGCGTGCGCGTCGGCGCCTGAGTCGAGCATCGGCATGTCGATCGCAAGCAGCGCGTCGGCGAAGGTCGTCATGTCGGCACAGATCGCCAGATCGGCGCGGTAGGTCTGGCCGAGTTCGTTCGGATCGGGATGGATATGGACGATCCGCTGGCCGGGATGGTCGGGCGTGATCAGCGTATAGCCATCGGTGGTCGCCTCGCCGAGCCGGGGCCCGGCGACGATCAACAGGTCGGCTTCGCGAATCCGCGCGACGAGCGCGGGATTGGGGCCGTACCCGAGATTGCCCGCCCATACGGGCGATTCGTTCGCGATCGCATCCTGGCGGCGGAAGGCCGAAGCGACGGGGACGCCCGATCGCTCCGCCCAGGCGGCGAAATCGCGCGCGGCGGCTGGCGTCCAGCCCGCGCCACCGATGATCGCGAGCGGACGCTCGGCCGCGCCGAGCAGGGCGGCAAGGTCACACATCTGGACCGGATCGCACGCCTGGACGACGCGCTCGACGCGCGGGCGATCGAGCGCTGCGACGTCGTCGAGCAGCATGTCCTCGGGCAGCGCGAGCACGACCGGCCCCGGCCGCCCCGACATCGCGACGTTCCACGCGCGCGCGACATATTCGGGGATGCGCCGCGCGTCGTCGATCTTCGCCGCCCATTTGGCGATCGGCCCGAACATCGCGGGAAAGTCGATTTCCTGGAACGCCTCGCGATCCTTGGTGCCGCGATCGACATCGCCGATGAACAGCACCATCGGCTGCGAATCCTGCATCGCGACATGGACGCCAATCGACGCGTTGGTAGCGCCCGGCCCGCGCGTGACGAAGGCGACGCCGGGCCGCCCGGTGAGCGCACCATCGGCGCACGCCATGAAGCCGACGCCGCCTTCCTGCCGGCACACCACCAGATCGATCTGCGGCGTGTCGTGGAGCGCGTCGAGCACCGCGAGGAAGCTCTCGCCGGGGACGGTGAAGATCCGGTCGCAGCCTTGCGCGACGAGTTGATCGACAAGGATGCGCCCGCCGGTGCGGGGGGTGGGGGAGGTGGTCATCGCCATTTTGTAGCGGGGCCGCGGCGGCTTGGGTAGGTCTCGAGGGCCGCAAGTGGCGTGGGAAACGTCGCGTTCCCCCGGCGGAGGCCGGGGCCCAGTTGTGATGGCGGTGAGGGGGACCGTCGCGCTCCCGATCGGCGACGCCGCGACTAGGCCCCGGCCTTCGCCGGGGAACGATGTGCAGCGAGCGGACGGCTTTCTGTCGAAAAAGCTTACAGCTGCAACCTTGCGGCTATCGGCGTTAACTAGTTGAAACCGCGAGAAACCGGGATTTCTGAAAACTGGCACGCGCGGTGCAATACTCTGTGTACGCCGAGCGGTAATCGCTTCAGCAGGGCGGGCCAGCGCTACAGAGCGCGGCCCGCCCGACCCGGCATCCTCACTTCTCGGTCGAAACGCCCTGTTCTTCGAGCAATGCGGCGAGCTCGCCGCTCTCGTACATCTCCATCATGATGTCCGAACCGCCGACGAATTCGCCCTTCACATAGAGCTGCGGGATCGTCGGCCAGTCGGAGAATTGCTTGATCCCCTGGCGGACGCCCTGGTCCTGCAGCACGTCGACGCTGCCGAACTCGGCGCCGAGATGGTTGAGGATCGCGACCGCCCGGCTCGAAAAGCCGCACTGCGGGAAGAGCGGGCTGCCCTTCATGAACAGGACGACGTCGTCCTTCTGGACGAGTTCGGCGATGCGGATCTGGTCTGGATCGGTGCTCATAGGTTTACTCCTGGACTGGTACGGCGGTGGTCAGCTGGAGCGCGTGGAGCACGCCCCCCATCTTGTCACCGAGCGCGGCGTAGACGGCGCGCTGTTGCTTGAGGCGGGGCAGCCCGCGGAAACTTTCCGACACGACGCGGGCGGCCCAATGGTTGTTGTCGCCCGCAAGATCGGTCATCTCGACCTGCGCGTCGGGGATGCCCGCGACGATCAGCGAGACGATCTCATCGGCGGCCATCGGCATTATTGCGACCCCATCAACTGGCGGCGTGCCTCGACGGTCTTTTCCTCGATCGCGCGGCGAATCGCCGGCTCGTCGATCTCGACGCCTGCGGCGGTCAAGTCGCTGACGAGCTTGCGGATAACGTCCTCGTCGCCGGCTTCCTCGAAATCGGCCTGCACCACGGCGGTGGCATAGGCGTCCGATTCTTCCTTGGTCAGCTCCATCTGCGTCGCGGCCCATTGCCCGAGCAGACGGTTTCGGCGCGCCACGATCCGGAAGGCAACTTCTTCGTCGCGGGCATATTTGGTTTCGAAAGCGCGCTCGCGATCGTCGAAAGTGGTCATGGTCGGTCCCCTTGGGCCTGTCGAAATAGCGCCTTCGAGATAAGCGTGCTGCAGGGCATGCGCAACGCCCGCCGCGCGGCTTCGCATCGAAAGCAACTTTGTCGCATCTGAATCGCTTGCTTGGCCGTAGCCGGGACAGCCCGCATCGGTTTACACGCAATCGATCGCTTCACTGTCCAAAGCCGGGATTTCGACCATCAATGGCCACATTGCCCGACCGATCCTCTCCGCCAGACCTGGCGCCGTCGTTGCCCGAGGCGCACCGCACGCTCAAGGTATGGGCGACGGGCGATGCGCGGCGTTCGGGGTGGCGGCAATGGCTGGGCTTTGCCGGGCCGGGGTTCCTGGTCTCGGTCGGCTATATGGACCCGGGCAATTGGGGGACCGATCTCGCTGGCGGGAGCCAGTTCGGCTACAGTCTGCTGTGGGTCATCCTCGCCTCGAACCTGATGGCGATCTTCCTGCAGATCCTCTGCGCTCGGCTCGGGATCGTGACGGGGCGCGACCTCGCGCAGTCGTGTCGCGATTATTATCCGCGGCCCGTCGCGGTCGCGCTGTGGCTGCTGTGCGAGATCGCGATCATCGCCTGCGATCTGGCCGAGGTGGTCGGATCGGCGGTGGCGCTCAACTTGCTGCTCGGGCTGCCGCTGGTGTGGGGCGTGCTCGTCACCGGGCTCGACGTGCTGCTGTTGCTGCTGCTCATCAACCTCGGCTTCCGCAAGATCGAGGCGGTGGTGATGGCGCTGATCGCGACGATCGCCTTGTGCTTCGTCTACACGATCTTTCTCGCCAAACCCGACTGGAGCGCGGTGGCCTTGGGGGCGGTGACGCCGGCGATTCCGAATACCGCGGCGTTGCTGGTGGCGCTCGGCATCCTCGGCGCGACCGTCATGCCGCATAACCTCTATCTGCACAGCTCGATCGTCCAGACGCGCGCGTTCGGGCGCACGCCGCGCGACGTCAAGGCGGCCTTGTGGTTCAACACGCTCGATACCGTGCTCGCGCTGGGGGCGGCGTTCTTCGTCAATGCCGCGATTTTGGTGCTGGCGGCGGCGGTGTTCTGGCGCTCGGGGATCGTGGTGGATGATCTGCGCCAGGCGTTCGAGTTGCTGCGCCCGGCTTTGGGCGGCGTGGCGGCGACGGCGTTTGCGCTGGCGCTGCTGGCCTCGGGGCAGTCGAGCACGATCACGGGGACGCTTGCCGGGCAGATCGTGATGGAGGGGTTCCTGCGGATTCGCATCGCGCCGTGGATCCGCCGGCTGGTGACGCGCGGGATCGCGATCGTGCCGGCGCTGGTGGTGATCTCGGCGACCGGCGGCAAGGATACCGTCGCGCTGCTCGTGGTGTCGCAAGTCGTGCTGTCGATGCAGCTGCCGTTCGCGATCTTCCCGCTGATGATGATGACGAGCAGCCGCGCGCGGATGGGGGACTATGCCAATCCGCTATGGGTGAAGGTGGTTGGGTACGCGATTTGCAGCGTGATCGCGGTGCTCAACGTTTATCTGCTGTGGCAGACGATCGGGCCGGTGTGGGTTGGGGTAATGGCGGCGGTGGTGGTGGTGTTTGCGGGGTCTGTGTGGCTGTCGGAGAGCCGTTCGGCGGAGCGCGCTTAGCGGGACGGTAAGCGCGGCGTCGCGTCTTCACGCTTTCGCGTGAAGAGACGTGGGTTCACGCTAAGTCGAGAACCATCTTCTTCTCCGCGTCTCCGCGTCTCCGCGAGAACCAAATTTCTTGTTCACGCGGAGACGCGGAGAGAAAGAAGAAAACTCTTAGCGATACCCTTTCCGTCGCCCGCAATAGGTCCGGGGTGACGAATGGGGGCGTCAGTCCGCTACCTTCACCACCAGCTTCCCGATCGCGGCCCGCGCCGCCATCTTGGCGATCGCCTTGCCGCCATCTTCGAATGCGAAGGTCTCGGTGACGCGCGGGGCGATCTTGCCGTCCTGCCACAGCTGGAAGAGCCGCGCGATGTGCGCGGCGTTGGCCTTGGGATCGCGTGCGGCGAAGGCGCCCCAGAAGACGCCGCAGACGTCGCAGCTCTTGAGCAGCGTCAGGTTGAGCGGGAGCTTGGGGATGCCGGCGGGGAAGCCGACGACGAGATAGCGCCCCTCCCATGCGATCGAGCGCAGCGCGGGCTCGGCATAGTCGCCGCCGACCGGATCGTAGATCACGTCGTAGCCGGCCTTTCCGCCGAGCGCCTTAAACTGTTCGGCCAGCGCCTTGGACTGGTCCTTGTCGAACGGTGCGCGGGCGTAGATCAGCGTCTCGTCGGCACCCGCATCGCGCGCGGCCTGCGCCTTTTCCTCGGACGACACTGCCGCGACGACGCGCGCGCCGAACGCCTTGCCGAGCTCGATCGCCGCCAAGCCGACGCCACCCGCCGCGCCGAGCACAAGCAGGCTCTGGCCTTCGGCGATATGCCCGCGGTCGAGCAGCGCGTGGATCGTGGTGGCATAGGTGAGCAGCAGCGCCGCACCCTCGGCGAAATCGCGCTCGGGCGGGAGCGGGTAGAGCGATCCGGCCGGCACCGCGACCTTCTCGACCAGCCCACCGTGCCCGGTCATGCCGATCACGCGGTCGCCGACAGTCCAGCCGGTCACGCCTTCGCCGATGCTCTCGATCACGCCGGCGATCTCGCCGCCCGGCGCGAACGGGCGTTGCGGCTTAAATTGATATTTGTCCTCGATGATCAGGACGTCGGGATAGTTGATCGCGCACGCCTTGACCGCGACCACGACCTGCCCCGCGCCCGCCACCGGATCGGGCAGTTCGTCGAGACCTAGAGTTTCAGGTCCGCCCGCCGCTTTCGACAGAAGTGCTCGCATGTGCCCGGTCTCCGCTCATCCACGGCCGGTGTTCTTTTACCCCGGCTTCGTATTTCGAAATCTGGGTATCTCTTGCCAGCGTCAGACCGATCTCGTCCAGCCCTTCCATCAGGCACTGGCGACGAAACGCGTCGAGTTCGAAGTCGAAGCGATCCTGATACGGGGTGGTGACGGTCATCGTCTCGAGATCGACGGTGATCGTCTGGTCTTGCGCGACCTCGATCAAGCGGTCGATCGCGTCCTGCGGCAGCACGACCGCGACGATCCCGTTCTTGAAGGCGTTGCCCGAAAAGATGTCGGAAAAGCTCGGCGCGAGGACGGCGCGGATGCCCATGTCGGCAAGCGCCCAGGCGGCATGCTCGCGGCTCGACCCGCAGCCGAAATTGTCGCCCGCTATCAGCATCGGCGATCCGGCATAGCGCGGATCGTCGAAGATGTTGCCGGGGACCGCGCGCACCGTTTCGAACGCGCCCTTGCCGAGCCCCTCGCGGGTGATCGTCTTGAGCCAGTGCGCGGGGATGATGACGTCGGTATCGACGTTCTTCTGGCCCCAGGGATAGGCCTTGCCCGAAACCTGCGTCACTGGCTGCATGCGTTAGCGTCCGGTTGATGTCGGCGTGGTCGCCGCATTGGTCTTGGCGGTGGCGACATAGGCGGCCATCCCGCTGAGAATGGTGCCCATCACGAGCAGAACCAGAACGCGCTTCATACAATGCCCCTCAAGAACTCGTAACCAGGTTACGAACATCGCTCAGTCTTCCCGTGACGGCGGCCGCAGCCGCCATCGCGGGTGAAACCAGATGCGTGCGCGCACCCGGTCCTTGCCGTCCTACGAAATTGCGGTTCGAAGTGGAAGCGCAGCGTTGCCCCGGCGGCACTTTGTCGGGGTTCATCGCCAGGCACATCGAGCACCCCGGCTCGCGCCATTCGAACCCGGCGGCGAGGAAGATGCGGTCGAGCCCCTCTGACTCTGCCTGCGCCTTGACCAGCCCCGAACCGGGCACGACGAGCGCGGTGACGCCATCGGCGACGTGACGCCCGTCGGCGACCTTCGCGGCAGCGCGGAGGTCCTCGATGCGGCTGTTGGTGCAGCTGCCGATGAAGACGTAATCGACGCCGACGTCCTGCATCGCGGTGCCCGCAGCGAGGCCCATATAGGCGAGCGACTTGCGCGCGGCGTCGCGCTTCGCGGGATCGGCGAAGCTGTCGGGATCGGGGACGACGCCGGTGATCGGCACGACGTCCTCGGGCGAGGTGCCCCAGGTCAGCAGCGGGGCGATCTCGGCCGCGTCGATCGTGACGACCGCGTCGTAAACCGCGCCGGGGTCGCTCGGCAGCGTGCGCCAATAGGCGAGCGCCTCGTCCCAATCGGTACCCTTGGGTGCCATCGGGCGGCCCTTGAGATAGGCGAAGGTCGTCTCGTCGGGCGCGACGAGGCCCGCGCGCGCGCCGGCCTCGATCGACATGTTGGCGATCGTCAGGCGGCCCTCGATCGACATCTCGCGGATCGTCGAGCCGGTATATTCGAGGACATAGCCCGTCCCGCCGGCGGCACCGAGCTTGCCGATGATCGCCAGCGCAACGTCCTTGGCGGACACGCCGAAGCCGAGCGTGCCGTCGACGCGGACTTCCATCGTCATCGACTGGCCGAGCAGCAGCGTCTGCGTCGCGAGGACATGCTCGACCTCGCTCGTGCCGATGCCGAACGCCAGCGTGCCGAGTGCGCCGTGCGCCGAGGTGTGGCTGTCGCCGCAGACGAGCGTCGTACCGGGGAGGGTGAAGCCCTGCTCGGGGCCAACGACATGGACGATGCCCTGCGCCGGCGCGAGCGCGTCGATATAATCGATGCCGAAATCGGCAGTGTTGCGCGTCAGCGCGTCGAGCTGCGCCGCGCTTTCGGGATCGGCGATCGGCAGCGGACGCCCCCCGGCGTCGCGGCGCGCAGTGGTCGGCAAGTTATGGTCGGGAACCGCGAGCGTAAGGTCGGGGCGGCGGACGGTGCGGCCGTTCGCGCGGAGGCCGGAGAAAGCCTGCGGGCTGGTCACTTCGTGGACGAGGTGACGGTCGATATAGATCAGGCAGGTGCCGTCGTCGCGCTGTTCGACGACGTGGTCGGCCCAGATTTTTTCGTACAAGGTGCGGGGGTGGTTCGCCATAAGGCGCTCGCCCTAGCCGAAAGATGCGCCGAGGCAAAGCTTTGGATGCCGGAAGTTGCGCCGCGCGCAAGACGGCGACTGCGCGTACCCGTCGGTACGCGCAGCCCCGCTCCCTCACTTTGCAGTGATAAAGGGGTCCCAATTGACGTAATAGGAGATCGGGCGGAGCTGGCCGACCGTCACCTTGATCTGGATCTGATAGGTCTGGTGGCCGACATTCATCGCCTGACCGATCCAATAGGCGCCGACCGGTTCGGTACCGATCGGCGGTTGCTGCTGTGGATAGCCTTGCGAGCCGAACACCGACCCCTGCGACACGGTGAAACCGGTGATGATCACGGTATCGCCGCTGCCCGGATTGATCGGCACGGTGTTGAAGCCGATCAGCGAGCCGACCGGGACGACGGTCGACAGCTCCATCTGGCCTTCGTTGGTGCTGCCGTTCGAGACCTGATTGTCCATCATATAGACGCCGTGGCTGATGTTCTGGCCCTGCTGCGAGGCGACATAGGCGGTGTCGACCGCGATGGTAACGAAAGCCTGGGGCTGCAGCACCGCCGTCTGCACCAGCACGAGGTTGGATGCGCTCATCATTGTGACGATTCCTTTGCGATTTCGAGAAGATCGGATCGGGCGCGCGTCGCGCGCCTATTTCACCGCCATCGACGGGTCGAAATTGATCGTGATGCCCGCGCTGCCCGGCTGCTTCTGGGCGTTGATCGTGACTTGGTAAGCATCCTGACCGGTCGCCTGGACCTGGCCGACAAAGGCGCCGGTGCCGTCGGCTTGCGGCTGGCCGCCCGCGCCCCAGATGTTGGCGTTGCCGATCGCGGTGAGCGTCGGGACGACCGTGCTGGTCGCATCGATGTTGTAGACGTTCCATTGGATCGTCGAGCCATTGGTCACCTGCGTCAGCAGGTTGGGCGTGCCTTCGTTGGTGCTGCCCGCGCCGACGCGGTTGTCGACGGCATAGACGCCCCTGGTAGAGCCATTCTGGATCGCGTTGATATCGACCCAGATCTGGATAAACACGGTTGCTGAGCTTGCCACTCCACTCTCCTTCGCTGCGTGATGGGGAACGCGGTGCGCGGCAGCGTCGGGGAAATCGGGTCCGATCGCTGTCGCGCAGGGCTTAGCCGACGCAAAAGGCGCGCGCAGGCAGTGTTGGCTCCGAAACGACCCGAACCACGCGCACGCGCGCGGGCGACGGCGGGCGGTCCTGGATATTTCCGCTGCACAACGGATGCGATTGTTCGCAAAGGCCAGTTGCGCACGTGCGCGGCTCAGCGCGCGGGCATCGTCCGGTTCAGGAAGGCGACGCTGTCGGCGAGCACCGGCGCCTTGCCGCGGAACGGCACCGACAGCGCCATCGCGACATTCTCGTGGTTGATGCCGGGATAGTTGCGGAACTCGACTGCGCCGCCCTGTGCCTTCAGCGCAGCCGTCAGATGGATCGCGTTGCGTGGGCGCACCTCGGTGTCCTCGGTCGAGGTGACGAGCAGCATCGGCGCGGCGTCACCGCGCGCGAAGTGGATCGGCTGCGTCATCAGCGGGTCCTTCGCGCCCTGCATCGCGTCGATCGAGCGCTTCTTGTCGAACGGGTAGAAATCGTACGGGCCCGACAGGCCGACCGCGGCCTTGATGATCCTGGGGTCGACTTGCTCGGCGGCGAGCCAGCGCGAGTCGAGCGTCAGCATCGCGACGGTATAGGCGCCCGCCGAATGGCCGGCGACGCCGATGCGGGTCGGGTCGCCGCCAAACGCTGCGATGTGGTCGCGCGTCCATTTGACCGCCTGCGCGCCGTCCTGGAGCATCGCGGGGAAGCGGATCTGCGGGACCTTGCGGTAATCGGGCACCACTACGACGAAGCCGTTTCGCGCAAAGGCGCGCGCGGCGAAGGCGTAGCCCTGGCGTGTGCCCGCGACCCAGCCGCCGCCGTACCAGAAGATCAGCACCGGGCGCTTGGTCACCGGGCCGGCGGGGCGCCACACGTCGAGCGTCTGGCCCTCGCTCCCGAAGGGGATCGCGGTGCCGGCGCGTTCGGTGCCCGAGCCGCCGCCCATCGCCGCGTCGAGCAAGCTGAGCTGGCCGGGCGGCGAGACGAGCGCGTAAAGCGCTCCTCCGGCGACGACGAGGAGCAGCACGATTCCCGCCAGTGCCCAGCGGATCATGCGCGATGATCTGCGGTGATCGTACCCGCTGCGGCGAGCTCGGCCTCATGCGCCGCCTCGCGCCAGCTTTCGGTGAGCGCGGCGCTTTCCCATTCGCGCATTGCCGGATGCTCAAGGATGCGCGCGACCCACGCAGCGCCCGCCGCGCCGACATCGAGGCCATAGGTGCGCACGCGGAAGGCGACCGGCGCGAAAAAGGCGTCGACCGCGCTGAACGTCGGGCCGGCAAGCCACGGCCCGCCGAAGCGATCGAGCCCCTCGGCCCAGAGTTCGGCGAGCCTGGCGATCTCGCGGGCGAGCGCCGGGGTCGGGGCGGGGGGGCTGACCCGGACGCCGACGTTCATCGTATATGCGTTGCGCACCGCGCCGAAGCCGCCGTGCATTTCGGTGGTGGCACACTGCGCCCAGCCGCGCGCGGCTGCGTCGTCCGGCCAGACGCCGGGGTGCCGCTCGGCGAGATAGAGGACGATGCCGAGCGAATCCCAAACGGTGCGGTCGCCGTCGAGCAGAACGGGGACCTGCCCGGTCGGCGAGAACGCCCGGAAGGCGTCGTAATTGACGGCTTGCGTGAAGGGTTCGAGCCGATCCTCGAACGGAATCTCGAGCGCGCGCAGCAACAGCCACGGCCGCAGCGACCAGCTCGAATAATTCCGGTTCGCGGTGATCAGCGTGTAGCCCATCGCCTTACACCGCGTACTGCGCGGTGGTCTTGGCGGCGATCTCGTCGGCGGTCACGCCCGGCGCCATCTCGATCAGCTTGAACGGCGACTGATGGTCGGGCCGCTGGAACACCGCGAGATCGGTGATGACCATGTCGACGACGTTCTTGCCGGTCAGCGGCAGCGTGCAGGCCGGGATGAACTTGGGGTCGCCGTTCTTCGAGCTGTGCTCCATCACGACGATGATCTTCTTGACGCCGGCGACGAGATCCATCGCGCCGCCCATGCCCTTGATCATCTTGCCCGGGATCATCCAGTTGGCGATGTCGCCATTCTCGGCGACTTCCATCGCGCCGAGCACGGTCAAGTCGATATGCCCGCCGCGGATCATCGCGAAGCTCTGGTCCGAGCCGAAATAGGCCGATTGCGGCAGCTCGCTGATCGTCTGCTTGCCGGCGTTGATCAGGTCGGCGTCTTCCTCGCCTGCGAGCGGGAAGGGGCCGATGCCGAGCATGCCGTTCTCCGACTGGAGCGTGACGGTGACGCCCGCGGGGATATGGTTGGCGACGAGCGTCGGGATGCCGATGCCGAGGTTCACATAGAAGCCGTCCTGCAATTCGCGCGCGGCGCGGGCTGCCATTTCGTCACGAGTCCAGGCCATTCTATTTCTCTCCAGATGCAGGGGGCGTCCAGCGCTTGTCGGCGGGGAAGACGTCGTCGGCCCCCCCTTTCAACGCGGTGCCGTAAACGGGGTTGGGCAGGACGAACCAGAAGCGGCCCCACATGCCGTGGATAGGAGGCGACGAGGCCACCGCGCGCCGCTGCTGCGGGGTGCCGGCGAACAGGTCGGAGAAGTCGCCGAGCTGGTCGCCGCCCATCGCAACGACGCAATAGCGCGCGGCGATCGCCTGGCGGCGCGTGTCTTTGCCCGAGCCGCTGTTCAGGTCGCCCTTGAGCCACAGCGTCTCGCCATGTTTGGCGGTGCCGAGGCCGGCATGTGCGATCGCTTGTTCGGTGAAGCTGGCGGTCGCGGTTGAGCGATTGGTGTTGAAGACGACCGTCACGCCCATCGCGCGGAGTTCGTTGACCGCGCCGATCGCGCCGGGGACGGCCTCGACGCGGTCGACGCCGGCTTGCTCCCATTGCTGCCACAGCGCTGCGTCGTAGGGGCGCCCGGGGTGCCGCGCGTCGTCATATTCGAAGCCGAGGTTGAGCAGCAGCGTCTCGTCGACGTCGAACACGACCGCGCGGGGGCGGTCGCCGCAGGGGATGGTAGCAGGCTGGTCGAGCGTGGCGCCGGGCTGGAGGACCGCCGAGGTGCGGTCGGTCATCGCCTTGGGATCGGCCTTCTCGCTCGCGATGCGGCGGCGGACGGCGTCGACCAGGACGTTGTAGGCTTGGTGGTCGAGCGCGGCGGCTTCGCCCGAGCCGTAGAGGAATTGCATGCCGGGGGGGATGGTGGGGGCGGCTGATACAGGCGCGACGGGTGCCTGTGGCACGGTCGTACACGCGGACAGCATCAACGCGAGCGCTGCCGCTATCCCCCTCCCGCTTGCGAGTTTCAGGTCGGTCGGTCCCCCGGACCGACCTGAACGATGCGGGGCATCGTTCACCTGAAACTGGGTTAGGGGAGGGGCGTGCCTGTCGAGCGCGGTCTGTGGTTCAGGCCCTCCCCCAGCCCCTCCCGCGAGCGGGAGGGGAGCAAGAAGAAGAGCGGAAGACGCGTGATTCACGCCGCCTCGCGGACGGTGCGGAATTCGATGCGCTTGTCGTATGGGCTGCCGATGATCATCCGCTTCACATAGATTCCCGGCAGATGGATGCAGTCGGGATCCAACGACCCGACCGGGACGATCTCCTCGACCTCGGCGACGCAGATCTTGCCCGCGGTCGCCATCGGCGCATTGAAGTTGCGCGCGGTCTTGCGGAAGATGAGGTTGCCGCTCTCGTCGGCTTTCCAGCCCTTGATGATCGACAGATCGGCGCGGATGCCGCGTTCGAGGATGAACTCTTCCCCGTCGAACGTCTTTACTTCCTTGCCCTCGGCGACGAGCGTGCCGACGCCGGTCTTGGTGTAGAAGCCGGGGATGCCAGCACCACCCGCGCGGCAACGCTCGGCGAGCGTGCCCTGCGGGCAGAATTCGACCTCGAGTTCGCCCGAGAGATACTGCCGCTCGAATTCCTTATTCTCGCCGACGTACGACGAGATCATTTTCTTGACCTGGCGCGTGCGGAGCAGCTTGCCGAGGCCTTCGCCGTCGATCCCGGCATTGTTGCTGGCGATCGTCAGGTCCTTGGTGCCGGCATCGCGGATCGCGTCAATCAGCCGATCGGGGATCCCGCACAGCCCGAACCCGCCGGCGCAGATCGTCATGCCATCATGGAGCAACCCGTCGAGCGCTGCTGCCGCATCGGGATAGAGTTTCTTCATGATGCATCGACTCCTTGTTTTGGAGCGCGATAGGCGGGGCCGCGGCATCGATCAATAAGGAGGGATCAATATGCCAGGCGCAACCCCGGCCGTGGCCATTCCATGGTCACGAGCTGCCCAGTGCCCGACAGCGTGATGTAGGCGGTGCGCATGTCGGGTCCGCCCCAGCAGATGTTGGTGGTGAACGGATCGGGCGTGGCAACGAAATCGACCAGTTCGCCCGCAGGCGAGATGACCGAAATTCCGCTCTCGCCGATCGTCGCGACGCAGATGTTGCCACATTCCTCGACGCCGAGCGAATCGAAGAATTTGTAGCCTGCAGGGCGATAGAGCGGGATACCGGGGCCGCCGAGGCCGGCGGTCAGATCGACCTCGCCCGGCGCGGTGATGTCGAACGCCATCAGCCGGCAGGTATAGGTCTCGGCGGCGTAGAGCCGCTTGCCGTCGGGCGAGAGGCCGATGCCGTTGGGATTCTCGCTCGGGAATATCACCTCGGCGAGATGGCGCCCGTCGGCGTGCGAATAGAAGATGCCCGTGACGTCACGCTCCCGCTCGCGCGTCTTGCCGTGATCGGTGAACCAGAAGCCGCCGGCATCATCGAACACGATGTCGTTGGGGCCGCGCAGGCTGCAGTGGAAGTCGCCGTCCTTGTAGAGCACCTCGACCTCGCCAGTCTCGATGTCGATCCGCTCGATCCGCCCGCCCGAATAATCATCGGGCTGGCCGTGCGGGACGAGCAGCCCGCTCGGGGTTTCGACATAGTGGAAGCCGCCATTGTTGCAGCAATAGAGCTTGCCGTCGGGCCCCAGCGCCAGGCCATTGGGGCCGCCGCCGGGTTGGGCCACGGTGGTCTTGGTGCCGTCGGGATGGACGCGCGTGATGCGGCCGGCTTCGATCTCGACGAGGATGACGCTGCCGTCGGGCATCGCCACGGGGCCCTCGGGAAAGCGCAGGCCGGTCGCCAGGGTGGTGAAAGTCATCGCTCCGCTCCTGTTTTTTGGGGCAGCCTATCCCTCCTGCCGGGACGAGCAAGCAGGCACTTGACTACAGACGTAATCGATACGATTACATCCGTAGTCATTACGGAGAGCGACTCGTGGCCGAACGCATCAGCGATGCCGAACATGCAGTGATGGAAGTGTTGTGGGACGAGAGTCCGCTCACCGCACAAGACGTGGCCGAGCGCATTCCCGACACGCGCGAGTGGAGTGCCAACACCGTCAAGACCTTGCTCGGGCGTCTGCTCGCCAAGAGCATCATCGCGCATGAACAGGACGGGCGGCGCTATCTGTATCGTCCGCTCGTGAAGCGGGAAGACTATGTCGCGGGCGAATCGCGCAAGTTGATGGATCGGCTGTTCGGTGGCAGACTGAGCCCGCTCGTCGCGCACCTCGCCGACCGCGATGCGCTCACCGCACAGGATATCGCCGAGATCGAGGCACTGCTCAAGGAGCTCAAGGCATGACCGACTGGATCTCGCCAAGCTGGCTGATCGAAGCGCTGATCGGATCGAGCGTATTGATGGTCGCGGTGTTGCTGTTGCGGCGCCCGGTGCGCAAGGCGTTCGGCGCCGATGTCGCCTATGCGCTGTGGCTGCTCCCGGTGCTGCGGCTGGCGCTGCCGCCGCTGCCGAGCGCGTGGCATGACGCGGCGGTCGCGCCGGTGCTGCACGCGACCGAGCAGATGAGCGTGCTGTTCGCCGAGCCCGTCGCAGCCGCGACCGCGGCGTCGGCGCCGGCGCAGGAATGGCTCGTTCCCTTGCTCGCCGCGCTGTGGATCGCGGGGGCGGGGGCGTTCGTCGCGTGGCATGCGCTGGCGCATCACCGCTTCTGCCGGCGGATGCTCGACCAGGCCGCGAGCAGCGAAGAGCATGGCGGCGTGTACGTGATCGAAACCGGCGCCGCGAGCGGTCCGCTCGCCTTCGGGGTGTGGCGCCGCTACGTCGCCTTCCCGCACGATTTCGCCGAGCGCTTCGAAGCCGAGGAGCGCGATCTCGCGCTCGCGCACGAGCTTGGCCATCATGCGCGCGGCGATCTGATCGCCAATTGGGTCGCCTTGGTCGTGCTCGGGCTGCACTGGTTCAATCCGATCGCCTGGCGCGCGTTCCGCGCGTTCCGCGCCGACCAGGAAATCGCCAACGATGCACGCGTGCTCGCCGGCATGAACCCGATGCGCCGCCACACCTATGCGTGTGCGATCCTCAAGGCGGCGCATCCGAGCTTCCTCGGCGGCACGGTGTCGGCGACCTGCCATCTGCACACGATCGACGATCTGAAAGGAAGGTTGAAGATGTTAACAACGACCAGGACGTCGCGCACCCGGCTGCTGGCGGGCGCCGGGATGCTGACGTTGCTCGCCGCGGGTGGGCTTGGCCTCACCGCCTCGGGCACCGCCGCCGCCGCCAAGGTGCGCAGCACCGTCGAGGCAGCGACCGGGGTCGATCTTGCGAGCCTCGACCAAGCGGTGGCCGCCCCGCCGCCGGCCGCCGCCGTCCCTGCGGCCCCGCCTGTCCCGGCCGCGCCACGTCCGGCACCGCGGATGCGCGAACACGTCGAGGCCTCGGACATGCCCGGCCCGGGCCTGCCGCCCGCGCCCGAGCCGCCACTCTCGCCGTCGGACGTCGCCGATGCCGTTCCGCCCGCGCCGCCTGCACCGCCGATGCCCGCGACTGGCAAGTCCGGCCCGGGCATGACGACGACGATGGTCACGGTGACGAAGGACGGCAAACGGGTCGTCCGCTATGGCCGCTACGTAAAGCTCAACCGTGATGGCAGCGCGACGCTGGTCGGGGAGATCGGGGCGATGCCGCCGATCCCTGCGATGCTTGCGAGGCCTGCGATCGGATCGATGCCGCCCATCCCGCCGATGCCGCAAGTCTCCTCGCGGAATTGCGGTCCGCGCGGCAAGGACGCAACGATGGTGATCAAGGAGCGCAGCGCGATCCGGCAGCGCATCATCATCTGCACCGATCGGATTGCTGCCGCGGCCGCCAAGGGCGCTGCGATGGCTGCGAACAGCAAGGACATGGAGCGCAACGCGTACAGCCATGCGCTCGACGGGCTTAACCGCTCGCGCGCGCACGTCATGGCGTCAGCGGCAATGACTGCCGCGCAGCGTAAGGAAGCGCTCGCCGGAATCGATACCGCGATCGCCGAACTCGAAGCGGATCTCGCGCACGCCCGATAAGGCCTGGCGGGAATGGCCGGGCATAAGCTCCGACGGGTCGCGCCCTTGCCTTCGCCGGCGCGACCCGCCATTTCGATGCCATGAGCGAGCAAACCCCCGGCGTGCCCGAGCAGCTCGAGCCTCTTGTCGCCCGCCTGCTCGCGCCCAATCCGTCGCCTTTCACGCACACCGGCACGCAAGTGCATCTGGTCGGGACGACCGATCTCGCGGTGATCGACCCGGGACCCGACGACCCAGCGCATATCGACGCGATCGTCCGTGCGATCGCCGGGCGGCCGGTCGGCGCGATCGTCATCACCCATACGCACCGCGACCACAGCCCGGGCTCGCGCCCGCTCGCCGCCGCGATCGGCGCGCCGATCGTCGGCTGTGCGCCGCTCGCGCTTGATGACGCAGGGATCCGCGCCGATGCGGCGTTCGACCGCGGCTATGCGCCCGACCGCGTGCTCGCGGAGGGGGACAGCGTATGCGGGGAGGGGTGGACGCTGACCGCGCTCGCGACGCCGGGGCATACGTCGAACCATCTCGCCTATGTCCTGCCCGAGGCGCAGGACGGCGCGGGGGCGGTGTTCAGCGGCGATCATGTGATGGGCTGGTCGACCAGCATCGTCTCGCCCCCCGACGGCAACATGACCGCGTATATGGCGAGTCTTGAGAAGCTGCTCCCGCGCACCGAGCGTCGCTATTATCCCGCGCACGGCGACCCGATCGAGAACCCGCAGCGCCTCGTTCGCGGGATGTTGGGGCACCGCAAGCAACGCGAGGGGCAGATCCTGCGCAGCTTGCGCGACGCGCCCGCCGCGATCGGCGAGATGGTGGCGCGCATGTATGTCGGGATCGACCCGCGGCTGTTCCCCGCCGCCGAGCGATCGGTGCTCGCGCATCTGATCGACTTGCGCGACCGCGACCGCGTCGCCGAGCAGGGCGGGATCTGGAGCCTGACGTCATGACCTTCATCGGCAAGTTCGCCGCGGCGCTCGCGCTGATCGCGCTGTTCATCCTCGGGCTGGTGTGGGGCATCGGCGCGCTGATCGAGCACAAGCTCGCCGGCCCCGATCCGGTGACGATCGCGAGCGGCTCGCTCGAGGGCTTACGCGAACAGAACCGGCTTTCGGCCTTCGCCGCGCGCTTCGTCGCGGTGTCGACCTCGACGCAATCGCAATTCGGGTTGCAGGCGAAGAAGACGCTGATCATGCCCGGGCTCGTCGAATATCATGTCGACATGGGGGGGCTCAGCAAGCGCGACGTGACGTGGGATGCCAAGACGCGGACGCTCGGCGTCGTGCTCCCGCCGGTCGAGGCGTCGGCGCCGCAGATCGACCTGACGCAGATCCGCGAATATGGCGAGGGCGGCATCCTGTCGACGATTACCGATGCCGACGCGCGGCTCGAAAAGGCCAACCGTGCCGCCGGGCAGCGCGAGCTGGTGCGCCAGGCGAGCGGCGCGGTGCCGATCCGGCTCGCGCGCGACGCCACGCGCCGTGCGGTCGAGCGCAGCTTCGCGCTGCCGCTGCGCGCCGCGGGGCTCGATGCGAGCGTCAAGGTGCGCTTCGCCGACGAAGCCAAGGACGGCAGCGAAGTGTGGGATACGACCAAGTCGATCGCCGAGGTTCTCGCCAACCGCTCCTGATGGACGTTAGTGCCTTAGGCCCGATACACCCGCTGGTGCGACGTGTCTTGCCCGCTCGACTGTGGTAAGACGCGCCCACGAGTCGGTTTCATCGGGGGGTGGGCATGGCAACTATCGCAGCGCCGGATACGATCGTGCGAAGCGACGATCGTTTCTTTCTCGTTACGTCCTATCTCATGGCGTTGGTCGTCTTTGCGGGCTTTTCCTTTGCGCTGGCGAGCGGCCGGTCGAGCTTCGCCTCGCCGCCGATCGTCCACGCCCACGCGCTCGTCTTCATGGGCTGGGTGGTGCTGTACGTCGCGCAGAACAGTTTGGTGTCGAGCGGCGCGATTGCGCTGCATCGGGGGCTGGGCTGGATCGGCGCGGGTTGGGTCGTCGCGATGGTGGTGCTCGGAACGCTCGTCACGACGCGGCTGGTGCAGCTCGGGCGCGTGCCGCCCGTTTTCCTGCCGGCGCAGTTTCTCGTGTTCGATCCGGTGCTGATCCTGACCTTCGCCGGGCTGACCGCCGCGGCGATCGTGCTGCGGCGATCGACGCAGTGGCATCGCCGGCTGCATTATTGCGGGATGGCGCTGCTGCTCGGGCCCGCGTTCGGCCGCCTGCTGCCGCTGCCGTTGCTCATTCCGTATGCCTATGAGGTCGATTTCCTGGCGGTCCTGATCTTCCCGCTGATCGGGATCGCCGCCGACATCCGCCGCTCGGGCAGCGTCCATCCGGCGTGGTGGTGGGGGCTCGGGGCGATCGTCGGGTCGACGGTACTGGTCGAGCTGATCTCCTTCAGCCCGCTCGGCGCGGCGTTCTACGCGGCGGTCGTCGCTGGAACACCCGGCGCGGCGGTCTCGGGCTATGCTTTCCCCCCATTCCCGGGAATGCCTTGATCCCGCGCGCGCGTGCGTCCATTTGACGACCTCCACGACGAGGAACTGACTATGGACGCGCGCAACGGGATCGGCGGGAGCCTGACGGGATTGGATCTGCGCGCCGAGATCGACCGGCTGCGGACCGAGCGCAACGCCGTCATCCTCGCGCATTATTACCAGAAGCCCGAGATTCAGGATCTGGCGGATTTCGTCGGCGACAGCCTCGACCTGTCGAAAAAGGCCGCGGCGACCGACGCCGATGTCATCGCCTTTTGCGGCGTGCGCTTCATGGCCGAGACCGCCAAGATCCTCAGCCCCGACAAGATCGTCGTGCTGCCCGACATGGACGCGGGCTGCAGCCTCGAGGATTCGTGCCCGCCCGACAAGTTCGCGGCGTTCCGCGCGGCGCACCCCGATCACATCGCGCTGACCTACATCAACTGCTCGACCGAGGTGAAGGCGCTCAGCGACGTCATCGTGACGAGCTCGTCGGCCGAGAAGATCCTCAGCCAGATCCCGCTCGACCAGAAGATCATCTTCGGCCCCGACAAGAATCTCGGCGGCTATCTTGCGCGCAAGACGGGGCGCGAGATGCTGTTGTGGCCGGGCGTGTGCATCGTCCACGAGGCGTTCAGCGAGACCGAACTGCTCAAGCTCCAGCTGCAATATCCCGGGGCGCCGGTCGCCGCGCATCCCGAATGCCCGCCCTATATTCTCGATCATGCCGATTATGTCGGGTCGACCAGCGGGATCCTCGCCTTCGCCGACACGATGCCCGGCGACACGCTGATCGTCGCGACCGAGCCGCATATCATCCACCAAATGCAGAAGGCGGCGCCGCTCAAGAGTTTCATCGGCGCGCCCGGCGCCGACGGCAATTGCAACTGCAACATCTGCCCGTACATGGCGCTCAACACGCTGGAAAAGCTCTACGTCGCGCTGCGCGACCTGACGCCACGCGTGGAGATCGAGGAAGGGCTGCGGCTGCGCGCCAAGAAGAGCCTCGACGCGATGCTGGCGATGGCGAGCGGGACGGTGGGGATGGGCGATCTTGGCCCATTACGTGTGTCCGGCGACTGATTGAGTTTATGGCAGCACCCCCGATGCTATGCGAAACCATCGGGATGCATTGCTATTTCTTCCATGTCCTGAACCAAACCTCGTACGTTCGCGACGAGGTCGGTGCCGAACTGGCGTCGCTCACGCTTGCGCGCGCGCGGGCGTCAGACGCGGCGGGGGAAATCCTGACCTCGGATCTGCGCGAGGGAAAGACCGACATCGTCTTCGACGTGCACGTCGAGGATGACGAAGGCGCGCGCTTCCTGACGGTCCACATCGTCGCGACCGTCGAGGCTGGAGCGCCGCCGCACTGACGCGCCGGCTTCGGTTATGACGAGAGGTGCAGATAGCGCGGGTTGAAATCGCTCGCGTCGCGCAGTGCGTCCCAGTTCAGGATCTTGATCTGGCGCCGGTCGCGCGAAATGAGGCCGCGCTGCGTCAGCGCGCGCAGCACGCGATTGACGTGCACCGGGGTGAGGCCGACGGCGTCGCCGAGCTGCTCCTGCGTCATTGGCAAATCGTAGTGTCGCTCGTTCGCGCCGGTGGTGATGTGGAGCCTGACCGCCAGTTCGCACAGCAAATGCCCGACTCGACTGTGCGCGTCACGCCGCCCGACATTGACGATCCATTCGCGAGAGATCGACGCGCTGATCAATGCTTCGGTCCACAACGCCGTGCCGATCGCCGGACGCGTCAGCGCGAGCTTGCGCAGCGCGGCCGAGTCGATCTCGGCAACGCTGCCGCGTGTCAGAGCCTGGACGTTATGATCAGACTCGCTGAGGAAGAGATGCTGCAAATCTATGAAATGCCCTGGTATCTCGATCGACACGATTTGGCGGGCACCCTCGGTCGTCAATTTCTGGCGATAGCAGAAACCCGACAGCAGGAATGTGCAGCGCAGGGTCGGCGCGCCCTCGCGCACGAGATAGCTCGAGGTTTCGACCTCGCGTCGCGTGTACGTCAGGGCGCGCAGCGCGCTACGGTCGTCATCGGATAGGGTCGCGCGCGATTCGAGTCGGGTGACGATCGTCTCGAGAACAGGATCGAAATGCATTGGCCCTCCGCCGGGGCGGGAGCGTAAGCATTTCACAGTCGCCTAGGACCCTGTAGCGGTGCGCGGTATGCCGCGCTTTAGCGTGGATCGTTCTGGCTGCGCCTATCAAATATCAATGCTCTCAATGCGGTGCGCGGTTTTCGGTAGAGCGCGGAGGGGCGCGGTGATAGGCTCGGAGCGAAGCCGAACCGACGGACCGGCGTCCGTGAGACGCGTATCCGTCTCTCGTCTCATGCGAGGAGCGTCTATGCCTCGGTGGTATTTCCATCTGTATCAAGCCGGCGATCTTTTGCTGGATCCCGAAGGCGTCGAGATTGCCGATCTTGCCGAAGTGCGGACACGAGCGGTCGCGTGGGCGCGCGATATCATTGCCGCCGATGCGAGGAACGGAGCGCTCTATCTCGACACGCGGTTGTGTGTCGCGGACGATCGCGGCGCCACTGTGCTCGACATCGCCTTTGCCGATGCGATCGCTGTTGTGCCCGGCCGCGATACGGTCGCCTGACTCGGTCGCCGTTGCGCGCTGAGCGGCAATTTCTGGCCTGATCGCCTGCGCCATCCTATAGCGGCCCGCTTTCCACCCCGCTGCCGGAGGCTGCCGTGCGCTTCACCCTCGATCGCTTCGATCTCACTGCCTTTGTCGCTGCCACGCTGGCCGAGGATCTCGGTCCGGGCGGCGATATCACGTCGAGCGCGGTGATCCCGGCGGATGCGCGCTTTACGGGCGTGATGGACAGCCGCGACGCGATCGTCGTGGCGGGGTTGCCGATTGCCGAGGCGTTCTTCGTGGCGCTCGATCCGGCGGTCGAGATCGAGCGGCTGGTCGAGGATGGCGAGCGCGTTGCGGCCGGGACCGCGCTGCTGCGGCTGCATGGCCTGGCCCGCGCGATGCTGACCGCCGAGCGTTCGGCGCTCAACACCGTCCAGCATCTGTCGGGGATCGCGACGATGACGCGCGGCTATGTCGACGCGATCGCGGGGACCGGCGCGACTTTGCTCGATACGCGCAAGACGATCCCGGGCCTGCGCGCGCTCGAGAAATATGCGACGCGGATGGGCGGGGCCACCAACCACCGCATGGGGCTGTGGGATGCCGCGATGATCAAGGACAACCATGTCGCGGTTGCTGGCGGCGTCGGCCCAGCGGTCGCGCGCGCCGTCGCGGCGGGGATCGCGCGGATCATCGTCGAGGTCGATTCGATCGCGCAGATCGAGCCAGCGCTGGCGGCGGGCGCGACGCACCTGCTGCTCGATAACATGGACCCGCCGATGCTGCGCGCGGCGGTGACGCTCGTCGCCGGGCGCGTTCCGACCGAGGCATCGGGCGGGGTGCGGCTCGACACGATCCGCGCGATCGCCGAGTCGGGCGTCACCTATGTCAGTGTCGGTCGGCTGACCCAATCGGCGCCGGCGGCCGATATCGGGCTCGATTTCACCACGCTCGGATGAGCCATTGCGCGGGGCGCGCCCGGCGCTAATCTGGCGCGCAAGGGCTTCTAAGGGGGGAAGAATCGTGGAGCGTCCAAACGCGATCGTGCTGTTCGAACGCTGCTATCTCGGCGGCGTCCTCGTCGGGTTGGTCAACGCCGCGCTGTCGTGGAACGCGAGCGTGACGCGGCTTACCGAAGATCCGGTGGCAGCCCAAATGGGGGCGTCATTCGGGGCCGGTACGCTGATCGGCGGGATCCTGCTCGGGCTCCTGATTTCGCTGTTCCTGTGGTACTTCACCGCGCGCGCGCAGTCGGTCGTGACCAAGTGGTTCATCACCGTGTTCTTTGCGATCGGCGCGCTCGGCTTTGTCTGGAGCGTGGTGCGCGGCACCAGCCCGCAGGGGATTGGCGCGGTGCTTTCAGTCGTCGCCTTGGTGCTCGATGGCATCGCGGTCTGGCAACTGTTCAAGCCCGAGAGCAAGATCTGGTTCGGGGAAAGTGTCGCATGAAATTTCTGTCCAAGGCCGTCGTCGTCGCAGCGCTTGCGCTGCCGGGTGCCGTCAGCGCGCAGGCGCTGCAATGCAGCGTTCCCGCGAGCTTGCCGCGCCCGCATCCCGATCTTGCGTCGGACAAGCAACCCCAGCGCATCCGCCCGATCACCGGCTATACGCTCGCGCTGACCTGGGCCCCCGAATATTGCCATGGCAATTCCAACGATCCGGCCAAGAGCTTTCAGTGCGGCGGCGGCAACCGCTTCGGCTTCACGCTGCACGGGCTGTGGCCCGATGGCGTCGGGCAGGAATGGCCGCAATATTGCGCTGCAACGCCGCTACTCTCGCCCGAGCTGATCAAGCAGCATGTCTGCGCGACCCCGTCGCCGCAACTGCTCCAGCACGAATGGGCGAAGCACGGCACATGCATGGGCATCACGCCAGATGCCTATTTCGCGCGCTCGAACGGCCTGTACGGCAAGCTGCGCTATCCCGACATGGACCGGCTGTCGCGCCGACCGCTGACCGCCGGCCAACTCGCCAGCGCCTTCGCCGCTGCCAATCCCGGCGTTCCGGCGAGCGCGGTGCGCGTGACGGCGAATAAGAAGGGCTGGCTCGACGAGCTGTGGCTGTGCCTCGACAAGAGCTTTGCCTATACGCGCTGCGTCGCCGGATCGGGCGGGCTGGCGAACGCCGACAGCGTCAAGGTGTGGCGCGGCCGGCGCTTCTAAGCGCCGCCCCCGCGCCCCCGACACTGCCCGCGGGTCAGCGCGCGTCGATCACCGCCGTCGCGGGGTAATGTTTGTCGAGATGGCGCTTGATGATTTTCAAGTTACGCGTGTTCGAGCGGAACAGGAAATCGGGGATCGCGCCGATGAACGGCACTGCGCCGAGCACGAAATCGATCCCGACATTGCCGAACATCCGCGCCATCTGCGTCTTCGACATGCCGAGGTTACGCGCTTCCCACACCATCCACGCGCCCATCGCTGCGCCGACCGCATCGCCGCCGATCGGGATCAGATCGAGGATTACGTCGAGCCCGACCTTTCGGTTGATGCCCGGAATGGTGAACAGGCCCTCGAGCAAATGCTCCATCGCCTCGATCCGTTTACGCACCGCCGCAGGGTCCTTGCCCGCATAGCGCGCTGCAAAGTCGCCGAGCGGCGGGGGAGTCATGCGAGACGTGTTGGCCATGTCACCTCAATTGGAATCGTTGCGCAAGTGACTCAACGGGTGCCACGCGCGCGAGTTCCCCGTCCAGGCCTTGAGGCCGACACTGACCAGCGACCAGCGCAGCGGACGCGCGAGCGGAATGAACGCGACATCGGCGGCCAGCGCGGCATCGGCGGCGGCAATCTGCTGCGCGCGCAGCCGCGGGGAATCGGCCTCGCGTGCCGCCTCGATCGCCGTGCTCGCGGCTTCGCTGCACGGCTGGCAGGCGGTTGCGACGTACCAGCGGCCGCTGTCATACGGCGCAACCGCGTCGATCAACCGCAAATCGGCCGCGGCATTCGGCGCGACGCGCTCGGGCTCGATGCCGAGCGACAGCAGCGCCGCCCCGATATAGCCGAACAGCACCGTCCCGCCGGGGCCGCGCGGCACCGCGACGCGCAGCCGGATATCGCCGGGATTGACCGTACGCCATTGATCGATGCGCGCGCGCGGCGAGGGGTCGCCCTCGGCCGGCGCTAGCGACCATCCGGGCACCGCGGGCGGGGCGGCCGAGTCGAGCTGTTCGGGGAGGAGCTGCGTATCCGGCGCCCAGTCCGCCGCGATCGCCGCGACGAAGCCCGCGCGGTCGATCGCGCGCGCGATCGCTGCACGGTTGCCGCCATCCGCGAGCACGCCGCTGCGGTTGACCACCGCGAGCCCGAACAGACCCGCCGCGGGATCGAAGCGGCGGTTGGCGGGGGCGATCTGCGTCGTCATGATGAGCGGCCAATCGTCGAAGCTGCCGCCAGTGACGAGCGCGGTCTCGCCGCGCGTGAAGCGCACGATCGCGCGCGCGGCGCGCTCGCCGATGAGCTGGACGTTGGCGGCGGGGGAGGGTTCGACCGGCTCGTCCTCGACCGCGCGCGCCGGGTCGAATGCGGGGCGCAAGGTGACGCTGTGGCGGCGCTGCGCGATGACGCGATACGGCCCGCTGCCGCTCGGCGGCTGTACGCGGAAGATCGCGAGCTCGGGCTGCGCGAACAGTTTGAGCAGATCGGGGCGGGGGCGCTTGAGCCGGATCTCGATGACTTCGGGGGTCATCTCGACGATCTCGTCGATCGCGGTGAGGAACGGGCGCAGCGGGTTGCGCGATTGCGGCGCGAGCTGGCGGCGCAGCAGCTTGACGACTTCGGCTGCGGTCACGGGCTGGCCATCGGCCCATTCGCCGCCGCGCAGCCGGAAAATGTAGCTCGTGCCGTTGTCGATCACGCTCCAGCGCTCGGCGATGCCGGGCTCGACCTGGCCCGTGGCATCGAAGCGGACCAGTCCCTGCGCCGTCGCGTCGAGCATCAGCCGCGCCGGCGTGTCGAGCGCATCGCGCGCCGGGTCGGCCAGGGTCGGTGCGCCGCCGATCGCGCTGACCACGACGGGCCCGGTATCGGCGCGCGGCGTGCACGCGGCGAGCGCGAGCAGCGTGGCGAGGCCGAGGGTCTTGCTGGTCGGCACGAGGCGGGACGGCGCGGGCATCATCCGCGCGTCTTGCCACGCGCCTTGGCGGAGCGCCACCGTGGACCGGCCGGTGGCGTGCGGACAAGCTGGCGGTTTCTCTGGCGGCGCTCTCGGTGTTCGTGGCCCCGCAAACGTGGGTCTCGACCGAGTTGATCCGCCCTATAGAGGTGCGGCGCGCGCCAGACGCCGCGGCACCAGCAACCGCCTCGTCAAACTTTGCCGACACCGTCGCGCCGGCAGGGCTCACCGACGCCGTCAATGGTGCCAAACGGCCGCGACCAGGAAACGCGCGACCAATATCGGCAACGCTACGGCCGATCCGCTCGCGATGCGCTAGGCAGCGGGGCCTCATGGCGGGACCGGGTTATCCGTCGCCCGCCGCATCGCGCCGCTTGCCGGTGTGGACGATCAGGTCGACGGATGTCGACGCCGTCCAGGCCTCAAGCATTCGCGAGCGGCCATCACGGAGCATGGGGGGTAAGATCGGTCCCCGCAGCGATCAGTTCGAGCCGCTGCGGAACCGTGCCAATGTCGATCCCTGCGGCCCGGAATTGGTCGAGCAACGTCATCAACACCGTGCTGCGCGCGGCATAGACCGCGCGCTGATTGGCAACGTGGCCAAAGCAGTTGAATTCGATCCGTCCTTCGGTGAGCCCGTCGATGAAGACCTTGGGCGGCGGTTCGTCGAGCACCGCAGCATCGCTCGCAAAGGCCTCCTGCACCATGGCCCGTACCTGGCCGGCGTCGGTATCGAGCGGGACCGAGAATTTGATCTGGATCCGCCCCAGCGGGCCCGCCATCGTCTTGTTGAGCACCGACTTGGTGATCAGCTCGGAATTGGGGACGATCAGCGTCGAATGATCGGCCAGCTCGATTTCGGTCGAGCGGACGCTGATGCGCTTCACGTCGCCCTCGTCATTGCCGACGCGGACGAGATCACCGATCTTGATCGGGCGCTCGGCCAGCAGGATAAGCCCCGACACAAAGTTTTGCGTGATCGCCTGCAGGCCGAACCCGATGCCGACCGACAAGGCCGATAGCAGCAACGCGACTCGTTCGACCCCGATGCCGAGCGATGCGAGCGCCCAGATAAAGGCGACCGCGATCGCGACATAGCGCGCCACGAGGCTCACCGAGTTGCGACCGCTCCCGTCGAGGTCGGTGATCGGCAGGTAGCGGTTCTCGAGCCAGCCCATGAACGCGCGGGTGAGCGCCAGGCCGATGCCGAGCACGACGACCCCGCGCAGGATCGTTGTCGGCGAAATCGAAACACCCCCCACTTCGATGCCCTGCGCGAGCACCCCGAGCCGCCCGAACACCGCCGCAAAACCGCCGCTGCCCCCGAACGGCGACACCAGCAGCCCAAGCGCGACGCACACCAGCACCAGTCGCAAGACGGCCGAGAGCAGGACGCCGAACTGGTCGATAACGCTGCCGCGCACCCCAAGCGCGCGGGTCAGCGTGACGCCGAGCCGGCTCGACCGCGTGAAGGCGCTCGTCGCGACATCGTCGACCGCGGCGGTCATCAAATACACGGTCGCGCCAAGGATCGCCGCCCAGGCGATGACCTGCGCGGTGAACAGGCTGAACGCGATATAGCCGAGCAACAAGGCGGTCGACGCGATGAAGACGAGCACCCACACCACGAGCAGCACGATGCCGACTCCGGCGCTTGCGGTCCCACTGGCGGCATCGTCTTTCGCCGATCGTTCGGCGCGCAGCCGCCCCAGCACCAGCAGGAACGTCGCGATCAGCAGCAAGTGCAGCAAGGCAATCAGCGTCTGGCTCGCGACCTGAGCAGCCTGGCTCGCGCCGATCGCGGTATCGAATGCCGACGGCAGGATCGTGCCGAACGACAGTCCTGCGAGGATCCAGGTGAGCGGCCTCACGCGCGCCGCGGTCTCGTCGTCGATCGCGGCGATCCGCCATGAGGGCTGGCGTCGCATAAGCAGCGCTCCGCTGACGGCGGCGGTAAACGCACTGAAGCCCGTCGCGAGCACGACCGCATCCCCCATACCGGCCCACCGCAGCGGGAGCAGTCCCGACCAACGCAAGCCCTGCATCACGATCATCGCGGCGAGGAGCGGGCACAGCGTCCCGATGATCACGCGCCACAGCGCATTGGCCGATCGCCGCACGCGGCGCCCCGGCGCGCCTTCGACCAGAACCTTCTGGCCGAGCGCGCGCGCCCAGATCCGCACGGGGAGGAAAACGACGAAGCCAAGCACGAGGCCAAGCAGCGCTTGCCAGGGCAGGCCATGGCGCGCGCTGCCGATCTGATCGATGCCCTGCTTGAGAAAGAGACCGACCCGCTTGATGTCGCGCGGGAGCGAAGCCAGCAACGTCTGCCAGAACGTCCGCGCCAGCGGCGACGCCGCCTGGGCCGAGATCTTCTCGTTGAATTGCTGCTCGCGGCTTTGTTCGATTTCGTCGACCAATTGTTGGGCTTCGACGCTGGCGAGCCCGGCGCGCTTGGCGGTCGCATCGAGCGCGGACCGCTGTTGCGTCAGCGCCGCGCGTTGCGCCGTGATGTCGGGCGCTTCGGTCACGCCGGGTGCCGCGGGGCCGAGCCCGGCGATCCGCGCATCGAGCAGCGTGATCTGATCGTCCAGCGCGGCGCCGACGTCCTTGGCGACTTGCTGTGCGGCGAGCGCGCGCATGCGCAGCGCCTTTTGCGCGTCAGCGTCGACGCGTCCGTCGAGCGCGCGATCGACTGCGCGCAGCTCGGTCTCGGTTCGCGCGAGTTGGACCGAGAGCGTCACGGCAGGCGTCTGCGCGGCCAAGGGCTGTGCGATCAGGATCGAGAAGGCCAGGATCGATAAGGCGAGCGCGCCCAGCAGTCGTTTTCTCATGATATCCGTCCAAACACCGCACCCGCCCTGCTCGACTGGAACGCGGGGCACCAGCGGCGTATCCGATGCTGGGCGATCACACTACCGCTTTGCCCCGTTGGACGCGGTGCGGAGGGGGCTTGCTCCCCGTTTTTCGAGCGGGTCGGTGTGGACCTCCAGCAGGGAAGGAGGCCGGGCGTGAAGACACCGTCCGGGGGCGGCCGGGCCCCCGCATGTCACGAGCCAAGATGGGGTGTTGGGATGCAGGGGGCTTCAGGCGCTGCGGGCTCAAACAGGCAAAGCGATTACCAAAAGATTCCAATCTGGTGCGGACGGCGGGACTCGAACCCGCACACCCTGAGGGCGAGGGATTTTAAGACCTGCCTTTTTGTCGCCTTTTCAACGTTGCGTCCGACAGGTTTTCGAGATGTGCCTCGCTTACCGTACGAGAGAGGACACGATTTGTCGGAACGTGGGGACGCCCGGCGAGCGTCTTCGTCGACGACGTCCGACATTCGTTCGGCCGCATGGTGATGTGCAACATGTGGGCAGACACCGAGGCCGAGTTGCTCGCGATGGCCGACACGGTCAGCGTGCAGCGGAAGTGGATCCAACGTCACCCAACCCTGTCGTTCGGCAAGCATCGCGCTGCGTCGTGAGTGCATTTCGACGTCTCGCTTGGCGCGAACGCGAAGGCGATCGCCGCCGGTGCGGTCCCGACTGACAAATCCGGGCCGACTGAGTTCACCTCGCGGCACCGCCTCCAGTCGGCAAACCCGGCAACGCGGAAGCGCGCGCAGCTTATCCTCGAACGGGTCGCGGCGTGCCGCGCAATGACAAGCGCCATCCCCTCGCTAACGCCCGAGATCGCGCGCCTTGGGGGTGACGGAGTATGAGTGACGCTTCCAAGACTGAGAGGATAGAAAAGCAGGTCGCTGTGTATCGGCTGTTAGGGCAACGAAGGTTGGTCGTACCGCCTGGCGGAGGCTTAGGTTCGCGACCAAGAATATCGCCCATCTCCAGTTAAGATCGAAGAGAAAACCTAAATATGAGGCTATTATGTGCGAACCCGTCTCACTTTTAGTGATGCTTTAGGTTATGTCAGTTAGATTTCGTGGGATGGGCAGCAGGCGCGAAAAAGAATTGATGGCATTGGTTTAGCAGCAACTTGGGGGCACCCGACAGCCGGATTACTCGAATGCAGAATGCGGTCATTGCGGAGCACGGTTCAAGAATAACGATGGCCCGGCCAGGGGCGGTTTTGCCCTGTGCCCCGCCTGTGACGCGCGCGCCTAGGGCTCTGGTGGAGTGCAAGGTTGCGCTAGTCCATCGAGCGGCCGTCGAGATCGTCGTGCGCGTGCGACAGCTCGACTTCGCCCACCAGCAGCATGCCGTCACTCTTTGTGAAACCGCTGCTCGCATCAATCATCTCGTCGGGGCAGCTGCCGAGGAATTTCTGAAAACGCTCAATCGCTTCGTTCACATCATTGGGTATTTGCATCATTGGGTTCTCGCAGCCTTGGAGATGCGAAGCGTATGCGAGATGCACGATGGCGTCGACCGCTTGATCGCCGACGTCGTCTGTGTCGCGCGAAACCGGAGCGCTAGGACGGATGCTGGCACTTGAACCCGCGCCGCATCATTGACGAATGCAATGCAGACAACGGCTAGGCTCAGCTCGCGTTCGCTCATTCGGTTTGGAACAGGCATGCCAGAAAATCGCGACGGGGTTTTTGATGATGTGTCCTTATCTAAAGGGCCGCCATTTTAAAGAAATAGCCGGTGACATTTCCTTTCCAAGTAGGCCTTGTGCCAGCCTTTTACTTAGTTTCGCGAGCTTTCTTTTGAAAGTCGGCCAAAAGCTTTTTCGGGAGAAAGATTCCAATCTTCGAAATCGGTTTGATCGATCGTTAGTTTGCGCAGTCCTGTCGGGGACAGAACGTCAGTTTCGCTACCCGAGAGAACGGTATTTTTGATATGCAATTGGATGTCTCTGTTATCTTCAAAAAATACCGCAGCTTTAGCGCAGTAAAGTCCGCATCCGTCTAAGGTTATTTTCTTGCTTTTTGTTATGGTAGCCGCCTACAAAATCGAGCATATCGATCTCTATATTGCCGATATCACCGTTTGATCGTAAAAACTCTCTATCCGTCAAATCTTTGGCGTCCGTTATGGTCGCGTCTCCAATGGCTATACTTCAAATGATCTTCGGACCGCTCGGTGTCTACATCAATCTTGATGACGATATCGCCACGCAAGCGGCTATTGATGGTGGAAGCGAGTATTCCCAAGAGGAGATCCAGCTGTAACCGGCTGCTATTCCTGCCGAAGAGTCCCAGAGCTGCTAGATGAGGTCGGTTTGGGTGACGAGCACGCCCCCGAACACGATATCGATCGGACCGTGTTTGAAGATTCGAAATTGAACGTGCCCCGCCGTCTCTTGTCGGAACGTGATGTCCGTGCCGAGATCTAGTTCACCCAGCCGGAGGACTTTACTTTCCATGACCTTTGTGCCGTCGCCGTCGGTCGCCTCAACAACGATATAGGCAGCGTCTTGGGTGAACGGAGCATCAGCCTCCGGAGCACTTTTCAAGCTGAGCTCGAAACTGGCGTGGAATTCGCCCCGGGGCAGTTCGGAATATGGACCGTAGATTACGCATCCGTCTGACCCTCCCGATCGCGCAACGATCGAGTGATCGCCTTCGCGGACCACATCCATACCCAAACGGAACGCGGCAGGTGGAAATGAGAGGTGCTGCGGCGAGGCGTATCCCTTGAGGCCCTCGATCAACATGCGGACTGCAGGGGACTGATCCACTCGACAATTTTCGCACGCCTTTTTACTAGCCCATTCACCACGCCGGAATGACTCAGCAAGCGCCGATCGCCTTTCGCCTCCGAACACCGCGGCGAGCGTCTGATTTGCCAGGTTGCCGAACACCATCGATTTAGAAAAGTCACGACAGCATGGAACGACGTCACCATTCCAGTCTATGAAAACGTTCGCCTGCAAATCGTTCGGGCGACATGACTCTGCTGTCGGTGCGAGAGCAATATCTCTGAATAACCCTTCCGGACGGCATCCACTCGACAAGGTTCCCGGGTTTAGATAATCGCTGTTTCTCCCGCGGTCGAACAGATCGCTAAGACTGAAGAACGAGTTGATATTTTCCTTGTGTAGGGGGGCGGTGAGCGAGATATGATCGCGCTGCTTTTCATCTGCCAAATCGAGCAAGGCTTGAATCTTTGGGAAGACTTTCGCTGCCTTCAGCGGACGCATCATCTTGTTATATACGACTGGATCGGCCGACTCGACATGGACCGAAATGTGGTCAAGTAGAGTTATCATTTCGGCATGCTTGGCCGGGTCGAAAAGCGCGCAATTCGTTGAAAGAGATATCCTGCAATCGAGGGTTTGCCGGATATAGCGGAGGCGTTCGATTAAATGCGGATCATCCAAAGGTTCTGCGAATAGGGCGAAGCAGATTTCACCCGTAAATCCGCCTGCGCGCAGATCATCAATCAGCCGCTCAAACATTTTGATGTCCATGCGCCCGCTCGGCATGCGCATACCGGGTTTGTTGGTCGGGCAATGAATACATGAGGCATTGCAAACGCCTGTCGTACCAAGATGCAATCGCTCAACTTTGGTTAAATCGAACGGTTTGACAGCGGGCTCGAAAAAATCCTTACGACAGATTTTGCTGCTGGTGGCATCGACAATCGTCAGTCGTCTCAACAGCGTTGTTTCACAATTTGCGCTTACCTCCCCACTTATCTCGAGCACTCCGTGTTCGACGACGTCGAAAGAAATCATGCTTTCGTCCGACCGGCGCGGGTTATCCTTGGTCGCGCTGAATTCGTCACGGCCTATCTCTTGGCCGCTCTGCGCGTCGCGGACTATAAGCGTGATAATCTCGCCCGAGGCTTTTTCGGATTGGCAGACGTGGATGCGCGCCGCGTATCGACCTGCCGGCAAGGTGATGAACTCGCTGAAAAAGCGACCGCCCCAGTTTTCCACATACGGTGAGCTTCGTTCACGAAAAGGCCGGTGGAGGCGGTGATTGCGTTCGATGCGCACGTCGAGGTACTCCGATAGGCATGAGGATGACTCAAGCTGCTGCGTTCACAATCGCGAGCCTTGTTGCGTCATCGTTCACATTGTCGCAACAGAGATTTCCTCTTTTGGAACGCAAGCGCCGGCGGCGCAGAAATGCACCGGATTTACCAAAAGATTTCAAGCTGGTGCGGACGGCGGGACTCGAACCCGCACACCCTGAGGGCGAGGGATTTTAAGTCCCGTGCGTCTACCAATTTCGCCACGTCCGCGCGGTCCTCGTCCAAGCGCACCGCGCGCGCGGCGTCAACCCATTCAGACGTTCAAATTGGCGCGCATTTCCTTGCCGGGTTTGAAATAGGGCACGCGCTTTGCGTCGACGTCGACCAGTTCGCCAGTGCGAGGGTTGCGCCCGGTGCGCGCATCGCGTGCGCGGGTCGAGAAGGCGCCGAAGCCGCGCAGTTCGACACGCCCGCCAGCCGCAAGCCGCTTGATGATTTCGTCAAAAAAGGTCGTGACCAGAGCCTCGATATCGCGGGGCGACAAATCGGGATTTTCGGCAGCCAGTGTCTGCACCAATTCTGATCGTATCATCGTACGCGTTCCTTACCCCCAAGCCTCGCCCGAGCGGACGAAATGGCCGCTTCGGCTTGATCTATAGCAAGCCTAGCATGGGGATAGGTTGAAAACGACGGAAAAAAACGAAAGGGGCGCCTTCCTCCCGGAAAACGCCCCTTCGTCATCCTAAAGTATTACTTCTTGGCGTCGGCACCCTGCGCCTTGAGCGCTGCACCGAGGATGTCACCCAGCGACGCGCCCGAGTCGGACGAGCCATACTGCGCAACCGCCTGCTTCTCTTCGGAGATCTGCATCGCCTTGATCGAGAAGGTCGGCTTCTTCGAGCGGTCGAAGCCGGTGACCATCGCATCGAACTTCTGGCCGGTCTGGAACCGCTCAGGACGCTGCTCGTCGCGATCGCGGCCGAGGTCGGTGCGCTTGATGAAGCCCGTCGCGCCGTCGTCGCCGACCTGCACTTCGAGACCCGCGTCGCGGACTTCGAGCACGGTGACCGTGACGATGGCGTTCTTGTTGAGGCCCGATGCCGCTGCCGAGATGCCGCCAGCGGCAACGCCGCCTGCTGCAGGGGCACCACGCTCGAGCTGCTTCATGCCGAGCGAGATGCGCTCCTTCTCGGCGTCGATGTCGAGCACGATGGCTTGAACCATCTCGCCCTTGCGATGCAGGTTGAGCGCGTCCTCGCCCGAAACGCCCCAGGCGATGTCGGACATGTGGACCATGCCGTCGACGTCGTTGTCGAGGCCGATGAACAGACCGAATTCGGTCGCGTTCTTGACTTCGCCTTCAACGGTCGAACCGATCGGATGCGCTTCGGCGAAGGCCTCCCACGGGTTGCTGATCGCCTGCTTGAGGCCGAGCGAGATGCGGCGCTTGTCGGGATCGACCTCGATGACCACGACGTCGACTTCCTGCGAGGTCGAGACGATCTTGCCGGGGTGAACGTTCTTCTTGGTCCACGACATTTCCGAAACGTGCACCAGGCCTTCGATGCCCGGCTCGAGCTCGACGAATGCACCGTACTCGGTGATGTTCGTGACGCGGCCGGTGAGCTTGGCGCCGACCGGATACTTGGCGGCTGCACCTTCCCACGGATCGCTCTCGAGCTGCTTCATGCCGAGCGAGATGCGCTGCGTGTCCTTGTTGATGCGGATGATCTGAACCTTGACGGTATCGCCAATGTTGAGAACTTCCGAAGGATGGCCGACGCGCTTGTAGCTGAGATCGGTGACGTGCAGCAGGCCGTCGATGCCGCCGAGGTCAACGAACGCACCATAATCGGTGATGTTCTTGACGACGCCGTCGATGATCTGGCCTTCAGCCAGCGACAGGATGAGGCCCGAACGCTGCTCGGCGCGGGTCTCTTCGAGGATCGCGCGACGCGACACGACGATGTTGCCGCGCTTGCGGTCCATCTTGAGGATCTGGAAGGGCTGGGGGATGTCCATCAGCGGGGTGACGTCGCGCACCGGGCGGATGTCGACCTGCGAACCCGGCAGGAAGGCCACGGCGCCGTTGAGGTCGACGGTGAAGCCGCCCTTGACGCGGCCGAAGATGACGCCCTCGACGCGTGCCGTCTTGGCGAATTCGGTTTCGAGCGTGTCCCATGCGGCTTCACGGCGGGCGCGGTCGCGCGACAGCATCGCTTCGCCGTGCACGTTCTCGACGCGGTCGACGAACACTTCGACTTCGTCACCGACCTTGAGATCGGCCTTCTGGCCCGGCATCGCGAATTCGCGAAGCGGAACGCGGCCTTCGGACTTCAAGCCGACGTCGATGACGGCCAGATCGTTCTCGATTGCGGTGACGGTGCCCTTGACGACGCGGCCTTCGAAGCTGTCGGCACCGCCGAGAGTCATTTCGAGGAGGGCGGCGAAATCGTCGCGGGTTGGGTTTGGCTGAGTGGCCATAAAGGGATCAGATCCTAAATCATTGTTCCGGCCAGCCGGTTGTCTCCGGCGGTCTTGGCCTATGTGTCGGAACAGCCGAATGCCGGCCCGACATCCGCCGATGGACGTTCACGGGGGCGGGCAACTCGCTAAATGCGAAAAGGGCGCGAGAGGACATGCCTGTCGCGCCAGCCTCCGCGAGCACCGCTCGCCGGACGGGCGTTCTTTAGCGCAAGCGCGCGGAGGGGGCAAGCTGGCGATGCGCCCCTGGGTCAGTGCTGGCGTTTCGACTCGACGATATCGATCGCACGCTGCACCGATGCCTCGATCGACAGGAAGCTTGTGTCGAGAAATGCCGCGTCGTTGGCGGGCACCAGCGGTGCGTTCGAGCGTGTCGAATCGCGCAAATCGCGGGCGCGGATGTCGGCAAGCACCTTGTCGATGCTGATCAGTGACCCGTGCGACCGCAGCTCGGCATGACGGCGCTTGGCGCGGATGTTGGGCGTGGCCCGCACGAACAGCTTGGCGTCGGCGTTGGGCGCGATGACCGTGCCGATATCGCGCCCGTCGAGCACCGCGCCGCCCGGTTGCTGGGCGAAGCGCTTCTGCCGCTGGAGCAGCGAGGCGCGCACGAGCGGATGCGCCGAGACGACCGACGCCAGCGAGCCGATCGCATCGCTGCGCAGCAGTGGATCGTCGAGCAACGAATCATCGAAATCGCATGCGGCGACCGCGTCGGCCTCGACCGACGGGTCGAGTTCGAGCCGCTGCACGTTTGCCGCGACAGCGCGATAGAGCAGCCCGGTGTCGAGATGCGGCAAGCCATAATGCCGCGCGAGCGCCCGCGCGATCGTGCCCTTGCCCGAGGCGGCGGGACCGTCGACTGCAATAATCATCGACGTTTAACCACGATACGTACCAATCCAATGAAAGCGATTGCGGCCCAAGCCAGTTCGAGGGCAAGCGCGGGGAGATTGTAGTTCACCACGAGCGACAGCGCGAGTAGCGACGCGCCCAGAAAATTGAGCCCGTTCGACAACAGGTTCGGTGCGGCATTGCGGAGCGTCTGGTACGCGAAGCCGGTCAGGATGACGATCGCGCCGACAAAGCCGATCAGATCGGCGGTATGCGAATCAATCATGCGTCGCCGCTCTGCAACTGCGCGATCTGGTCGAAGAAAGCGGGATAACTCGTCGCCACCGGCGACGCGTCGTCGAGCGTGATCCCGGCGCCCGCGCTCCCCTTGCGGCAATGCAAAGCCGCCACCGCCATACTCATCGCGATGCGGTGGTCGAGCAGCGTCGCGATTGTCGCGCCGCCGGGCAGCGGATCGCCGCCGGTGCCGTCGATGATCATGCCGTCCTCGACTTCCTCGACGCGCGCGCCGGCGGCGCCGAGCGCGGCGGCCATTGCGGCGATCCGGTCCGATTCCTTGACGCGCAGTTCGTCGGCGCCGCGCGCGATCGTGCGACCGGTCGCGAAGGCGGCGGCGACGAACAGCGCGGGATATTCGTCGATCATGCTTGGTGCGAGATCGGGCGGGATCTCGATGCCAGTCAGGGCTGCGTGGCGGACGCGCAGATCGGCGACGGGCTCGCCGCCGACTTCGCGCGGATTCTGCTCCTCGATGCTCGCACCCATTAGACGGAGCGCGGTGAACAGGCCCGCGCGGGTCGGGTTGAGCCCGACATTCTCGACCACGACGTCCGATCCCGGCACGATCGTCGCGGCGACGACGAGGAACGCGGCGGAGGAGGGGTCGCCCGGCACGACGATCGCTTGCGACCTGAGCTCGGCCTCGCCGGTGATTTCGATGATGCGGCCTTGCGGCGACGGCTCGACCGTCACGGTCGCGCCGAAGCCGCGCAGCATCCGCTCGCTATGATCGCGCGTCGCGATCGGCTCGATCACGCGCGTGATCCCGGGGGTGTTGAGGCCGGCGAGCAGGATCGCCGACTTCACTTGCGCCGAGGCGACGGGGAGGGTGTAGGTGATCGGGATCGCGGGGCACAGGCCGCGCAGCATCAGGGGGAGGCGACCGCCCGGGCTCGACGTCACATCGGCGCCCATTTGCGACAGCGGGGTGATGACGCGGCCCATCGGTCGCTTCGACAGCGAGGCGTCGCCGATAAAGGTGGCGGTGATCGGGTGGCTCGCGACCAACCCCATCAGCAGCCGCGTCGAAGTCCCCGAATTGCCCATCTCGAGCGCGGTCGCAGGCTGGAGCAGTCCGCCGACGCCGACACCATCGACGTGCCACACCGCATCGTCGCCGCGGCGGATCGTCGCGCCCATCGCGCGCATCGCAGCGGCAGTGGCGAGCACGTCCTCGCCCTCGAGCAGCCCCTCGATCCGGCTCGTGCCGACCGCAAGCGCCGAGAGCATCAGCGAACGGTGGCTGATCGACTTGTCGCCGGGGACGCGGACGCGCCCCTTGAGCGGCCCGGATGGTTGGATTTCGCATGGGATAGGCGTAGGGTGTGTCATCGGGGCCGCGCTTTGACAGCGCGCTTGCGCTATGGCAAGGCGCGCACCACTTTGCGGCCCTTCGGGTCGCGAGACCCAATTCCTATCAGCCCAGGGCCGCAACGCCCGTCGGCCCAACAAAAGGTTCAATCGGCATATGATCCAGCCGGAATGGGGCACGAAGCGTACGTGCCCGAAATGCGCCACCCGTTTCTACGACCTCGGCAAGGACGATCCCGTCACCTGCATCAATTGCGGTGCGCATTGGGAGCCCGAGCCGATCCTCAAGTCGAAGCAGCCGCTGCCGTTCGAGCAGGCCAAGCCCGAGCTGGTCAAGAAGGACGACGATCTCGCCGGCGACGACGAGGATATCGACACCGGTGAAGACGAGGAGCCCTCGCCCGACGACGAAGTCGATCTCGGCGGCGACGACGATCTCGGCGTGGAAGCGCCGCAGAGCGAAGACGAGCATTGATCCACAGCTAATTGATGTTTTTTCTGGCAAGCGACACTCAGACCGCTTGCCAAGGGCGCGTCGCCTCGGTAGGGGCGACGCCTTCCCGCAAAGAGGTCCCGGTTTCGGGTCCTTCTTTCCAGAATACGATGGGGCCGTAGCTCAGCTGGGAGAGCGTTCGCATGGCATGCGAAAGGTCAGGGGTTCGATCCCCCTCGGCTCCACCATTCTTCCCCAAGCGATCGATGTTTCTCGCTTGATGGCGGTGGGCCCGACCCCCGTCTCAAAAACTTTCAATCTATCGTAGCGTTCGTCGCAACTGCGCTTCTCGTCCCGATGTCGGTGCGTTAGGCGCGACGGTGTCGTGGCCCGCTCCTCGTGCGGGCCTGTCGAAGTGTGGAGTTCCGAGTATGCGTCGTAAGCGTCCCGAGGGGATCAAGGATTATACCGGCCCGGCGGGCGGCTGGGGGGCGCTCAAGGCGGTCGCGGTCTCGCTCAAGGCGCAGCAGATCGTGTCGCAGGGCGCGCAGACGCTGCTCAAGTCGAACCAGCCCGACGGCTTCGATTGCCCGAGCTGCGCCTGGCCCGACCCGAAGCACTCCTCCTCGTTCGAATTTTGCGAGAACGGCGCCAAGGCAGTCGCATGGGAATCGACCGCTAAGCGGATCGGCGGCGATTTCTTCGCGCAGCATTCGGTCTCCGAGCTGTGGGAAAAGACCGATCACTGGATCGAGGATCAGGGCCGCGTCACCGAGCCGCTGCGCTACAATGCGGCGACCGACCATTATGAAGTCGTCGGCTGGGACGAGGCGCTCGCCGAGATCGGTGCGGGTCTGGCCGCGCTCGAGGATCCCAACCAGGCCGAATTCTACACCTCGGGGCGCTGCTCGAACGAAGCCGCGTTCCTCTACCAGCTGTTCGCGCGGCTGTACGGCACCAACAATTTCCCCGATTGCTCGAACATGTGCCACGAGGCGACTTCGGTCGGCCTCCCCAAGTCGATCGGCATCGGCAAGGGCACCGTCAGCCTCGAGGATTTCGACCATGCCGACCTGATCCTCTCGATCGGCCACAATCCCGGCACCAACCATCCGCGGATGATGGCGACGCTGCGCGACGTGGCGCGGCGCGGCGGCAAGATCATCGTGTTCAACCCGCTCAAGGAGCGCTCGCTCGAACGTTTCGAATCGCCGCAATCGGTGGTCGAGATGGCAACCTTGTCGGCGACGCCGATCGCGACGAGCTATTTGCAGGTCAAGGTCGGCGGCGATGCTGCGGCGCTTAAGGGCATCGCGAAGGCGCTGGTGGCGCTCGACACGCCAGAGACGCCGGTGCTCGACCACGCCTTTATCGCCGAGCATACGGCGGGCCTCGAGGCGTTCCGCGCCGATCTCGATGCGACCGACTGGGCCGCTATCGAGCAATCGAGCGGCCTCGCGCGCGCCGATCTCGAGGCGGTCGCGCAGATCTATGCGCAGTCGAAGGCGACGATCTGCTGCTACGGCATGGGCATCACGCAGCACCGCACGGGCACGAGCAACGTCCAGCAAATCGCCAACCTGCTGCTGCTGCGCGGCAACATGGGGCGGCCCGGCGCGGGCATCTGTCCCTTGCGCGGCCACAGCAACGTCCAGGGCGACCGGACCGTCGGCATCACCGAACGGCCGAGCGCGGCGTTGCTCGACAAGATCCAGGACGTATTCGGCTTCGATCCGCCGCGTGCCGATGGGCATTCGGTGGTTGAAAGCATCGCTGCGATGCGCGACGGGACGGCCAAGGCGATCGTCTGCCTCGGCGGCAATCTCGCGATCGCGTCGTCGGATCCGCAGGCCTGCGCGCAAGGCTTCCGCAACATGGACCTCGCGGTCCACATCACCACCAAGCTCAACCGCACGCATCTGCTGATGGCCAAGGCGAGCTACGTCCTGCCGTGCCTCGGGCGCACCGAGCGCGATACGCAGGAGGATGGCCCGCAAGCCGTGACGGTCGAGGATTCGATGTCGATGGTTCACGCCTCGCGCGGCTTCCTGATGCCGCCGGGCGAGAATGTCCGCTCCGAACCGTGGATCGTCGCGGAGATCGCCAAGGCGACGCTCGGCGGCAAGGGCGCGATCGATTGGGACGGCTATGTCGCCAATTACGACCGTATCCGCGACAAGATCGAGGCGGTGTTCCCGGCGTTCAAGGAATACAACACGCGCATCCGCGCGCCAGGCGGCTTCCACTTGCCCAATTCGGCGGCCGAGCGCGTCTGGAACACCGATACGGGCAAGGCCAATTTCATCGTCGCCACGGGCGTCGAGGAAGACGAGACGGCGCGTGATCCAAGCGTCCTGCGGCTGACGACGCTGCGCTCACACGACCAGTACAACACCACGATCTATGCCCTCGACGATCGCTATCGCGGCGTGTTCGGGCGGCGCGACGTGCTGTTCCTGAACGCGAAGGAGATCGCCCGGCTCGGCTTTGTCGAAGGCGATGTCGTCGACGTGACGACCGCGCTCACGTTCAAGCGCGACGACCGGATCGTCCAGGGGCTGATGCTCGTCGAGCATGCGCTGCCCGATGGGTGCTGCGCGTCCTATTACCCCGAGACACAGCCGCTGATCGCGCTCGAGGACCATGATCCGCAAAGCCTGACCCCGTCGTACAAGTCGGTGCCGGTCCAGATCCGCAGCGCGGGAACCAAGAACGCGGCGGACCGTATCGTTGCGCGGGCGGGCGTTGCCGGCCGCAAAATCTCTGTGAAAGCGTAAAATCCATGTATGCACCGACGGTAACCGGCTTCGCTGATCGCGCCGCCGCCGAAGCCGCTTCGATCCGCCGCTCGCCGCTGGGCTTCTTCGTCGGCGCGATGCTGGCGGGGGCCTATATCGGCATCGCGATGATCCTTGCCCTCAGCACCGCCGACGCATTGCCGGCCGGCGTGCGCCCATTGGTGATGGGCGCGACCTTCGGGCTCGGGCTGATCCTCACCGTATTCGCCGGGGGGGAGCTGTTCACCGGCTATGTCATGTATCTCGGCTTCGGGTTGATGCGGCGCAGCGTCAGTGTGGCGGACGCCGCCTTGCTGATCGTCGTGGTGTGGATCGGCAATCTGGCGGGCGCGCTGTTGCTTTCGGCTATCTTCATCGCGGGCGGTGGGGGGTTGGTGTTCGCCAATGCCGCGACGATGTTCAACGCCTATGCCGCGCACAAGGTCGAGGCCGATGCGACGGCGTTGATCGCGCGCGCGGTGCTGTGCAACTGGCTGGTGTGCCTCGCAATCTGGACTGCGGCGCGGGTGACGGGCGATGCCGCCAAGAGCCTCGTCATGGCGTGGGTGCTGCTCGCGTTCGTTGCCGCCGGGTTCGAGCATTCGGTCGCCAACATGACCGCGCTGACACTTGGCCTGTTCTCGCCGGGCGAGACGATCACGCTGGCGCAAGTGTTGCGCAATCTGGCGTTCGTCACGCTCGGGAACGGGATCGGCGGGTTGCTGTTCGTGGTCGGCGCCTATGGCCTTGCGGCAAAAACCGACGCGCCGATGGCGCGCCAGTAATCGCACAGCGTCAGGCCGGCCCGGCGTCGATCTTGATCCGCAGCAGCTCGTAGGGTTTGCGCCGCAGATCCTTGCCCTTGTGGAAGCCGGGCTGGCGGTGGAGTTGGTTTGCGGTGAAATACAGATAGCCGTCGGTGCCGATCGACAGCGTGTCGGGCCACAGGATCCGGCGGTCCTTCGCGATCGTCTCCCACTTTCCGTCGGCGAGCCGGCGGATCGCATTATGCTCATAGTCGCCGCCATAGATGCGGCCGCGCGAGTCTTCCGCCAGACCGTCGGAGGCGCCCTTGAGCCCGAGATCGCGCACGGCGGCCGAGAGCTTTGCCGGGTCGACGACGGGATCGCGCAGCAAGGCGGTCGGGACGGCGTAGAGATGGCGGCTCGACAGCGGTGAATAATAGAGCGTCGCGCCATCGGGCGAGAGCGCGATGCCGTCGGCGGCGACCTTCCATGGCTTTGCCGGACTATCGGCGGGGCGCGTCATCACCGGCTTGCCTTCGACGACGGGCGCGAAGGCGGGGTCGGGCATCGTCGTCGCATCCCCCGACAGCCGGCGGACGGCGGCACCGCTCGCCAGATCGACGACGATGATCGCGCCGGGGCCGGTCACCGAACTGTCGGTGATATAAGCGACGCCCGCGATCCCCTGGCGCAGATCGAAGCGCTCGTCGTTGAGGTAGGTCGTCGGCAGCACGACGTCGGGGCCGAGTACGATCGTCTGCACCACGCGGTCGCGCGCGAGATCCACCGCGACGAGCTTTGCACCGCCTGCGATCGGCGCCGCGAAATTGGGGGCGGCGGTGTCGAGGATCCACAAGCGGTTCGCGCTGTCGGCGACGACGCTTTGCACGCTGATCAGCGTTTCGCCCGGGCGCGCGGGATCGGCGTGGTTGATCGCCTGGTCGGGATAGGCGGTGACGACACCGTCCTTGAGCTCGCCGACGGTGAAGCGCGGATTGTCGCCCCACTGCGGATAGTTGACGAAGATCCGGCCGTTCGCCGCGACGGTGACGCCCGTCGGCATCGCATCGCCGAAGGTCGCGACGCGTTCGACCGGCGACGAGGATGGCGACGGGGACGGGCGCCGCGCGAAGGCGCCGATGGCCGCGGTCGCGACGAGCGTGATCGCGCTGGCGCGTAGCGCGGTGCGGAGCAGGGACCGGCGCGTCATGGCGCGACCTGCTTGACCGGGCGGACGAGGATTTCCTCGACCAGCACGCGCGGCGGCTGCGCGAAGGCGTAGACCAGCGCCTGCGCGATATCCTCGGCCTGGAGCGCGTCGAGCGATTCGCGACGCTCGCGCATCGTTTCCTCGGGGACGTTGTGGCCCCATTCGGTCCACACCGCGCCGGGCTCGATCAGCGAGACGCGAATGCCCGCATTGCCGACTTCCTTGCGCAGCGCATCGGCAAAGCCGACCACCGCGAACTTGGTGGCGTTGTAGACCGACCAGCCGGCGATCCCGTACCGCCCGCCGACGCTCGACACGATCGAGACCATCGCGCCCGCGCGGCCGTGCATCAGCGGCAAGGCGGCGTGGGTGCAGTTGAGCACGCCATAGAGATTGGCGTCGATCTGCGTTTTCCAGTCGTCGGGATTGCTGTCGGCGAACGCGCCGTTGACGCCCATGCCGGCATTGTTGAACAGCAAGTCGATCCCGCCGAAGCGCGTCTTGACCGCGGCGACCATCGCCTGGACCGCCGCCAGATCGGCAACGTCGGTTTCGATCGCCATCGCGCTCTCACCGATCTCTGCGGCAAGCGCGTCGATCCGGTCCTTGCGCCGCGCGACGAGCACGACCTGGGCGCCTTCCTTGGCGAGCAGCCGCGCGGTGGCTTCGCCGATCCCGCTTGAGGCGCCAGTGATGACGGCGACCTTCCCGGTCAGATCCTGCATGTCCATCGCGTCACTCCTTCGCGCCATGGCCGCGGCGGCCAGCGTGTCGGTGTAACACGCCGGCGCTGTGGAAGTTGCGCGAGGGACGGCGTCGGAACGCCGCGAACAGCGTCAATCAGACTTGATGGTGGTGTGATCGGAAGGACTAAGCTGCATCGCGATGGGGCATGGTCCAGATGGCTGCATCGCGGCCGCGCGGTTGATCTCGAAGCGATCGCGGTGGCCGAGCAGCATCGTCTCGATCGCGGTAAAGCGCGCGTTACGGTTGCTTGCCTGTCCCGGTGCGGCGGCATCGGTCGCGACGAAGCGGCTTCCCCACGCGTCGGCGAGGGCAAGCGCTTGCTCGACCTGGAACGACGGATCGCTGATGACGATCGAGGGAAAGGGCAGGCGGCAGGCAGGGCCGTTCTGCATCGCCGCCGCGGCCGCAATCTGATCGAATCCGACATGCAACGGCGTTTGGAACAGCGCACCGCTGATCGCCCGCAAATAGCTGCGCGGCGAAAGCTGCGCCCACCACGCCACCGCGCGACACGCGATGCCATGCGCCAGGATGACGACGGGGGCCTCGTGCCGCGCAAACACGGCGTCGAGGTGGAGCGCCCAGCGTCCATTGTGGAATTTCGAGAGATCGAGCTCGATCCGAGCTGGCAATGCCGGGGCGGCGGAATCGCCTTTCGCCGTCACCACGATCGGGACGGGACGCTCGGTCGGCGACTCGAATGCAAGCGTCATGGCGGCTCTCCTCTTGCAGAAGCGCAGTCCGGTGCGACGATCTCAGCGCGCCGACTCGGAACACGCCCCCCAACACGCGAGCGTATGCGCATCGCCTAAACCGGCAAGAGCGGAAGCGCTGGAAGGCGTCTGGAAAGCGCCCAGCCGAGCAACGAGCGGTGCACACGGATCGAGCGGCATTGCACGACCGGATAGCCAGCGGGGATCGCGTCGACTGGGCCGCGGACGGGCTGTAGCGGCTAGATCGCGACGAGCGCGTCGATCGCGCCTTGCAGGATGTACGCAGCGGCCATCTTGTCGACGAGTTCGGCGCGCTTGGCGCGGCTCGCATCCTGCTCGATCAGCGTGCGCGTAACCGCGACGGTCGACCAGCGCTCGTCCTGCAGGAAGATCGGCAGGTCGAGATCGGTCATGTTGCGCGCGAACGCCCGGCTCGACTGGCTGCGCGGGCTCTCGCTGCCGTCGTTCAGATTGAGCGGCAGGCCGATGACGATCCCCTTCACCTGCTGCGCCGCGATCATCTCGGCGAGCGCGAGCTTGTCCTTCTGGAACTTGGTGCGGCGGATCAGCAACGCGGGCGAGGCGAAGCTCCACCCGGCGTCGCACAAGGCGGTGCCGATCGTCTTGGTGCCGACGTCGAGCCCGATCAGCCGACCACCAGCGGGAAGCGCGCCACGGAATTCGGTGCGATCGGTCGTGATCATTTCGCGAAGACCGCCAGCCGTCGTGCCGCATCGGCGCGGACGTTCGCCCAGAACAGGCTGTAGTCGTAGACGTGGTAGTTGTTGCCCGGCAGCACGTAACCGCCGAGTTTGGGCGGATCGCCGATCAGCAGGAGCCCGCGCGAATCGCAGCGCGCAGGAACCTGGCCCACGACGATCGTCGCGCTCGAGAGATCGGCGGAGGGAACGAGCGTGCCGAGATTGGCGATCGCGGGTGCGGTCGCATCGGGGGTTCCGGTCAGCGGATTGGTGCAGATCATCGGGGTGCCGCGGCGCGGCGTGCCATCGCTGCCGCGACTGGCGTTGTAGGTGTCGAGCACCAGCGACGGCTCGGCGGGTTCGGCGAAGCTCTCCCACGACTGGATGCAGCCGGCCTGATCTGCGCTGCGGCATTCGGGCAGGCCAAGCTTGGGCAGGTCGACGCTGCGCGAGACCGGCCAGCCGACGACATAGGCGGCGACGATCCGCTTCTGCAGCGGCGTGCCAGCGATCTTCTCGCGCAGCAGCCGCAGCAGGTGCAGCGCGCCTTGGCTGTGGCCGGCGAGGATGATCGGCCGGTCGCCCGCTTGCGCGACGAACGCGTCGAATGCCGCCGCGACGTCACCATAAGCGAGGTCGAGCGCCTTGGCGGCATTATCCTGCGTCGTCAGGAACGCGCCGAAGGTCGCCTGGCGATAGCGCGGCGCCCAGATCGCGCCGACGGCGTTGAACGCGCTGGCCTGGCCGCGCAGGAACAGCTCGGCGCGGGCATTGGCCTCGGCATCGTCGAGCGGCGCGTTCCAGCGCGAACGGTTGAGGAACGACGTCGGGTGGATGAAGAACACCGCCGCGCGCGTGTCCTTGGCGGGCGTGTAGCCGGGCGGAAGCCATAGCGCCGGATTGCCCGGCTTGTCGGGGCGCGCGAGCCACATCTCGGCACGGCGGTACGCAGCGGCGGGCTGGCGCGGCTCGGCGATGAAGGCGGCGCGCGGGATCATCGCCAGCTTGATCAGCTCGGTGCCCCAGATCGCATAGGCAAACGCACCCGCGATCACGATCACGATCAGCACGGTGAAGATGTAGAGAAACTTGCGCGCCAAACCGGTCGACCTCCCACGGCATGGCGCGGCGGTGCCCATGCAAGCGTGCTGCGGTTTTCCGTGCCGCAGGATCGCCGCGCTTGCAATCGCCTTGGTGCTGGCGTTGGTGCGGCCACGGCGCGGGGGAGCGATGCGATGAACGAAAGTCCGGGATTCGAACGCGATACCCACGGCTGGCCGTTGCGGGCGATGCTGCTCGCCGTGGTCGGCGCGCTCGCCGCGCTCGCGGTGCAGCAGCTGCTCGACCGCGGCCCTCACTTTCCCGTAATCGACCCGGCGGCGTGGCGAATCGCGCTGACCACCGCGATCGGTACGGGGGCGGTGACCTTCGGCTTCGCGCTCGAGCGGCGGCGTTGGTATTGGGCGGCGGCCTTCGGGATCGGCATCGGCGCGGTCGCGGGGCTGATCGTCTATTGGAACGGTGGCGGCTGGGGCGCGTGGTACAGTTGGCGCGGCGCGAGCCTGTTCATCGCGATCGCGATCGCAGTGCCGCTGTTCCAGACCGCGCGCGATCATGGTGCGGTGCGCTTCCCGTATGCCGACGTGCATGGCGACGCATGGACAAACGTCGTGCTGTGGTGTGCCTGCTGGCTGTTCACTGGCGTCGCATTCGCGCTGGCATGGCTGCTCGCCGCGCTGTTCGACTTGATCGGCGTGCATGTGCTGCGCGACCTGCTGCGCCACGACTGGTTTACCGCGCTGCTGGCGGGCGCGAGCTTTGGCGGATCGCTCGGGTTGCTGCGCGAGCGCGACGGCGTGCTGCGGCTGCTCCAGCGCGTGGTGACCGCGGTGCTCGCGGTGCTTGCGCCAGTGCTCGGCGCGGGGCTGCTGGTGTTTCTGCTCGCGCTGCCCTTCACCGGGCTCGACGCACTGTGGGAGGCGACCAAGTCGACCACGCCGATCCTGCTCAGCTGCATGATCGGCGCGCTGATCCTCGCCAATGCGGTGGTCGGCAATGGCGCGGGCGAGGAAGCGACCCATCCGGTGCTGCGCTTCGGCGCGATCGCGCTGGCGCTTGCGGTGCTGCCGCTGGCGGTGATCGCTGCGATCGCGACGGGATTGCGGATCGCGCAATACGGCCTGACGCCCGACCGGCTGTGGGCAGCCGTGTTCGTGGGGTTCGCGAACCTTTACGGCGTTGCCTATCTCGTCGCGGTGCTGCGCGGGCGGTTGGCGTGGAGCCGCTATGTGCGGCCGAGCAATTTGCGGATCGCGTTCGTCGTCGCCGGTGTCGGGCTGCTGCTCGCCACGCCGCTCGCGAGCTTCAACGCGCTCGCGACGCTCGACCAGGTCGCGCGGCTCGAATCGGGGCGGGTTGCGCCCGCGAAGTTCGACTGGGCGGCGCTGGCGTTCGATTTCGGTGATCCCGGCAAGGCGGCGCTGCGGCGGCTCGCCCGCTCGGCGACCCCGGGCATCGCGGCGCGCGCGAAGGACGTCGCGACCAAGACCAACCGCTGGGACGTAGCGAGCGTCGACCGCGCACAGGCCGACGCCGATGTGCTCGTCAAACGGCTGCGCGTGGTGCCCGTGGCGGTGGCCGTGCCATTCGCACTGCGTAAGGTGCTAACCGACTGGCAGGGCTGCAGCACCGATGTCAAAGACCGCTGCTCCTTGCTCTATGATCCGGGCTCTTCCGAAGCTGTTGCAATATCAGGGGCTTGCGTCGATCAGCTGATGGCGCCGCCGAAGGTAGAGACCTCTCGCCGCGATCCTGCACCCGCATTTCAGTCGGCGTGCGGCCCCACGCGCTATCGGCGCACCGGCGAGACCTGGGCGCGGATCGACACAAATACGCGCGCGCCGCTGAGTGCGCCCGAGCGCGCCGCGCTCAAGGCGGGCGATGCCGCGGGCAAGGTCGAGATCCGCGCCGTGCCCGCGCGCCGGGTGTTCATCGGGGGCGTTCCGGTCGGCGATCCGTTCGAATAGGTTGCGCAAGGCTCGGGCGCTCTGCTAGCCGCAAGCCATGCCAGTCACCATCGCTACCGTCAGCAAGATCGCGAGCCTCGCCCGCATCTCCATCACCGAGGAAGATGCCGTGCGCATCGCGCCCGAGCTCGAAAACATCATGGGTTGGATCGAGCAATTAAGCGAGGTCGACACGACCGGCGTCGCGCCGATGACCGCGGTGATCCCCAACCACCTCCGGCTGCGCGACGACGTCGTCAACGCCGACCCGCTGACCGGCGGCGGCATCCGCGATGCCGTGCTGGCCAATGCTCCCCAGGCCGAGCACGGCTTCTTCACCGTGCCCAAGGTGATCGAATGATCCGCGCCATCGTCGCCCCGGCGCAGGCCGGGGCCGCCGCGTTCGTCGCGAGCGGCCTGCACCACAACGAAGCGGCCCCGGCCTATGCCGGGGCGACGGGAATGACCGTATGACTGACCTCACCGATCTCGGCGTAGCCGCCATCCGCGACGGCGTCCGCGCCGGCACCTTCTCCGCGCGCGAAGTCGCCGAGGGGTTCATCGCCAACGTCTCGAAGGCCAAGGCGCTCAATGCGTTCCTGGTCGAAACCCCCGACCACGCGCTCGCCGCCGCCGATGCCGCAGATACGGCGCGCGCTGCGGGCGAGACGCTCAAGCCGCTCGCCGGCGTGCCGATCGGGATGAAGGATCTGTTCTGCACCAAGGGCGTGCCGACCACCGCGGCGAGCTTGATCCTCGAAGGCTTCGTGCCGCCGTACGAATCGACGGTGTCGGCCAATTTGTGGGATGCTGGCGCGGGCATGCTCGGCAAGCTCAACATGGACCAGTTCGCGATGGGCTCGTCGAACGAGACCAGCGCATTCGGCAACGTGATCTCGCCGTGGCGGCGGAGCGACGGCGGCAACGCGCCGCTCGCGCCCGGCGGGTCGTCGGGTGGTTCGTCGACGGCGGTCGCCGCGCGGCTGTGCCCGGCGGCAACCGGCACCGACACCGGCGGATCGATCCGCCAGCCGGCCGCCTTCACCGGCATCAGCGGCATCAAGCCGACCTATGGCCGCTGCTCGCGCTGGGGGACGATCGCGTTCGCCTCGTCGCTCGACCAGGCCGGGCCGATGGCGCACGACGTGCGCGACTGCGCGATCCTGCTCGAGGCGATGAGCGGCTTCGATCCGAAGGACGCGACCTCGCTCGATCTGCCAGTGCCCGCGTGGGAAGCCGGATTGTCGGGCGATCTCAAGGGCAAGCGGATCGGTATTCCCAAGGAATATCGCGTCGACAATATGCCCGCCGAGATCGACGCGCTGTGGCAGCAGGGGATCGACTGGTTGAAGGACGCCGGCGCGGAGATCGTCGAGGTCTCGCTGCCGCACACCAAATATGCGCTGCCGGCCTATTACATCATCGCGCCGGCCGAAGCCTCGTCCAACCTCGCGCGCTATGACGGCGTGCGCTACGGCCTGCGCGATCTGCCCGAGGGGGCAGGGCTGCAGGACATGTACGCCGCGACGCGCGCCGACGGGTTCGGCGACGAGGTCAAGCGCCGGATCATGATCGGGACATATGTCCTGTCGGCAGGGTTTTACGACGCGTACTTTACACAGGCATCGAAGGTCCGCACGCTGATCGCGCGCGATTTCGAGCTGGCCTGGGCGAAGTGCGACCTGCTGCTCACCCCGACCGCGCCATCCTCGGCGTTCGCGCTGGGGGAGAAGTCGGCCGACCCGATCGCGATGTATTTGAACGACGTCTTCACCGTGCCGTCCTCGCTGGCGGGTTTGCCGGCGATGTCGGTGCCGGGTGGCCTCGACGGCGCCGGGCTGCCGCTCGGCCTGCAGATCATCGGCAAGCCGCTCGACGAGCAAGGCGTGCTCAATGCCGGGCTTGCGCTCGAGCAGCGCGCCGGGTTCACCGCACGTGCCGAGGCGTGGTGGTGATCGCGCTCTTCTTTACTTCGGGCAAAGAAGGGCAGGGCGTCGACACGCTCAGCCCGAACGGAATTTAGGTCATGACTGACACCAAATACACGATCCGCGGCGAAACCGGCGACTGGGAGGTCGTGGTCGGCCTCGAAGTCCATGCGCAGGTCACCTCGAACGCCAAGCTCTTCTCGGGCGCGGCGACCGCGTTCGGCGCCGAGCCCAACACGCAGGTGTCGCTGGTCGACGCCGCGATGCCCGGCATGCTCCCCGTTCCCAACCGCGAGTGCATCCGCCAGGCGGTCCGCACCGGCATGGCGATCGACGCGCAGATAAACCGCTGGTCGCGCTTCGACCGCAAGAACTATTTCTACGCCGATCTGCCGCAGGGCTATCAGATCAGCCAGCTCTACCACCCGATCGTCGGCGAGGGCGCGATCGACATCAGCCTCGACGACAAGAACCCCGACGCTGCGGGCAAGCGCATCGGCGTCGAGCGGATCCATGTCGAGCAGGATGCGGGCAAGCTGATGCACGACCAGCATCCGACGCGCTCCTACGTCGACCTCAACCGCTCGGGCGTTGCGTTGATGGAGATCGTGTCGAAGCCCGATATGGCTTCTCCTGCCGAAGCAGGGGCTTATCTCCGCAAGCTCAGATCGATTCTGCGCTACGTCGGGTCGTGCGACGGCAACATGGAAGAGGGCTCGATGCGCGCCGACGTCAATGTCAGCGTGCGGAAGGCCGGTGACGAGCTCGGCACGCGCACCGAGACCAAGAACGTCAATTCGGTCCGCTTCGTGATGGCGGTGGTCGAGCAGGAGGCCAAGCGCCAGATCGACGTGCTCGAAAGCGGCGGCCGGATCGTCCAGGAAACGCGGCTCTACGATCCCGATCGCAACGAGACGCGCTCGATGCGCTCGAAGGAAGACGCGCACGATTATCGCTACTTCCCCGATCCCGATCTGCTCCCGCTCGAGCTCGACGACGCGTTCCTCGAAGAATGCCGCGCGTCGCTGCCCGAGCTGCCCGACACCAAGCGCCGCCGCTACGAGGCGCTCGGCATCACGCCTTACGCCGCTGCGGTGATGACCGCCGAGGTCGAGGCGGCGCGCTGGTTCGATGCGTTGCTCGACACGGGCGTGGCGCCGGTTGCTGCGGCGAACTGGACGACGTCGGAGCTGTTCGGCGCGCTTAACCGCACCGGCCGGGACATCGAGAATTCGCCCGTCAGCCCCGATCAGGCCGCCGAACTGCTCGGCCTGATCGCCGATGGCACGCTGTCGGGTACGCTCGCCAAGCAGGTGTTCGAGATCATGCTCGAAACCGGGCAGGGCGCTGCCGAAATCGTCGAGGAGCGCGGGCTCAAGCAGACCAGCGACACCGGCGAGATCGAGCGCGTCATCGCCGAGGTGATGGCGGCGAACGAAGACAAGGTCGCCGATTATCGTGGCGGCAAGGACAAGCTGTTCGGCTTCTTCGTCGGGCAGACGATGAAGGCGATGGGCGGCAAGGCGAACCCGGGCGTCGTCAACGACGTGCTGAAGAAGATGCTGGGGTAAAGAAACGCGGGCGCCCGGCCAACCGGGCGCCCTGACTGCGGGTAGTCAGCCTTTCTTTGCGGTCATCGCCTTGCGCGCGTTGTTGGCATATTCCTCGAAATTCTTGTCGAACACCGAAACCAGCTCATTGAGCGCGGCAGTCGCGTCCTCGCCTTCCTTGGCGGGAAATAGCTTCAAACCATTGCCACCCCAGGCTTTATATTCGTAATCGATCGTCTGGTCGTTGCCGAAGTCGCGCAGCATGAACAGCGTGCGCAGCGACCGGCCGTAGATCGCCGCCTTCTGATAGAAGACATCGGCGACGATCAGCTCGGAATAGCAGGCCGCGGTCGAATCCGACCGACGCGTCTTGACCTTGTTCATCGTCTTGCGCTCGAGCGGTGTTTCGTGGCGCACGATGACGGTGCCGGGCTGACGGTTGAGCAGATCGGTCAATTTGAGCGACTGCAGCGCGTCGAGCTGCGACGGACTATCGAGGGCGCTTGCCATCTGGGCTTTGTTGCTAGCGTCCTTCCCGCTGTGGAGTGCGGCATCGAGCAGACCGCCGCCGAGCAATCCGGTCGTCATCGAGTTCATCCGTTCGGCCGGCCAGATGTGAAGTTCGCACGGCGCTGCCTGAGCGCTGCCGATGCCTCCGATCGCACAGGCGACTGTAGCGAAAGCGGCTCCCAGGACGCGATGGACTGCGTTGGTCATTATAGTCTCCCCCTTTGGTTTCGGCCCCTTTCCCAGGGGTCGTCATGGACGGCCTTATTTAATGTGACGCTTTGGTCTTGGATGGCTTTGCTAAGGCGCTTGCGAAAAGCGCGACATCGCGGGTGAAGGCCGCGCGCAGCTCGGCGGCGGCGGCGACCATGTCGGTTGCGGGCGTCGGCGGAAGCAAAGTCAGTCTGGTCTTGGTCCAGGTGCTGAAGACCCGACGTGGTGCGGGCTCGGTCGTGAAGTCGCGGTAGCGGAAAAGGATCTTGAGGTAACTCCCGTCTACGATGTCTTGCTGGAAGAAGACACTGTCGACGATAAATTCCGCATAACAGGGCGCCGACGAGGGCGCGATGCGCGCGACGCTTGTCCGCATGAGGCGACTCGACAACGCCTCCTCGTGGACGATTGGCTGATACTTTGCCAAGTTAAGTTGATCGCGCAAAGCAGCACTTCGCAGCAGTTCGACCTGATTGGCGGTGTCGATGGGTTCGACCGCCAAGGCGGGATATCCGTCTCGCCCGGTTACTGCACCGTTGACGATGCCTCCGTGGAACACGCCACTGTAAACAGAATTAAGGCCCGCGCCTGGCCAGATATGGAGCTCACAGGCTGCATCCGATGACGACGACTTTGCAGCGGCGGGAAAGCACGCGATAAAAGCGGCTGCAAGACCTATCGAAACCTTGAATACCACCGTATCCCCCCGGACATGTCCGGGGGGAATTAGACGGATATTCAGACCGTTGCAACGGGAGCTGATTTACTGCGCGTCGTCGTCCTGGTTTTTCACCACGCCGCCAGTTCCGCCGACGCCGTCTTCCATGCCCGGAGACGTAAAGGCATCGGGCTCGCGCCCGCCTTCGCCGCGCTCGACCGCGTCCTTGCGCGCTTCGACTGCTTGTTCGATGTCGCTGCGGGTATCGTTGTCGTTCTCGGGCAGGCTGTCGGGATGCGGGTCGCTCATGCAAAATCCCCCGTCATGCCGGTGTCGGTCGGCGCGATCGGGTCGCCGCCGGGGTCGCCCGCGGGATCGGGCACGACCACGTCGGGCGTCGGGCTCGGCAGTTCGGTCGGCATCGAATCGGGCTGGCCGGGTTCGCTCGGGATCGGCAGTTCGGTTGGGGGCGTGCTGGCCATAACGTCTCTCCTCTTACGCTGCATCAACGCGCCATCATCCTAGCGGTTGCGTGGCGATGCGGCGTCGGGTGTTTGCCCGCTTGCCCCCGGGCGCATGGCTGGTATAGACGCCCCCCACACCGGCGGTGTCCTTGCGGGCGTGGCGGAACTGGTAGACGCAGCAGGTTTAGGTCCTGCCATCGAAAGATGTGGGGGTTCGAGTCCCTTCGCCCGCACCAGTCTCTCATGCGTTTGTGCATGGGGACTGCGACACACTATCCCTGAACTCCTTATCCATTGGGCGTGAGATCTGAAATGCAGACTGTCGAGACGTTGAACGAAGGCCTCAAGCGCGCCTACACGCTGACGATCACCGCGAAGGATATCGATTCGCGTGTCGATGCCGAACTGAAGCGCGTCGCGCCGACGGTGAAGATGCCCGGCTTCCGCCCCGGCAAGGTGCCCGCGAACCTGGTGCGCAAGATGCACGGCGACGCGCTGATGCAGGACGCGCTCAACAGCTCGATCCAGCAGGGCATCCAGGAGCTGATCGCCGAGCAGAAGCTGCGCCCCGCGCTGCAGCCTTCGGTCGAGCTCGCCGAAGGTTTCAAGCTCGGTGACGATGCGCAGATCACCGTCACGCTCGAAGTGCTCCCCGACGTGCCGACCCCGGCGATCGACGCGCTCAAGCTCGAGCGCCTCACCGTTCCTGCGGACGAAGCCGTCGTGCAGGAGCAGCTGCAGAAGTTTGCCGACCAGCAGAAGAAGTGGGACGACGCGGCCGAGGGCCATGAAGCGCAGATGGGCGACCTGGTCGTCATGGACTTCGTCGGCAAGGTCGGCGACGTGGCGTTCGAGGGCGGCACCGGCAGCGACATGTCGGTCGAGCTCGGCACCGGTCGTCTGATCCCCGGCTTCGAGGAGCAGGTCGTCGGCGTCAAGGTCGGCGACGAGCGCCAGATCACGGTGACCTTCCCCGAGGATTATCAGGCCAAGGAACTCGCCGGCAAGCCAGCGACCTTCGACCTCAGCATCACCGCGGTGAAGACCGCCGGCGAGAGCGTGATCGACGACAGCCTCGCGACCTCGCTCGGGCTCGAGAGCCTCGAGCAGCTCACCGGTCTCCTGAAGGGTCAGATCGAGCAGGAGCTCAACGGCCTCACGCGCACCCACATGAAGCGCAAGCTGCTCGACCAGCTCGCCGAGGGTCATGACTTCGAAGTGCCGCCGTCGATGGTCGAAGCCGAATTCGACCAGATCTGGCAGCAGCTCCAGCACGAAGCGACGCACGAGGAAGACCCCGCGGCAGCACTCGCCGAGATGGAGTCCGAGCGCGACGATTACCGCAAGATCGCCGAGCGCCGCGTGCGCCTTGGCCTCCTCCTGTCGGAAATCGGCCAGGCCAATGGCGTCGAAGTCAGCCAGCAGGAAATGAACCGCCTGATCGCGCAGGCCGCGCAGAACTATAACAACGAAGACCGCCAGCGCTTCCTGCAGTACATCCAGCAGGAGCCGATGGCCGCCGCCCAGCTGCGCGCGCCGCTGTACGAGGACAAGGTCGTCGACTTCCTGTTCGAGAAGGCCGAGATTTCGGACCGCGAAGTGACGCGCGAAGAGCTCGAAGCGGCGATCGAGAGCGAAGAAGGCTTCTCGAGCGGCACGCACACCCACGATCACGACAACCACAAGCCCAAGGCAAAGAAGGCGGCTGGCAAGAAGGCGAAGCCCGCTGCCGACGACGCCAAGGAAATGGAAGCGGCTGACATCGAGCCGGCAGCCGCTGGCGACGACCTCGTCGAAGCCGAGCCGGTGAAGAAGGCCGCGACCAAGAAGGCGCCGGCGAAGAAGGCGGCAGCTGCTGCTGACGCTGAAGCCGAGGCTGTTCCGGCTGAGGAGGCTGCTGCCCCCGTAAAGAAGCCGGCTGCCAAGAAGAAGGCTGCTGCCGACAAGGCCGAATAAGGCGCACACCCGCCCGCTCGACTCCATCATCCGTCACCCCGGCCCTGTGCCGGGGTCCACCCCGCCCTAGACGATACGTCGAGCGGCATGGTGGACCCCGGCACGAGACCTGGGTGACGGCGTTGTAAGGTCTGGGCCGGCGGCGGCAAACGCAGACGCCACGCCGCACACCACAAAACAGTCGAACCCGTCACGATAACGCCCTAAGGCTCGGCCATGACATCCCGTATCGCCGTCCTGCTGCCGTGCTACAACGAGAGCACCGCCATCGCGCAGACCGTTGCGGCGTTCCGCGCCGCGCTCCCCGATGCGACCATCTACGTCTATGACAATAACAGCCGTGACGACACCGTCGCCGTGGCGCGCGCGGCGGGCGCCGTCGTGCGCACCGAGCGGATGCAGGGCAAGGGCAACGTCGTCCGCCGCATGTTCGCCGATGTCGATGCCGACATCTACGTCATGGCCGATGGCGATGCGACCTATGACGCGACCGCCGCGCCGGCGCTCGTCGCGCGGCTGCTCGACGAGCAGCTCGACATGGTGGTGGGCAGCCGCGTGACGCAGATCACCGCCGCGTATCGCCGCGGGCACGTGCTCGGCAACAAGGCGATGACGGGGATGCTCGCGCAGCTGTTCGGGCGCAGTTTCACCGATATCTTCTCGGGGTACCGCGTCTTCTCACGGCGCTTCGTCAAGAGCTTCCCGGTGCTTTCGGCCGGGTTCGAGATCGAGACCGAGATCAGCGTCCATGCGCTCGAACTCAAGATGCCGACGGGCGAGATCGAGACCGCCTATTTCGCGCGGCCCGAAGGGTCCGAATCGAAGCTCAGCACGTATCGCGACGGCTTCCGCATCGCGCGCACGATCGTCACGCTCTACCGGATCGAGCGGCCGCTGCTGTTCTTCGGCGCGATCGCAGCCCTGCTGTCGCTCGCCGTGCTCGCGCTCGGGATCCCGCTGATCGTGACCTATATGCACACGCATCTTGTGCCGCGGCTGCCGACTGCGGTGCTGGTCGTCGGGCTCGCGATCCTCGCCGCGCTCAACGTCTTTACCGGGTTGATCCTCGACACGGTGGTCCGCGGTCGGCGCGAAGTGCGGCGGCTTGCTTATCTCAGCCACCGTGCTCCGGGTGGCGATGACCGTCGCTCGGACGCCGTCGGGGCTTGAACTCGTTTCGTGCAGCGCCGATGTATGCGGTTCTAGGGGCATAAAGGACTAAAAGGCTCATCATGCGCAATCCGTTCGACACCGGCGACTTTCTGGCCCCCATCAATGACGGCCTCGTTCCGATCGTCATCGAGCAATCCAACCGCGGCGAGCGCAGCTTCGACATTTATTCGCGACTGCTGCGCGAACGCATCATTTTCGTGACCGGCGGGGTCGAGGACCATATGGCCTCGGTCATCTCGGCACAGCTGCTCTTCCTGGAGTCGGAGAACCCCAAGAAGGACATCTTCATGTACATCAACTCGCCGGGCGGCGTCGTCACGGCGGGCATGGCGATCCATGACACCATGCAGTACATCCGTCCGCGCGTCGGCACCGTGTGCATGGGGCAGGCCGCCTCGATGGGCTCGTTCCTGCTCGCCGCCGGTGAGCCGGGCATGCGTGTCGCGCTGACCAATGCGCGGATCATGATCCACCAGCCTTCGGGTGGTGCGCAGGGCATGGCGTCGGACATTCAGATCCAGGCCAAGGAAATCCAGCGCATAAAGAACCGGATGAATGCGCTCTACGCGCAGTACACCGGCAAGCCGCTCGAGGAGATCGAGCGCGCGATGGATCGCGATACGTTCCTCGAGGCACACGAAGCCAAGGATTTCGGCCTGGTCGACCAGGTGTTCGACAAGCGTCCGGCACTGCCCGACGATTCGAGCACGCCGCCTGCGCTGACCTCGGCGTAAGCTTGCCGGTTAAGGTTCTGTTGGGCACCGGGGCGTCATACGTACGTCCCGGTGCTGACATCACCGGGTATTTTGGTGATTGTCGGATTGCGCGAGGACGGTCTAGGATACACGTTTCGCATATGCGCGCCTGGTGGCGCCAAGGATGGTTAGAATGACGAAGCTCAGCGGCGGCGATTCGAAGAGCACGCTTTATTGCTCCTTCTGCGGCAAGTCGCAGCATGAAGTCCGCAAGCTCATTGCCGGACCGACGGTTTTCATCTGCGATGAGTGCGTCGAACTCTGCAACGACATCATCCGCGAGGAGACCAAGTCGGCGCTCGTCTCGAAGAAGGATGGCGGCGTGCCCACGCCGCAGGAAATCTGCGACGTGCTCGACGATTATGTGATCGGCCAGAAGCGCGCCAAGCGCGTTCTGTCGGTCGCGGTGCACAACCATTACAAGCGCCTCAACCACGGCCAGAAGGGCGCCGATGTCGAGCTCGCCAAGTCGAACATCCTGCTCGTCGGGCCGACCGGCTGCGGCAAGACGCTGCTCGCCCAGACGCTCGCGCGCATCCTCGACGTGCCCTTCACGATGGCTGATGCGACGACGCTGACCGAAGCCGGTTACGTTGGCGAGGACGTCGAGAACATCATCCTCAAGCTGCTCCAGGCCTCCGACTACAATGTCGAGCGGGCGCAGCGCGGGATCGTCTACATCGACGAGATCGACAAGATCAGCCGCAAGGCCGAGAATCCCTCGATCACGCGCGACGTTTCGGGTGAGGGCGTCCAGCAGGCGCTGCTCAAGCTGATGGAAGGCACCACCGCGAGCGTCCCGCCGCAGGGTGGCCGCAAGCATCCGCAGCAGGAGTTCCTGCAGGTCGACACGACCAACATCCTGTTCATCTGCGGCGGCGCGTTCAGCGGCCTCGAGAAGATCATCGGCGACCGTCTGCAGGGTAAGTCGATCGGCTTCGGTGCTTATGTCGCAAGCCCTGAGGAACGCCGAACCGGCGAGACGCTCAAGGCAGTCGAGCCCGAGGATTTGCTCAAGTTCGGCCTGATCCCCGAGTTCGTCGGCCGTCTGCCGGTCATCGCGACGCTCGAGGATCTCGACGTTCCGGCGCTGGTGACGATCCTGACCGAGCCGAAGAACGCGCTGGTCAAGCAGTATCAGAAGCTGTTCGACATGGAGGCGGTCAAGCTCGGCTTCACCGACGAAGCGCTCGTCTCGGTCGCAAAGAAGGCGATCGACCGAAAGACCGGCGCGCGCGGGCTTCGCTCGATCCTCGAGGGGATCCTGCTCGACACGATGTTCGACTTGCCCGGTATGGACAGCGTCGAGGAAGTGATGATCGACAAGGACGTGATCGAGGGCCGCAAGGAGCCGATCCGCGTCTACGGCAAGAAGGAAAAGGCCGGCGCCGGCGCGGCCTAATCTGGTCAGCCCCTGTCCCGTTCGCGGGGCAGGGCGCTGCGTGCGCGGAGGCGTCCGATGACGCCTTCGCACGGGTCCGTGGTGCGTCCCGACCGGAACGCTGACCCTGTCGCGGGTGTCCGGGTTGCCGGCACCGCCGATCGTGACCGTATCGTCGCGCTGCTCGCGCGCGCTTTCGCCGATGATCCGGCGATGGCCTATATCTTTTCCGATCCTGCTGACCGTGCGCTCCGGCTGCCGCGGCTGTTTGGCGTGCTGTTCGATTCCGACGCGTCCAGCGGCATCCGGCTGGTGACCGCTGGCGGCGAGGCGGCCACGCTGTGGCGTGGACCGGGGCAAACGTCTGACAGCATGCTCACGATGCTGCTCCACGCCTGGCCGCTGTGGCGCGCGCTCGGCGGATCGATCGGCCGCGCGCTGGCGGTGTCGAACGCGATCTCGGCGCATTTCCCGCGCGAGGCCGTGTGGTATCTTCACATCGCAGGTTGCGATCCCGCGGCACAGGGCCGGGGCTTCGGCGCGGCCGCGGTGCGCGGCGGGCTCGATCGCCTCCTCGGGAGCGGACTCCCGGCCTATCTCGAAACCGCAACCGAGCGGAACCTCGCTTTCTACCGCGCGCTCGGCTTCGAGATCACCGCCGAATGGAGCGTGCCCAAGGGAGGCCCGCGCTTCTGGTCGATGCTGCGCCCAGCCAGTTCATAGGAGGCCCGGCACGAAGCGTTTGACCCGCGCGGCATAGGCATCGAACGCGGGCCCGAACGCAGCGCGCAGCACCACCTCTTCGTGCCGCACGCGCATCCATGTGCCAAGCGCGAAGAGCGGGATGCCGACGACAAGGCTCGCGGTGTGACCATAAGCGATCGCCATCGCGATCATCACGAACGCCAGCGAGACGTAGATCGGGTTGCGGATCAGCGCGAACGGACCCGTTTCGATCAATTGCCCGTCGTCGCGCGTCCGTGCGACCAGCGCCCAGTTCCGCCCCATCGCGCGCGACGCCGAGTCGAACAGCCACGCCGCCGCGAGCATAAGCGCGAGCACGACGCCCGCCTCGATCAGCGCCTTGGCCGAAAGCGGATCGAGCGCGATGCGGATTCGCCCGAGCCCGGCGCTGCCGATCCCCAAGCCCTGCACGACGATCCACAGGATCGAGGCGTTGCGGCGTCCTGAATCGGGGCTTGCCGGGGCGCGCCGGCCACGCGCGCGCGCCAGCAGCAGCGCCGTCAGTCCCGCGAGTATGCCGATCGCAAACGCCGCGAGTCCGGGAAGCCCGACCGAGTCCAACGGGATGAAATTCATGGCGAAGCCCCTTGCAACAGCGCTGTAGTATTCAGCTATGACACCGCGGTGTCAACTGGCCGGTTTGGCGGCCTTTGCCGCTGCGTCGCGCCATGCTTGATAATCCTCGATCGCGATCGATCGGCGCAGCAGCTTGGCGTTCGGATCGATCACGAGATGCGCCCCGCGCGGGACCGCGATGCTGCCAAAGCCGCCCGCCATCGCAAGCCGCACGATCCGCCCGCCGATCTGCACATCGACCGGCATCGGGAACACTCCGCCGCCCGGCGCCTGCCAATGCAATGTCAGCCGGGTCGCGCTGCGTGTCTCGACCAATTCTGGCAGCGCCGCCTGGCGCAGATAGACGTCGAAGAACCAGCGATAGTCCTTGCCCGTCACGCGCCGCACGATCCGCTCATAGTCGGCGGTCGAGGCGTAGCGCGGCGTGAAATTGCCCGGCCGCGGATCGAGCCGGCCGTAGACGATCAACCGCGTCACATCGCGAAACGCGCGGTCGCCGATCAGGGTCCGCAGGCTGTGGAGCATCCACGAGCCCTTGTAATAGATGTCCTGGCCGGGGCCGCCCTTGCTGATCTCGTACACCTCTTCCTCGGTGCGGATCTTGCCGGAGATGACAGGGCGGAGGTTGGCGATCTTGTTACGCTGGTCGGAGAGCATCGTCGCATAGCGCGCCTCGCCCTCGCGCCAGCGGCCGTAGAGCGGCTGCATGTAGCTGCCATAGCCTTCGTGCAGCCAGTAATCGTCCCAATTGGCGGCGGTCAGCTGGTTGCCGAAGAATTCGTGCGCGAATTCGTGCTGGAACAGCCAGTCGAAGCCTTCGGGCGCCTTGGCATAGCCGTTGCCGTAGGCGTTGATCGTCTGGTGCTCCATGCCCTTGTACGGCGTCTCGACCACGCCGAGCTTCTCGTCGCCGAACGGGTAGGGGCCGACTTCGCCCTCGAAGAAATCGAGCGTCGGCGCGAATTCGGCGAACAGCGCCTTGGCCTTGGCCTCTTCGCCCGGGAGATACCAATAGGCCATCGGGATCGTGTTGCCGTAGCGGCTCTTGTAGCTGCCCGAAATCTCGTCGAACGGCCCGACCGTCAGCGCGATGCCATAGGTGTTGGGGTGCTTGACGCGCCAGTTCCATGTCGTGCGCCCATCGGCGAGCGTGTCGACCCCGAGCAGCACGCCGTTCGACGGCGCCTTGAGGCCCTTGGGCACGGTGATGTGGAGCGTGACGAGGCCGGGCTCGCCGGTCGGGAAATCGAGGCACGGCCAGAACAGGTCGCACCCGGCGCCCTCTGCGGTGGTGCCGAACCACGGCGCGCCGCTCGGCGTCTTCGCCCACACGACGCCGGGGTCCCACGGTGCGTTGACCGCGACGTGCGGCGTGCCGCCATAGGTCAGCTTGGCGGTGACGTGTCCGCCCGCCGCGACCATGCGTGCGAGCGTGATGACGAGTTGGCCCTCGGGATTGCGCCAGGCCGATGGCGCAAGCGGTGTGCCGTCGACCGATACCGCATCGACGGGCAGATTGCGGTCGAGATCGAGCACGAGCCGGGCGAGCGGCGCCTTGGCGGTGAAGCGCAGCGTCGCGACGCCGCGCAGCGTCTCGGTCTCGGGCAGCACTTCGAACGCGAGGTCGGCGGCGTCGAAGCCGAGCTTGGCCTGCTCGGCGTCGATCGGCCCGCCCGATTTCTGCATCTGTGCGGTCAGCGGCGGCTCGCCCTTGGTCGGCAGCGCGGCGGCGGTCAGCGCGAGGCAGCTCGACAGGAGCGCGATACGAACAGGGATCATGCGGGGCTCAGTTCCACGGAAAAATCGGTGATCGTCAGGCGCAGCGACGGGCGGCCGTCCTGTAGCATCGTCGTGACGCGCGGGAAGCGGACGCCTTGCGCGCTTACGCTGCCGGCAAAGCTGAAATGCTGGCGGATCGCGGGGGCGCCGGGTTCGGGTGCCGTCAGCACATAATCGGCCGCGGCAATCCGTCCGTCGCGATCGAGCGTCAGTGCGATCGGCGGATAGCCGTCGCGCGCGGCGTTGAGCCGGTTATAGCCCGCGGTGGAAACGAACGCCGGGGCAAGCAGCAGATAGGCGAACGCGCCGAGCCGCTGGCGTTCGAAGCGTGCCTGCGCGGCGGCGAGCGTCGTCTGCGCGCCGTCCTGCACCAGAAAGGCGGTGTCGCGCTCGATCATCACGGTCCGCGCGGCGCTGCGCGTTTCGCTGACGAGCCAGCTGTCCGACCGCGACCGTGCGAACGGCTCGATCCGGCTTTCGACGTGCAAGTCGACCGGGGTCTTGCCGAGCATCATCCGTGCCATGCCGCTCCACGTCAGCACGCGGACGCGCGCCAGCCGGTCGCGCCCGCCCGCAGCGATCATCGCGCGGGCCACCGCGTCGCCACCGCGCCCCGCAGCACCGATCGCCTGCGGCAGCGCCGCGATCGCGATCGTTCCGCCCAAAATCGCACGACGATTGATGGATCGGCAACTCCCCCCATATAAGGGGGCAAGCACGCGGCCTTGTCGCGATCTCGGAGTATCCATGACCCAAGCTTCTTCCACCCCGTCCACTCAGGCTTATCCCGTCCTGCCGCTGCGCGACATCGTTGTCTTCCCCAACATGATCGTGCCGCTGTTCGTCGGTCGCGACAAGTCGGTCGCAGCCCTGGAAGCCGCAATGGCCGCCGACAAGGAGATTTTCCTGGTCGCGCAGCTCGATCCGAGCGAGGACGACCCCGATCGCGACGATCTGTACGAGATCGGCGTCACCGCGGTCGTGCTGCAATTGCTCAAGCTGCCCGACGGCACCGTCCGCGTGCTGGTCGAGGGCAAGCGCCGCGCCGCGCTGACCTCGCTCGTCCAGAGCGACGGCTATCTGTCCGCCGAAGTCGAGATGCTCGAGGGCGATGCCGGGTCGGACGAGCTCGAAGCCGCGAGCACCGAGCTGGGCGACCGCGTTGGCGAGATCACGCCCGACGATCTCAGCCCCGATCTCAAGGCGCTGATGCGCTCGGTGATCGACCAGTTCGAGAATTACGCCAAGCTCAACCGCAAGCTGCCCGCCGAGACTGCCGTCCAGCTCGGCGAGATCGAGGATCCCTCGAAGCTCGCCGACGCGGTCGCCGCCAACATCCAGGTCAAGGTCAGCGACAAGCAGGCGCTGCTGATCGAGCGCGATCCGGCCAAGCGGCTCGAGATGGTGTTCGCGTTCATGGAGGGCGAGCTCGGCGTTCTGCAGGTCGAGAAGAAGATCAAGTCGCGGGTCAAGCGCCAGATGGAGAAGACCCAGCGCGAATATTATCTCAACGAGCAGTTGAAGGCGATCCAGCGCGAACTCGGCAACGAGAGCGATGACGGCGAAGGCGACGAGATCGCCGAGCTGACGCAGAAGATCGCGACGATGAAGCTCTCGAAGGAGGCGCGCACCAAGGCGACCGCCGAGCTCAAGAAGCTCAAGACGATGGCGCCGATGAGTGCCGAGGCGACCGTCGTGCGCAATTATCTCGACGTGCTGCTCGGCCTCCCGTGGGGCAAGAAGTCGAAGATCCGCAAGGATATCTCGGCGGCGCAAGCGGTGCTCGACGAGGACCATTATGCGCTCGAGAAGGTCAAGGACCGGATCATCGAATATCTCGCGGTGCAGGCGCGTACCAACAAGCTGAAGGGGCCGATCCTGTGCCTCGTCGGCCCGCCCGGCGTCGGCAAGACCTCGCTCGGCAAGTCGATCGCCAAGGCGACCGGCCGCGAGTTCATCCGCCAGTCCTTGGGCGGCGTGCGCGACGAAGCCGAGATCCGCGGGCATCGCCGCACCTATATCGGCTCGCTGCCGGGCAAGATCGTGACGAACCTCAAAAAGGCCGGCACCAGCAACCCGCTGTTCCTGCTCGACGAGATCGACAAGCTCGGCCAGGATTTTCGCGGCGATCCGGCGTCGGCATTGCTCGAGGTGCTCGACCCCGAGCAGAACGCCAAGTTCCAGGATCACTATCTTGAGATCGACGTCGATCTGTCGGACGTGATGTTCGTGACCACCGCGAACACGCTCAACCTCCCGCAGGCGCTGCTCGACCGAATGGAGATCATCCGGCTCGAAGGCTATACCGAGGACGAGAAGGTCGAAATCGCCGAACGCCACCTGATCGAGAAGCAGATCGAGGCGCACGGGTTGAAGGAAGGTGAGTTCACGCTCACCACCGAGGGTCTTCGCGCGCTGATCCAGTACTACACGCGTGAAGCCGGCGTCCGCACGCTCGAGCGCGAGATCGCCAAGCTCGCGCGCAAGGCATTGCGCCAGATCCTCGAGGGCAAGACGACGAGCGTCACCGTAACGCCCGACAATCTGTCCGACTTCGCCGGCGTGAAGAAGTATCGTCACGGCTTGGGCGAGGAAGAGAACCAGATCGGCGCGGTCACCGGGCTCGCCTGGACCGAAGTAGGTGGCGAATTGCTGACGATCGAAAGCGTCACCGTGCCCGGGCGCGGTCAAGCGAAGATCACCGGCAAGCTCGGCGACGTGATGAAGGAATCGATCGAGACCGCGTTCAGCTTCATCAAGGCACGCTCGCCTTCGTACGGAATCAAGCCGAGCATCTTCGCGCGCAAGGACATCCACATCCATCTGCCCGAAGGTGCGGTGCCAAAGGATGGCCCGTCGGCGGGCATCGGCATCGTCACCGCGATCGTCTCGACGCTGACCGGCGTGCCGGTGCGCCGCGACATCGCGATGACGGGCGAGGTCACGCTGCGCGGTCGCGTGCTGCCGATCGGGGGCTTGAAGGAAAAGCTGCTCGCGGCGTTGCGCGGTGGCATCACCACGGTGCTGATCCCGCACGAGAACGAGAAAGACTTGGCCGATATTCCCGCGAATATCCGTGACGGGCTCAAGATCATCCCGGTGGCGCATGTCGATGAGGTGCTCCGTCTTGCGCTAACCGCGCCGTTGACGGCGATCGATTGGACCGAAGCGGACGATCTGGCGGCACAGCCCCCGGCGGGCGTCCCGGCAATCGGTGGTGAACTGCACCACTGAGCTCGGATCGGCGTATAATACTGCATCCTCGCCGTTTTGACCGACGGCGGGGATGTTTTTGCTTTGACAGCCCCGGTGCGAGCCGCCTTACTGCGCCACCGGCTTTCGCCTGGGAATCATTTCAGTAGTTTTTTAAACGGGGGTTTCGTGGCCATGAACAAACAGGAACTGATCGCGACGGTGGCCGACACGTCGGGTCTGACCAAGGGTGATGCAAGCAAGGCCGTCGAAGCCGTGTTCGAAGCCGTGTCGGCCGCGCTGAAAAAGGGGGATGAAGTCCGTCTCGTCGGTTTCGGGACGTTCTCGGTCAGCAAGCGCAAGGCGTCGACCGGCCGCAACCCGCGCACCGGCGAGCCGATGACGATCAAGGCCTCGTCGCAGCCCAAGTTCAAGGCCGGCAAGGGCCTCAAGGATTCGGTCAACTGATCGACTGACTCGCAAAATCTGGGCATCGGCGCTGGACAAGCGGCGCCGGCTCGTTTTAAGAGACTGCAACAGGGCGGCGTCAATGCCGCCCTTCTCCGTTTCGCCCCGCCGTACCGGCGGAAAAGGCAACGGGCGCGTAGCTCAGTGGTAGAGCACACCCTTCACACGGGTGGGGTCGCAAGTTCAATCCTTGCCGCGCCCACCATATTGCAGCCGCCGGATCCGCATGGGTCCGGCGGCTTTTTCGGTTACCGCCAGGCGCGTTCGCGAAACCATTTGGTGATGACGTATTTGGTCCCCGCGCGGACTTTCATGCCGTGGTGGAGCGTGGCCGGGTTGAGCGTGCCATCGGCCTGCCGGTTGTTCCAGGCGAGCAGCTTGCCGGTCTCGGGCTGGATGATCTTGTTGATCGCCTTGAAGCGCGTCGCGCCGCCCGCTTCGGGTTCGTTGAGATAGAGCATCACGGTCCAGGTGCGGTTGCCCGCAACACGGCAATGGCGATCGAAATCCACGCCGCCCGGTTCGAAATAATCGGTGTGCGGCTTGAACTCCTGGCCAACCGCATAGCGCTGACCCTGGATCGGTTCGCCGTGCGCCGGGTCGAGCCCGGTGAACGCGCTGATCCGCGCGTCGAGCCACTGCGTGAGCGGGGCGAGCGAGTCGAGATCGCCGGTCTCGCTCGTGCGAAACGCGCGGTCGCCGTTGAAGTCCGCGACCGTCGAAGGGCGCCGCGTCGCGTCGACCGCGTCGCGCACCTGCGCGCAGGTTTCGGCATCGAGGAACTTGCGGCACACGAACAACGTCAGTTTGGGAGACGGGACACGCTGGACGCCCGGCAGAGCGGCGAGATGTGCGACCATTGCCGCTGCATCGAGACCCGAACCGAAGCTGGGGGCGGCTGGGAAGGCGGGAGCATCGGTCACGCGACACACTTTGCCAAAGACTTCGCGCATTTTCCAGGTGCTGGCAGCGCGTCCGATGCGGGGGGCGCCACGTACAAGGTTCACAGCGGCACCGCGGAACGGTAACACGGGCTGTAATATGGCGTCGCGATCGGGGATGGGTTCCACATGCGCTTGGTTTTGGATGCGCGGGCGCGGGCCTTTCTGCGACGGTTTCCGGTTACCACGGTCTATTCCGCGCTCGAGCTCGCGCTGATCGCGGGGCTTGCCGTGCAAAGCGCGCGGCTCGTCTGGGCGGTGCTGACGCCGGTCGGCCCGGTCGGGATCTGGCGCCCCGAGCAAGGCGGCGTGCCCGGTTCCCCCGAGGCGATCCTGCGCGGCTTCGATCCGTTCTACCGCGCGAGCGGCGGCGATGTCGCGGGGCCGTCGGTCGTCACCACGCTCCAGCTCTCGCTGTTCGGCGTGCGGATCGACGAAGCGCAGGGCGGTGGCTCGGCGATCATCGCTGGCCCCGACGGCGTCCAGCAAAGCATCGGCGTGGGGCAGGAGATCATGCCGGGCGTGCGGCTGAAGGCGGTTGCGTTCGACCACGTCACGATCGATCGCGGCGGCGTCTCTGAGGATCTCTATCTGCCGCAGACCGAGCAAGCGCCGGTCGCGCCCGCGATGCCGAACGGGCCACCGCTGATCGGCGGCAGCGCACCCGCAGTCATCACCGCGCCACCGCCTGCCGCGGTCGGACCGCAAGGCGTCAGCTTTGCGCAGTTGCGGCGCGATGTCGGCTTCATCCCGCGGATCGACGGCGGCCGCGTGACGGGGTTGACGGTGCGGCAGCAAGGCGACGGCGCGGGCTTCCGCGCGGCAGGGTTGCGCGACGGTGACGTCATAACGCAGATCGCGGGCAAGCCCGTCGGCGGCGCTGCAGACATCGAGCGTCTCGGCGCGCAATATGCAAAGGGCGGCACGCTAGGCTTTACGGTCGAACGTGGCGCAGACAGTGTACCACTCGTCATCACGATTGCGGGGCAATGAAGAAACGAATCCTGGCGCCTATCCTCGCGATCACGCTTGTCACGGCGGCGCATGCGCAACAGACCATGAATGTCCGCGATGCGGATATTCGCGCGTTCATCGCCGATGCCGCCCGCGTGACGGGGCGGACTTTCATCATCGACGCGCGGGTGCAGGGCAAGGTGACCGTCGTCACCGATCACCCGGTGAGCAAGTCGCAATATTTCGAGATCTTCCTCTCGACGCTGCGTGCCAACGGGCTCGTCGCGGTGCCGACGACCAATGGCGCGTTCCGCATCCAGCCGACCGATAGCGCCGCGTCGCAGCCGAGCCGCATCGGCTCGCGCGGCGCGACGAGCAACAGCTACATCACTGAAATCGTCCGGCTGCGCTCGATCGATGCGCAATCGGCGGTCGATACGGTGCGCGGGCTGATCTCGCCGCAAGGCTCGGTCACCGCCAATCGCGGCGGCAACAGCCTCGTCATCGTCGACTTTGCCGACAATGTGCGCCGCGTGCGCGAAGTACTGCGCCGGATCGACACCGACAATGCCTCGACGCGGATCATCGCGCTGAAGAATGCCGGCGCGCGCGAGATCGCGACCGCATTGCAGGCGCTCGCCGGGCAAAGCGCGGGCGGTGCCGGGGGCGCAGCCCCCGCAGGCGCCGGGACGTCGGTCAGCGTCGTTGCGGTCAACAGCTCGAACTCGGTCGCGATTCGCGGCGATGCCACCTCGGTCGCGCGGCTCGCCGCGGTCGCCGAGGATCTCGACCGGCGCGCGAAGAACGGCACCGAGATCAAGGTGATCTTCCTCGAAAACGCCGATGCCGAGCAATTGCTGCCGGTGCTCCAGCAGCTCGTCGGGCAGACGCCATCGCCGATCACCAACCAGCAATTGTCGGCGTCGAACTTCGGCACCAACAGCCAGTCGGGCGGCAGCAACGGCAACAATCCCAGCTCGCGCGCAGCGAACACGCCTGCGGTCCAGCAGCAGGACACAGGAAATACCGGCAACGCACCGACGCAGACTGCGATCACTTCGGGCGGGCGCACCGCCTCGGTCGTGACGCGTTTCGTCGGGGCGAACGCAATCGTCATCGCCGCGCCCGCCGAAGTCCAGCGTCAGCTCGCCGACGTCGTGCGTCAGCTCGACACGCGGCGCGAGCAGGTGCTCGTCGAGGCGATCGTCGCCGAAGTGTCGGACCAGACGGCGAGCTCGCTCGGCGCGCAATTCGCGATCGCGAACTTGAAGGGCGGCGCGTTCGCCGCGTCGAGCTTCCAGAACTCGGCGCCGAGCCTGCTCACCATCGCCGGCGCGATCGGCGCGCGGCAGCTCGCGACGACGACGACGACGATCAACGGCGCCACCGTCACGACGAGCACCGGCAGCTCGTCGAGCGATTCGCTGACGCAAAGCGCGATCAGCTCGGTGCTCGGCGCGAGCGGCGGCTTTGGCGGCTGGGCGGGCAAGATCGGCGACACCGTGTTCGGCTCCATCATCAACGCGGTGAAGAGCGACACGACCTCGAACCTGCTCCAAGTGCCGCATCTGGTGATGCTCGACAATCAGGAAGCACACAGCCTGGTCGGGCAGGAAATCCCGATCACCACGGGCAAGGCGCTGTCGACCAATTTCGACAATGCCTTCCAGACGACGCAGCGCGAGAATGTCGGGATCGAGTTGACGGTGCGGCCACAGGTCAATTCGAGCGGGACGGTGAAGCTCAACCTGCGGCTCGAGGTCAGTTCGATCGCCGGGCCGGTGTCGAGCAGCAACAGCGACTTGATCCTCAACAAGCGAGAAGTCGAGACCGTCCGCACCGTCGACGACGGCGACATTGCGGTGATCAGCGGCTTGCTCGACGATAACGAGCGGCGGACGATCGAGAAGATCCCGTTGCTCGGCGATATTCCGGGGCTGGGGAACCTGTTCCGCTCGAAGGCCAAGTCGCGGACCAAGACCAATTTGATGATCTTCATCCGCCCGACGATTCTGCGCACCGCCGATGACAGCCGCAAGCTGACCGAGCAGCGTTATGGCTATCTCCGGCTCCAGCAGGGGCTGGCGATGCCCAATGACGAGCCGTCGATCGACCAGCTGGTGCGCGATTATATGGGCGCGGCGCCACCGATCCCGAGCGCGCCGGTGCCGGGGAATATCGAAGATCCGCGGATCATGGTGCCGGTACAGCGGAGCTCGAGCACGGTGATCCGCACGAAGCGGGACCGGTGATGGCGATGCGCGGTCCCGCTTTCTCCTTCTGCGCTTCCCCGGCGCAGGCCGGGGCCCAGGGGCGGGCGGCTGAGTGTTCGGACGCTGCGCGCGATGCGCCTGACCTCCGCGACTGGGCCCCGGCCTGCGCCGGGGAAGCGCGTTAGGATGGCCGAGATCGATCTTCTGGCGCTGACAAGCGTGGCAGCGGCAACCATCCCCTACGCCTTCGCACGCCGCTTCGGCGTCGTCCTCGACCCCACCCACGACCACCTCACCGTTGCGATGCGCGAGGGCTCCGACCCCAAGGTTCTGCTCGAACTGCGCCGCCACCTCGCGCGCGCGTTCGACGTGACCTTCGTCGTCGCGACCGAATTCGACCGCCTGCTGTCCGAGGCCTATGCGATGGACGGCCAGGCCGCCGCGATGGCGGCGGGCACGCTCGGCCTCGGCGACGAACTCGACCTGCTCGCCGACCATCTCCCCACTGCCGACGATCTGCTCGACACCGCCGACGATGCCCCCGCGATCCGGCTGATCAACGGCATCATCGCCGACGCCGCGCGCAACGGCGTGTCGGACATCCATATCGAGCCGTACGAGACCGGCCTCGTCGTCCGCATGCGCATCGACGGCGTGCTGCGCGAGACGCTCCGCATGCCGCCGCACGTCGCCCCCGTCGTGGTCAGCCGCGTCAAGGTGATGGCGCGGCTCGACATCGCCGAGCGGCGCGTCCCGCAGGACGGGCGGATCGGCCTGACGCTGGGCGGCAAGCTGCTCGACGTCCGCGTCTCGACGCTGCCGAGCCGCGCGGGCGAGCGCGTGGTGCTGCGTATTCTCGACAAGGAGAATGCCGGGATCACGCTCGACGTGCTCGGCATGACGCCGGCGATCAACCAGTTGCTGAAAGAGGCGATCACCGAGCCCAACGGGATCATCCTCGTCACCGGGCCGACCGGCTCGGGCAAGACGACGACGCTCTACGCCTCGATGCGGCTGCTCAACGACGGCAGCCGCAACATCCTGACGGTCGAGGATCCGGTCGAATATGCGATGGAGGGCGTCGGCCAGACGCAAGTCAACGCCAAGGTCGGGCTGACCTTCGCTGCGGGCCTGCGCGCGATCCTGCGGCAGGATCCCGACGTCGTGATGGTCGGCGAAATCCGCGACCGCGAAACCGCCGAGATCGCGGTGCAGGCGTCGCTGACCGGGCATCTCGTGCTCTCGACCGTCCACACCAACGACGCGGTCGGCGCGATCACGCGGATGCGCGACATGAAGGTCGAGCCGTTCCTGCTGGCATCGACGCTCCGCGCGGTGATCGCGCAGCGGCTGGTCCGGCGCTTGTGCGAGGTGTGCCGGCGGCCGGTGGCGGCGGATGCGTCGGTCGCGGCGCTGCTCGGGTTCGAGCCGGGCGCGATCGTGTATCAGGCGGTCGGGTGCGAGCAGTGCCAGGGGACGGGCTATAAGGGGCGCGTCGGTGTCTATGAGGCGATCCGCATCGACGAGACGGTGCGGCGGCTGATCAACGATGGCGGCGACGAAGCGCTGATCGCGCGGCATGCGTTCCTGCATGCGCCGACGCTGGGGTCGGCGGCGCGGCAGTTGGTGCGCGACGGGGTGACGACGGCGGAGGAAGCGGTGCGCGTGTCGCGGCGCGACATGGCCGATGCCGAGGCGCCGATGGTGGTGCCGGAGGTGGCGGGTGAGTGACCGCAATCGTCGGCCCGACGCAGGCCGGGGCCGCTGCGTTGTAGGGCGCGACGGCACTCCAGAACGCAGCGGCCCCGGCCTTCGCCGGGGCGACGGTATGACCCGTGCCTGACTTCGATTACATCGCGATCGACGTGAAGGGCCGCGAAACACGCGGAGCGATCGCCGCACCGTCGATCGATGCCGCGCGCGTGCTGCTCGACCGTCGCCGGCTCTATGTCGTCAAGGTCGAACCCGGCTCGGGGCGCCAGCCCAAGGGCAAGCCGCTCCTCTCCGACCTGCGCCTGGGTTCCAAGAAGATGAGCACCAAGCAGCTCACGCTCTTCACCCGCCAGCTCGCCACGCTCAACCGCGTCTCGCCGCTCGAGGAATCGCTCCGCACGATCTCGCGCCAGACCGAGCAGCCGCATGTCCGCGCGATTGTCGAGTCGGTCCATTCAGGCGTCGTCGAGGGCCGCCGCCTCCACGAGGCGATGGCGCGCGAGGGCAAGAGCTTCCCCTCGCTCTACCGCGCGATGGTGTCGGCGGGCGAGAGCTCGGGCTCGCTCCCCGTCATTCTCGAACGCCTGTCTGTGCTGCTCGAGCGCCAGGCCGAGATCAACGGCAAGATCATCACCACGCTCGCTTACCCCGCCGTCCTTGCGGTGGTCGCAATGGCGGTCGTCACCGCTCTGATGGTGTTCGTCGTCCCGCAGGTGGTCGAACAGTTCGACACCGTCGGGCAGCAGCTCCCGTTCCTCACGCGCGTCGTGATGGGTCTGTCGAACTTCATGGTCGGCTATTGGTGGGCGATCCTGCTCGTCATCCTGCTCGCGGGCTTCGGATCGTGGCGCGCGCTCAAGAACCCGCGGATCAAGCTCGCCTTCGACACCTGGATCCTCAAGCTGCCGCTGCTCGGCCGCCTGTTCCGCGATCTCCACGCCGCCCGAATGGCGCGCACGCTCGCGACGATGGTGGCGAGCCGCTTGCCCTTGCTCGAAGGCCTGACGCTGACGGGCAGCACGATCCACAACCTCCGCCTCAAGCAAGCCTCCGACGAGATCATCGAATCGATTCGTGGCGGCGGCAGCCTGTCGGCGGCGATGCGCCGCGCGGGCGTCTTTCCGCCGCTGCTGACGTATCTGGCTGCATCGGGCGAGACGGCGGGGCAGCTCGACGACATGCTCGAGCGCGCCGCCGAATATCTCGAGCGCGAGTTCGATCGTTTCACCACGACCGCGCTGTCGCTGCTCGAGCCGATCATCATCGTCGTGATGGGGGGTGTCGTCGCGACGATCGTGCTATCGATCCTGCTGCCGATCCTGCAGCTCAACACGCTTGCCGGACAATGAGGTTTGTTATGTCTGAAGTTTCCCAAGCCCCCGTCACCCCGGACTTGATGCGGGGTCCAGGCGAGACCGCCGACGTTGCGCTCGACGCCGAGCGTCTCGCGTCGATGCCGGATCACGTCCGGCATGACGACGACGGGGAATCGGGCTTCACGCTGATCGAGCTGATGGTGGTGATCGTCATCATCGGGCTGCTCGCCGCGATCGTCACCTACAACGTCCTGCCGCTCGGCGACAAAGGCAAGATCGTCAAGGCCAAGGCCGACATCTCGACGATCGAGGGCGCGCTCGATCTCTACAAGCTGCAGAACGATTCGTACCCCTCGACCACCGACGGCCTGCAGGCGCTGGTCTCGGCCCCCGCGGACGCCGATGCGTCGAAGTACCAGCGCGGCGGCTATATCAAGAAGCTCCCGCTCGATCCGTGGGGCAAGCCGTATCTCTATGCGGCGCCCGGCGCGCATGGCGAGGCCGACGTCTGGACGCTCGGCGCGGACAAGAAGGAAGGCGGCGAGGGCGTCAATGCCGATATCGGCAGCTGGCAGTAAACGCCGGAAAGGCGAGCGCGGCTTCACGCTGATCGAGCTGATGGTCGTCGTCACGATCATCGGCCTCGCCAGTGCGGCCGTCGTGTTCGCGCTGCCCGATCCGCGCGGTCGTCTCGCCGACGAGGCCGCGCGCTTCGCGACGCGCACCAGCGCCGCGCGCGATCTCGCGGTGGTCGGCGCCAAGCCGATCAGCGTGTGGGTGTCGCAGGGCGGCTACGGCTTCGACGAGCGGGTCGACGGCGCTTGGGTCGCGATGGCCGAGAAGCCGCTGCGCGTGACGCAGTGGGGCAAGGGCACGCGCGCGCTGCCGAGCGGCGACGGAACGCGCGACCGCATCCTGTTCGATTCGACCGGCGGGACCGATCGCCCGCTCGACGTGACGCTCGAGCGCAGCGGGCAGAGCGTCGTCGTCCATGTCGGCAATGACGGCAAGGTCCGCGTTGGTGGCTAAGCCCCGCGGCTTCACGCTGATCGAGATGATGGTCGCGCTCGCGGTGTTCAGCCTCGCCGCGCTCGCGCTGATCCGGCTCGAGGGCGCGACGATCCGCGGCGCCTCGACGCTCGACACGACGCTGCTCGCACAGACGGTCGCACGCAACGTCGCGATCGAGGCGATGACCGACGCCAAGCCCCCCACGATCGGCGCGGCGAGCGGCGTCGAGAGCAATGGTGGGCGCGCGTGGAGCTGGACTCGCAGCGTCCAGCCGACCGGCGACATTCGCGTGCTGCGGATCGACGTCACCGTGCGCGATCCGGCGGGGCGGCAGGCGGGGCGGCTGACCGTGGTGCGCGACGGGACGCGCGCGCCATGACGCCCGCGACCGACGACGCGGGCTTCACGCTCGTCGAAGTGATGATCTCGCTGCTGATCTTCGGCTTGCTCGCCGCGGCGGGGGTGGCGCTGTTGTCGTTCTCGGTCCGCGCGCAGACCGCGACGGGCGTGAAACTCGACGACGTCTCGGCGATGAACCGGCTCGGCGCGATCCTCACTGCCGATCTGGCGCAAGCGACGCCGCGCCCGACGCGCGGCGAGGATGGCCGCGTCCTCGCTCCTTTCACCGGCGAAGCGGGCGCGGCGGCAGCGCCGATGCTGCGGCTGGTGCGCAGCGGCTGGAGCAATCTCGACGGAACGCCGCGCGCGAGCGTGCAGAAGGTCGAATATGGCGTGGTCGACGGCGCGCTCGTGCGGACCGCCTATCCGATGCTCGACGGCGCGCCGCCGCTCCCGCCGACGCCGCTGCTGGCGCACGTCCGCCAGGTCGCGCTGCGCTACCGCATCAAGGGCGCGTGGAGCGACCGCTGGAGCGGCAGCCCGCAATCGCCGCTGCCCGACGCGCTCGAACTGCGCGTGGTGCGCGACAGCGGGATCGCGACGCGCCAGCTCTTCCTCGTCGGCACCGGCTATGGGAGGCGCGTCGATGACCGCGTCGGTTGAGCGCAAACCCTCCGAGCGCGGCGCCGCGCTGCTCACGGTGTTGCTGCTCGTCGCGGTGATCGCGGTGCTTGCCGGGACCGCGCTCGAACGACTGCGGCTCGCCACGCGGCTCGGCGGCAACGCCGTCGCGCTCGACCAGGCGCGCGCCTATTCGTTCGCGGCCGAGACGCTCGCGGTCGTCAGGGTCAGCGAGTTGCTGCGCAAGAGCCCCGACAAGGTGACGCTGCAGGGCGGCTGGAGCGGCACGCCGTACCCGCTGCCGATCCCGAACGGCACCGCGACGGCAACGGTCGTCGATGGCGGCAATTGCTTCAACCTCAACAGCCTCGTGACCGAGACGCCCGCGAAAAGCGGCAGCTATTTCGCCTACACGCCAGCGCAAATCCAGTTTGCGCGACTGATTCGGCTGGTCGATCCCGCAGCGGCATCGCCCGACGCGATCGCCGCTGCCACCGCCGACTGGATCGACAGCGACGATTCGCCGATTACCGGCGGCGCCGAGGACCGCGATTATCGCGGCGGCGCGCAACCCTATCGCACCGCGAACACACTGATGACCGATCCGAGCGAACTGCGCGCGGTGCGCGGCGTGACGCGCAGCGATTATGACAAGCTCCGGCCGTGGCTGTGCACCTTGCCCATCGCCGCGCTGTCGCGGATCAACGTCAACACGCTGTTGCCGGAGCAGGCGCCGCTGATCGCGATGCTGCGGATCGGCCTTTCGCCCGAGGCGGTGCGGCAAGTGCTGCTCCAGCGCCCGCCTTTGGGCTTCGCGACGACGACGGCCTTCTGGGCGCAAAGTGCGGTGCGCAGCAGCACCGGCGACGATGCGCCGTCGCAGACCGACGTAAAGACGACATGGTTCTCGCTCAAAGTGCGCGTCGCGCTCGGCGGGGCCACGCTTGAACAAACCGGACTGATCGACGCGACGGTGCTTCCCGCGCGGCTCGTATCGCGGCAATGGGGCGAGCCATCATGACAGAAACGCTCGTCCTCTTCTTGCCCGCCCCCGATCTGCCGTGGCGCTGGCTGCGCATCGCGGGCGACACCGTCGCGGCGCGCGGCGAGGGCTTTCCGCTGCTCGCCGCCGATACGCCGCTGGCGTGTGTCGCTGTCGCGCCGGCTGACGCGGTGACGCTGCATTGGGCCGAACTGCCCGATCGCTCGCTTGCCCAGTCGGTCACCGCCGCACGCATGCTCGCGGCGGATGCAAGCGCTGGCCCGATCGGCGATCTGCACGTCGCGGTCGGGCGCGAGGGGGAGGTCGTCGAGCGTCCGATCGGCGTCGTTTCCGCGCTGCAGATGCGCGCATGGCTCGATCTGCTGGCCGAAAACGGCGTCGATCCCGATGCGGTCTTGCCCGCGCCGATGCTGCTGCCGCGGCCCGAGACGGGCTATCTGCGCGCCGATGTCGGCGGCGAGGGCGTGGTGCGCGGGGTCACGAGCGGGTTCGCCGATGAAGCGCGGCTGACCGAGCTTGTCACTGGCGGGGTCGCGCCGGTGGTCCTGCTGCGCGATGCGCTCGAGACCGCGATCGTTGCGGCGGTGGCGGCGCCGTCGCTCGATCTTCGCCAGGGCGCGTTTGCGCGCAAGACGCGCCGCGCGGTCGATTGGGTGCTGGTCCGCCGGCTCGGCTGGCTGAGTGCGGCGATCCTCGGCGTGACGCTGCTCATCACGATCGTCCAGCTGATCAAATATTCGACCGCAGCGGATGATCTCGAACGCCGCACCGAACTGCTCGCGCGGACCGGGCTCGCGCGCGGCGAGGCGGTGAGCGACGCCGATCGTCAGTTGACCGCGCGGCTCGACCGGCTGCGCGGCGGCGGTCAGGGCTTCAGCCGGACCACGGCGGCGGTGTTCGCGGCGATCCGCGCGACGCCGGGAAGCGAAGCGCACACGCTCGCCTTCGATCCCAACGGCACGGTGCGCGTCGGCGTCGGCGTCCAGAACGAAGGCCAGATCCTCGACCTGCAGCGCCAGCTTGGCGCGAGCGGGTTCGACGCGACGCCGCAAGGCCAGTTCCAGTCGGTGAACGGCCGCCTCTCGGGGGATCTGATGGTGAAACCACGATGACCGAGCGCCTGCTCCTCTGGTTTCGCGCGCGCACGCAGCGCGAGCAATATCTCGTGCTCACCGGCGCGGTGCTCACGCTGCTGGTGCTGTGCTATTTCCTCGTCGTGCCGCTCGGCGATGCGCTCGAGTCGGCCAAGGCGCGGCATGCCGATGCGGTGATCGCGCTCGGCGAGACGCAGATCCGCGTCGATGCGGTCAAGGCGGCGCAGACGCTGCGCGTCGCCCCGCTCGATGCGCCGCTCGAATCGGTGATTCGCGCGCGCGCCAACGATGCCGGCTTCGCGCTAGCGAGCGTCACGCCGCAGGGCAGCGACCGAGTCGAGATCGCGATCGGCTCGGCGCGACCCGGCGCGCTGGTCGCGTGGATTGCCGAACTCGAGGCGGCGGGGATTCTCGTCGACCGGCTCGCCACCACTGCTGGCGCCGACCGTACCGTGTCGGTCCAGCTGACCTTGAAGGCGAAGGGCCAATGACGCGCTTTCGATTGAAGACCGGCCCCGTCGCGCTGTTCGGCGCGGTGTTCGTCGTGGCGCTGCTCGTGCTGCTGCCGCTGCGCTTCGTGCTCGGGGCGTTCGAGCTCGAGCAAACGCGAGTCGCCGCGCGCGAGGCGAGCGGCAGCGTGTGGTTCGGGCATCTCCGCGAGGCGCAGGTCGGCAGCATCGCGCTCGGCGATCTGAGCGCATCGCTGTCGCCTTGGGCGTTGCTCGCCGGCCGGGCGCGCGTCGATCTCGCGAATCCGGCGACGGGTGCGGACGCGACTCGCGCGATCCACGGCGCGATCAGCGTTTCGCGGCACGGCGTCGGGCTCGACGACATGACCGCGAGCGTGCCCGCCGGTGCGGTGTTCGCGCCGCTGCCGGTTAGCGGGATCGATCTCGACGCCGTTACCGTCCATTTCGTCAACGGCACGTGCGAGAGTGCCGAGGGGCGCGTCAAGGCGACGCTCGGCGCCGATATTGCAGGGATCAGCCTGGGGCAGGGGCTCACCGGCACCGCGCGCTGCGACGCAGGTGCTTTGCTGCTGCCGCTCGCGAGCCAGGCGGGGACCGAGCAGATCGCGTTGCGGCTGTGGCTGAACGGGCGGTTCCGCGCGGACCTCACGGTCAAGCCGAGCGACCCGAGCGCGGCGCAGAAACTCGAGCTGAGCGGCTTTCAACCGAGCCCGTCGGGGCATCGGCTGTCGATTGACGGTAAATTCTGAACGATCCATTCTTGACGCTGGCCCCTCGACCCCGCTAGGGGCGCTTCCTCTGCGGCGATCGTAGTTCAATTGGTTAGAGCGTCGGCTTGTGATGCCGGATGTTGCGGGTTCAAGTCCCGTCGGTCGCCCCACTTCTTTCAACAGCCAGGAATTTGTCCGTGACCACCGGCTGGGGCTTCCCCGATTTTGATGATCATGAGGGCGTGCACCTCTTCACCGATCCCGCTTCGGGGCTTCGCGCGGTCATTGCGGTTCATTCGACCAAGCTCGGGCCGGCGGCTGGCGGCGTGCGCTTCTGGCACTATGCCGATAGCGACCGCGCGATCACCGATGCGCTGCGCTTGTCGCGCGGGATGAGCTTCAAGAACGCCATGGCCGATCTCCCGATGGGCGGCGGCAAGGGCGTCGTGCTCGCGGCCAACCCTGGTGACAGCATCAGCCACGCACAGCTCGAGGCGTTCGGCCGCGCGGTCGAATCGCTCGGTGGGCGCTATGTGACCGCCGAAGACGTCGGCATGTCCGAAGCGAGCATGAAGACGATCGCGACGATGACCAAGCATGTGTCGGGCCTCCCCGTCGCAGCCGGCAGCGCGGGCGGCGATCCCGGGCCGTACACCGCAATGGGCGTCTATCTCGGCGTCAAGGCAGCCGCACAGCGCGGTCTCCGCGCGACCGACATGAAGGGCGTGCGCGTCGCGATCCAGGGCGTCGGCAGCGTCGGCGGCGGGCTCGCCCGCTTGCTCGCCAAGGACGGCGCGGTGCTCACGCTGGCGGACGTCAACGCCGACCGTGCGAGGGCGCTTGCCGAAGAGCTTGGTGCACAGACCGCTGGTGCCGACGAGATTCTCGGCGTCGAGGCCGACATCGTCAGCCCCAACGCGCTGGGCGCGATCCTGACCCCGGCATCGATCGCTGCGCTTCGCACCACGATCGTCGCAGGCGGCGCGAACAACCAGCTCGAGACCAAGGCCGAGGGTGCGGCCCTCCAGGCGCGCGGCATCCTGTACGCGCCCGATTACGTCATCAACGCCGGCGGCATCATCAACGTCGCGCTCGAATATCTTGGCCTCGGCGATCAGGCCGAAGTCGAGACGCGTATCGCTCGCATTCCCGACCGGCTGCTCCAGGTGTGGGACGAGGCCGAGCGCACCGGCGCGCCGATCTCCGACGTCGCCGACACGATCGCACAGCGTCTGATCGGCCGCGCCTGAAGGCCGCCCACTCGGACGCCCTCGGGCGTCCGCTGAGGGGCGGTCTGGCATTGGCGCGACGGGCGTTATCGGTCAGAAGGGCCGGATGCCACAGCGTCTCGCCCTGACCTCGCTACTCGTTGCGGATTATGATCTCGCCATTGCCTTCTTCGTCGATGCGCTCGGGTTCGAGCTTCGCGAGGATACTGCGCTCGGCGATCAGAAGCGCTGGGTCGTCGTTGCGCCGCCGGGTAGTGCAAACGGGCTGCTGCTGGCGCGAGCCGTTGGCGAGGCACAAGTCAGCGCGGTCGGCAATCAGAGCGGCGGACGCGTGTTCCTGTTTCTTGAGACCGATGATTTTGCCCGCGACCATCATGCCTATACGCAGCGCGGCGTCCGGTTCGTCGAGCCGCCGCGACACGAGCCGTACGGTATTGTCGCGGTCTTCGAGGATCTGTGCGGAAACCGCTGGGATCTGATCCAGCCAATACGTTCTGGCCACTGACCCGTGGGTGTAGCGCCCGTGAAGCGGCGGCGCGCCCGCGCTTGTGCTTAGACCCCGCGCTTGTGCTTAGACCCCGCACTTGTGCTTAGACCCTGCACTTGTGCTTAGACGTCGCGCGCAAATCCCGTACAGCAGCCTGATGAACGCAAAGCAGACGCAATGAGTGGCTGGATCGGTTTGGCGCTGATCGGCGTCGTGGCCGCCGCAGCCTTATGGGCCAGCGGCGTGTCGCGCTCGCTGTGGACGCTGGTCGGCGCTGCCTTTATGCTCGGGGCTGCCGGATATGCGCTTCAGCAACGCGCCGGGCTTGGCGAACATCTGGCGGTGTCGGATGCGATCCCCGTGGCGGTCGCCCCGGAAATGGTCGAGCTGCGCGACGCGATGCTCGGTCGCTTTACTGGCGACGGCGCATATCTGATCGCGTCGGACGCGCTGATGCGCGCGGGCAGCCGGCGTAGCGGCGTCAATGTCATCCTGCTCGGCCTCAACCATTATCCGCGCAGCCTGACGCTGTGGACCGGGCTGGGGACCGCGATGGCGCAGCACGACGCCGCGATGTCCCCCGCGGCGCGGCTCGCGTTCGAGCAGGCGACCCGGCTCGCGCCAGACCATCCCGCACCAGCATTTTTCGAAGGGCTCGCTTACGCGCAGGCCAGGGACTATCGCACCGCGCATCGCTATTGGGCGCGGGCGCTCAGCCTGGCGCCCGCTGGCACCTCGTATCGTCGCGAGATCGCATTGCGCTTGGCGGCGCTCGACATGGTCCTCGCGCAGCTCGACGCAGCGGGCACGAAAAAGGGCGCCTTCCGCTAGGAAGGCGCCCCAAATCTTCAGACCCGGGCCGAAGCCCAGTGATCTTAGTTGGCAGCCTTGGCGACGTTGTCGGCCTTGGCTTCGCCCGCGTCACGGACGTTGTCGGCAGCGTCATGCAGTTCGTCGGCCTTGTTCGCCAGGACGTCCGAAGCAACCGCGTTCGAGGTGTTCGAAGCCATGTCGTCGATCATCGACGCGTTGTTGTCGATGCCGTCGGCGATGACGTCAGCATTGTTTTCGATTGCAGCAGCTTCAGGGTTCTTGTTGCAAGCGGCGAGCGAGACCAGGCCGGCGGCGACGAGAACAAGGGCGATCTTCTTCATGCAATTGCTCCCAAGCAAATTAGCGCTTCGCAGCCGGCCCTATGCCGCCCGCGAAGATCGGAGGCATAGCGCCCCGCTGCGGTGCGTCAATCGCAAATCGGCCATAGACGGGCGCTTCTGCCACCTTTCGGCCATATTTGCGACGAAGCGAGCGCGGGCTATTTTTTCGGCGTAACCGGGCCGATTGCCTCGGGCGCATCGGCGACGATCGCGAGCATTGTCGTCCAAGCCGCTACATTCTGACGCAATTGTTGCGGATCGATCCGCTCGAGCGTGTCCTCGGGTGTGTGGTGGTAATCGAAATAGCGCGTGCCATCCTGGTTGAGGTCGATCGCGGCGACGCCGGTCGCCAGAGCCGGGCCGACATCGGTCCCGTCGCCCCCGATTCCGCTGCCGCGAACGATTCCGAGCGGCGCGAGCGCGGCGGCGAGGCGATCGCCGACGGCTTTGGCGGTCGCGGGGAGGTTGGTCTCGAATCGCCAGACGCGGTCGGCGCCGAAGTCGGATTCGGCCGCCAGTGCGTGCGTCTCGCCGGCATGTGCCTTGGCATAGGCGAAGCCGCCGAGGCCGCCGGTCTCCTCGTCGCCGAACCAGACGACGCGAATCGTGCGGCGATGGCGACCGCTGTCCATCAGCCGCTTTGCGGCGGCGGTGGTGATCGCGACCCCCGAGGCGTCATCGATCGCGCCGGTGCCGAGATCCCAGCTGTCGAGATGCCCGCCGATCAGGATCGTGCCTGCCGTGGGATCGGTGCCGGGGACTTCGGCGACGACATTGCCCGACATGTGGCTCGGCACGAAGGTCGGGGTGAGGGTGAGGTGGAGCATGACGGGCTTGCCGCGCTTGATCATCCGCTCGAGGTTGGCCGCATCGGAGACCGAGAGCGCGGCAGCGGGGATCGGCGCGACGCCCGGCGCGAAATTGGTGACACCGGCGTGCGGGCCACGGCCGTGGTCCGATCCGATCGAGCGGATCACGATCGCGCTCGCGCCCTTGGTCGCGGCGATGCTCGGTCCGGCGCGACGCGCCTGGCCTTCGGGGCCATAGGCCGATCCGTCCTGATTGGCCTGCATCGCGTTCGAGACGAAGGCGATCTTGCCCTTAAGACTCCCATCCGGCGCCGCGCGGAGGTCTGCGAGCGAGGGGAAGAAGGCGACCGGCAGCGTCAGCCCCTCGGCGGGCGTCGCGCCCGAATTGCCGAGCGCGGTCAGCCGCAGCGGCTGCGCGAACGGCGCGACCACCTCCGCCGTCTCGACGCCGCGGACCCAGACATTCTGCAGTTCATACGGTTCGATCCGCACATTCTTGAAGCCGAGGCTCTTGAGCTTCGCCACCGCCCATTGCCGCGCGCGCTCTTCCTGCGGCGAGCCGTCGGGGCGGGGCCCGACCTCGGTGGTGAGCCCCTCGACGATGTCGTAGGCGATGTCGTCGTTCAGCGCCTTGTCGCGCAGCGCAGCGACTGCGGGATCGACCAGCGGGGCAGGGCGCTGGGCGAGCGCCGGGCCGGTGAGCAGGGTCGAGGCGAGCAGCAGGCAAGGGGCTAGGGCGCGAAGCTTGGTCAAGAAGGAGTCCCGTCTGTTTGCAAGGGGTTGATGGCGGCGACACCGAGCGAGGCGGCAGCGCGGACTTGGCGGATATCGGTCGAAACGAGTGTAAGCCCGAGGCGTCCGGCAGTGGCAATGTGAATCGCGTCGGGAAGGCGCAAACCGAGTTCGAAGCGCAGCATGTAGCCCGTCGCGACATCGATATCGGATGGCGCGACAGTGGTGCGGGCCCAATCGGGAAGACGCGTGGGGAAATCGAGTAGCAGCGTCTGTGCTTTGGTAGCATCCAATTGCTGCATCCGGACCCGCCGACCGACCGCCGAGGCAAGCTCCCCGAAGCCGAAGTCGCTATAGCTGAGGCTGGGCTTGGTCGTCTCGATCCAATGCCGCACGCTGATCCAATCGGTATCGCGGAACACAAGCGTGCCCATCACGCTGGCATCGCAATAGTGGCTCAATGATCGTCCTCGTCCCGCATTTCGCGGAGCAGTTCGCCCCAGCTCTTCTCGAAACGCGGCATCGGGTGTTCAGCGTGGAAGCGCTCGAGTTCCGCGATGTCGATAGGCTGCGGTTCGCGAGCCGAGACGTCTGGCTCCCGCGCCGCAACGGTCGCCACCACCACGCCATCGCGCACGATCTCCACCGCGCCGTCGCGCTCGACCGCTTCGACCAGATCCGCGACGCGGCGATCATCCGAGATGTCGATCCGTTCCATCGCAACAGGCTACCGCACCCCGCCCACGTTGCCAACGCCCCCGCGCATCGCTATCTGCCACGCCAACAATCCACCATCTTTACCCCCGGAGTCCGCAGCCGATGGCCGTGCAGTACAGCTATGTGATGAAGGGCCTGACCAAGACCTTCCCCGGCGCCCCCAAGCCGGTGCTCAACAACATCTCGCTCCAGTTCCTCCCCGACGCCAAGATCGCGATCATCGGGCCGAACGGCTCGGGCAAGTCGACGCTCATGAAGATCATGGGCGGGATCGACCCCGAATTCACCGGCGAGGCGTGGGCCGCCGAGGGCATCAAGGTCGGCTATCTGCCGCAGGAGCCCAAGCTCGACGAGACCAAGGACGTGATCGGCAACGTGCGTGCGGGCGCGGGCCCGATCGGCGGGATGGTCGATCGCTATAACGAGATCGTCGCGATCATGGGCGATCCGCCCGAGGATTGTGATTTCGACGCATTGCTCGCCGAAATGGGCGACCTGCAGGAGAAGATCGACGCGGTCGACGGCTGGAGCCTCGACAACCAGCTCGAGATCGCGATGGAGGCACTGCGTTGCCCACCGGGCGACAGCCCCGTCACCAACCTCTCGGGCGGTGAAAAGCGCCGCGTCGCGTTGTGCAAGCTGCTGCTCGAAAAGCCCAACATCCTGCTGCTCGACGAGCCGACCAACCATCTCGACGCCGAGAGCGTCGCCTGGCTCGAAAACTACCTGCGCGACTATGTCGGCAACGTGATCCTCGTCACCCACGATCGCTACTTCCTCGATAACGTGGTGAACTGGGTGCTCGAGCTCGATCGCGGGCGTTACTACACCTATGAGTCCAACTATTCGGGCTACCTCGAAAAGAAGGTCAAGCGGCTCGAGCAGGAGGATCGCGAGGAGCAGGGCAAGGCCAAGGCGATCTCGGACGAGCTCGCCTGGATGCGGCAGACCCCCAAGGCGCGCCAGACCAAGTCGAAGGCGCGTATCCGCGCGTTCGACGAGCTGATGGAGAAGCAGGAGAACCGCTCGGTCGGCAAGGCGCAGATCCTGATCCAGCTGCCCGAGCGTCTCGGTGGCAAGGTGATCGAGGCCAAGGGCCTGACCAAGGCTTACGGCGACAAATTGCTGTTCGACAATCTCGACTTCGTGCTCCCGCCGGGCGGCATCGTCGGCGTGATCGGGCCGAACGGCGCGGGCAAGTCGACGCTGTTCAAGCTGATCACCGGCCAGGAGCAGCCCGATGGCGGCTCGATCGAAGTCGGCCAGACCGTCAAGCTCGGCTATGTCGACCAGTCGCGCGACGACCTGACGCCGTCGAACACGGTGTGGGAGGAAGTGTCCGACAAGCTCGAAGTGTTCCGCTTCGGCAAGCAGGAGCTCGGCACGCGCGCCTATGTCGGCGCGTTCAACTTCAAGGGCCAGGACCAGCAGAAGAAGGTCGGCCAGCTGTCGGGCGGCGAGCGCAACCGCGTCCATCTCGCCAAGATGCTCAAGGAGGGTGGCAACGTCCTCCTGCTCGACGAGCCGACCAACGATCTCGACGTCGAGACGCTGCGCGCGCTCGAGGAAGCGCTCGAGAGCTTCGCGGGTTGCGCCGTGGTCATCAGCCACGATCGCTTCTTCCTCGATCGCCTCGCGACGCACATCCTCGCGTTCGAGGGTGACAGCCATGTCGAATGGTTCGAGGGCAATTTCGAATCGTACGAGGAAGACAAGCGCCGTCGCCTCGGCGATGCGGCCGACCGCCCGACGCGGCTGGCCTACAAGAAGCTGACGCGCTGATCTGCGCGGTCGATGCGGCGGGCCCTACAGGTTCGCCGTATCGACGCTCAACCCGACGATCGTCGCCGCTGCGATGATATCGCCGAAAGCGACCGCGCAGCGTTCGGCGTAGATGTCGCCGGTGGGCGACCACATCTGGTGGATCGTGCGCGCCTTGATATCGACCACCCAATATTCGGGCATCGCGGCGCGGGCATAGCTCGCGACCTTGCGGCGGATGTCGCTGTGCATTGTCGTGTCGGACACTTCGATGACGAGGTGCACCGATAGGAGCGGGACGAAGCCCTCGCCGCGCGGCTCGCTCGTCAGCACGATGTCTGGCTCGGGCACGTCGTGCCCCGACAGCGCGATGCTCGCCTCGACCAGCGGGCGCAGCGGCGAGCCGATCGCCCGCAGCGCCGCGCGGATCGCATCATACAATTCGATCTTGGCGAGCGCGTGCGGTCGATGCTGTGCGTTCACGAAATACACCCCCCCGTCGATCAACTCGGTGCGAGTGTAGGGGGCGAATGCTCCTGCTTGGTGAAGCAGCAGATAATCCTCGGCCCGCAGCCGGACTGGCAGCGGCGCGGTATTGAGGGGCGGCGCATCGCTCATGCGCCTAGAATAACACTGCTATAGGTTAAGCGCAGTTGCGAAATTGGCCCCGTTTCGGTGCAGTCCGCTAGGCGGTGAAGCGCTTGGTGAAGCCCTTTGGCGCGCGCTCGTCGGCGGGAAGCGCCTCGACATGGTCGACGCGCGAATGTTCGGATCCCTCGCGGCACGCCTCGGCCATCGCGACGACCGCTTCATCCTCGCCGACGACGAGCAATTCGACTCGCCCGTCGTTCAAATTGCGGACCCATCCGGTGAGGCCCAGCTCCTGCGCCTTGCGCACTGCCCAATCGCGATACCCCGTCCGCTGAACCTTCCCACTCACGAACACGCGTTGCATCGTCATTGTCTTATACTGCTCCCGACACGGCGCGCTGGAATGACGCACGCCGGACCGGCGCTATAGCCGCGTCGATCGCGCAACGCACGACCATCGATCGCACGGCGCGCAATATCCGTCGCACGCCGTGCTTCACATCCTAGAGCGGCGCGCATCCAAGCTGATCGGGCCGGCTCCGGCCGCGGCGAGATACAGGAAGACGAAGCAATACAGCATCGCCGCTTCGCCACCGTTGGCGGCCGGAAAGACGCTCTTGGGGAAATGCGCGATGAAATAGGCGGCGGCCGACATGCCCGACAGCACGAACGCCACCGGCCGAGTGAACAGCCCGACCAGGATCAGCGCGCCCCCGCCGAGCTCAAGCACGCCGGCCACGGTCAGCAAGGGATTGAGCGGCATGGGGAAGGGCGGGATGCCGAAGAATTTGGAGCAGCCATGCTGAACGAAGCCGAGCCCGACGATGATCCGCAGCAGGCTGAGCAAGCGGGGCGACCAGAGAGGGGGGAGCGGCATTGGCAAGGGTCCTTTGATGGTCAGGGCCCAACCGTGTGCGGCGCACCACCCAGCGTCAATCGCCGGGGATGAAACGCTCGGTTGACGGGTAGGTGATCGCCACCACTTCATACGCGCGCTCGCCCGCGGGCAGCAGTACGCGCCGCAGATCGCCGACCGCCGCGCCGCGGAGCGCCCGCGCGATCGGCGCGTTCCACCCGATCTTGCCCGCCGCGGCATCGGTCTCGTCGTCGCCGACCAGCGTCAGCACGCGCTCGACATCGTCGTCATCGGCGATCGTCACGGTTGCCCCGAACCAGATTCGCGCGCGATCGGGCTGCTGGGCGGGGTCGATCACCTTGGCGGCTTTCATCCGCCGCGCGAGGAAGCCGAGCCGCCGGTCGATCTCGCGCAGCCGCTTGCGGCCGTAGATATAGTCGCCATTCTCCGAACGATCGCCATTGCCCGCCGCCCAGGAGATGACGTCGACGAGCTTGGGCCGTTCCTCGCCGAGCAACTGGCGATATTCGGCGCTGAGCACGGCGTAGCCCGCGGGGGTGATGTAATTGGGGCGGTCGGTCATCGCGATCTGTCCGGCGGCCGGCTATTTGACGCGCTTGACAAGGACGCCGCCGCCGTCGCGTCGTTCGACTACGAAACCGGGCACCGCCTCGACCAAATCAGACAGCCGCGAAAAGCCATAGTTTCGCGTGTCGAAGCTCGAGCGGTTGCTCGCGCGCTGTCCGACCTCACCCAGCGAAGCGAAGCCCTGCCCATCGCGCTTTGACGCATCATAGGCATCGATCAGGAGGCGTACGAGCGCGCTGTCGACAGGTTCCTTTCCCTCTTTCGACAGGATCGCCGGCGGGAGCGGCATCGGCATCTCGGCGGCGGTCTTCTCTAGCGTTTCGACATCGATGAAGCGGTTGCACGCTTGCCGAAAGCCCTCCGGCGTGTTGGCGCGACCGAAGCCGTAGACTTGAAGCCCCTGCTGACGGATGCGTGTCACCAAAGGCATGAAATCGCTGTCGGACGACATGATGCCGAACCCCGTGACGCGCCCCGTCAACAGCAGGTCCATCGCATCGATCGTCATCTTCATGTCGGTCGCGTTCTTGCCCTTGGTCAAGTCGAATTGCTGTTGGGGATCGAGTGCATAGCGCAGCGCGACCTCGCTCCAACCCTTGAGCGCGACTTTGCTCCAATTGCCGTAGATCCGCCGGATGTTGACGGTGCCAAGATCTGCGAGCGCGGTCAGGACCGGATCGATCGCGGTGTGGCTGGCGTTGTCAGCATCAATCAGCAGTGCAACGTTGCCGGTCGGAACAAGGTCATTCATCGCACTATTCTAGACGCTTGCGATCGGCTGGGCCAGCCTCCGCGCTCAGCCTGGAATGCGCTTGCCGAGATACCAGCTGATCCGGTTCGACCCCGACGAGCGCGAGCGCGTGGGGTTCATCAGATCGTACACCACGGCATTCTCGAGCACGCGCTGGACGTAGTTGCGCGTCTCGTAGATCGGGATCGCCTCGATCCAGTCGAGCATGTCGACGCCGCCGCTGCGCGGGTCGCCATTCGCGCGGAGCCATTTGTTCACGTTGCCCGGGCCGGCATTGTACGCCGCCACCGCGAGCGGATAGCTGCCGTAGATGTCGTAGATGTGCCGGAAATAGGTCGATCCGACCATGATATTATAGTCGGTATCGGTCGTCAGTGCCGCGGCATTGTACGCCAGGCCGAGCTTGCCAGCCTGGTCGCGCGCGGTGCCGGGCATCAGCTGCATCAGCCCGCGCGCGCCGGCATGGCTGATCGCGGCGCGGTCGAACTGGCTTTCCTGGCGCGCGATCGCGTGGATCATCGTCCAGTCGTCCTGGCTCGCCACCGGCACGCGGACATTGGGGAAGCCGACGGTCGAATATTCGCTGAGCCCGTTCTGCAGCGCGCTGCGCCCGACCATCACGCCGAGATCGGGCCGCCCGAGCGTGCGCGACAGTTCGGTCGCGAGCACATGGTCGCTGTCGCTCTTGGCATCGAGCGCGATCTGGCGGACGAACGCGGTCTGGTCTTCCCAATTGCCGACGGTGCCGAGATATTGCGCCGCGCGCACCGTCTCGCGCGCATAGAACGCCGCGCGCGTCGACGGGTCGACCGGACGCAGCACCGGATCGCCCGGCGCGACGAGCGGCTGGCCGATCCGCTCGGCGGCAAGCTGGCCGTAGAACAGATCGCGGAACGCCGCGGCGCGCGCGTAATAGCCGTTGGCCTCGTCGCGACGCCCGGCGGCCTCGGCGGCGCGCCCGGCCCAATACAGGCCCTTCGATTGCGTCGTCGGGGTCTTCGAGGCGGCGGCGTAACTGACGAACAGCGGCACTGCATCCGCCGGGCGAGCGAGCTGCTTCAGCGCGGTGCGGCCCGCGAGCCAGGCGAGGCTCGTATAGTCGTCGCGCTCGCCGTAAGGCCGCGTGCTGACGTCGGTGCCGATCGGATAGGCATCGCCGAGCTTGCGCGCGATGTCATAGGCGAGCGAATTCTGCCCGTCATTGGCGGCGGCGCGCGCGTTGGTCAGCAGCACTTCGAACCATTGCTCGGCGCTGCCCGGTACGACCGCGAGCGCGGGCCGCTGAGCAAGCGAATTGCGCGCGCTGGCCGAGGCGCCGGTGTTGCGATACCAGGTCGCCCGGTCGGCGATCCAGCCGGGATCGGTCGCGCCATAGGCCTGCGTCGCGATCAGCCGGTCGCCCGCATCAGGCGCGCTGGTGCGGAAGGCGAGCCGCGCGGCGAAGACGCTCTGCCGCGCCGGGCTGGTCAGCATCAGCTGGCGCTGCGCCGACGCGGTCGCGCCCTGCCACAGCAGCATGTCCATCCGCGCATCGTGATCGGCAAGCGACAGGGCGCCGGGGAAGGTCGCGAGGATCTTGCTCTCGTCGGTGCTCGACAGCGTTCCCGAGACCCAGGCGGCGCGCGCCGCGCTCGCGGCTTCGCTCTGTTGCCCCGACGCGGCGAGCGCCTCGGCAAAGCGCGTCTTCCCCGCGCCGGTCAGCGCGGGGAAGCGCCGGAAGAACGCGACCACGGTCGACGGCGACCAGCCGCCAGAATCGAGCGCCTTCTCCGCCATCCGCCGCATCGCGGTCTCGCCGGGCCAGCCGGGGTGCGCGAGCAGGAAGCGGGCGTAGCTGTCGAAGCTGTAGCTCGACGATTGCTGAAGCGATTTCCACTCGGCGATCGACGCGGCGAGCGCGCTGTTGGTGGCGGTCGTGCCGGTCAGCACCTGCGTCGCGCGACCCCAGCCGAGCTGATCCTGCGCGTCGCCAGAGGTAACGGCGAGGGTCGAAACCCCCGCGAGGAGAACACCGGATTTGAAGAGCCATGCAATCATGTGGACAGACTATGCCTCCGGTCCGTATTTGTCCCGCGCATTACACCTCAAATGCGACGAAATTCGGTTCGCAGGAGCAATTCGCTATGTTTTCGGGATCGATCCCGGCGTTGGTCACGCCGTTCGCCGCTGACGGCAGTTTCGACGAGCGCGCCTATCGCGATTTCATCGAGTGGCAGATCGCCGAGGGCTCGGCCGGGCTGGTGCCGTGCGGCACGACCGGCGAGGCGGCGACGCTGACCGCCGAGGAGCATTTCGCGATCGTCGCGGTGTGCGTCGATCAGGCGCGCGGTCGCGTGCCGGTGTTGGCGGGCGCAGGCTCGAACGACACGCGCGTCGCGATCCACAACATCAAGGCCGCCAAGGCGGCAGGTGCCGACGCGGCGCTGATGGTCCCGCCCTATTACAACCGGCCCAACCAGGAAGGCATCTTCCGCCATTTCGAGGCGGTGGCGGGGTCGTGCGACCTGCCGATCGTGCTGTACAACGTGCCGGGCCGCACCGTCACCGACATCGCGGTCGAGACCGTCGCGCGGATTGCGCACGCCATGCCGAGCGTGATCGGCATCAAGGATGCGACGGGCGTGATCCAGCGCGTGTCGGCGCAGCGCGCGGCGTGCCCCGAGGGGTTCGAGCAGCTTTCGGGCAATGACGACATGGCGCTCGCGTTCAATGCGACCGGCGGGATCGGGTGCATCTCGGTAACGGCAAACGTCGCGCCGCGGTTGTGCGCGGCGTTCCAGGCGGCGTGCGGGGCAGGGGATTACGGCGCGGTTCTCGCGCTGCATGACCGCCTGTTCGCGCTGCACGTATCGCTGTTCACCGATGCCTCGCCCGGGCCGGTGAAATATGCGGTAAACAAGGTCCGCCCGGATTTCCCGACGGCGCTGCGCCTGCCGATGACCTGGCCGAGCGAAGCGAGCCAGCGCGCGGTCGATACGGGGTTGGCTGCGGCAGGGATCTAACGCCTCACACGATTGTCACCCCGGCCTTGTGCCGGGGTCCACCGTGCGGCAACGTTCACCGCATGACGATCGAGCGAACCCCGTGCGTCTATATTCTGGCGTCCCGGTACAACGGGTCGGTCTATGTCGGCGTGACGTCGAATCTAATTGGTCGCGTGCTCCAACATCGCTCCGGTACTTTCGACGGGCACACGAAGAGGTATGGGATACTCCGGCTCGTGTACTTTGAGGTCGCGGGAACGATGGAATCCGCGATAATGCGCGAGAAACAACTCAAGCGCTATCGCCGAGATTGGAAGCGGAACCTCATCGAATCCGACAACCCCGCCTGGAACGATCTCGCGGTTGGGTTCGGCCTCGAGCCGCTGCCGGCTAACGCCCTTCTCGGTGGACCCCGGCACAAGGCCGGGGTGACGGCCGGGTGACGGCGCTCAATCCTTTGCGAAGAACCGATCGATCACGCCCTGCGCCAGCCTTGCCGGCCGCATCGTCTCGACGTTGAGGCAGCACCAGCTCGACTTGACCTCGGCGAGCACGTCCTCGCCGCGCTTGATCACCGTCTCGTAGAATGCGCGCGCGCCCTGCACCTTTTCGAGCAGCACGGTCGCGATCACCTCGTCGTCGAGGAAGGTCGGCTTGCGATAAGTGATCTCGTGCTTGAGCGCGACCCAGGCGTGCGTCGCCACCGCCTCGCTCGGCGCGAAGCGCTGCCAGTGGCTGACCACCGCGTCCTGCACCCATTTGAGATACGAGGCATTGTTGACGTGCCCCATGAAATCAATGTCGGCAGCGTCGATGGCGATCGGGAAGCTGTGGGTCGCGAATTTGGGAGCGGCGAAATCGGACATGGCGGAACTCTACACTGGATCGGGCAATCACGCGAGCGGCCATTGCACCCTAACCTTAAGATAGGGGCTTTGCGCGCGCTTTGCTTGCGCGCGTCGGCTAAATTGTCCGCATGGCTTTTGTTTCGTCGCGGCAACGCCTACATCGCGGCTCCCATGGCACGTCCGAAACCCCCGCTCTTCGAAAAGACCAAGATCGTCGCCGAGAACCGGCGCGCACGGTACGATTATTACATCGAGACGGTGTACGAAGCGGGAATCGCGCTGACGGGTACCGAGGTGAAGTCGCTGCGCAGCGGCACCGGCTCGATCGCCGAGAGCTATGCCGAGGTGAAGGACGGCGAGGTCTGGCTGATCAATTCGAACGTGCCCGAATTCAGCCACGGCAACCGCTACAACCATGAGCCCAAGCGCGTCCGCAAATTGCTCCTCAAGGAGCGCGAGATCAACAAGATGCATGGCGCGGTCAACCGCGAGGGCATGACGCTCGTGCCGCTGATGGTCTATTTCAACTCGAAGGGCCGCGCCAAGATCGAGCTCGCGCTCGCCAAGGGCAAGAAGGATCACGACAAGCGCGACTCGATCAAGGAGCGCGACTGGAAGCGTGAGCAGGGCCGGATCATGCGCGACCGTGGCTGATCGCGTGGCGCGTGGCGGACCCGTTGCCCGTGCGACGGGCTGGGCGCGCCGTCATGTGCCGACGCGCGACAGTATCGAGGCGAATCGCTTTCTCCGCCCCGTCTCGCACCGCATCCTCGCACCGTCGCTGTGGCGCTTCACGCGCCGCTCGGTGCCGCGCGGCGTCGCGCTCGGGCTGTTCACCGGCATCCTCTTTCCCCTGGCGCACATGCCGCTCGCCGCGCTGACCGCGCTGCCGGTGCGCGCGAACGTGCCCGTGGCGGTCGGCACGACGCTGCTCCACAATCCGCTGACCACCGTCCCGCTGTTCTGGAGCGCGTACGAGATCGGCCATTGGGTGCTGCGGCTCGACCGCGATGTTCCCGGCGCGCCGATCGCGAGCAACGTCGCGGCGAATGCGAGCTGGCTGCATTGGCTGGTGTCGCATGGCGGCCCCGCGACGATCGTCGGGCTGGTGATCCTGGCGATCGGGCTCTCGGTCGCGGGTTACGGCGTGACGAGCCTCGTCTGGCGGCTGCGGATCGCACGGAAATGGCGCGCGCGCGCGCATCGCGGTGGGGCGACAAGAACGATTTGACTGGCCGTGTCATAGCGGTACAACACGCGGCAATACGGTTCAGGAAGGATACATTTGTATGCGGTTTTCGCTCCTAACACTCTCGCTGCTGGCATCGGCCGCTGCGGGGGGCGTAACCTACGCCCAGACGAGCAAGCCCAAGCCCGTCGTTGCGCCGAGCGCAAGCACCGGCGCCGAGATCGGTAGCTTCGGCATCGATACCGCCGGCATGGATAGCGCAGTAAAGCCCGGCGACGATTTCGCCAAATATGCCGGCGGCGCGTGGGAAGCCAAGACGCAGATCCCCGACGACAAGGCGACCTACGGGATGTTCAACGCGCTGGCCGATCGCTCGCTCGAGCGGACGCGCATCATCCTCGACAAGGCGACGCAGACGCCGGGCAACAAGATCGGCGATTTCTACGCGAGCTTCATGGATGAAGCCGCGGTCAACGCGAAGGGCATCGCGCCGATCCAGCCCTGGATCGGCGAGATCAAGGCCGCCAAGGACAAGGCCGCACTCGCGACCGAGATGGCCAAGCTCCAGCAGCGTGGCGTCGGCGGCTTGTTCGGCGTCGGCGTCGGGCAGGACGACAAGGCTCCCGAGAACTATATCGTCCACGTCTATCAGGGCGGCCTCGGTCTCCCCGATCGCGATTATTACCTCAAGGATGACCCCAAGCTCGCCGACACGCGCACCAAATATCAAGCGTATCAGGCAACGATGCTCGGCCTTGCCGGGCAGGACAATGCCGCACAGCGCGCCGCCGCCGTGTTCGCGTTCGAGAAGACGCTCGCCGAGGCGCATTGGGACCGCGTCAAGTCGCGCAACGCCGATCTGACGTACAACAAATATCTCCCCGCCGACTTCGACGGCAAGGCCGCGGGCTTCCCGTGGGCGGCCTATTTCCAGGCGGCCGGGGCTGCGGGCCAGGCGAACTATATCGTCGGGATGCCGAGCGCGATCGCGGGTGAGGCCAAGGCGTTCGCCGATGCCCCCGTGCAGGTCGTCCAGGACTTCCTGATCCTGCGCACGATGCGCTCGTATGCGGGGTATCTGTCCAAGCCGATCAACGACGCCAATTTTGCGTTCTACGGCACCGTGCTGAGCGGCGCGCCGCAGCAGCCGGTGCGCTGGAAGCGCGGCGTCTCGACTGTATCGGGCGCGCTCGGCGAAGAGATCGGCCAGCAATATGTCGCGGCCTATTTCCCGCCGGCATCGAAGGCGTCGGCCGATCAGCTCGTCAAGAACATCATCTCGGCGATGGGCACGCGGATCGACAAGCTGACTTGGATGGCGCCCGAGACCAAGGTCAAGGCGCACGCTAAGCTCGCCGCTTTCACCCCCAAGATCGGCTATCCGACCAAGTGGCGCGATTACACCGCGGTGCAGGTCAAGCGTGACGATCTCGTCGGCAACGTCGCCGCAGCGAACCAGTTCGAGTATCAGCGCGACCTGCACAAGCTCGGCCAGCCGATCGACCGCACCGAATGGGGCATGACCCCGATGACGGTGAACGCCTATGCCAACCCGCCGATGAACGAGATCGTCTTCCCGGCGGCGATCCTCCAGCCGCCATTCTTCGACGCGAAGGCCGATCCCGCGGTCAACTATGGCGGCATTGGCGTCGTCATCGGCCACGAGCTCAGCCATCATTTCGACGATCAGGGCCGCAAGTTCGATCCGACCGGCGCCTTGAAGGAATGGTGGACGCCGCAGGACGTCGCGCGTTTCACCGCGATGACCGACCAGCTGGTCAAGCAGTATGACGCGTACGAGCCGCTCCCCGGCCAGCACATCCGCGGCGGGCTGACGCTCGGCGAGAACATGGCCGATCTCGCTGGCCTCGCGCTTGCGTACGACGCCTATCATCGCTCGCTCGGCGGCAAGCCCGCGCCGGTGATCGACGGGCTGACCGGCGACCAGCGTTTCTACCTCGGCTATGCGCAGGTCTGGCGGATCAAGTTCCGCGAGCCGGCGCTGCGCTCGCAGTTGCTGAGCGATCCGCATTCGCCGGGTCCGTTCCGCACGATGGAAGTGCGCAACGTCGACGCCTGGTACGCCGCTTTCGGCGTCAAGCCCGGCGACAAGATGTACCTCGCGCCTGCTGAGCGCGTGAAGGTCTGGTAAAATGCCTGGAGGCCCCGGCGCAGCGCGCTGGGGCCTCCTTTTTTCGATCGACTGCTTGTCGCGCATCGCGACCGCTCCGCGGCGCTCCGCCGCTTAAGCCTTGACGCGGGCCGTGCAGCGCTCACAGCATGATGCGATGGTCCCGCTACCTGCGCCCCCCCACGCCACCGCCACACGCAGCGCCGCTCTGATTGCGCTCGGCTGTGGTCTGGCGGCCGCCTTGGTCATCCTCGGCATTCTCCACAGCCTTGTGATCGCTGCGGCTTTCGCCGCAGCGGCGCTCGTCGTGACAGGCGGGTTGATCGCAGCGCGCCGGCTGTTCCCGGCAACGGCCAGCACCGCGATCGAACCCGATTGGAGCGTTGCGCGCGCGCTCGCGGCAAGCAGCCCCGACGCGATCGCGGTGACCGACCGCGCTGGGCGGCTCGTCTGTGCGAACGACCGCTACGAAGCGCTGTTCGGCGGTTTTCCGACTGCGCCCGGCCTGCCGCTCGACGCGGGCGGGGTCGATCGGCTCGGCAGCGCCGGGCGCGCGGCGTGGCGCGATGGCGCGGCGAGCGTCGATCGCCTGGCCGTCAAGGGCGCGGCGCTCTCGGCCGATGTCACGCGCGTCGGCGAGGACGAGAATCTGCTCGTCTGGCGCTTCTTCGCCTCGCAAGGGCTCGATCTCGCCAAGACGATGGAAAACCTCATCGCCGGTGCGACGGGCGACCGGCTCGGCAGCGCCGGGATCATGGCCGCGCTGATCAACCCCGACGGCCGGATCCGCGCCGCCAACCGCGTGCTGCGTTCGCGCGCGATGGGGCAGGAGGACGGCGCGATCATCGGGCGCGATTTCGCGCGTTTCCTCATCACCGACGCGCAAGGCATGGCGCGCTTCGAGCGCGAGGGGCTGACGCGCAATCCGTTGCGGGTGCTGCAGATCCCGTTCCTCGATGGCGAGGACGCGCCGATGCTCGTCGCGCTGATCGACGAGGAGGAGGGGCACGCCGCGATCGGCGAGAGCGCGAGCGCGCATATCCGCAGCCTCGTGTCGCTGATGCCGTTCGGCGTCGCGCTGATCGGCGGCGATGGCCGCTTCCTGCAGATGAACGACGCGTTCGCGCGCGCCGCTGCGGTCGATCCGGCGAGCCCGCCGATCTATCCGGGCGATCTGCTCGTGCGCGAGGACAAGGGCGTCGTCGCCGATGCGATCCGCCGCTTTGCAGGCGGCGCAACGCATTCGACCGACCTCGCGGTGCGGTTGAAGGACCATCCCGACGAACCCGTCGCCTTGTCGATCGCGGGTGCGCGGGGGCTGGGCGATTCGGCGGTGCTGCTCAGCCTCAAGGACAATAGCGAGGAGACGCGGCTCAAGCGCGAGGTCGCGCAAGCGACCAAGATGCAAGCCGTGGGGCAGCTCGCCGGCGGCGTCGCGCACGATTTCAACAATATCCTCACCGCGATCATCGGGCATTGCGACTTGATGCTGATGCGCCATTCGCCCGGCGACAGCGATTATGACGACATCCAGCAGATCCGCGCCAATTCGAACCGCGCAGCGAGCCTGACGCGGCAATTGCTCGCTTTCTCGCGCCAGCAGACGCTGCGCCCGCAAGTGCTGCAGCTGCCCGACGTCATTTCCGAAGTCTCGACGCTGCTCAAGCGGCTGCTCGGCGAGACCGTCACGCTGACGGTGAAGCACGGCCGCAACCTGTCGCCGGTGCGCGCCGATCCGGGGCAGCTCGAACAGGTCGTCGTCAACCTCGCGGTCAATGCGCGCGACGCGATGATCGCCAAGGATCCGCGCGGCGTCGGCACGCTGACGATCCAGACCTACGCGGTCACCGCGGCGCAAGTGCGCAAGCTCGGCTCGGATATTCTGCCTGCGGCGGACTATGTCGTGCTCGAAGTGGCCGACACCGGCGGCGGCATTCCGCCCGACATCCTGCCCAAGATCTTCGAGCCGTTCTTCACCACCAAGGAAGTGGGGAAGGGCACCGGGCTCGGGCTGTCGACCGTCTACGGCATCGTCAAGCAATCGGGCGGCTGGATCTTCGCCGATACCGTCAAGAGCGGGCCGAAGGGCGCGTCGGGTGCAGTCTTCACGATCTATTTGCCGGTCCACACCGCGGGCGCGCTGGTCGACGCGACGCCGGCCAAGGCGCTCCCGCGCGAAAAGCCCGCCGATCTGTGGGGCAGCGGCACGATTCTGCTGGTCGAGGACGAGGACATGGTCCGCGCCGTCGCCGAACGCGCGCTCGCGCGGCAGGGCTATACCGTGCTCACCGCCGAGCATGGCGAGGCGGCGCTCGAGCTGCTGGCCCGCTGCGATCGCCCCGATCTGCTCATCTCCGACGTCATGATGCCGTTGATGGACGGACCGACGCTCGTCCGCCAGGTGCGCGCGCGCTATCCCGACCTGCCGATCCTGTTCATGTCGGGCTATGCCGAGGAGACGATCCGCAAGTCGATCGATCTCGACAATGTTGCCTTCCTTGCCAAGCCCTTCTCGGTCCAGGAGCTCGCCGAGGCGACGCGCGACGTGCTTCGTGCGAAATGACTTGGCGGACGGCGTTCCAGGACGCTAAAGGCACACAATGAGCGCCCAGAGTATCCTGATCGTCGAAGACGAGCCCCTTATTGCCATGATGATCGAGGATTTCCTCGATGTGCTTGGTAAATCCGTCGCGGGCTCGGCCGATACCGTGGAGGGCGCGGTCGCGATCATCGCGGATGGCGGTGTCGATGCGGCGATCCTCGATGTCAATCTGCGCGGCGGCGAGAAGAGCTTTCCGATCGCCGAAGTGCTTGCGCAAAAGGGTATCCCGTTCGTCTTCGCCACCGGCGGATCGCACGATACCGTCGCCGAGCAGTTCCGCGACCGCCCGACCTTGCCCAAGCCGTTCACGATGGACGGCGTGTCGAAGGCGCTCGATGCGTTGGGTACCGCCAGCGCGGCTTGATTGAGGTTAGCCGAATAAACCCGGCTTCTTTGTGAACCGCGTGCAGACGCCATGAGTTACCCGCTCGACCTTTGATAGCGAGCGAGATCGACCCATGAGCAGCAACGATGAATCCTCCGTTTCCCGCCGGGCCGTCGTGGGCGGTGCTGCGCTCGGCGTCGCGACCGCTGCGACCGGCTCGGCCTTTGCCAAGACGCCAGGAACGCCCGCCGGGGCAGCACCCGCGGCCGGCCTCAAGGATCCGCGGAGCGGGCCCAAGCCGCCGTTCGAAAAGCAGTCGCAGCCGTGGCCCGGCCTGTCGTCGAAGATGACCCCCAAGCCCGACAATGGCGAGCAGAGCTATCGTGGCTCGGGTCGTCTGCTCGGCCGCAAGGCGCTCATCACCGGCGGTGATTCGGGCATGGGTGCGGCAGCGGCGATCGCCTATGCGCGCGAAGGTGCCGACGTCGCGATCAACTATCTCCCCGCCGAGGAGGAGGATGCGCGCGCCGTGGTCGCGTTGATCCGCGAGGCGGGACGCAAGGCGGTCGCCATCCCCGGCGATTTGCGCAGCGAGGCCTTCTGCCAGAAGCTGGTCGAGACCGCGGTCAAGGAGCTTGGCGGGCTCGACATTCTCGTCAGCAACGCCGCGCGCCAGCAGACGCGCGCCTCGATCCTTGACGTGTCGAGCGAGGATTTCGACGCGACGATGAAGACCAACATCTATGCGCCGTTCTGGATCATCAAGGCCGCGCTGCCGCATCTCAAGCCCGGCTCGGCGATCATCGGCACGACTTCCGAACAGGCGACCGACCCGTCGAAGGATCTCTACGACTATGCGATGACCAAGGCCGCGACGACGAACTACGTCCGCAGCCTGGCGAAGCAGCTCGCCCCGCGCGGCATCCGCGTCAACGGCGTCGCGCCGGGGCCGATCTGGACGCCGCTCCAGGTATCGGGTGGCGCGACGATGGAGAAGCTCGAGAGCTTCGGCAGTATGACGCCGCTCGGCCGACCCGGCCAGCCCGCCGAGCTCGCCGGAATCTACGTCCTGCTCGCCGAAAACGGCGCCAGCTACACCACCGGCCACGTCTATGGCGCGGCGGGCGGCGGCGGGATGCCATAACCTGCGGTGTTAACCTGTCCTACGACCCTCGGAAAAGCACCGTCGTTCCACACTTGTTCTCACAGAACAAATGCGATACATCGCTGTCACGCATTGAACGCATGAGGCGTTCGGTCTAGCGACGGGAGCTACCAATGGCGGTATCTTTGAAGGTCATCGACAGCAAAATGGCAGCATCCACGGACAAGGCCGCCGAAAAGGCCAAGGACGAACGCGCGAAGGCGCTCGAAGCAGCGCTCGCGCAGATCGATCGCGCGTTCGGCAAGGGCTCGGCGATGAAGCTCGGGTCGAAGCAGACGATGCAGGTCGAGGTGATCTCGACCGGCTCACTCGGCCTCGACATCGCGCTCGGCGTCGGCGGCTTGCCGCGCGGGCGCGTGATCGAGATCTACGGTCCCGAATCGTCGGGCAAGACGACGCTCGCGCTCCACGTGATCGCCGAAGCGCAGAAGACCGGCGGCACCGCGGCGTTCGTCGACGCCGAGCACGCGCTCGACCCAGTCTATGCCAAGAAGCTCGGCGTCAACATCGACGAGCTGATCGTCTCGCAGCCCGACACCGGCGAGCAGGCGCTCGAGATCGTCGACACGCTGGTGCGCTCGAACGCGATCGACGTGCTTGTCGTCGATTCGGTCGCGGCTTTGGTGCCGCGCGCCGAAATCGAGGGCGAGATGGGCGACAGCCATGTCGGTCTGCAGGCGCGCTTGATGTCGCAGAGCTTGCGCAAGCTGACGGGCTCGATCAGCCGTTCGCGCTGCATGGTGATCTTCATCAACCAGCTGCGCATGAAGATCGGCGTGATGTACGGCAACCCCGAGACGACGACCGGCGGCAACGCGCTCAAGTTCTACGCCTCGGTCCGCCTCGACATCCGCCGCACCGGGCAGATCAAGGATCGCGACGAGATCATCGGCAACACGACGCGCGTGAAGGTCGTCAAGAACAAGGTCGCGCCGCCGTTCAAGCAGGTCGAATTCGACATCATGTACGGGCAGGGCGTGTCGAAGATCGGCGAGATCCTCGATCTCGGCGTCAAGGCCGGGCTGGTCGAGAAGTCGGGCGCGTGGTTCTCCTACGACAGCGTCCGCATCGGCCAGGGCCGCGAGAATTCGAAGACGTTCCTTAAGGAACATCCCGAAATGTCCGACCGCCTCGAAGCCTCGATCCGCGCGCGCACCGACAAGGTCGCCGAGGAAATGATGGTCGGCGGCGAGCCCGACGACGGGGACGAGCCCGAGATGTGAGATCCGCTTCGGGCCGCTTGGTCCGGGGCAGGGAGCGGCGGCAGGGCTCGGCCGCGTTCTTTCTACAGGCGGCTTTGGTTGGTCGTCGCAAAACCGGGAAGGCCCGCCAGCAATGGCGGGCCTTTGCTATGGCGGGCTCGTCAAACGGCAGGCGCTTCACAGGATCAGGCGCCGATCGAAAACTACCCTATCGTCACCCCGGCCTTGTACCGGGGCCCACCCCTCCGCCCGAGCAGCGTCCGATGTCGGACCGCCCCATGACGGTCGGGTCGTCGCGACGAGGCAAGCACCGCGATGGTGCGACTTTAGTGCGACGTTCCGCGTTGCGCGTTACGATCGGTTGATCCTGTCCACCACCGGAGCGCGCGCATGACTCTCATCGTCCACCATCTCAACAACTCGCGCTCGCAACGCATCCTGTGGATGCTCGAGGAGCTCGGGCTGCCCTATGAGATCAAGCGCTACCAGCGCGACGCCAAGACGATGCTCGCCCCGCCCGAGCTGAAGCGCGTCCATTCGCTCGGCAAGTCGCCGATCCTCGAGGACACCGCCGCGGGGCAGACGCTGGTCGAGACCGGCGCGATCATCGACTATCTGGTCGAATATGCCGACGGGAAGCTCGGGCCGCCCGCGCACCGCGACGACGTGCTGCGCTATCGCCAGTTCCTGCATTACGCAGAGGGCTCGGTGATGCCGCCGTTGCTGCTGCTGCTCGTGCTCAATCGCATCCCGGTGATCGGCGCAACCGCCGCGAAGCGGGTTCAGCCGATGATCGACGTCCATCTCGATTACGTCGAATCCAAACTCGCCAAGCGGCCGTGGTTCGCGGGTGACCAGCTGACCGGCGCCGACATCATGATGAGCTTCCCGCTCGAAGCCGCAAAGAGCCGCGCCGGGCTCGACGACAGCCGCCCAGCGACGATCGCCTGGCTCGACAAGATCCATGCCCGCCCGGCCTATCAGGCAGCGCTCGAAAAGGGCGGGCCCTACGCCTACGCGTGAAGACGGGGGCGACCCCCAATACCCGTCACCCCGGGCTCGTCCCGGGGTCCACCGTGATCCCGCTCCTGCCGTCGTAGCACGCGCGGCACGGTAGACCCCGCCACAAGGCCGGGGTGACCGCAGGAACGAATGGTGCGGTAAGCGCTAAGCCCGATGCGGCGCGTGCGGCGGTTCGATCTCCGCCGCCTGCGGCTCGCCGAGCGCGCCCTCCCACTTCGCCACCACCGTCGTCGCCACCGCATTGCCGACGACGTTGGTCGCCGATCGGCCCATGTCGAGGAACTGGTCGACCGGCAGGATCAGCAGCAGCCCCGCCTCGGGAATGCCGAACTGCCCCATCACCGCCGCGATCACGACGAGCGACGCGCGCGGCACGCCGGCAATCCCCTTCGAGGTGATCATGAGCACGAGCAGCATCACGATCTGCGTGCCGAGCGGCAGGTCGATCCCGTAGACCCGCGCGATGAACAGCGTCGCGAAGGTCATGTACATCATCGACCCGTCGAGATTGAACGAATACCCCAGCGGCAGCACGAAGCTCGAGATCCGCCGCGGCACGCCGAAGCGATCGAGCGCCTCGAGCGTGCGCGGATACGCCGCCTCGGACGACGCGGTCGAAAACGCCAGCAGGATCGGCTCGCGGATATAGCGCGCGAGACCGAAGGCGCGCGGCCCGATGAACACGAACGCCGCGCCGAACAGCAGCAGCCACAGTGTCGCCAACCCCAGATAGAAGCCGCCGACGAACAACCCGAGCGACCACAAGATCCCGAGCCCGTTGACCGTGATCGTCGCAGTGATCGCCGCGAACACCGCAATCGGCGCGCAGCGCATGACGTAATCGGTGATCTGCAGCATCATCGCGGCGAGCGCTTCGGCGCCGCGCACGATCGGTTCGCCCTTCTCCCCGATCGCGGTCAGCGCGACGCCAGCGAACACCGAGAACAGCACAATCTGGATGATCTCGTTGGTCGCCATCGCCTCGACGATCGACGAGGGCACGATATGCGTGATGAAGTTGGTGAGGTTGAACGCCTTCTCGTCGAGCCCGACCGAGGCGGCGGGCGGCGGCAGCTTGAAGCCGAAGCCCGTTCCCGGCGCGACCAGGTCGATCACCGCCTCGATCCCGTGGAACAGCAAAAGCCCCAGCGAGAGCGAGACGAGCGAGGCGGTGACGAACCACGCCATCGTACGGCCCCCGACGCGGCCGAGCGCGGCGATGTCGCCCATATGCGCGATCCCGACGACGAGCGTCGAGAAGACCAAAGGCGCGATGATCATCTTGATGAGCCGCAGGAAGATCGTCGTGACGATCGAGAAGCCCGCACCGATGTCCTTTAGCCGCGCGGTCGCTTCCGGCGTGCCGTCGGCGATCTGGAAATGGATCGCCCAGCCGACGATCAATCCGAGCACCAGCCCGATCAGGATATAGCTAGTCAGCCGTTTCGCCACGTGTCGCCCCAATGTCGTCTTTCACGGTCATCAAGGGGAGAATGCGCGCCCGGTCAAGCGCCCACCGCCACGCAAGGCGTTGCGAGCCGCTGGCAGGGCTGGCAGACACGTGCCCGAATTGGGGAGTGCGAGCATGGCCGATCAGAACCGAACCGCGTCGACTTCAGGCAGCCTGATCACCCGTCGCGCGCTCGTCGGCGCCGCCGCGGCGCTCCCCATTCTGCCGGCGGCCGTCGTCCGCGCCGCTGCGCCCGACCTTTCGGGCCTGCGCTCGCTGACCACCGCCACCACGCCGATCAGCGCAGCCGAACGCCGCGCCCGGATCGAGCGTGCGCAAGCCCTGATGCGCGCCACCGGCATCGGCGCGGTGCTGATCGAATCGGGCTCGAGCCTGGTCTATTTTACCGGCGTCACCTGGCACCGCAGCGAACGCCTCACCGCGGCGATCCTGCCGGTCGAGGGCGAGCCGTGCATCGTCACGCCGTTCTTCGAGGAACCCTCGGTCCGCCAGACGCTCGGCGTCCCCGCGGAAGTCCGTGTCTGGCAGGAGGACGAGGATCCCGCCAAACTCGTCGCCGGTTTCCTGCGCGACCGTAAGCTTAGCGGTCGGCCGATCGGGATCGAGGAAACGGTGCGCTATTTCGCGGTCGACGGGCTCGCGCACGCGATGCCCGGCGCGACGATCGTCAGCGCCAATCCGATCGTGCGCGGTGTGCGGATGCGCAAGACCGCGCCCGAGATCGCGCTGATGCAGGCGGCGACCGACGTCACGATCGCGGCCTATCGCTGGACCTGGCCGCGCGTCGAAAAGGGCATGAAGCCCGCCGACATCGCCGCGCTGATGAACGCCGCGACAGTGCAGCTGGGCGGCGATCCCGAATTCGCGCTCGTCCTGATCGGCCCCGCCGCCGCCTTCCCGCACGGCAGCCGCGACCCGCAGATCGTCGCCGACGGGCAGATCGTGCTGATGGACTGCGGCTGCACCGTGCAGGGCTATCAGTCCGACGTCTCGCGCACCTTCGTTTACGGTGCGGCGAGCAAGGACCAGCGCACGGTTTGGGAGCAAGTCCGCACCGGCCAGGCGAATGCCTTCGCCGCGGCGCAGCTCGGCACACCGGCGGGCGCGGTCGACGATGCGGTCCGCGCCTATTACACCGCGCTCGGCTACGGCCCGCGTTACGCGCTCCCCGGCCTGTCGCACCGTACCGGCCACGGGATCGGGCTCGATGGGCACGAGCCCGTGAATCTCGTCCATGGCGAGACGACCAAGCTCGCCGAGGGGATGTGCTTCTCCGACGAGCCGGGCCTGTATCTGCCGGGCAAGTTCGGCGTGCGGCTCGAGGATTGCTTCCACATGACCGCGGCCGGCCCGAAATGGTTCAGCGTCCCGCCGATCTCACTTGATGCGCCGCTGGGATGACGCGGCGCACGCCCAACCCACCGCTACGGCAAAAGCTCGGGCGGGGAGTGGCGTTCGGCATAGGCATAGTAGGCGGCTTGATCGCGTTCGCGCCTCTGACCGCGCTGCTTCCCGGGTCGGCGCAGGGGGTACTGCAATGGGTCGTGTTCTGGGGTCTGAGCTGGTTGGCGATCTTGGTTCACGAACTAGGCCATGCCGTCGTCGGCAAATTACTGGGAATGACGATCTTGAGATTCCACGTCGTCCCGCTCGAGATCCGGCTGCGTCCCTGGTCGTTCCACCTCACGCGACAGGTGTTGGGGCAGGATCTGGGGGGCGCGGTCGTTTTCGCACGCGCGCCGGATATCTCGCGGTGGGGCCGCGTGTTGCTATCGCTTGCCGGTCCCTTGGCCAATTTCGCCAGCTGTGGGCTTCTTATTGCGCTGGCGTATCGCGCGCCCGGATACGCTCCCGAAATCGTGGCGAGCCTGATCGGCATTTCCTTGACCTATGCGATCGTCAACCTCGTGCCATTCGATACGAGCGACGGCGCGATGATTCTCGAGGCTTTGGGTCTCGGTTCAGCGCAAGCGGCATGACCGAAGGCTGTGACGAGCTCCACGCACACCCGAGACGCGAGACAATGCCGGTCTTGTGGCAACCATAGCGAACGCGACCAACCGAGCCCGGCTTGAGATACAGCGCGCGCTCGCCTAAGCCACGGCGCATGACCCAGCCTTCGCTCTCGATCCCGGTTTCCACCAACGACATCCGGCGCAGCTTCCTCGACTATTTCGCGGCCAACGGCCACGCCAAGGTCGCCTCGGCGCCGCTCGTCCCGCAGAACGACCCGACGCTGATGTTCGTAAATGCCGGGATGGTGCCGTTCAAGAACGTCTTCACTGGGCTCGAATCGCGGCCGTATGTCACCGCGACTTCGTCGCAGAAGTGCGTGCGCGCCGGCGGCAAGCATAACGACCTCGACAATGTCGGCTATACTGCGCGGCACCACACCTTCTTCGAGATGCTCGGCAATTTCTCGTTCGGCGATTATTTCAAGGAGCGCGCGATCACGCTCGCGTGGAATTTGCTGACCAAGGAATGGGGGATCGACCCCAACCGGCTGACCGTCACCGTCTATCATACCGACGACGAGGCGTTCGACCTGTGGCGCCGCATCGCCGGACTCCCCGAAGAGCGCATCATCCGCATCGCGACCAACGACAATTTCTGGTCGATGGGCGACACGGGCCCATGCGGCCCCTGCTCGGAGATCTTCTTCGATCACGGCGATCACATCCCCGGCGGCCCTCCCGGCAGCCCCGACGAGGATGGCGATCGCTTCGTCGAGATCTGGAACCTCGTCTTCATGCAGTTCGAGCAATCGGCCGACGGCACGCGCACCGCGCTGCCCAAGCCGTCGATCGACACCGGCATGGGGCTCGAGCGCGTCGCGGCGGTGCTGCAGGGCGTCCACGACAATTATGACACCGATACCTTCAAGGCGCTGATCGCCGCCTCGGTCGCGCAGTCGGGCGCGGCGTTGACGCCGAGCACGCAGGCGAGCCACCGCGTGATCGCGGATCATCTGCGCTCGTCGGGCTTCCTCGTCGCCGACGGCGTGCTGCCGTCGAACGAGGGCCGCGGCTACGTGCTGCGCCGGATCATGCGGCGCGCGATGCGCCACGCGCATTTGCTCGGCGCGAAGGAGCCGTTGATGCACCGGCTCGTGCCTGCGCTCGTCGCGGAAATGGGCGCGGCATACCCGGAACTCGTCCGCGCACAGGCGTCGATCGAATCGACGCTGCTGCAGGAGGAAACGCAGTTCCGCCGCACGCTGGTCAACGGCCTGCGGCTGCTCGACGAAGCGACTGCGAGCATGGAGCCAGGCGCGACGCTGCCCGGCGAGACCGCGTTCAAGCTCTACGACACGTTCGGCTTCCCCTACGATCTGACCGAGGACGCCTTGCGCGCTCAAGGCTTCGGCATCGACCGCGCGGGCTTCGACACCGCGATGGCCGAGCAGAAGCGCGCCGCGCGCGCCGCCTGGAAGGGCTCGGGCCAGCGCGCTTCCGATGACGTGTGGTTCGACATCGCCGAGGCGACCGGCAGCACCGAATTCATTGGCTACACCGCCGAGGAAGGCGAGGGCCAAGTCGTCGCGATCGTCAAGGACGGCGCGCGCGTCGAGCGCGCCGTTGCGGGAGAGAGTGTCGAGATCCTGTTCAATCAGACGCCGTTCTATGCCGAGAGCGGCGGGCAGGTCGGCGACACCGGCACGCTCACCGCGCCGGGCGTGCTCGGCCAGGTCGAGGACACGCGGAAGTATCTCGGTCGCCTGTTCGCGCACGCCACCACGATCACCGAGGGCGAGATCGCGGTCGGTGATGCGCTCCACCTGACGATCGACCGCGCGCGCCGCGACCGCATCCGCGCCAACCACAGCGCGACGCATCTGCTGCATGAAGCACTCCGCCAGCGGCTCGGCCTGCATGTCGCGCAGAAAGGGAGCCTGGTTGCGCCCGAACGCCTGCGCTTCGATTTCTCGCAGCCAAGCGCGATCGATCCGGCGGCGCTCGCTTTGGTCGAGGCCGATGTGAACCACCACATCCGCGGCAACTCGCCCGTCGCGACGCGGCTGATGACGCCCGACGAAGCGATCGAGGAAGGCGCGATGGCGCTGTTCGGCGAAAAATACGGCGACGAGGTCCGCGTCGTCTCGATGGGGACCGCCAAGGAAGACGGGGTCGACAAGACCTATTCGCTCGAGCTGTGCGGCGGCACGCACGTCCGCGCGCTCGGCGACATCGGCCTGTTCGCGGTGGTCGGTGAAGGCGCGGTGTCGTCGGGTATCCGCCGCGTCGAGGCGCTTACCGGCGAAGCGGCCCGCGCCTATTTTACCGGCCGCGACGAGAAGCTCCGCGAAGCCGCGACCGCGCTCAAATCGTCGCCCGATGAAGTGCCGGCGCGCGTCGCCGCCCTGGTCGAGGATCGCCGTCGCCTCGAGCGCGAACTCGCCGAGGCCAAGAAGGCGCTCGCGCTCGGCGGTGGGGCAGGGGCGGCGCCCGCTGGTCCCGAGATGATCGGCGACGTCGCGTTTCTCGGGCAAGTGGTCGAGGGGCTCGATCCCAAGGGCTTGCGCGGCACGGTCGACGACATGAAGCAACGCCTCGGCTCGGGCGTCGCGATGATCGTCGCGGTCAATGACGGTCGCGCTTCGGTCGCGGTCGGCGTCACCGCCGATCTGGTGGCGACGCGCAGTGCGGTCGATCTGCTCAAGATCGCCGTCGCCACGCTCGGCGGTCAGGGCGGCGGCGGTCGCCCCGACATGGCGCAGGGCGGCGGCCCCGATGGCGCCAAGGGTGGCGAGGCGGTCGACGCGGTCAAGGCGGCGCTGGCGGCGTAACGCGAGCCGTCCCGCCCCACCTCCAGCGTCGTCGCGCCTTCAGTCGAGCGTCGTCTGAACGCTCGCCAAGAGCGCGGGCGGGATCTGGTCGGGCAGGGCATCGACCGTCTCGGTCCCGCCTGCGCCGACCCGCGTCAGACGATAGAACAGGTTGGCTTCGACCCGCGCTTGCGCGGCAAACAGCCGGTCGAGCGCCGCCTGATCGGCCGCCGACAAAGCCGACCAATCCAGCCGGCCGCGCTGATGGACGTGGCTCGCCGGCCCTCCCGCACCAACGAATCCGCCAAAGCCTTCGATCGAAATCTCACGCATTGCGATTGCCTTTGTTGGGAGGGCCGCGGGCCGACCGGGATTACAGGCCGACAGCAGTCCAAGCAGCGTCGACAGCGTTATGGACCGTAGGATCATTGGGGAACAGGCTCGTCGAGAGTTTACGGGTGCGGGCGGCGAATTTGGACATGGTCATATTGGGCATCGGCGGCGCGGTGGTCAGTGCCGTGTACCAGACCTTGCCGGCTTTTTCCCACGAATGCCCGCCAATCGCCTGGGCCGCCTTGTAGAAGGCGAGATTGGGCGGGCCGCTCGAATAATGCGGATCGAGGTTGCCGATGCCGGGATAATAATGGTCGGGCTGCGGCGCCATTGCGTGCGGGCTCTTGGGGGCCGCCATGTCGCGCAGACAGGTAAAGCCCTTCTGCTTGGAGAGCGGCCCCATGATGGCGGCGCCGATCAGCCAGTCGGCCTTGGTGACTACCTGCTTCTTCTCCCATTGGCGGAACATCGATCCGAAGACGTCGGACATGCTTTCGTTAAGCCCGCCCGCCTCGCCCGAATAGGCAAGGCCGAGGCTGTGCTGGGTCACGCCATGCGTCAGTTCGTGCGCGATCACGTCGTCACCCAGCGTGAAATCGAGGAAGATCTGGCCGTCGCCATCGCCGTACGTCATCTGCGCGCCGTTCCAGAAGGCGTTGTTGTATTTCACGCCGTAATGGACCGACGAGACGAGCGTCATGTGATTGCCGTCGATCGAATCGCGCTTGAAATTGTCCCAATAGAATTTCGCGACATTCTCCGATTCGACATAGGCGCGCTTGATCGGACCGTCGGGCGACGACCCCGGATTGGCGACCTGCACCCCGGGCAGCGCCGTCGTGTGATGGCAATCGAAGATGTGCGCGGCGGGAAGCACATGCGGCAGCGGAAACGGGATCGGCGGGCGCGGCAGGGGCAGCCGGAGCGCGGTCAGCGTCAGCGCGGCGTTCTGCTGGCGCAACGCGCGGATCTGGCCGCTGATCTCGGCGGTGTGATGCAGCGCCTGGCGCGCCGCGTCGGACAGTTCGGGATCGGATGCGAAGCGGAGCAGGATGTCTTCTGGAATGATGCAGCAACCACACGTCATGATGTCCCCCTGGGCGATGATGATGCGACGACGCGATCACAGGCGCAGGACGGCGGGCTGCCGATTCTCTCCCGACGCGGGTGTCCGGTGCCGGCAGCGGAGGCTGTCGGATCGAGTCGATCGGGGAGAGGTTCGGCAGCGCGAGCGTTGGCGCTGCTCTTGGTCGCATCATGCGGCGGGCCGCGTCAAAGCCGGTTGCATCTGTTTCGGATGCGCTCGCGCGCGTGTTGAGCGCGTTTGCCGTGGATCGAGCCGGCGGGATGTGGTCCCAAACCGCTGCAATTGCCATCAAACGATGGCGGTCCGCCCTCAGTCGATCGCGGCGCGATTAGCGGCGTTTCGGATCAACGCGCGGCGGGGCCGCACGTCGGCGTCAGGCCGGGCTACCCTCGGTACGGATGATGCCGCGCACCCGCTTGAGCCGCGGCAGGACTTCCATCTCGGCCGCCGCCTTGATCTCCTGGCGCAGTTCGTCGCGCTTTTCGTGGATCGAGGCGATCACGGGCCCGACCGCGACGCCGAGATCGGTCAGCACAGCCTCTGCAAGTTGGAGCGAGCTTTCGAGCGTCTCGGGCACGGCATCGCTCGCCCCGGCCTTGTAGAGTTGCGCGGCATGCGCGGTGTCGCGCGCGCGCACGATGATCGGCAGATCGGGCACCCCGCCGCGCACTCGCCGCGTCATCGACACGCTCAGCACCGGGTCGTTCATCGTCAGGATCAGCGCCTTGGCGCGCCCCAGATTGAGTCGGTCGACGAGCTCGGGACGGACCACGTCGCCGAAAATTACCGGATATCCCTCGGCGCGCGCTGCGGTCACTGCGTCGATGTCCGCCTCGACCGCGACATAGGGCTGGCCGTGCACCGCGAGCATGTCGCACACCATCCGACCGACGCGACCAAAGCCGATTACGACCGTGCCCGGCCCCTCGGGCGAAATCTCCGCCTCGGGCAAGGTGTCGCCGCGGAGCTCGATCCGCTTCGCCGCGCGCTTGCCGAGCATCGCCAGCAGCGGCGTGATGGTGAGGCCAATCGCGGTCACCGTCTGCCAGAAGCTGGTAAGTCCAGGCGCCAGCAATTGCGCCTGTCCCGCTGCGCCGAGCACGATCAGCGTGGTCTCGGACGGGCTGCCCATCAGCACGCCGGTTTCCGCGGCAACCCCGCCACCCAGACCGGAAAGGCGCAGCAGCGCGAAGGTCACCACCGCCTTGATCGCCACGACCGCCGCGATGCCGAGCAGATAGCTGCTCCAATCCGCGAGGATCGCGCCGATATCGACGCTCATTCCGACGGTGATGAGGAACACACCGAGCGCGAGCCCCTTGAACGGCGCGGTCATCACCTCGACTTCGCTATGATAGTCGGTCTCGGCAATCAGCAAGCCAGCGAGCAGCGCGCCGACGATCGGCGAAAGACCCGCGGCGGTGGTCGCCAAGCTCGCGGCGATCACGACGAGCAGCGAGGCGGCGAGGAACAGTTCGGGGCTCTTGGTGCGTGCGGCTTGCGCGAACAGCCGCGGCAGCAGCAAGCGCCCGCCCACGAACAGGATCGCGACCGTCAACACCGCGAGGCCGCCGACCTTGACGAATCCGGCCCAGCCCGCCGCCGCCGCCATCGGCCCGAGCGCACCGAGCACGAAGATGATCGGGACGAGCGCGAGATCCTCGAACAGCAGCATCGCGAACGCGGTGCGCCCGACCGGGCTCGCGGTCCCCGCGATCGGCAACACCAGCGCAGTCGACGAGAGGGCAAGCGCGATCCCGAGCGCCATCGATCCCGTCCAGGCCAGCCCCATCAGCAGGTGCAGGCCGGTTCCGAGGATAATGCCCGACGCGATCAGCTGCGCGGCGCCGGTACTGAAGACCAATTGGCGCATCGACCACAAGCGCTTGAACGACAGCTCGAGCCCGATCGAGAACAGCAGCAACACGATGCCGAACTCGGCGAAGGGTTCGATCGCGTGCGGGTCGGAGATCGTGATGTGGTACAACCAGGGGTAGCTCTTGACGAGCGCACCGAGCCCGAATGGCCCGACGAGCAGGCCGACGAGGATGAAGCCGATGACCGGACTGATCTTCGCGCGGGCAAATGCCGGAATGACCAACCCCGCGGCGCCGAGGATAACGAGCGCGTCGCTGAAGCCGGAAGAGAGAAGGGGAGATGCCATGCAGCCGTTAGACCAGCTTGCGGCCGCTTTGTCAGCTTATGCCTGACACAGATGTGCTGATTATCGGCGCCGAACCGGCCGGTATCATCATCCGGTTGTTGGTTGCGGGCCGCTGAGGTCGGCCGATTGTGCTCCGAAGGCAGCGCGATTAACTGCGCGATCGTCGTTGTCGCGCCGCCCGATACCCGACGACCGTGCGGAGCAAGGAGCCCGGAGGTGCAAGCAGGACGCTCGCAACCCCGGGGCTCCTCATCTCCTGAAACGCCGGTATCAGCCGGTGATCTCGCCCATCTTGGCTTCGAGGTTGACGCGGACCTGTTCGAAGAACTGCTCGGTCGTCATCCACGGCTGCTCCGGGCCGATCAGCAGCGCGAGATCCTTGGTCATGTGACCGTCCTCGACCGTCTGGATGCAGACCTGCTCGAGCGTCTCGGCGAACTTGGTCACCTCGGGCGTACCGTCGAACTTGCCACGATACTTGAGGCCGCCGGTCCAGGCGAAGATCGACGCGATCGGGTTCGTCGAGGTCGCCTTGCCCTGCTCGTGCTGGCGGAAGTGGCGCGTGACGGTGCCGTGTGCGGCTTCCGCCTCGACCGTCTTGCCGTCGGGCGTGAGCAGCACCGAGGTCATCAGGCCGAGCGAGCCGAACCCTTGAGCGACCTGGTCCGACTGGACGTCGCCGTCATAGTTCTTGCACGCCCAGACGAACTCGCCGTGCCACTTGAGGGCGGATGCAACCATGTCGTCGATCAGGCGATGCTCGTAGGAGATGCCCGCATCCTTGAACTTGTCCTTGAACTCGGTCTCGAAGACCTCGGCGAACAGGTCCTTGAAGCGGCCGTCGTAATATTTGAGGATCGTGTTCTTGGTCGACAGGTAGACCGGCCACTTCAGGTTGAGGCCGTAATGCATCGAGGCGCGTGCGAAATCGCGGATCGAGTCGTCGAGGTTGTACATCGCCTGCGCCACGCCCGACGACGGGAACTGGAACACTTCGCGGTCGATGACCTTGCCGTCATCGCCTTCGAACACGAGCCGCAGCTTGCCGGGGCCGGGCACGAGGAAATCGGTCGCGCGATACTGATCGCCGAATGCGTGACGACCGACGACGATCGGGTGCGTCCAGCCCGGGATCAGGCGCGGGACATTCTTGATCACGATCGGCTCGCGGAAGATCGTGCCGCCGAGGATGTTGCGGATCGTGCCGTTGGGCGACTTCCACATCTTCTTGAGGCCGAATTCCTCGACGCGCTGCTCGTCAGGGGTGATCGTCGCGCACTTAACGCCGACGCCGTACTTTTGGATCGCCTTGGCGCTGTCGACGGTGATCTTGTCGTCGGTGTTGTCGCGGCTCATCATGCCGAGATCGTAATATTCGAGATCGATGTCGAGATAGGGGAGGATCAGGCGCTCGCGGATCCACTGCCAGATGATCCGCGTCATCTCGTCGCCATCGATTTCCACGACGGGCGTCTTTACCTTGATCTTCGCCATTTCCGCTCTTTCCTGAAGGGAGGTTTGGGGAGCGTCTAGGAGCATGGCGCGCGGTGATCAACCCGCACCCGGTCCAGGGCGGAGCGCTTTGGGTTCGCGATTGTCGCAGCGAGGGGGGTGAGCTACAGTTTCCGGCATGATACCATCCGACAAGCTGAACCCGTCCGCCGAAGCCGTGAAATGGCGCGTTCCCGATCTGCACCCCGAGGGGCGCAAATATGTCGCGATCGCGCTGCTGATCGCCTTCCTCGCGTGGGTGTTCGTACCCATCCTGACGTGGCCGCTGCTCGGGCTCGCATTGTGGGTCGCCTTGTTCTTCCGTGATCCGGTGCGTGTCACGCCGTCGGGCGAGGGTCTGATCATTTCGCCTGCCGACGGCTTGGTCTCGATGATCGAACGCGTGCCCGTTCCGCGCGAGCTCGCCGGGCCGAATGGCCTCGGCGACGCGCCGCTGATCCGCGTTTCGGTGTTCATGTCGGTGTTCGACGTGCACATCAACCGCACCCCGATCGCCGGCACGGTCAAGCAGGTGGTGTATATCTCAGGCAAGTTCGTCAACGCCGAGCTCGATAAGGCAAGCGAGGACAATGAGCGCCAGCATATCGTCGTCGAGGGTCGCGACGGCCGGCGCATCGGCTTCACCCAGATCGCCGGGCTGCTCGCGCGGCGGATCGTTCCGTTCGTCAAGCCAGGCGACATGATCGCGGCGGGGCAGCGGATCGGTCTCATTCGCTTCGGCAGCCGGCTCGATGTGTTCCTGCCCGATGATTGTGCGTGCCAGGTCGTCCTCGGCCAGCGCAGCGTGGCTGGCGAGACGATTCTCGGGCGCATCGGCGGCACCGTCGCAAGCGGGATCGCGCAGTGATCGAGCGTGTTTCAGCGTCACCTGTGCGGTGGTCTTCGCCTGCCATTCGCGTCGAGCGTGTCGAAGCGTTGCCTGCTACATCGCCGAATGTGCGTTCGTGCGCGGCTGAACGCGTCAGCATTTCGCGGATAATGTCCGCCGGCCTGCCGGGCATCGCCGCATGACCACGCCCCTGCGCCGCACCGCTGCGCGCGGCCTGCCATTGCGGGCCGTCGCGCCCAACGCGGTCACCGCCTTGGCCTTGTGTTCCGGGCTTACCGGGATTCGCTTCGCAATCGCCGAGCAGTGGGAAACCGCTGTGCTGATGGTAATGATCGCCAGTGTGCTTGACGGGATCGACGGCCGGATCGCGCGGATGGTTCGCGGCGAGAGCCGGTTCGGCGCTGAACTCGATTCGCTGTCCGACGCGATTTCATTCGGCGTCTCGCCCGCGCTGATTCTCTATTTATGGTCGCTCAAGGAAGTACCGCGCTTCGGGTGGCTCGTCGCGTTGGTGTTCGCGGTGTTTTGTGCCCTGCGGTTGGCACGCTTCAACGCTGGCATCGATGTCGCCGAACAGCCGCACAAATCGGCTGGTTTCCTCACCGGTTCACCGGCGCCGGTCGGCGCAGGGCTCGCGATGTTGCCACTCTATCTGTGGTTCTGGACCGGCCTCGATCTGTGGCGCTCGCCGTTCATCGTCGGGCCGTGGGTCGCGTTGATGGCGATCCTGATGGTGTCGAGCGTCGCGACCTTCAGCTGGTCGTCGCTCAAACTACGCACCAATATCCGCTTCGAGGCGATCGCAGTTGTCGTGTTGCTCGGCGCGGCGCTGATTTCCGCGCCATGGCACACACTCACGTTCCTGTGTGCCGCCTATCTGGCGACGGTGCCGTTCAGCATCGCCGCCTATGCAAAGGTCAAGCGGCAGCGCGCAGCTTCGGCCGGGCTACCGCCGACACCGTCCGCATCCGCGCCCGAAGCCGAGGCTCGCTAACGATCCAAACCGGAGGTCGCGTCGCCATCGGATCTACACCGTCGCGGAGCAACGCAACGATCCGCGGCAAGGCCGGCACAAGCGTCAAACAAAACACCGCAACGCTCGCTGCCAGCGCGCTTGCAAAAACCAGGAAACCGATAACAGCCATCGTTTATCTCCGTCTATCACGGTGAAGCGTCATAAAGTCGCAACATCCTTAAGGCGTTCGGGTTCCCCGTTCCGCTCTCGAACATGGTATGTTCCGTTTCCGTTCTGCGTGTCAAGTCGTGTTCCGGGTTGATTGTTGGGGCAAGCTCGGCTAACGGGGCCGCCTTCACACCGCATGGGAAGCACATATTGCCGGTGTCCGTCCGGGGTTTCACCCTGGATCCACGGATGACTCGCTTCCCAGAGGCACAACCGGAAAGGACCTATCTTATGGCGGCACCAGTCGTCTCCATGCAGCAATTGCTCGAAACGGGCGCACACTTCGGCCACCAGACGCATCGCTGGAACCCGAAGATGAAGCCTTACATCTTTGGCGACCGCAACGGCGTCCACATCCTCGATCTCTCGCAGACCGTTCCGCTCTTCGCGCGCGCGCTCGAGTTCGTCTCGGCGTCGACCGCCGCTGGCGGCAAGGTTCTGTTCGTCGGCACGAAGCGCCAGGCGCAGGAGCCCGTCGCTGACGCCGCTCGCCGTTCGGGCCAGCATTTCGTCAACCATCGCTGGCTGGGCGGCATGCTCACCAACTGGAAGACCATCTCGGGTTCGATCAAGCGCCTCAAGACGCTCGAAGAGCAGCTCTCCGGCGACACGCACGGCCTGACCAAGAAGGAAGTCCTCCAGCTGACGCGCGAGCGCGACAAGCTCGAGCTCAGCCTCGGCGGTATCCGCGACATGGGCGGCATCCCCGACGTGATGTTCGTGATCGACGCGAACAAGGAAGAGCTGGCGATCAAGGAAGCCAACACGCTCGGCATCCCCGTCGTCGCGATCCTCGATTCGAACGTCTCGCCCGACGGCATCGCGTTCCCGGTTCCGGCGAACGATGACGCCAGCCGTGCGATCCGCCTGTATTGCGAAGCGATCGCGATCGCCGCGACGCGCGGTGGCAACGAGCAGATGTCGCGCCGTCAGGACATCGGTTCGATGGAAGCGCCGCCCGCCGAGGAAGCGCTGACCGTGGCACCGGAGGCTCCTGCCGCCGAGATCACGCCGGCATCGGACGCAGCTCTGCAGGCCGAAATGGTCGCCGAGGCCGAGCGCCAGATCGACGCGTAAGCGTCACCGAACTGACCTATGGGCGGGGTAGGGCTTTTCGCCCCGCTCCGCCTATATTCGTATCTACAGACAAGAGGATTTTCACATGGCCGAGATCACTGCAGCAGCGGTTAAGGACCTGCGCGAAAAGAGCGGCGCGGGCATGATGGACTGCAAGAAGGCGCTGACCGAAGCAGCTGGCGACATGACGGCGGCGATGGATTGGCTGCGCGCCAAGGGCCTCGCTGCTGCCGCCAAGAAGTCGAGCCGCACCGCGGCCGAGGGTCTGATCGGCGTTGAAGTAAACGGCACCACGGGTGCGGCCGTCGAAGTCAATTCCGAGACCGATTTCGTTGCAAAGAACGACCAGTTCCAGACCTTCGTCCGTGACGTCACCGCAGTCGCGCTCGCGCTCGGCGACGATATCGAGATGATCAAGCAGGCGTCGATCGGCGAGAAGACCGTCGAAGAGGCGCTGACCAGCAACATCGCGACGATCGGCGAGAACCAGAACCTGCGTCGCGCCAAGCGCCTCGAAGTGACCTCGGGCGCGGTCGTGCCGTACATCCACAACGCAGCAGCGCCTGGCCTCGGCAAGATCGGCGTGCTCGTCGCGCTCGAGAGCGAAGCTGGCGAGGACGTGCTCCTCCCGCTCGGCAAGCAGATCGCGATGCACATCGCGGCGGCCTTCCCGCTCGCGCTCAACGAGGACGGCCTCGACCCCGAGATCGTCGCCCGCGAGCGCGCGATTGCAACCGAAAAGGCTTCGGAGAGCGGCAAGCCCGCCGAGATCGTCGCGAAGATGGTCGACGGTGCGATCGCGAAGTACTGCAAGGAAAACGCGCTCGTCAGCCAGCTGCTGGTGATGGACGGCAAGACCAAGATCTCGGACGTCGTCGCCAACGCTGCCAAGGCCGCCGGCAAGCCCATCGAGCTCAAGGACTATGTCCGCTTCCAGCTCGGCGAAGGCATCGAGAAGGAGTCGAGCGACTTCGCAGCCGAAGTCGCTGCCGCTTCGGGCGTTCCGCAGCAGCCGGCCGCTTAAGCGATTCGGTTTCGCCTTCGGGTGACGCGACAAAGGGCAGGGGCCGCGCCGGATGGTGCGGCCCTTGTTACGTCGGGAACCCGTCCTCCCCGCGAAAGCCGGGATCCCGCTGCCTGGCCCGGGCCGAGTAGAAGAAGAAGAAGCGGGACGCTCGCTTTCGCGAGGGTGACGGAAGCGGAAGCACGCCCACATCCGCGCCGACCCGAGCACTCTGCACGGTTTCCGCGCTTCCAATCATCCGGCGTCGCCGATAAGGTCCGCGCCGCACCGCCCGCTGGCGGACCAAGCCCATTGCAGTCTGGATTCTCGTGACAATCGCCCACAAACGCATCTTGTTGAAATTATCGGGCGAAGTCCTGATGGGCTCGGGCGGCCTGTCGATCGATCCCGACGTCATCGCACGTGTCGCGGCCGAAATCGCCGACGTTAAGCACCAGGGCTATGAGCTCTGCGTCGTCGTCGGCGGTGGCAACATCTTCCGCGGCATCTCAGGCGCGGCGCGCGGCATGGACCGCGCGACCGGCGACTACATGGGCATGCTTGCGACCGTGATGAACGCGCTCGCCGTCCAGAACGCGCTCGAGCAGATCGGCGTCGAGACGCGCGTCCAGTCCGCCATCCCGATGGCCTCGGTGTGCGAGCCGTTCATCCGCCGCCGCGCCGAGCGTCACCTCGAAAAGGGGCGCATCGTGATCTTCGCGGCCGGCGTCGGCAGCCCGTTCTTCACGACCGATAGCGGCGCAGCGCTGCGTGCAGCGGAAATGAAGTGCGACGCGCTCTTCAAGGGCACTTCGGTCGACGGCGTCTATGATGCCGACCCTAAGGTTGTGCCGACCGCAAAGCGCTACGACACCGTCAGCTACGGCACCGTGCTCGCTCAGGACCTCAAGGTGATGGACGCCAGCGCGATCGCCTTGTGCCGTGACAACAATATTCCGATCGTCGTCTTCAACATCCGTCAGTCGGGCAACCTTGCCGCGGTACTGCGCGGCGAAGGCGTCTCGACGACCGTTCAGCATATCAAGGGAGACTGATCCATGGCCGCGTATGACAAGGCTGATCTCGAACGCCGCATGGCCGGCAGCGTCGAATCGCTCAAGGGCGATCTCAGCGGGCTGCGCACCGGTCGCGCCTCGACCTCGTTGCTCGATCCGGTGACGGTCGAAGTGTACGGCGCGCAGATGCCGCTCAACCAGGTCGCGACCGTCTCGGTGCCCGAGCCGCGGATGATCTCGGTCCAGGTGTGGGACAAGATGAATGTCGGCCCGTGCGACAAGGCGATCCGTTCGGCCGGGCTCGGCCTCAACCCGATCGTCGACGGCACCACGCTGCGCCTGCCGATCCCCGATCTGACCGAGGAGCGCCGCAAGGAGCTCGCCAAGCTTGCCGGCAAATATGCCGAGGACGCGCGCATCGCCGCGCGCAACGTGCGTCGCGACGGCATGGACTCGCTCAAGGTCGACGAGAAGAAGGGCCTGTTCGGCGAGGACGATCGCAAGAAGCTCGAGACCGAAGTCCAGAAGCTGACCGACAAGACGATTGCCGACATCGATGCCGCGGCATTGGCCAAGGAAAAGGAAATCCTGGGCAAGTGAGGCCGTTCGCCGCCCGGGCTGCCGATCCTGCGACCGTGGCCGGGGTGCTCCCGCGCCACGTCGCGATCATCATGGACGGCAATGGTCGCTGGGCCAAGAAGCGGCATCTGCCGCGGATCGCCGGGCACCGCCAGGGTGTCGAGGCGGTCCGCCGCGTCGCGCGCGCGGCGCGGGCGATGGGGATCGAGGCGCTGACGCTCTACGCCTTCTCGAGCGAGAATTGGCGGCGGCCGGAAGAGGAAGTCAGCGACCTGATGGGTCTGCTGCGCGTCTTCATCCGCAGCGATCTCGACGAGATGGTGCGCGACAATGTGCGGCTTCGCATCATCGGCGACTATCGCCGCTTCACGCCCGATCTCGTCGAGCTGATCGACACCGCGATCGCGCGCACGTCGGTCAATACCGGGCCGATCCTCGTGATGGCGCTCAATTACGGCGCGCAGGCAGAGATCGTCGAAGTCGCCCGGCGCATGGCGGAGCGTGCTCAGGCAGGTACGCTCGACCCCGCGACGATCGACGCTGCGATGTTCGAGGATGAACTCGACACGCGCGACTTGCCGCCGCTCGATCTGTTGATCCGTACGTCCGGCGAAGTCCGGCTGTCGAATTTCCTGCTGTGGCAGGCGGCCTATGCCGAATTGCTGTTCGTCGACACGCTCTGGCCCGAATTCGATGCCGAGACGCTGGCTGGCGCGATCGCGACCTTCGGACAGCGGCAACGGCGGTTCGGCGGCCTGTGACGGCTGTCCCCAAGGCGGCCGGCCCGTCGAATCTTACACTCCGGATCGTTGTCGGATTGGCGCTGATTGCGGTTGCGCTCGGCGCGATCGTGTTCGGCAGCATCGCGTTCTGGCTGGTGTGCGTCGTGCTCGGCTTGTTCATGATGGCCGAGTGGTCCGATCTGCAACATGCGCCGCCGCACACCAAGCGGCTCGCGCAATATGCGCTGTCGGTGCCGCTGGCGATCATGATGCCGGTGGTCGGGGCAGGGGCGGGGTTCCTGTCGCTTGGCTTGTTGATCGGCGCGGCGTTCTTCGTCGTGATCGTGACGCGGCTCCCCGGCCTCGCGCGTGGCGTGCTGTACGTCGGGCTGCCGATCATGGCGCTGCTGCTGATCCGGCATCAGCGTGAGGGCGTGGTGCTCACGCTGTGGGCGCTGGCGCTGGTCTGGGCGTGCGACATCGGCGCCTATGCTGCGGGACGCGCGATCGGCGGGCCCAAGCTCGCCCCGGCGATCAGCCCGAACAAGACCTGGGCCGGCCTTGCCGGCGGCGTTGCTGCGGCGAGCCTGTTCGCCGCGGCGATGCATCTGCACTATGGCCTGCCGCTTCGCCTGACGCTGGCGACGCCCTTGCTCGCCGTGCTTGCACAGGCGGGCGATCTTTATGAAAGCTGGCTCAAGCGCCAGGCGGGCGTCAAGGATAGCGGTACGCTGCTTCCCGGACATGGCGGCGTGCTCGATCGCCTCGACGGTCTGGTGCCCGTCGCCCCCGTCGCGGCGCTGCTGATCCTGTTACCGAAAGTCTATTGGTGGTGAAGACGATTACAATTCTCGGCGCGACCGGTTCGATCGGTACGTCGACGCTCGATCTGATCGAGCGCGAGCCCGACCGGTTCGCGGTCGTTGCGCTGACCGCGAATTGCGACGTCGCGCGGCTTGCCGCCGCGGCGATCCGCACCAATGCCAAGTTCGCGGTGGTCGCCGACGAAAGCTGCCTGCCCGAACTGCGCGCGGCGCTTGCCGGGACCAATATCGGGTGCGGCGGCGGGCGTGCCGCGGTGCTCGAGGCGGCGAGCATGGGTGCCGACATCACGATGGGCGCGATCGTCGGCTGCACCGGGCTCGAGCCGGTGATGGCGGCGATTGCTGGCGGCAAGACGGTGATTCTGGCCAACAAGGAACCGCTGGTTTCGGCGGGCGAGGTCGTTCTAGCCGCCGCAGCCAAATCGGGCGCGACGCTGCTTCCTGCCGATTCCGAGCACAATGCGATCTTCCAATGCTTCGACGCGGCGCGTCCCGAGCGCGTCCGGCGGATCATCCTGACATGCAGCGGTGGACCGTTTCGCGAATGGTCGACCGAGCAGATGCGCAGCGTCACGCCCGAACAGGCGGTCGCGCATCCGAACTGGTCGATGGGCGCGAAGATCTCGGTCGATTCGGCCACCTTGTTCAACAAGGGGCTCGAGCTGATCGAGGCGGCGCGGCTGTTCCCCGTGCCGAACGACGCGATCGAGATCGTGATCCATCCGCAATCGGTGATCCATTCGCTGGTCGATTATGTCGACGGCTCGGTGCTCGCGCAGATGGGCCCGCCCGACATGCGCGTGCCGATCGCCTCGTGCCTCGCCTGGCCCGACCGGATGGCCACGCCGATGGCACCGCTCGATCTCGTCGCGATCGGCCGGCTCGATTTCACCGCGCCAGATCCGGTGCGCTTCCCGGCGTTGCAGCTGACGCGCGATGCGCTCAACGCGGGCGGCGCGCGCCCGGCGATCCTCAATGCGGCCAACGAGATCGCGGTCGCGGCTTTTCTCGCCCGCGAGATCGGCTTCCTCGAAATTGCCGCAATCGTCGCCGATACGCTCGAGGGCTATGATCCGGCCGCACCGGCGACGTTGGAAGACGTGCTCGTGGTCGATGCCGAAGCGCGCAGGATGGCGCGCCGGCATGTCGGATCGCGCAGCGGGGCGGCGAGAGGGGCGAACGTGAAGGATATCTCGGTTTGAGCCAATCCCCAGGCCTGTTGCTTACCGTCCTCGCTTTTGCGCTCGTCATCGGGCCGCTCGTTTTTCTGCACGAACTTGGACACTATCTCGCCGGGCGGCTGTTCGGCGTGAAGATCGACGCATTTTCGATCGGCTTTGGCCACGAGCTGTTCGGCTGGACCGACCGCCGCGGAACGCGGTGGAAGTTCAGCGCGCTGCCGCTTGGCGGCTATGTGAAGTTCGCGGGCGATCTCAACGCCGCCAGTGCCCCCGATCCGGCATGGCTCGAACTGCCGCCCGAAGAGCGCGCGCGGACGTTGCAGGCGCGGCCTGTATGGCAGCGCGCGATCGTCGTCGCGGCCGGGCCGATCACCAATTTCATCGTCGCGATCATCATCCTTTCGGGATTTGCCATGACCTTCGGGGTCGACCGGACGCCGTCCGTCGTCGGTCTGGTCAGCCCCGGCAGCGCCGCGTCGACGATCGGCATGCAGCCGGGTGATCGCATCACTGCGCTTGGCGGACGCCCGATCGCGACCTTCAACGATGTCGCGCAATTCGCCATGCTACGCCCCGGCGAGCGTGTGATGGTCAGTTACGTCCGCGGCGGAGCAACCGTCGAGCGCGAAGCCGTGCTCGGAACCGCGACCGAGCGCGATCGCTTCGGCAACGAATTCAAGAAGGGCTTGCTCGGGGTCGGCCCGACCGCACCCGTCGCTCGCCCCGTCAGCTTGCTCGAGGCGCCCGCGTTCGGCGTCGCAATGACGGGCAAGATCCTGCGCACGACGCTCGACGGCCTGGGCCAGATCATCACCGGGCGGCGCTCGGTCGACGAACTTGGCGGGCCGCTGCGCATTGCAAAGGTGTCGGGCGAACAGCTCGCGCTCGGCTGGCCCGACCTGATCTTCCTGATCGCCGGGGTTTCCATTAATCTCGGATTCATCAATTTATTGCCAGTCCCTCTGCTCGATGGCGGGCACCTGTTCTTTTACGCGATCGAGGCGATCCGGCGCAGGCCCGTGACGCCGGCAATCCAGGAATGGGCGTTTCGCGGCGGGCTGGCGGCGATTCTCGCGCTGATGATCATGGTAACGATCAACGATCTCGGCGCATTTGGCCTCTGGAAGTCGCTGACCGGCTTGATCGGTTGACGCTTGTAAGGCAGGGCGGGCCGACGATTTATCGGCCACGCGGAATTTTCTCCGATTTGGGGTGGGATGTGACAGCGATCAAGGTTTCCAATTTCGGCGCACGGGCCACCGCCGTGTTGCTCGCCGGCACGATGCTGACGGGCGTTCCGCTCGCGGCGTCGGCGCAGACGACGGGCCAGCCCGCCGCAGCTCCCGCGCAGGCCACACCTCCGGTCGTGGCTGCCGCCGCGCCGGTCGTGTCGCGTACGATCAAGTCGATCCGCGTCGAAGGCGCGCAGCGGCTCGAGCCAGAGACGGTGCTGTCCTATACCAAGCTGCGGACGGGGCAGGCGTTCACCAACGAGACGCTCGATCAGGCGATCAAGGATCTCTACGCGAGCGAACTGTTCGCCGACGTGATCATCGCCGGCGCCGATACCGGTGAGCTGGTGCTGCGCGTTCGCGAGAACCCGGTGATCAACCGCGTCATCTTCGAGGGCAACAAGCGGCTCAAGGAAGACAAGATCAAGAAGGAGGTGAAACTCGCCCCCCGCCAGATCTTCACGCGCACCGCGGTCCGGCAGGACGTCGCACGGATCGTCGAACTGTATCGTCGCCAGGGCCGCTTCGCTGCGGTCGTCGAGCCGAAGATGGTCAGCCTCGACCAGAACCGCGTCGACGTGATCTTCGAGGTTTCGGAAGGCCCGAAGTCGAAGGTCCGCCAGATCAACATCCTCGGCAACGAGGTCTATTCGGACAGCAAGCTGCGCGAGCAGATGGCGACCAAGCAAGCGCGTCTGACCACGCTGCTGAGCTCGAACACGAGCTATGATCAGGATCGCCTGGCATACGACCAGCAGAAGCTGCGCCAGTTCTACCTGACCGAGGGCTATGCCGACTTCAAGGTGACCTCGGCGGTCGCCGAGCTGACGCCCGACAAGAAGGACTTCATCATCACCTACGTGGTGGAGGAGGGTAAGCGCTACAAGTTCGGCGACATCACCGTCGACAGCGACATCCGCGACTTCGACAACAAGAAGCTCGCCGCCAACCTCGGCATCAACAAGGGCGATTGGTACGACGCCAAAAAGGTCGAAACCGCGATCGATTCGCTGAGCGAAGCGGCCGGCCTGTTCGGCTACGCGTTCACCGAAGTGAACCCCGATTACGCGCGTGACAAAGACACGCTGACGATGGGGCTCAATTTCCACATCGCCGAAGCCAAGCGTACCTATGTCGAGCGGATCGACATCAACGGCAACACGCAGACGCAGGACAAGGTCGTCCGTCGCGAGATCCGTTTGTCGGAGGGCGATGCGTTCAACAGCTTCCAGGTCAAGCGCTCGCAGGACCGCATCAACTCGCTCGGCTATTTCCAGGACAAGTTCGAGATCAAGCAGACGCAAGGGTCATCGCCCGACCGCGTCGTGCTGACCGCGAACCTCGAGGAGAAGTCGACCGGCGAGCTGTCGCTGTCGGCGGGCTATTCGAGCCTCGAACGCTTCATCATCCAGGCTTCGATCCGCCAGCGCAACTTCCGCGGCAAGGGCCAGGAATTGCGCGCGAGCGTCAACTATTCGACCTATTCGAAGTCGGTCGAGCTGGGGTTCACCGAACCGTATCTGTTCAACAAGAACATCGCGATCGGTGGCGACATCTTCCGGCGCGATTACAACGCGTTCAACTACACGCTCAATAACCAGCGCCAGACGACCTATACGCAGGTGTCGACCGGCTTCCAGATTCGCTCGGGCGTGCCGCTGACCGAATATTGGCAGCTCGCCGGCCGCTATGGCCTGTCGTACGATCAGGTCGGGTTGGACAAGTCGACCTATTATACCGACAGCAATTTCGACGGCATTCGCGGCAACTCGTCCAACGACGGGTGCGATCCGCTTCAGGCCGGGCGTTATCTGTGCGATGCAATCGGCAATCGCTGGACGTCGTCGGTCGGCTATTCGCTGATCTACGACAGCCTCAACAGCCGCTTGCGGCCGACCGCGGGGCATCGCTTCATCTTCAGCCAGGATTTTGCCGGGCTCGGCGGTGACGTGAAGTACATTCGTACCAAGTTCGAGGGTTCGAAGTTTTTCAACATCGGCAGCGGCTTCATCGCTTCGGCCAACGTCGAGGGCGGCTATATCAAGTCGCTCGAGAAGAGCCGTGGCGTCGGCATCGACAATGTCCGCATCACCGATCGCTTCTATCTCGGCGAGCCCGATTTCCGCGGCTTCGACATTCGCGGCGTCGGCCCGCGCGTCCAGCGGCAGAGCTTCACGACCGATGCTTCGGGCAAGCAGACGCTCGTCACCGATCGTACGCAGCTCCTCGCCGACGATGCGCTCGGCGGTCGCGCCTATTACCTCGGCAAGCTCGAGCTCGAGATTCCGCTGGGTGCGGGCGCGCGCGAACTGGGTCTGCGGCCGTCGATCTACGTTCAGGCGGGTGCGCTGTTCGGAATCACATCGCCAGTGTTGCAGGGCGGTCAGTTCCCAACGCGGATAGAGTCCGATGGAAGCATCACCTACCTGCCGTTGATTACGCAAAACTACGCGACGAACGGCAGCCCGCTCTATGTGGTGCCGAATACCGATGCAACGAACCCGGGTTCGGCCACGACCTGCGCAGTCGGCTATTCGTCGACGATCGGTGGGGCGTGCACCGGGACGTCGACCAATGTCGCCTCGACCAGTTCGAACGCGCCGTTCAAGGAAACATTCGGTGGCGATTCGCCGCGGCCGCGTATTTCGGTCGGTGCGGGCGTCAACTGGAACTCGCCGTTCGGTCCGCTGCGGATCGATCTTGCTTATGCGTTGCTCAAGGATAAGAGCGACGACTCGAAACTCGTTACTTTCAACGTAGGGACACAGTTCTGATGAAGACGTACCAGAAGCTCATGCTGGGTTGCGCGGCGATTGTGCCGGCGCTCGCGATGGCGAATTCGGCATTTGCACAGGCCAATGGCGTGGCGATCTCCGATCCCGAGACGGTGATCCTGACCGCGAAGGCGCTCGACGCCGCCAACCAGTCGATCAGCACGACCTACAAGGCGCAGCTCGACCAGGCGAGCGCACGCCAGGCTGCGCTGCAGACCGAAATGGCAACGCTCGGCGCGCCGCTCGACACCAACAAGGACAAGCGCCTGTCGGACGAGGAAATCGCCGCTGCCCAGGCTGCGCGCAACCCGATCCTCGCCAAGATGGAAGCCGCGCAGAAGACCGCGCAGGCCGAGTCCGCACGTCTCAGCGCACCTGCGACGCGCGCCCAGGCCTGGGCGATCGAGCAGATCTCGCAGAAGTATTCGGCTGCGGTGAAGACCGTCGTCGATTCGAAGAAGATCAGCTTGCTGCTCTCGGCCAACTCGGTCCAGTACAGCGCGCCGGCAGTCGACATGACCGACGAGATCAAGGCAGCCCTCGACGCCGCAAACCCGACAGTGTCGATCACGCCGCCCGCCAACTGGCAGCCGAGCCAGCAGACCGCGCAGCTGCAGCAGCAGTTCCAGCAGCTCGTCTATCTCTCGGCCGTGCGTCGCGCGCAGGCGCAGCAGGCGGGTGGCGCAGCCGCAGCACCGGCTGCCGGCGCCAAGGCGCCATCGGGCCGCTGAGCCCGATGAGCGATAGCGAAAGCAGGGGCCCGCTTGGCCCGCTCGATATCGGGCGGGTCATGGCGGCGCTGCCGCACCGGTATCCGATGCTGTTGGTCGACCGTGTCGAGGAACTGATCCTCGACCGGTCGATCACCGCCATCAAGGCGGTGACGATCAACGAGCAGTTCTTCCAGGGGCATTTCCCGGGGCGGCCGATCATGCCGGGCGTGCTGATCGTCGAAGCGATGGCGCAAGCCGCGGGGATCCTTGCCGTCGAATCGCTCGGGCTCGCCGGCTCGGGCAAGCTCGTCTATTTCATGGCGATCGACGGCGCGAAGTTCCGTAAACCGGTCGAGCCGGGCGTGCTGCTCAAGCTCGAGGTCGAATTCGTCCAGAAGCGCTCGAGCGTCTGCAAGTTCGCAGGCCGCGCTACGATCGACGGGCAGCTCGCCGCGGAAGCCAATTTCACCGCGATGATCGCCGATCCGCCAAAGGCGTAATGGACGCGCTGACCTGGTTTGGCCTGTTTGCCGTGTCGGCGATGCTGGTCTGCTACGCCTTCGAGCAGCGCTCGTCCTGGTGGGTGCTCGGCTTTGCCGGGGCCTGCGTGCTCGGGTCGACCTACGGCTTCCTGCAGGGGGCCTGGCCGTTCGGCGGCGTCGAGGCGATCTGGTCGCTGATCGCGCTGCGCCGCTGGTGGGGGTTGCGGGGCGGTTGAGTTTGCAAAGACCGCTGCGCCCTGCTAGGGGCCGCGACTTCGCTGCTGGTCGGTAACCAGCGGCTCTTCGGAGATTTAGACGTGAAAAAAGGCATTCACCCCGATTATCACACCATCACGGTGCAGATGACCGACGGCACGCAGTTCCAGACCCGCACAACCTGGGGCAAGGAAGGCGATCTGATGACGCTCGACATCGATCCGCTGGCGCATCCGGCATGGACCGGCGGGCGCGGCACGATGCTCGACGCAGGCGGTCAGGTCGCGCGCTTCAACAAGCGTTTCGGCGCGATGTCGTCGATCGGCAAGAAGTAAGCATCGCGACCAGCGCCGCATGGCGCTGCGCGGATCGAGCCGGCTCGTTCCCCATCACGGGGAGCGGGCCGGTTCTGTTTTGGGGCATGGAAAATCGCCGCGGGGCAGCATCGCTAACCGCGCCTTAACGATACCGGCATAGGCTTTCGTCTCCCGCGAATGGCGCGGGAAGGAACCGCCGATGATCGCCGCCGAATTCGAACCCGCCGTCAGACCCGATCGCCGTCGCAGTCCGCGTTCGCCGATCTCGCTCGATGCCAAGATGGGGCGCGGCGGTCTCGATCGCGCCTTGTGCAAGGTGACCGACGTCTCGCTGCACGGCGCCAAGATCCACACCTATTCGCCGATGACCAAGGGGGCGATGATCTGGCTGACGTTGCCCAAGATCGGCCAGATCGTCGCGACGATCATCTGGGCCGACGAATATCAGGCGGGTTGCCAATTCCGCGAGCCGCTCGACGACGTTGCCTTTGCGCGGTTGACGGACCGGACGCTCGAACTGGCGTGACTTTGGCGGGCTTGCCGTCAGCTACCATAAGTTTTGATCGATGCACGTCCGAGACAAGCGTCCTCGGACGCAATGGCAATCCGTACTGAGGGCGCCCGCCTCTGCGCGCTTCGACTTGCGCCGGGGACCGTAGTCGAGGCATGGCGGCGACATGGCCCATTTGCTTTCCTTTGGTGCGGCAGGCGTGAGTCTTCTTCTTGCGCTGCCCGCTGCGGCGCAGGATGTCGCGCCGCCGGTGGCGATGAGCTTCGAGGCGGCATCGCAGGCGCTGGGCAAGGGCTCGCGCGCGCTGAGTGCTGCGGATCACGAGGTCCGGGCGGCACAGGCCACGGCAGACGCGCTGAAGGCATTGCGGCGGCCCGTTGTCTCCGCCTCGGCGAGCGTTGTCGAATATCAGAAGACGCTTGCGATCGACCTGTCGGGGAGCAAAAGCGACCTGACCGGAGCGACCACCGACTTTCTCGCCGGCTTGCCCGGGCAATTCCCGCCGGGCTTTCAGGAAATCGTCAGCCAGGTGACGCAACGCGTCGGCGCGGCGCTGCCAGGGTTAGTGTCGGCGATCCCGGATACGCTGCGCTTCCAGACGCGCGATACGGCGTTTCGCCCGACGGTGACAGCCGCGCTGCCGCTCTACACCGGCGGTGCGATCCCCGCGATCCAGCGTGGCGCGCAGGCCGGCGTCGCGATCGCCGAGGCGACGCAGGCGCAGGGGCGCGATCTGTCGCAGCTCAACCTGGTCCGCACCTATTTCGGGCAGCAAGTCGCCGAACAGCTCGCTGCCTCGACGCGCGCGACGCGCGACGGCTTTGACCGCCATCTTTCCGACGCGCGCAAGCTCGAGCAGCAAGGCGTGTTGTCGCATGCCCGCGTGCTCGAGGTCCAAGTCGCGCGCGATGCCGCCGACCGCGCCTATCTGCGCGCCGATCTCGAGGCGGCGACCGCGCGTGATACGCTCGCGCGGCTGCTCGATGCCGAGGGTGGGGTGCAGCCGACCACGGCGCTCTTCGTCAACGCCCAGCCGTTGCCGCCCAAGGCCGAGTTCCTCGCCGCAAGCGATCATCCGCAAGCACGCGGCGCCGATGCGGCGCGCGCGGTCGCCGCGGCCGGGGTCGATCTGGCGCGCTCCCGCTATCGCCCGCAGGCGTTTGCGTTCGGCGAGTATAATCTCAATCGCAACGATGCGCTGCCGACCGAGCCCGACTGGATCGCCGGGGTCGCGGTGCGGATGACCTTGCTGTCGAACGTCGACCGGCGCCGTACGCTCGATGCGGCGCACGAACGCGAGCGCGCGGCCGCCGACGGCGCGGCCGAAATCCGCAAGACGATCGCGACGCAGACGATCCGCGCTTATGACCTGACCGAAACCGCGCGGCGCACCTTTCTCTCGCTCGACAGCAGCGTTGCCGCGGCGGAGGAGAATCTGCGTGTGCAGGAACTCTCGTTCCGCGAGGGCGAGGCGACCTCGGCGGCGGTGATCGATGCGCAGGCGGCGATCGCGACGGTCCGCACGCAACGGATTGCCGCGGCGTATGAATATGATCTCGCGCTGGCGGGGCTGCTTGTCGCCAGCCATCAGCTCGACAGTTTCGGCGGCTATCTCGCGCGCGCCGACCACCGCCTGGGGGCCGTGACGCCATGACCGACAGTCCGCGTAGCAAGCGCAATCTCCTGCCGCTGTTCTACGCCGCGCTGGTCCTCGTCGCGATCCTGCTCGCGATTGGCCTGTGGCTCGCCAGCCGGCCCGCGCCTGAGCAGTTGCAGGGGATGGTCGATGCCGACGAGGTCAATGTCGCGACCAAGGCGCTTGCGCGCGTCGATCGGCTGTTCGTCGATGAGGGCGCGCACGTCCGTGCCGGGCAAGTGCTCGCGGAATTGTCGAGCCCCGAGATCGCGGGCGGACAAGCGCAGGCCAAGGGCGCTTTGCAAAGTGCGCAGGCAGTCCAGTCCGAGACCGAGCAGGGCGCGCGCGCCGAGGATGTCGCAAGCGTAAAGGCGGTCTGGTTGGCGGCGCAATCGGTCGCCAATCTGGCGCAAGTCACCAGCCGCCGGTCGGAGACGCTCTATGCCGAGGGCGTGATCGCGGCGCAGCGGCGTGACGAAGCCGTTGCCGCGCGCGACAGCAGCGCGCGCCAGGCCGAGGCGGCACGCCAGCAATATCTCAAGGCGTTGGCGGGCGCGCGGCCGCAGAACAAGGCGGTGGCGGCGGCGCAGGTCGATATCGCGCGCGCCGCGCTCACTACAGCGACCGCGCTTGGCGGCGAGACGCGGCTGGTCTCGCCGATCGCGGGCGAAGTCTCGCGCAAGCTCGTCCAGCCGGGCGAGGTCGTCAGCCCGATTGTCCCCGCCTATCAAGTGATCGACGTCGCGCATCCGTGGGTGTCGATGACGGTGCGCGAGGACCAATATCGCGGCATCGCGATGGGCAAGGTGCTGCGCGGCAAGGTGCCCGCGCTCGGCACGACCGCGAGCTTCCGTATCTATAGCATCGCGCCGCGGGCCGATTTTGCGACGTGGCGCGCGACGCGGCAATCATCGGGCTATGACGTGCGCTCGTTCGAGGTTCGGATGCGCCCGGTCGGTACGCTCGCCAATCTGCGGCCGGGCATGAGCGTATTGTTCGACTGGCCGCAATGAGCGCGTTCGCGCGAGCGCTGTCGGCGGAGCTCGCGCATTTGCGCGGCTGTCGCTGGGATCTCGCGATGCTGACGCTGATGCCCGCCGCCTTGCTCTTCGCGATGGGGGCTATGCTGTTCGGAGGCGTGGCGCGCGATCTGCCGATCGCGGTCGTCGATCATGACGCGACCAGCGCGAGCCGCGCGATCGTGCGTGCGGTCGATGCGTCGCCGGCGGTGCGGATCGTCTCGGTCGGGGCGGATTTGCCCGATGCGATGACGCTGGTGCGGCGCGAGCAGGCCTGGGCGATCGTCGAGATCCCGCGCGGCGTCGGGCGGGGGGTGGCGCGCGGTACAGCGCCCGCGATCCATATCCGCTACCAAGCGAGCTTCCTCTCGACCGGCACGCAGGCGGTGCGCGGGATATCGAGCGCGGTGACCGCGGCGAGTGCCGAGCTCGTCGCCGCGCAGTTGAGCGCCCACGGACTGCCACCGCTGCGCGTGACGCCGCTCACCGTGCAAGTGACCGCGCTGTACAACGCCGCGACGAGTTTCGAATGGTATTTGCTCTCGCTGATCAATCCGGCGGTGCTCCACCTGCTGACCGCGTGCGTGACGGCGATGGCGCTCGGTCGCGAACTTCGCGACAAGTCGCTCGCCGCCTGGGCGCGCGCGAGCGGTGGTGTCGCGGGAGCGGTGTTCGGCAAGATGCTGCCCTATGTCGCGGCGATGAGCCTGTGGGGTGTTGCCTGGTTGCTCTACCTGACGCTCGCGCGCGGGTGGCGGGTCGAGGGGAGCATCGCGCTGATCGTCGCAGGGCAGTCGCTTTTCTATCTCGGCACCGCGTGCATCTCGGCACTGCTCGTCGCGGTCACGCGTGAGACCTCGACCGGGCTCTCGGCGAGCGCGGTCTATGCCGGATCGGCGCTCGCCTTTTCAGGAGCGACCTTGCCGCTCGATGGCGGCAGCGGCTTTGCGCGGATCGTCAGTGCGATCCTGCCGTTGACGCATTACCTCGCGCTGCAGATGGGGCAGTTCGTCGGGGATGCGGCGGGGTCGGCGGTCGGGCCGATCCTCGCGCTGCTCGCGTATGTCGCGATTGCGGGTGGCGGCGCGGTGCTGCTGATCGCGCACAGCGCCCGGAGCGCGGCATGAGCTTTCGCGAAGCCTTCGAGGAGACGTGGCGGACGGTGCTGACCTCGCGCACGCTCGCCAGCACGATGCTGCTCGCGGTCGTGCTGTATGCTTTTTACTATCCCGCGCCGTACGCGCACGAAGCGACGCAAAGCGTGCCCGTGCTGGTGGTCGACCAGGAGGATAGTGGGCTGACGCGCGAGGTGCTGCGCAATCTGGCGGCGACGCGCGAAGTGCGGATCGTCGCCTCGGTCGCCGACATGCCAAGCGCGACCGCGCGGATGCGCGCGGGCGAGGCCGACGGGATCATCCTGCTGTCGCGCGGGGTGACGCGCTCGCTGCTGACCGGCGCGCCGGGCGGCGGTGTCGGTGTATGGGTGAAGGCCGCATATCTGTTGCGCGCGAGCGCGATCGGCGAAGGGGTCAGCGCGGCGATCGCGGGCGCGGCGGAGAACCGGCTGGGGAGCGCGGCGCGCGCCCTCGGGCTGCGCACCCCGGTCCGCGTCATCCAAGAGCCGCTGTTCAACACCGGCGCAGGCTACAAGGACTATGTCTTTCCCGCGGTCGCGAGTGTGATCCTCCAGCAGACGCTGTTGTTCGGCGTCGCGACCTTCGTCGCCGGGCGACGCGAGCGCGGCGATCCGCCGATGCGGCGTGCCGCGTTCTCGGGGGCATGGGCGGCGATGACGCTGCTCGGCGTGTTCGCGGCGTTCTTCTATTTCGGCTTCATCTTCTGGCTGCAGGACGTTCCGCGCGGCGGCAACATCCCGGCCTTGCTGGTGACGGTGCCGTGCTTTGCCGCGGCGGTCGCGGCGCTCGGGCTGTTCCTCGGCGGGCTGTTCGATCGCTCCGAGCGCGCGATGGCGGTGCTCGTGCCGACCTCGGTTCCGCTGTTCTTCCTCACCGGATCGGCATGGCCGCTCGAGCAAATGCCGTCCTGGCTCGCCGCGCTCGCGCATCTCGCGCCCTCGACGCTCGCGGTGCATATCTTCGTGCCGCTCAACCAGATGGGGGCGGGGTTGAACGACGTGGCGGGTGACGCGATCGCGCTGGCGGTGGAAGCGCTGGTCTATGGCGCGCTCGCCGCCTGGCTGCTCACGCGCCCCTTCCGGAGCGCGCGAACAGACTGACCGGGGCGATCGCCGGCGTTAGCGGGCGGCGACCGAGAAGCGGTAGACGATCACGTTGCGATAGGTCTGGCCCGGATCGAGCCGCGCCGATCCGAGCGCCGGCTGGTTGGGCGTGTCGGGGAACACCTGCGGTTCGAGCGCGATCCCGTCGCCCTGGCGATAGGCATGGCCCGATTTGCCGACCGCGGTCCCATCGAGGAAGTTGCCGGTATAGAGTTGCACGCCCGGCTGGTTCGACAGGATTTCCATCGTCCGCCCGCTCACCGGATCGGAGACGCGTGCCGCAAGCCGCGGCGTCGCGCTGAACGTGCGCGCGAGGACGTAATTCTCATCATACCCCTGGCCGTAGACGATCTGCGGATCGCTCGCGTCACGGATGCGCGTGCCGATCACGGTCGGCGTGCGGAAGTCGAACGGCGTCCCCGCGACGGGGCGGAAGCTGCCCGTTGGGATCAGCGTGGCATCGACCGGCGTCGTCGTTTCGGCCGGGATTGTCAGCACAGCGTCATAGATCGACCGCTGCGCCGCTTCGCCGCCGAGATTGAAAAAGCTGTGATTGGTGATGTTGACGATGGTCGGCTTGTTCGTCGTCGCGCGATACTCGATTGTGAGTTCGTTGGCGTCGTTGAGCGAATAAGTCGCAGTGACCTGGAGTTTGCCGGGATAGCCTTCCTCGCCGTCGGCGCTGGTGTATGCGAGCGTCACGTGCGGCGTGGCAACGCCGGCCACGTCGACGATCCGCCACGGACGCTTGTCGAACCCCTTCATGCCGCCATGCAGCGCGTTGGTCTTGTTATTGAGCGCGAGCGTATAGCCCTTGCCGTCGAGCGTGAAGCGACCGCCCTTGATCCGGTTGGCATAGCGCCCGACGGTCGCGCCGAAATAGTTGGGCGCGGTGAGATAGCCGCGCATGTCGCCATAGCCGAGCGTCACATCGGCGATCTTGCCATCGCGGTCGGGGACATCGACGCCCTGGAGGATCGCGCCGTAGCTCAGGATCCGCGCGCGCATGCCGTGGCTATTGGTCAGTGTAACCACTTCGACCGGGCTGCCGTCGGCGAGCGTTCCGAAAGGCGCGCGATCGGCGCCGGCGGCGGCTGCCATGGTGGGTGCGGCAAAGCCGAGCGCAAGCGCCGCAAGAGCGAAAGTCCGAGGCATCGAGGTCCCCTCCAGGAGTCTGTGACACAAGGCCGCCGACGCAGTGTCAACGTGATCCCCTTGCGCTTATAGTCAGACAAAAGAGGGCAAAGCGCAAGGCCCCGTGGCGCGCTGTCGCGCCCGGGATAGCCGCCGGGCGCGCCCGGTCAGCGCGCCAGCGTGATCTGCGTTGCCCGGATTGGCGCGGCGACGGTGAAGCTCAGCGTGCCGGCCGCGCTGTCTGGCTGCGCGGTGATCGCCTTGCGGTCCTGCGCCACGGTGGCGGCACCGGTCCAGCCATGCACGGTGACGGCGATCTGCTTCCACCACGGCGCAAAGCTGCCCTCGCGCGCGTCGAACGCGATCGTGAGCCCGTTCGCGGTTACGCTGCAGCGGACCGTCTGCCGCAGATAGCCACGGCGCTGATAGGCGAGCGTCGTGCCGTCATCCTCGTAGAGCGTTCCGACACAGTCCTCGCCCGGATAGATGTCGAGCATCAGCGGCCCCGACGGCGTTTGCGCGGTGCTCTGGACGAGCGGCTGACGCGGCAGGATCGTGCCGGCGCGGACGAACACCGGCAGCCGATCGAGCCGCGGGGTTTCGTTCACGCGGTCGCCCTTGGCGTGTTCGGTCGGGACGGCCTGCGTCGCCGACTGGATCGGGCCGGCAGCGGTCGGCTCTGGCGTGCCGGCGCGCTGGCCGGTCCAGTAGTCGTACCAGCCGCCCGCGGGCAGGCAGACGTCGTAGCGCTGCGGCGATTCGGGGCTCGGCGGCGGCGCGATCAGCAGCGCCTTTCCGAGCGTGAACGCCATCGACTGGTCGCAGCCCATGCTCGCAGCACTCGGATAATCGTAGAACACCGGGCGCATGATCGGATCGCCGAGCTGGCTGTTCTGGTCGGCCAGCGCGTAGAAATAGGGCATCAGGCGATAGCGCTCCTCGACGAAGCGGCGGCGAATCGCGAGATGATCGGGGCCGTCGACCCACGGCTCGACGCGTGGCGTGCCGGTTGCCGAATGATCGCGGAACACCGGCGTGAACGCGCCGATCTCGAACCAGCGTGTCAGCAAATCGGGGCTCGGCCCGCCCGCAAAGCCGCTGACGTCGGCGGCGCTATAGGCGAAGCCCGACAGGCCGAGGTTGAGGATCTGGTGGACCGAGAGCTTCAGATGATCCCAGGTTGCGCAGTTGTCGCCGGTCCAGGTGACGGCATAGCGCTGGCCACCCGCATAGCTCGCGCGCGTCATCACGAACGGCCGCTCGTTGGGGCGGAGCGCGAGCAGGCCGTCATAGGTCGCACGCGTGTTCTGCATGCCGTAGACGTTGTGGATCTCACGATGGTCGCCGGTGCGGGTGGCGAAATCGTCGCTGGCGATGCGGTGTTGCGTGTCGAGCGGCATCGTCTTAGTCGGCGTATTGAAGATCGCGGGCTCGTTCATGTCGTTCCAGAAGCCGGCAACGCCGTCATCGAGGAAACCCTTGTAGAGCGTGCCCCACCACGCGCGCGACTTGGCCTGGGTGAAATCGGGGAAGACCGACGGGCCGGGCCAGACCGGCGCGACATAGTCGCTGCCGTCGGGGTTCTTGACGAATTCGTCGCCGCGCTTGCCGCTGGTGTAGGGCGCGTAACCGGTATCGACCTTGGCGATGTGCAAGTCGGTGATCGCGACCAGCTTGATCCCTTGCGCCTTCATGTCGGCGACGAGCTTCGCCATGTCGGGGAAGGTCTTGGGGTTGGTGGTGAAGGGCCGGTTGCGGTCCTGATAGTCGATGTCGAGCCAGATCACATCTGTCGGCACTCGGTCGGCGCGCAGGTGGCGCGCGATCTCGCGGACTTCGTCGGCGGACATGTAGCTGTAGCGCGATTGCTGATAGCCGAGCGCCCATTTCGGCGCGAGCGGCGCGCGGCCGGTCAGCCCGGCGTAGCGGCGGGTGACGTCGGCGAGGGTCGGCCCGGCGATGAAATAATAGTCGATCGGGCCGTCGGGGCCGCCGAACGCGAGCGTCTCGGCATCCTTGTGGCCGAAGTCGAACCAGGTGCGATAGGTGTTGTCGAGCAGGATCCCGTAGCTTCCGCCTGCCGCCCCGGTCGAGGCGAAGAAGGGGATCGACTTGTAGATCGGGTCGTCCGAGCTTGAGAAGCCGAATGCGTCGGTATTCCAGTCGACGAACGCCTTGCCGCGTCGGTCGAGCCCGCCGGTCTTGTCGCCGAGGCCGTAGAAATGCTCGGTGATCGGCAGCGTCTTGGTCAGCGTGAAGGCCTTGTCGTCGACGCTCGCGGGCGCGGCATCGGCCGAGATGATCTTCCCGTCGAGCGTCTCGAAGGTCACCGCACCACCGGCACCGATGCGGACACGGAGCTTGGCGGTGGTGAAGCCATCGGCGGTGGACGTCACCGTCGCGCGCGTTGCGCGCTGCGCGGGGAGGACCGCCCAGCTGGCGTCCTCGGGATAGACGCCGCCGCGCGCGATGCGGACACGGACGAGATCGTCGCTGAGCGCGATCAGCTTCATCTTTAGCGCGCCGGCGGTGACTTCGACGCCATCCTTGGCCGCGGTGAGCGTCGGGGCGGGGGCAGCGCTCTGCGCGTGCGCGGCGACCGTGGTGAGCGGCAGCGCGACGGTGGCGAGCAGCAACGCGAGGGGGAGGCGTTTCATGGCAGGTCTTTCAAGAGATTACCGGGGGAGGTGATCGGTATGCGGGCGGAAATTGTGCGCGCAGCGGCGTAGGAAGTCTTCGATCCTGACCATGTCGATCCGCTCGATATCGGGGCCGGGCGGCACGAGCCGCGCGGCGTCGGGGAAGGTGCCGTATCCAGCGAGCAGACAATGCCAGCTTATCGCATTGTAATAGCGTGATATGTCGAGCTGGTCGATCGTCGCGGTGAGGTCGGCGCCGGTGAACCACGCCGACATGACGTGCTTGAGCGTGTCGGACGGCTCGACCGCGCGCGCCGCCGCCCAATAGCCGTGCGGGTCGGTGTGACGTTGATTGAGCCGGTAATGCGCGACGATATAGTCGCGCACGCCGTCATAGCGCGCGGCGATGCGCGCGTTGAAGGGGATGCGGGCCTTCTCGGTGAACCCGTCGGCGTCGACGGCGTCGAGGAACGCCTCGACCGTGGCGATGACGATGTGGAGCGCTGTCGCCTCGAGCGGTTCGAGGAACCCCTGCGCCAGCCCGACCGCGAGCGCATTGTGCGACCAGCTTTCGGCGACGCGCCCGACGCGCATCGACAGGTGGCGCGCGGTGCCTTCGTCGCCGACCTTCAAGTGCGCGCGCAGCTCGGCCTCGGCCTGGTCGCGGCTGACATGGCAGCTGGAATAGACATAGCCGTTGCCGGTCCGGCTGGTCAGCGGGATGTCCCACACCCAGCCCGCCGACAGCGCGGTGGCGCGCGTCTGGCTTGCTAGCGGCGCGGCGTCGTCGCGCGGGGTGGGCATGACCACCGCGGAATCGTTGAACAATGTGTCGCCGTAACGGACGAACGGGACGGCAAGCGTGCCCTCGAACAACAAGCTGCGAAACCCGCTGCTGTCGAGGAAGAGATCGCCCGCGATCCGCTCGCCATCGTCGCACAGCAACGCCGCGATGCCGCCATCGGCGCGCCGTTCGACGCTTTCGACACGGCGCTGGAGGTGGGTGACGCCGAGTTTGGTCACCGCATGCCGGCCGAGGAACGCGCCGACCTTGTAGGCGTCGAAATGATAGCCGTAGCTCACCTCGAACGGAAAGCTCTCCTCGGGCTGCGGCGCGTATCCGGCTGCGGCAAGCCGCGCCGGAAGCAGGAATTGGTCGGGATGCGCCGCGACGTCGCGGCCCGTCCGCCGGGCGCGCGTGTTGTAGAAGAACGAGCCCGCGGTGTGGCTGTCGAGCGCGGTAGGGAAGGGGTGGAAGTAGCGCTCGAACCCCGGCCGGTCGGACCAGCCCGCAAAGCCGATGCCGAGCTTGTAGGTTGCATCGCACGCCGGCATCCACTCGGCCTCGGCGATGCCGAGCCGGTCGAAAAAGCCTTTGAGCTGCGGGGTCGAGCCTTCGCCGACGCCGACGATGCCGATCTCGGGGCTTTCGACGAGCGTCACGCGCGCGCTCGGCCAGCGCTGCGCGATCAGGCATGCCGCGATCCAGCCTGCGGTTCCGCCGCCAAGGATCACGATCGCGCCGTCGCGGGCGAGGTCCTTGGCGGAATCGCTCACCCGCGCAGCACCAAGCCGGCGAATGCGGGGAGGGTGCCCGTCTCCAATTCGCCTGTAGCGAGCAGGATCCTACTCGTCGGTTCGATGCCCTCCGGCCAAGCCTGCGCGGCGTCGCTCATGTTGAACAGGCACAGCAGCCGCTCGCCATTCTCTTCGCGCTCGAACGCGAGCACGGCGGCGTCATTGTGGCGCATCCGAAGGTCGCCCGAACGCAATGCCGGATGTGCGTTGCGCGCTGCGATCACGCGGCGCGTCCAGTTGAGCTGCGACTCCGGATTTGCATCCTGCACATCGACCGCGAGCGCCGCATGGTCGCCGCCGAAGGGCAGCCACGGCGTTGCGCTTCCGAAACCGAGATCGGGTGCGTCGCCCGTCCACGGCATCGGCGTACGCGCGCCGTCGCGCGACAGCGTCATCGGCCAATTCGCGATTGCCTCGGGATCGAGCAGGTCCTCGAACGCGATGTCGACTTGCGTCAGCCCGAGCTCCTCGCCCTGATACAGGAAGATGTTGCCGCGGAGACAAGCGAGCAGCAGCAGCTTCATCCGCGCGAACGCCCGCGCATGGTCGGGGCTGGTCCAGCGCGACACCGCGCGCGGGGCATCGTGATTCTCGAACGCCCAGCTCGGCCAGCCGATCGTCGGATCGTTGGGCCAGCGCGCGAGCGAGTCCGCGACAAGCTCGGGCGTCAGCGCATCGGCGTAGAGGAAGTCGAAGCTGTACGCGCTGTCGAGCCGCTTGCCGCCCGCGGTGAACAGCTTCATCTCGCGGTCGCTATCCTCGCCGCCGATCTCGGCGACGGTGAAGCCAGCGCCATATTCGTCGAGCAATGCGCGGATCCGCTCGAGGAACGGCGGAATGTCGGCATGGCCCTGATTGTGGAGCTTGAGCTGGAAATCGAACGGGCGCGTGCGGGCGCGATTGGTCGCGGGCGCGGGCGGGTTATCGGTCAGCGCGGGATCGTGCATTGCGAAGTTGATCGCATCGAGCCGGAAGCCGTCGACGCCGCGATCGAGCCAGAAGCGCGCGGTGTCGAGCAGTTCCTGCTGCACCGCCGGGTTGTGCCCGTTGAGCTGCGGCTGTTCCTTCAGGAAATTGTGCAGGTAATATTGCTGCCGCCGCGCGTCCCACGTCCACGCCGGGCCGCCGAACACCGATTGCCAGTTCGACGGCGGGCTGCCGTCGGGCTTGGCATCGGCCCAGACGTACCAGTCGGCCTTGTCGCCCGACCGGCTCGCGCGGCTCGCCTCGAACCACGGATGCGCGTTCGACGTGTGCGAATAGACCTGGTCGATGATGATGCGCAGCCCGAGCGCATGCGCGCGCGCGATCAGCGTGTCGAAATCGGCGAGCGTCCCGAAGATCGGGTCGACGTCGCGATAGTTCGCCACGTCATAGCCGAAATCCTTCATCGGCGAGGTGAAGAAGGGCGACAGCCAGACGGCGTCCATCCCGAGCCCGGCGACGTATTCGAGATGCGCGGTGATGCCGTTGAGGTCGCCGATCCCGTCACCGTTCGAGTCGGCGAAGCTGCGCGGGTAGATCTGATAGATCGATGCGCCCTTCCACCAGGGTTCAGGAGTTCCGGGAACGGGGTGTTGGGCAGGGGCGGGCATAGGGCTCATTCGCTGGGGAGGCGTGCAGGAGTGGCGGCGCAGATGGCGTAGCCGAGCGGTGGGAGCGTGATCGCGGCCGAGCCGGGTGCGGTCACCGTGGCGGGGCAGGCGCCGGCGAGCGTGGCGAAGCCGGCCGAGCGCGCGCCGACTTCGACATTGGCGCTAAGCGGCTGGCTCGAGGTGTTGAGCACGACGAGGATCTCGCGCCCGTCGTCATCGCCGCGCGTGAAGGCGAGCAGGCCGGGCTTGTCCGACGCGAAGCGCACGATGGTGCGACCGTGGCGCAACTGCGCGTGGGTCCGCCGGATCTGCGACAGACGCGCGATCGTCTGGAAGATCGGGTTGTCGGTGCCGAAATGCGCAGTCGCCGTCGTGCTGGTGGTGCCGATCAGACGATTGTCGTTGTAGCTCGCGACCTTGCTCGCAAACATATCCTCGCGCGCATCCTGGTCGCCGCCATGGCCGGTGAAGCCCTGCTCGTCGCCCGAATAGATCGTCGGCACTCCGCGCGCCGAAAGGAGCAGGACGTGCGCGAGCTCGAGCCGCGCAAGGCGTTCTGCGTCGGTCGCCTTGGGCCAGGCGAGATCGAGCATGTGCCCCATCCGGCCCATGTCGTGGTTGCCGAGAAAGGTCGGCAGCCGCAGCGCGGTGGCGTCGCCGCCTTGGTACAGCACGTCGCCGTCGATCAGCTTGGCGAAGACATCGGTCCCCGCCTTGCCGCTCAGCATCGCGCGCGCGGCCGCCTGGAACGAGAAATCGAGCACTTCGGGATAGCCGTCGCGGCGCGTGAATTGCGCGGTGTAGCCGGGGTCGACGGTTTCCGAATAGACTTCGCCGAAGATCGGGAAGTTGCGGATCCCGCGCGCGGCGGCGCGCGCTTGCATCGCCGGGATGAACGCCTGCCAGAATTCGGGGTTCACGTGGCGCGCGGTGTCGATGCGGAAGCCGTCGACGCCGAAGCGATCGATCCAGCCGCCATAGATCGCGATGAACCCATCGATCACGCGCGGATCCTCGGTCATCAGATCGTCGAGCCCGCTGAAATCGCCATAGCGCGCGGATTCTCCGGCAAAGGTCGAGTCACCGCGATTGTGGTAATAGCGCGGGTCGTTGAGCCACGCCGGGACCTTGACCTTCGCTTCCGCTGCCGGAACGAACGGCGTGTAGGCATAGGCCGGGTCGGTCAGCTTGGCGAAATTCTCGGGCGTTTGCACCGCATCGCCTGCAAAACCGGCGTTGATCGGTTTGCCCGTGACGCCAAGCCGGCGCTGGTATGGATAATCCGCCTTGCCGCGATACGCGCAACTCTTGCCGACGCATTCGCGGTACTGGATCACGTCGGCAGTGTGGTTGGCGATGATGTCCATATAGACCTTCATGCCCTTCGCGTGCGCGGCATCGACGAACGCCGCGAACTCGGCGTCGGTGCCGAAATGCGGATCGACCTTCGTGAAGTCGGTGATCCAATAGCCGTGATAGCCGGCGCTCTCATGCCCCGCCGCGCCCTGCACGGGCTTGTTCTTGAACACCGGCGCGACCCAGATCGCGGTGACGCCGAGCGCCTGGATATAGTCGAGCCGCTGGAGAAGCCCCTTGATGTCGCCGCCGTGATAGAAACCCTTGGCGGTCGGGTCGTACCCCGTCGTCAGCCGGTCGCCGGTCAACCCGCCTGTGTCGTTGGCCGGGTCGCCATTGTCGAAGCGGTCGGGCAGGACGAAATAGATGATCTCGTCCTCGGGCAGACGCGCGCGGACCTGTTCGACCGGGACTGCGGTCGCCGGACCGGCGAGCGCAAGCAGCAGCGCGGCGGTAAGGCTCACGCCGCCACCGGCGTCGGCGCGGCGCAGTGGCGCGCGATGAAATCGGCATGGCTTGGCATCTGGGCAACCTCGCGGGCGTTGAGCTGGTCGATCGTATCGAGGAATTCGGCGAGATCGGCGGCGGGGATCGCGTCGGCGAGCGGGTGGTGCCCCGCTGGCATCACACCTTGGCCAGCGAACACCTGAAGCCAGCCGACCTCGGTGAAGAGCTCCTCATGCTCGCGCGTGATGTGGCCGTTGCCGCGCCACAGATCGATCTTGGCGGCAAGCGTTTCGGGCAGCGTCGCCTCGCGGCACATCTGCCAGAACGGCTCGCTCCGGTCGTTGGCGTGATAATGGAGGATGATGAAGTCGCGGATGCGTTCGTATTCGAAGTCGCTCTGGCGGTTGAATTCGTCGCGGTCGGCTTGCGCGATGGTGCGACCGGGCAGCAGCTTCATCAGCCGCGCGATCGCCGACTGGATCATGTGGATGCTCGTCGATTCGAGCGGCTCCATGAAGCCGCCCGACAGGCCGATGGCGACGACATTGCGGTTCCACATTTGCCGACGCTTGCCGGTGCGAAACTGGATCGGGCGCGGATCGGCAAGCGCTTCGCCGTCGAGCCCCGCGAGCAGGGTTGCGGTCGCCTCGTCGTCGCTCAAATGCTGCGACGAATAAACGAGGCCGTTGCCGGTGCGGTGCTGCAGCGGAATGCGCCATTGCCAGCCCGCTGCCTTTGCGGTCGAGCGGGTGTACGGGGTGAACGCGGTGCTGCGTTCCGACGGCACCGCGATCGCGCGGTCGGCCGGGAGCCAATGCGTCCAGTCGTCATAGCCGGTCTTGAGCGTCTGCTCGATCAGCAGCCCGCGAAACCCCGTGCAATCGATGAAGAGATCGGCACCGAGCGTCGTCCCGTCCTCGAGCAGCAGCGTCGAGATATCGCCGCGCTCGTCCTGGTCGACGCGGACCACCTTGCCTTCGATCCGGGTGACGCCGCGCGTCTCGCTGTAGCGGCGCAGATGGCGCGCATAGAGGCCGGCGTCGAAATGAAACGCGCTCGGCATGTCGGGCAATACGCGTGCGGTGCGCGCGGGGCCGCGCTGCATCCGGTCGGCGAGTGCCGCCTGATTGTTGAGCGAATAGGCCGCGAGATCGCGCGCCGACCCGAGCTTTTGCGCGCGCAGCCAATATTGGTGGAACGGCAGCAAACCGACATCGCGCCCGACCGCGCCGAACGCGTGCATGTAGCGATGGCCTGGCCGCAGCCAGTCGACGAACTCGATTCCGAGCTTGTACGTCCCTTGCGTCGCGCGAAGGAACGCATCCTCGTCGAGCCCGAGCGCATCGTTGAACAAGCGGATCTGCGGGATCGTCGCTTCGCCCACGCCGACGGTGCCGATCTCTTCGGATTCGATCAGGTCGATCTCGAACCCGGTTTCGAGGAAACGCGCGAACGTGGCGGCCGCCATCCAGCCTGCGGTGCCGCCGCCCACGATGACGATCCGGATCGGTCCGGTCGGATCGGATAGAGTGGCCATGGTCCGCGTCCCCGCTTCTTCGACATTAGACTCGCGGAACGACGGACGGCGAAAGGGTTCGCCGTCCGCCGTCGCACGGGGTCAGAACTTGTACGTGATGCCCAGGTAGTAATCACGGCCATAGCGCTGGTAATCGATCACCTGGCGCGGGTCGTCATTCTGGTACGTCACGAACGGACGGTCGGTCAGGTTCTTCGCCTGCGCCAGGATCGCGAAGTTCTTGAGCGGACCGCTCTGGAACTCATAGCCGATCTGCGCATCGAGAATGCCTTCCGATCGCGCGGTGCGATAGGTCGGGTTGGCCGAGAGGCCCGCGACCTCGGCGAGGAACGACGAGCGATAGCGATAGTTCACGCGCGCTTGGAAGCCGTGCTTCTCGAAATACACCGTGCCGCTGCCGGTCCACTTCGACAGGCCGGGCAGGGTGATCGCCTGAGTCGGGTTGCTGACGAACTTGATCTCCGACTCGGTGTAGTTGCCCGAGACGAACATGCCGAAGCCGTCGAGCGCTTCGCTGACCATCTTGAAGGGGAGCGAGATCGTCCCTTCCACGCCGATCACGCTGCCGCGACCGGTGTTGGCAGGCGCGCTGACGTTGCCGATCGCCAGCCGGTTCGCGGTGACGATCGCGCGCTGTGCCGGCGACAGGGCGCCGAGCAGCGAGGAGAAGTCATACGCGTAGCTGTTGTTCGGATCGACGAAGTCGGTGAGGTGCTTGTAATAGCCCGACAGCGCGACATAGCCGCCGCCACGGAAATACTGCTCGAACGACATGTCGATGTTGGTCGACTTGTACGGCCGGAGCGCGACATTGCCGCCCGACGAGGTGAACACCGGGTTGAGCCCGGGGTTGAAGTTGTTCGGCACGATATTGGCGATGTTGATCGCCACGTCCTGCGTCACGCGCTCCTGGTCGAGGCGCGGGCGCACCATCGTCTGCGAGGCACCAAGCTTAACATAGCCCAGCGGGACCAGCTCGACCGCCATCGTCGCCGAGGGCAGGACGTTGGTGTAGCTGTACTTTTGCGACGCAGGGGCGATCGTCACGACGCCGTTGACGACGCTCGCGATCTGGCCGGTCGAGCGCTGCTCGCTGTGGATGACCTGCGTGCCGATCGAGCCCTTGAGCGCCTTGCCGCCGACATCGCCGTCGATGTTGATCTTGGCGTAGCCGGTATAGACGTTCTCGGTCACGACGTTGTCGCGGACGAGCGACGACGGGCGGTTGTCGAAGAACGTGTTGTAGCTGTTGTTGTACAGATACAGCGGATCGAGCGCGAGCACCGCGGGGACGCCGAGATAGTCGAGCGGGATCTTGCCGATCACCGCCTGGGTCGGGATCGGCGCCGAAGTCGGGGTGCCGCTCGCGACGGTGCAGTTGCTGCCGGCACCCTTGGGGCACAGGAAGAACGACTGGTAGGCGCTGGTCTTCTCGCGACGGCTGTAGTTGGCGCCGGCTTCCCAGCTCTTGATGATGCTATTGTCGAACTCGCCGTTGAGGTTTGCACGGAGCGACTTGAGGTCGTCCTTGAAGCTCGGGCGGTTGAGGAAGCCCGACTGCACGACGGCCTGCGTGCCGTTATAGCCCCAGCCCTGCGGATCGGTCAGCTTGAACACGCTGGTGTTGGTATAGTCGAGCGTCGGCACGATCTTGTAGGTGCCGTTGCCCTGCTGCGAAACCCGGACGGTGTCGTCCGGGCCCGCGCCGCCATAGCCGACGCCGGTATAGGTCTCGAGCAGGAAGTCGGTGCGCGTCGCATGGCTCCAGCTCGCGTCCACGTTGAGGTGGATCTTGTCGCTGAGCTTGAGGTCGTTGTTCCAGCCGAGCGAGAAGTTCTCGGCCTTGCGCTGGTTATAGTCGTTGCGCTGGATCGCATGGACGCCCGAGAAGGTCGTCGCGGTGGCGAAGCCGTTGGCGACGGTCACGCCGCTTTGCGTCGGGCTCGAGAAGCCGAGCGGGAATTCGATCCCGCGCAGGTGCTGCGTTTCCTCGAAGTGCGAATAGAGCGCGTCGAAAGTCGAGTGGAACACCTCCGACGGGCGCCATTCGATCGTCGCGACGCCGCCGTAGCGCTTGAGTTCGTTCGACTGGACATAGGGCTTTGCGCCGCCGAGCACGAACGGGCTCGCCGCGGTACCGGCACCGGCATAACCCCAAGCATTATAGCGCTCGTCCTGCGACGGGGTGAGCGTCGCCGATGCGCCGAGCGCGATGCCGAGCGTGTCGTTGGCGAACTTGTCGACATACGTCGCCGACGCGCGATAGCCGTAGCGCGAGCTGTCGGGGTTGAGGTTCTTGATGCCGTTCATCTGGCCGCGAGCGCTGACCGCGAGAACGCGCTTGGCCTGATCGAGCGGGCGCAGCATGCGCAGATCGACCGTGCCCGAGATGCCGGCGGCGACGAGCGACGCGTCGGCCGATTTGTAGACGTTGACCGTCTTGAAGAATTCCGACGGATATTGGTCGTACTCGACGCCGCGATTGTCACCGACGGTGACTTGCTCGCGACCGTTGAGTAGCGTGGTCGAAAAGTCGGGGCCGAGACCGCGGATCGACAGGCGCTGGTCGCGGCCCTCGAGACGCTGCGCGGTGACGCCGGGAAGGCGAGCGAGCGAGTCGGCGATCGACACGTCGGGCAGCTTGCCGACGTCTTCGGCCGAGACCGAGTCGACGATCAGCACCGACTGGCGCTTGATCTTGGCCGAGGAGTCGAGGCCCGCGCGGATGCCCGTCACGACGATGTCGCCGTCGGGCGTGGTGTCCGTGGTCGGCGCAACGTCGGCGGCGGTCACGGGCGCCGGCGTCGTCGGCTGCGGCGTCGGATCGGCTTGGGTCGGCGTTGCTTCGACTTGCGCCTTGGCGGTCGGGTTCGCGTTCGCAGTCGTCGCGGCATCCTGCGCGTAGGCGGCGCCAGGCAGCAGCAGGGCAGCGGTGATCGCGGCGGTGCTGGTGTACAGCCCAAGGCGTGCCGACATGGAAATGCGGCGCAGCGGCGCGCACGCGCGGTCAGCGCGGCTCGGCTCGAAATCAGTCATGTGGTGTTCCCCATCAGGCGGGCCCGGCCCGCACATCCTCGCTTCAGTTTCCTCGACGTCGTGAAACAGCGTCGATTGGCCCGGCACGGCTATATTTCGGGCAGACACATTTCGAAAGGATCGGGCATACGTATTCACGAATGGGCTGTCGTCAGCCGATCGTTTGGCGCAGTATCGCGTGTGCCGTGTAGCGCAGGACCTGCTTTTCCCGATGGCCAGACGACCGACCTCCCTCGATATCGCGCAGCTGGCGGGCGTCTCGCAGCCGACCGTCTCGCGCGCCTTGCGCGGGGTGAAATCGGTCAATCCGCAGACGCGCGCGCGGATCGAGGCGATCGCACGCAGTCTGCATTATGCGGTCGACAAGAACGCCTCGAGCTTGCGCAGCCAATCGTCCAACACGCTGGCATTGCTGTTTTTCGAAGAGGCAGCGGATGACGATGCCGCGATCAACCCGTTCTTCCTCTCGATGCTCGGATCGATCACGCGCGCTTGTGCGAAGGCCGGGTACGACCTGCTGATCTCGTTCCAGCAGCTGTCGGGTGACTGGCACGTCGATTATCAGGACAGCCATAAGGCCGATGGGATCATCCTGCTCGGCTACGGCGATTACGAAGCGTACCGCGTGCGACTCGACCATCTCGTCGAGCAGGGGACGCATGTCGTGCGCTGGGGTGCGGTCGGGACGGGGCCCGCTGGGATCACCGTCGGATCGGACAATCGCGGCGGCGGGGCGTTGGCGACGGCGCATCTGATCGCGCAGGGACGGCGGCGGATTGCGTTCCTCGGCTCGGCCGACAGCCGCTATCCCGAGCTGCTTGAACGCTATCGCGGTTATCTCGATGCGCTGGCGAGCGCCGGGCTGACCCCCGATCCGATGTTGCGCGTCGATGCGACGACGGCGGAGGAACCGGGGCAGGCGGCGGTCGAGACGCTTGCCAGCCGCGGGGTGGCGTACGACGCGATCTTTGCCGCCAGCGACAGCATCGCGATCGGCGCGATGCGCGGCTTGGCGGCGGCGGGGCGGCGCGTGCCCGACGACGTCGCGATCGTCGGGTTCGACGATATCCCCTCGGCCTCGCTGACCAGTCCGCCGCTGTCGAGCGTGGTGCAGGACACGCGGCGCGCGGGCGAAGTGCTGGTCGAGACGCTGCTCGGCCAGTTGCGCGGCGGGATGTGCGAGGCGGCACCGCTCCCGACGCGGCTCGTCGTCCGCGCGAGCAGCGGCGGCTAGCGCCGGCGCGGTCTCAGTCGTCGAACAGGAAGAGGTTGAGCGTCAGGCGGCCCGCAAGCGGATCGGCACTGAGCACGACCTCGGGCGGCAGATGCGCGCAGTGGAGCGTGTTGCCGGGATAGACGAGCGCGCGGTTAAACGCGCCGGGCTGTAGCGCGATCCGTTCGTAAAGCGGCGTATCGCCGGCGATATATGCCGGGTCTGGCATGCCGTGGGTACGCACGCCCTCCTCCAGCGTCGCCTTGAAACGATCGAGCCGGTCGGCATCGACGCTTTCGAAGCCCGTCTCGCGCTGGCGGTAGAAGGCGGTGCCGCCCTGCGCGCCATGGCCGAGGAACAGCAGCAATGCGATCCGGCGCGGCTCGACCCCGTCGAAATGCGGCAGCCGCTGGATCGGCGCGAGCGCTGCGGGCGGCGTCGTGACGAGCGAATAATAGGCTTCCGATACGCCGGGCGCCGGATCGAACCCGAAATGCGTGGCGAGCAACGGCGCGATCTTGCGACGCATCGTCTCGGCGAGGCGCGCCGGGACTTCGGCGCGGACGCCGGGATAATGCGGGCCGATCTCGCCCAGGCGCAACGCCGCTGCATCCTCGCGCAGCATCTCGGGGTCGGGCCAGAAATCGTCGATCACGAGCAACGGGCGGCGCTCGTTGCCCTGATGATGGAGGTGCACGGTGTCCATGGCTGGCGTCATGGAACGCGCGTGGGGCGCTCGGCAAGGGTTTGTGCGGCGCTGCGCATTCGTATGCAGGCTTGTGCGGCCCCCGGCTTGTCGCCACGCTCGCCGACAAACACGCCCCGCCGATCGTCAGGCGCCGGGCAGGGGAGGCCAGAGTTGAACGAAAAACCGGTGCAGGGCTTTGGTGGCCTGTGGAATATCAGCTTCGGCTTTTTCGGCATCCAGATCGGCTTCGCGCTGCAAAACGCCAATATGAGCCGGATCTTCCAGACGCTCGGCGGCTCGCTCGACGACCTCTCCTATCTGTGGGTCGCCGCGCCGTTGACCGGGCTGCTGATCCAGCCGATCATCGGCCATTACAGCGACCGGACTTGGAACCGGCTCGGGCGGCGGCGGCCGTATTTCCTCGCGGGCGCGGTGCTCGCGGCGCTCGCTTTGTTTGTCATGCCCGAGGCCAGGATCCTGTGGTTCGCGGCGGTGACGCTGTGGGTGCTCGACGCCTCGATCAACGTCTCGATGGAGCCGTTCCGCGCGTTCGTCGGCGATATGCTGCGCAAGGACCAGCACACCGCGGGCTATGCGCTGCAAACCGCCTTCATAGGTGCGGGCGCGGTGGTCGGGTCGATCTTCCCGTTCGTGCTGGCGCATCTCGGCGTCTCGGGAACAGCGCTCGGCGGGGTGCCCGACACGGTGCGTTACAGCTTCTGGTTCGGGGGCGCGGCGCTGCTGCTCGCGGTGTTGTGGACCGTCGGCAACGTCAAGGAATACAGCCCGGCGCAAATGGCCGCATTCGGCGAGCGCGACCCCGTTGAAGGCGTGGGCGAACCGATGCGCGCGCTTGCCGCACGCGGGCTGGGGCGCAGCCTCGCGTGGATCGTCGGCGGCGTAGTGATCGTCGCGGCGGTGCCCCTGCTCGCGTTGCAGAAGGAAGTCTATCTGCTCGGTGCGCTGTTGATCGCCTACGGCGTCGCGAGCATCGTCGCGATCCGGCTCGCCCGCGGCGGGAAGACCGACAATGCGCTCAGCATGATCGTAGGCGATTTCGCGGGCATGCCGCTCGTGATGAAGCGGCTGGCGCTGGTGCAGTTCTTCAGCTGGTCGGCGCTGTTCATCATGTGGATCTTCACCACCCCCGTCGTCGCGCAATACATGTTCGGCGCGAGCGATCCGAAGAGTGCCGCCTACAATGCCGGTGGCGACTGGGTCGGCGTGCTGTTCGCGGTCTATAATGGCGTGGCCGCGCTGGCTGCTCTGCTCGTCCTGCCCCGGCTTGCGGCACGGATCGGCAAGGTCCGGACGCATATCGCCTGCCTGCTGTGCGGGGCCGCGGCTTATGCCAGCTTCTTCGTGATCCGCGATCCCAACTGGCTGATCCTGAGCGAGATCGGCGTCGGCATCGCCTGGGCGTCGATCCTGGCAATGCCTTATGCGATCCTCGCCTCGAGCCTGCCGCAAGCCAAGCTCGGCATCTATATGGGGCTGTTCAACGTCTTCATCGTCGTACCGCAATTGCTCGTCGCGACGGTGATGGGGTCGGTCCTCAAGGCGTTCTTCCCGACCGAGCCGATCTGGACGATGGCGTTCGCCGCGATCGTGATGGCGCTGGCGGCGCTCGCGATGTTGCGGGTTCCCGAGACGGGGGATCGCGCGGTCAGCTGAACGTGATCGCGGCGATCAGGTCGGCCTGGTGGACTGGCTTTTCGAGCACTGCGGCAAAACCCGAAGCGCGGGCGCAGTGTTCCTGCTCGTGCGACGGATTGCTGGTGATCAGCACCGCACGCCCGTCCCACCCGCGGCTTTGCAGGATGCGCAGGATCGCGATCCCGTTGCTGCCGGGCGGGGCATAATCGGTAATCAGGATGTCAGTGGCGTCGGCATAGCCACCCTGCAGCACCGGCGCAGCGGTGCCGAACGAGCGCACCTCGTAGCCATGCCATTGCAACGCCAACTGCAACTGGCGGCGAACGCTCTCATCGGCGTCGATCAGCACGATACGGGTGCGGCGGGGCGGTTTGGCGGCGGCAAGGTCTGACATAGGTACCCGGGGAATAGGAACGCCGGTCCTGCCGCGAGCGCGACGCCGCGTCGCTACGTAATGGTCCGGGTGTCGGTGGCGTCGGGCGCGCCGCGGACTGTAAAATGAAACGCGGTTCCGCCGTTTGGCCGTGGTACCGCCCAGATCCGGCCTTCGTGCGTTTCGACGATCGTCCTGCAGATCGACAGACCAAGCCCCATGCCGCTTTTCTTGCTGGTGGCGAACGCCTGGAACAGGCGCGGCGCGACCGCGGGATCGATCCCGGGGCCCGTGTCGGCGACGATGATCTCGATCATGTCGCCCGCCGCCGCGCGCACACTGATCGTCACGTCGCGCGTCAGCGACATCTCGACCGCCTCGACCGCATTGCGCACCAGATTGACCACGACTTGCTGGATCTGAACGCGATCGACGAGGGCGTGCGCGGCATCGCTCTCGAACGCGAAGAAAGATCGCACACCGCGCTCGCGCGCACCGATGAGTGCCAGCGCGCTGGCTTCCTCGATCAGCGGGCGCAGCGGAACGACGCGGCGATCGACTTCGCCGTGCGATACGAAGTCGCGCAAGGCGCGCACGATGTCGCCGGCGCGGAGCGTTTCCTTGGCCGATTGATCGACCGCTTCGCGCAGATAGCGGAGCGTATCGGCATCGGGCGCGTCGAGCAGATCGCGGCTCGCCTCCATGTAATTGGCGATTGCGGTCAGCGGCTGGTTGAGTTCGTGCGCCAGCGTCGACGCCATCGTCCCCATCGCGCTGAGGCGGGAGACGTGGATCAGCTCGGATTGCAGCTCCTTCAGCCGCAATTCGCTGCGTTGCTGTTCGGTCAGGTCGCGGATGAAGCCGGTGAAGATGCGCCGCCCGGTACTGCTCGCCTCGCCGACCGAAAGCTCCATCGGGAAGGGAGTGCCATCGCGACGCATCCCCACCACGACTCGGCCGATGCCGATGATGCGGCGTTCGCCCGTCGTCAGATAATGGCTGAGATAGCTGTCATGGCGGTCGCGGTCGGGGCTCGGCATCAGCATGCTGACGTTGCGGCCGACCAATTCGGCCTCGGCATAGCCGAACAGCCGCTCGGCCGCCGCGCTGAACGACAGGATGCGGCCGCGTTCGTCGATCACGATCATCGCATCGGGCACGGTTTCGAGGATCGAGCGGACGTGCTGCTCGCTATCGGCAAGCGCTGCCTCGGCGGCGCGACGCGCGGTGATATCGTACACGCTTTGCCCATAGCCAAGCAGCGCGCCGGCCGGATTGCGCAACGCGACGAGCGTTGAGTCCGCCAGGAATTCGGAACCGTCGCGGCGAATCCGCCAGGCTTCCTTGCGCGTCGTGACGTCTTTCTGCGCTTGCGCCAGATCGGCGGCGGGGTCGCCGCGTTCGGCATCGGCGGGGGGATAGAACAGCATGAAGGACTGTCCGATGATCGCCTCTGCACTCCAGTCGGTCAGAATTTCGGCACCGCGATTCCAGCTCATCACCAGGCCCGCGGGATCGAGCAGGAACTGCGCGCGATCGGTCGTGCTGTTGACGAACAGGGCGAAGGCATCGGCCAGCGGGTCCGTGGCGGTCACCGTAATGTCTCTATCTCCCCTTCGACAAACCGGATTCGGCCGACCGCCGCGACGAAGAAGGCCGTCGACCAGCCCCGCAGGATGACGCCGTTGGCGACCTAGGTCGCGCCGACGATCGCCCACGAACGGACAAGTACCACATCCCCATAGCCGATGGTGGCGGAGGTAGGTGTCGAAAAATACAAACCGCTCTCAAATCGGGCCGCGCGTGGGTCGGCCTGTACAGCGCGGCATAGCGTTCCCGGCCCGCACGATGTCGTCCACGGGGGAGCTAGCGGATGTCCTCATACCCTTTGGTCACGGGTTTGCCGCGCAGCATGATCGACGCATAATTGGCGAGGTAGATCCCCGCGATCTTCGCAAAGCCCTGTTTCTGCATGCGACGGCCCGATGTCGGCATGACGAAGCGCGGTGAGAACAGGACCTTTCCCTGTTGCTTGGCGCGCTTGGCGATGTCCACGTCCTCGCCGTAGAATTCGATCGAGCTGTCGAAGCCGCCCATTTTCTCGAGAACTTGGCGCGGAATCGCGAAATTGCCGCCGACCATCAGATAGCCGGTGATCCCGTAGATCGATCGGGCCGCGACGAACCACGCGGTCGACACGCGATTGCGCAAGCCGCTCAGGTCGTAAAAGCTGTAGGGGCCCGACAGGCAGGCAAGATCGCGGTTCGCGGCGAACTGCTCCCAGATCTGCTCGATCCAGCCGGCGGGCGGATGCGTATCGGCGTCGACATATGCCAGAATATCGCCGCTGGACGCGATCAAGCCGCGCTGCCGCGCGCGCGTGATGCCCTTGTTCGGCTCGAACACATATTTGACCGAGGGGTAGCGCTCGACCACCGCCTTGGTGCCATCGGTGCTGTTATTGTCGACGACGATGATCTCGAACGCCTTGCCCGCGACGTTGCGCATGACCGCATCCAAGCAGGCCGGGAGATAGTCCTCCTCGTTATACGCCGGGATGATGAGGCTGATTGTCGGCGTTCGAACTTGGGGTAAGCCGGTCATGCGGCGCAGGTGCCCGATTATCGACCGCAAGGCTAGCGGGGATAACGTAAAAAGTCGGAGAATTGGGATGCATGCGGCATAGCCTGGCGGCGGCCCGTGATCCGATTTGCCGCCCCGGTTCGGCGATTGCCCGATCCCCGCGGCTTAATTATATGATCGATCACACATTATCGGCCGCGAGGTCAGGATCGGAGAGCGCTGTGTCACAAAGTCGTTTGGTTTGGCCGGTCGCCGCAACGCTCGGCGAGGGGCCTGCCTGGGTCGATGGCGTGCTGTGGTTCGTCGATATCAAGTCCGGCGCGATCCATCGCTATGATCCGGGTACCGACAGGCGCGAGAGCTTTGCCGTCGGCGGAGCGCCGAGCTTCATCGTTCCAACCGCCGATGGCGCGCTGCTGGTCGGTAATCGCGGTGCGCTCCAGCTGTTCGACGGCGCGGCGCTCGGGGCGCCGATCGCGACGGTGCCGATGCCCGATCATAACCGGACCAACGATGCCACGGTCGACCCGCAGGGCCGGCTCTGGTTCGGCACGATGGACGACGAAGAGTCGCGGCCGAGTGGCGCGGTCCACACCTACGACGGTGACAGCATCACCGTGGTCGGCGGCGAATGCACGATCACCAACGGCCCCGCGATCAGCCCCGACGGGCGCTTCCTCTATCATGTCGATACGCTCGCTGGCACGATCCACCGCTTCGACATCGCGACCGATGCGCAATTGCGCGACGGCACGCTGTTCGCGACGATCGCGCCGGAGGATGGCAATCCCGATGGCGTGACGGTCGATGCGGAAGGGTGTGTCTGGGTCGGTCTGTGGGGCGGCTGGGAAGCGCGGCGCTATGCGCCCGACGGCAGCGTGTTGATGCGCGTCGCCCTGCCGTGCGCCAATGTCACCAAGGTGGCATTCGGCGGGCCCGATCTGCGGACCGGCTTTGTCACCACCGCGCGCGCCGGACTGTCCGACGCCGACCTCGCCGCGCAACCGCTTGCCGGCGGGCTGTTCGCGTTCGATGCGCCTGCCCCCGGACTACCGCTTCCTGCCGTCAGGATCGTGCGATGAGCTATCGCATCGTCGGCGATTGGGGCACCAGCCGGTTGCGGCTGTTTCGCATCGAACACGGCGCGGTCGTCGCGCGCGCCGCGGGCGCTGGTATCGGCGCGCTCGACGGCACGCCCGAGGCGGCGCTGCGCGACGCGATTGCGCCGTGGCGCGCCGTCGGCGCTGCCGAGTCGATCGCGCTGTGCGGTATGGTCGGGTCGCGTAACGGCTGGATCGAAGTGCCCTATGCGGCGTGTCCTGCCGACGTCGCGGGCTGGCTTGCCGGGGCTGGGCAGGTTGCGCTCGACGGGGTGCCGGTCACGATCATGGCCGGGCTCGCTTGCACCGCGCCGTCGGGCGGCCCCGATGTGATGCGCGGCGAGGAAACGCAACTCTTCGGGGCGATCGCGCGCGATCCTGCGCTACGCGTGGGACGCCATCGCCTCGCTCTGCCGGGGACGCACAGCAAATGGGCGACGATCGAGGATGGGCGGATCACCGGCTTCCAGACCTTCTTCACCGGCGAGCTGTTCGCGCTGCTGCGCGATCGCTCGACGCTGCTGCGCGCGGCCAGCCAGGGTGATGCCGACCCTGCCGCCGAGCAGGCAGGCTTCGCCCACGGTCTCGCGCGGGCGAACGACAGAGACATTGTGCTCGGCGCGCTGTTCGAGGCGCGCAGCGCGCAGCTCATCGACGGGCGTTCGCCCGATTGGGCCGCCGGCTATCTGTCGGGCCTGCTGATCGGTCGCGAGGTCGCCGAGGTCGCCCCCGCCGCGGGCGAGACGATCGGCTTGATCGGCGATCCCGCGCTCTGTGCCCGCTACGCTCGTGCGCTCACCGCGCGGGGGATCGATACGAAACTGCTCGATGGCGATGCCTGTGCGCTCGCCGGGCTTGCCTTGTTGGAGACTGACCGATGACGATCGACGATCTGCTGGCCGCTGGTGCCCCGCCCGTCGTGGCGATCCTGCGTGGGATACGGCCCGATGAGGCGCTCCCCGTCGCCCAGGCGCTCGTGAAGGCCGGCGTTCGCATTATCGAGGTGCCGCTCAACTCGCCCGATCCGTTCACCAGCATCGCCGCGATCCAGCAGGCGTTCGGCGACACTGCGGCGATCGGCGCGGGCACGGTGCTCGATCTTGCTGGGGTCGAGGCGCTGGCAGCGACCGGGGCGACCGTGATGGTCACGCCCAACACCGCGCCCGCGCTGATCGCGCGCGCGGTCGAGCTGGGGCTCGAGCCGATGCCGGGCTTCGTCACGCCGAGCGAGGCGTTCCGCGCGATCGATGCGGGTGCGCGGCGGATCAAGCTGTTCCCGGCGGTCGCGCTTGGCCCGAACTACCTCAAGGCGATCCGCGAAGTGCTGCCGCGGCATGTCGCGGTGTGGGGCGTCGGCGGCACGGGGGCCGACAATTTCGGGGAATGGCTTGCTGCGGGGGCCGAGGGGATCGGCGTCGGGGGCGCGCTCTACCGCCCGGGCGACGATGCCGCGCGCGTCGGCGCCAAGGCTGATGGCCTGATCGCAGCCTGGCGCGCTGCCCGCGCGTCGTTGTGACCAGCGGCGAGGGACCCGAGCCGCACGACGTCCGCAGCTCGCTCGGACGCAATCTTACGCACGGGATGCTCGATGCGTTGGGGCGGGCGATCGTGACGGGGGTGTATACGGACAAGCGTTTCCCGACCGAAGCCGATCTCGCGAGCCAGCACGGCGTCAGCCGATCGGTGACACGCGAGGCGGTCAAGATGCTCACCGCCAAGGGGCTGTTGTCGGCCCGGCCGCGCCAAGGGACGATCGTCCAGCCGGCCGAGTCGTGGAACCTGTTCGATGCCGATGTGCTCGGCTGGTTGCTCGAGCGGAAATTCTCGCTCGGGCTGCTGCGGCATTTCAGCGAGCTCCGCATCGCGATCGAGCCCGCCGCAGCGGAGCTTGCCGCGCGCAATGCGGGCGCGGGCGGGCTCGTCGCGATTCGCGCGGGTTACGCGCGGATGGTCGCGGCTGAGGCGGGCGAGGATGACTCGCTCGACGCCGATATCGCGTTCCATGTCGCGATCCTGCGCGCCGCCGGCAACCCGTTCTTCGCGCAGTTCGAGGACGTCGTGACGACCGCGCTGCGCTCGTCGATTCGCTTCACCAATCGTTTCAAGGGCCGCAGCGCCGATCTGGCGGCGCACGGCGCGGTGCTGCGCGCAATCGAGGCGCGGGACGGCCTGGCGGCGCAGCATGCGATGCAGCAGATCATCGCCGACGTGCTGGCGCTGATCCTTGCGCGTGAGCACGACGACACGTGATCAGACGGCTAGGCCTCGCGCGGCGCAGCGTCTGACGACAGGACGACACGCGGGCGGCGGGGTTTGGGCACGCGTGCCAAGGCTTCGCGCTCGATCTTCTCGAGCTCGACGAGCGTTTCGGCGATCGCCTCCTGCTGCGCGGCGAGCCGGTCGATCCGCTGGCGGCATCGCTGCGCGAGCGCGCGCATCTGTTCGACATGCTGCGGATCGGTGTCGTAGAGATCGAGAAATTCGACGATATCGCGTAGCGTGAAGCCGAGCCGCTTGCCGCGCAGGATCAACCGCATCCGCGCGATCTCGCGCCGCGTATAGACGCGGATCGCGCCGACCCGGCAGGGAGTGATCAGCCCCTTATCCTCATAGAAACGCAACGTGCGGGGCGTGATGTCGAGCATGCGCGCGACCTCGTTGATCCCCGTCAGATCCTGCATCGGCTCTTTCATTCACGCCCTCGATCCAAGGACGCCGACCCTTGCCGGACCACCGGCGAGCAACGGACACGCTCCTTTGTCGAATGCGTGGCGATCAACGTCTTGGCCTGTGTGTTGCGGATTTCATCGCGTTGGGGAAGCGCGATCTTGCGGTGTTGCCGGGTCGGTGTGCCCGAGCGGTACCGACAAGTGCTTGACTTGTCGGCATACGAATCTACTGCGAGCCATCTGCCGCATACGTCAACGGGCTCGCCATTAGGGCCGAAACGGAGCGACACCAAGAACCGACCGTGCGGGGATCGCTCAAGCACGGCAACCACGATTGCACCACCGAGATGGTGGTGCTTGGAGAGGAACGTACATGTCCCTGCTGCTCATTGGCGCCCTGCTCGCCGGCGCCCCCGCCACCGCCGACACCGTGATCGGCCGCTGGAAGACCGAGACGCTCAATGCCATTGTCGAGATCAGCCGGTGCGGCGCCTCGATCTGCGGTAAAGTCGTAACGTCGGATGCGATCCGCGCCAATCCGTCGCTCAAAGACGCCAAGAATTCGGACGAAAAGCTGCGCACGCGTCCTGTCCAGGGAATGCTGATGCTGAGCGGCTTTGCACCCGACAAGGACGGCGTATGGGCCAACGGCCAAGTCTACAATGCCGAGGACGGCCACACCTATAGCGGTCGTATCACCCCCGTTGGCAGCGACCGGCTCAAGCTGCGCGGCTGCGTCTTCTTCCCGCTCTGCAAGACGCAGACGTGGACGCGCGTGCGCTGAGCCCACCTTCTTTCTTCCCCCTCGAAAAGTCAGTTCAGGAATATATCATGGTTATCCGTTGCAAGGCCCCGTTGCTGGCCGCGTCTGCACTCGTCTCGACCGTCGGCTTCGCCGGCGTTGCGCACGCCGATGCTTTCTATCTCCAGTCACAGACCACGGTCGGCGCGGGGCGTTCGTTCTCGGGTGAAGTCGCCGACACGGGACCGTCGTCGCTGTGGTGGAACCCTGCCGCGATCGCCGGGATCACCGAGACCGAAGTCCAGGTCAGCGCGACCGCAATCCTGCCCAAGGGTGACGTCGTCGACAACGGCACGCTGATCGCGCGTCCCGGCCAGGCCTTCGCGCCGATCGGCGGACAGACCCGCTCGCGCAATCCGATCAACAACGGCGTGCTGCCGAGCGGATCGGTCGCGTATCCGATCAACGACCGGATCGCGGTCGGCCTCGCGGTGACGTCGCCGTTCAGCTTCACCACCGATTACGACGCCAATAGCTGGACGCGCTACAGCGCCGACAAGACGCGCCTGCGCACGATCGACATCCAGCCTTCGATCGGCGTGGTGCTGACCGACTGGCTGCGGGTCGGCGGCGCGCTCAACGTCGAATATACCGACGCGTACCTCAGCAACGCGCTGCCCAACGTCTCGGCGGCACTGCCCGACGGCAGCCAGACGCTGCGCGGCGACGGCTGGGACTTCGGCTGGACCGCGGGCGTCCAGCTCCACAACAAGCTCGTTTCGGTCGGCATCAGCTACAAGTCGAGCATCAAGCATACGCTGAAGGGCGATCTCACCGTTGCCGGGCTGGTCGGCCCGCTCGCGGCGCAGAACCGTTCGCTCTCGGGCGTCCAGGCACAGTTCAACACACCGGGTCAGGTGATCGTCGGCGGTCGTCTGCGCGCAACCGAAGCGCTGACGCTCAACGCGCAGGTCGTCGCGTATAACTGGAGCAAGTTCGACGCGATCCGCCTCGGCGCGCCGCTCAACGTCGCACTGCCCGAGAACTACCGCGACAGCTGGAGCCTCGCCGGCGGTTTCGATTACGCGGTCAGCCCCAAGGCGACGGTGCGTGCCGGCGTGCAGCGCGCAGTGACCCCGACACAGGATGGCCTGCGTGACGCGCGCGTGCCCGATTCGAACCGCTGGACCTATTCGGCGGGCGGCAGCTATCGGATGAGCAACCACATGACGATCGATGCCGCGGCAAGCTATGTCGATTTCAAGGACACGACGATCGACCGTGCGACCGCAGCCTATGCCGGCACCGCCGCGCAGACGGTCATCCTGACCAAGGGCCTGCTGCAGAACGCGCATGCCGTCGTGCTGTCGCTTGGCGGGCGCTTCAGCTTCTGATCGAACGGACATCCGGGGATCTTGCAATCCCCGGAAGCGTCACCATCTTCCTGTCATCGTTCAACAATGGAAAGGAGGTGGTCGAATGTCTCATTGTCTCACGCCGCAGTCGGCACAGGGTTTGAGCTCGGTCTCCCTCGTGGAGGGCGGTCTCGCCTGAAGAGTTGCCGGCCTGAGGCCGACAATGGAAAGGCCGTCCCGCAAGGGGCGGCCTTTTGTCTTTGGATCGATGATGCGTGATCTGTTCGATACCCCGATCCTGCCGGGGCTGACCGCAGTCGAGGATTTCGTTTCCGCGGACGAAGCGCGCGCGCTGGTCACGTCGATCGATGCGTGTGCGCTAGAGCCGTTCCGCTTCCAGGGCTGGCTCGGCAAGCGGCTGACGCACAGCTTCGGCTGGCACTACGATTTCGACACCGGCGGGATGGCCGAGGCTTCGCCAATTCCGGCGTGGCTCGATCCGCTTCGTCGCCGTGCCGAGGGGATGGCGGGATTGGCCGCTGGCACGCTCGTCCAAGCGCTGGTGATTCGCTACGATATCGGTGCCGGGATCGGCTGGCACCGCGACCGGCCGCACTTCGAGCATGTCGTCGGCATCTCGCTCGGCGCGCCCGCGACGCTGCGCTTCCGCCGTCGGATCGGCGACCGCTTCGAGCGGGCCACCGCGCTGCTGACTCCGCGCGGCGCCTATCATCTGAGCGGCGTTGCACGCCACGCGTGGGAGCACAGCATCGCCGAAATGGATGCACCGCGCTGGTCGATCACCTTTCGCAGCCTCTCCGACACGGGCAGGGCGTCGATCGCGGCCGCAAATCGCTAAGCCTGTGGACAATGCCCGCCTGAAAACTGCTATGCCGGACGACGTGTCGTCTGCCGAGTTCCAATCCCCGCCGCCCGATTTCGTCGTGATCGACGTCGAGACCGCCTGTTCGCGCGCGAGCAGCATCTGCCAGATCGGCATTGTCGGGTTTCGCGGAGGCCGCGAAGTCTTCGAATACGAAACGCTGCTCGATCCGTGCGACGAGTTCAACATCTTCAATACGCGCATCCATGGGATCGCCGCGCACCATGTCGTCGGGCAGCCGCGCTTCGGCGACGTGCACGCGGTGGTCGAACGGCATCTCGCCGGGCGCACCACGGTCGCGCATTCGTTCTTCGACAAGAGCGCGCTCGCGGCGGCCTGCCGGCAGCACGATCGGCCGATGATCGAGACGACGTGGCTCGACAGCGTCCGCGTCGCCCAGCGCGCTTGGCCCGATCTCGAAAACCACAAGCTTGGGGGGCTGGCGCGCTATCTCGGGATCGCGCATCGCCATCACGACGCGCTGAGCGATGCGCGCGCCGCGGGCTGGGTGATCGTCAAGGCGATCGAGCAAACCGGGATTTCGCTCGAGAAATGGCTGGCACCGCCGCGCAAGCCGGGGCCAGCGCCGACCCCGGCCGAGGCAGGGCCGCTGCTCGGCGAGCGAGTCGCGATCGTCGGCGAGCCGCGCGATGGGCCATTGGCGCATCGGCTCGCGGCGCTCGGCGCCAAGGTGATGACCTCGGTCGGTACGAGCACCAATGTCCTTATCGTCGCCGGAGGCGATCGCTTCACGCGCGCGACGTTGATGAGCCCGGCATATGGCAAGGCCGAAGCGCTGCGCCGCGCGGGCAAGCCGATCCGGATCGTGTCCGAACAGACGCTGCTCGCCGCAATCGGGCAAGCCGCTTAGAGCATCGCGAGCGGCGTACGCGCGCGTGGCGGCGGGAACGCTGCGTCCAGCGCCGCCAGCGTTTCCGCGTCGAGTTCGAGATCGAGCGCGGCACGATTGTCGCGGACGTGCGCGACGCTGCCGGCCTTGGGGATCGCGATCACGGCGTCGCGCCGCATCGTCCAGGCCAGCGCGAGCTGTGCCGGTGTCGCGTCGCGCGCGGCAGCGATCGTCGCCAGCGCGCGGTGACCGAGCAGGCGTCCTTGCTCGACCGGGCTGTACGCCATGATTGGGATCCGCCGCTCCGCGAGCCATGGCAGCAGGTCATGCTCGGGCCCGCGTCGCGTGAGATTGTAGAGAATCTGATCGGTCGCGCAGCCTTGTCCACCGGCTTCGACCAGCTCCTCCATATCGTCGGTGTCGAGGTTGCTGACGCCCCAGCGCACGATCATGCCGGCATCGCGGAGCGCCTCCATCGCCTCGACCGTCTCGGCCAACGGGACAGAGCCGCGCCAGTGGAGCAGATAGAGATCGAGCCGGTCGGTTTCGAGCCGCTTGAGGCTGGCTTCGCACGCCGCGCGAAGGCGCGCGCGGCCGGCATTCTGCGGATAGGCCTTGCTGACCAGGAACACCTGATCGCGAAGCCCAGCGATCGCTTCGCCGACCAAGGCTTCCGATTCGCCGTCGCCGTACATTTCGGCGGTGTCGATCAGCGTCATGCCGAGCGTGATGCCCTCGCGCAAAGCCGCGATCTCGGCGCTGCGGTTCGAGCGGTCTTCGCCCATCATCCACGTACCCTGGCCAAGCGCCGGGACGGTCGTGCCATCGGGGAGGGAAACCTGTTTCATCATTGCTCCGGGCGGCGCGTCAGGACTGCCAGCCCCCGCCAAGGGCCTTGAACACGTCGACTTGCCGATCGACCAACAACGCGTTGGAGGCGGCAAGGTTCGCTTGCGCCGTGGTGAGCGCGGCCTGTGCGCTCAGCAGAGCGAGGAAATCGGTCCGCCCGAAGCGATAGAGCGTGCCCGCCTGGTTCGCCGCGCGCGCGGCACTCGCCTGCGCGCGGGCGAGTGCCGCGTTGCGATCGGCCTCGCGCGCATAGGCCGAGAGCGCGGTCTCGGTCTGGCGCAGCGCCTCGAGCGTCGTCGAATCGAACTGCGCGAGCGCAGCGTCGGCGGCCGCGCCCGCCTGCGCGATCTGTGCGCGGACGATCGGGCGGTTGGGGAAGCTCCAGCTGATCAGCGGTCCCAGCCCGACATGGAAGGCATCGCCCGACCCGAACGCCGAGAGCGGCCCGGTCAGCCCGACCGATCCACCGAGGCTGACCTGGGGATACAGGTTCGCCGTGGCGACCCCGATCCGCGCGGTCGCGGCGGCGAGCGAGCGTTCGGCGGCGCGGATATCGGGCCGCCGCGCGATCAGCCCTGCGCCGTCACCGATCGGCAGCGGCTTGCGCATCGTCGGCGCGGTCGCGCAGCTCGCCACGTCCTTCGGGTAATCGGCGGGCGCGCGGCCCATCAGCGTGGCGAGCCGGTAGAGCGCGGCGGTGCGCGTCGCGATCGTTGAGGGAACCAGCGCAGCGCTCTGATCGACCGCGCTTTGCGCGCGCGTCACGTCGAAGGCCGTCCCGCGTCCGCCGCGTTGCAGCCGCTGCGTCACGCCGAGCGTCTGGCGCTGGAGCGCGAGCACGCGGTTGTTGGCGGCGAGCACCATGTTCGCCGTGCAGGCCGCCGCATAGCTGCGCGCGATCTCGGCAGCCACGGTCACGCGGACATTGTCGCGCGCCGCGGCGACGGCTTCGGCATCGCCCTGCGCCGCCTCGATCGCGCGACGGATTCGCCCCGCCAGATCGAGCGGGTAGGCGAGCGACAGCCCGACATCGTAGCCCACCGTACCCGGCAGCGATCCGCCGGTGCCAGCGGGCCGCGACAGCGACGCGCCGCCGCCAAGCGCGGTCGACAGCGTCCGTCCAGCAGCGACCTCCGCCACGACCGCATCGGCGCGTCGCAGATTGGCGTCGGCAACGCGCAGGTCGGCATTGGCGGCAAGCCCTTCCGCGACGAAGCCGTCGAGCCGCGTGTCCCCATAGAGCTGCCACCAGTGATCGGGCAGCGGGACATCGGCAAAGCGCTTCTCCTTGCCGCTGTCGAACGCGCCTTGCGCGCTCGGGCGGTTGACCACGGCTGGATCGGGCAGCGTGTAGTTCGGTCCGGCAGTGGTGCAGCCGGCCAGCAGAAGCGCGGCAGCTCCCGCGAGGACACCGCGCCTCATGCGTGCACCTGTGGGGCTTGCGGGACGACCGTTACCGTCGCGCTGCGCCCGACGATCAGCGAGACCCCCTGCGGCACCGCGGTCAGCTTGACGCGCACCGGGATACGCTGTGCGAGGCGGACCCAGGTGAAGGTCGGGTTGACCGTCGGTAGCTGGTTCGCGCTGATGCTGCGCTCGTTGTCGCTAATGCCCGCTGCGATGCTGTCGACGCGGCCCTTCAGCGCGCGCGGCTCGCCCATCAGATGGACCGTGACGGGGTCGCCGATATGAATGCTGCCGAGCTTTGTTTCCTCGAAATAGCCCTCGACGCGAATCGAATCCGAATCGAGCAGCGCCATCGCTTGCGCCCCCGCTGCGATGAAGTCGCCCGGGTGCAGATCGAGATTGGTCACCGTGCCGTTGACGCTCGCGCGTACCGTGGTCCGCGCGAGGTTGAGCGCGGCGGTGGAGCGCGCGCTCTGCGCCTGCGCGAGCGCCGCGCTGGCGGTCGCAACGCGCGCGACATTTTGCTCGTGCGTTTCCTTGGCGACGAGATCGCCGAGCGCAAGGTCGCGCTGCGCCTCGCTCCGCGCTTGCAGCAGCGTCGCGCGCGCGCTCTGGATCGCCGCGTCGGACTGCGCGAGCGTCAACGCGAAGCGCGGGCGATCGACGACGAACAGCACGTCGCCCGCCTTCACGCGCTGATTGTCGTGCACCGCGACTTGCGTGATCAACCCGCCGACATCGGGGGTGATGCGGACGACATCGGCACGGATATGCCCGTCGCGCGTCCACGGATCGGTCTCGTAGCGGCGCCACAGCCACAAAGCGACGAGGATCGCGAGCAGCACGATCACGATCGTCACGGCGGAACGGCCAAGCGGGGCGAGCAGCGATTTCATAACGAGGGTCCGGTCAGCAAGGACAAGAGTCCGAGGATGAGGAAGAAGAGCGCGAGGTCGACCAAGGGTCGGTAGGCAACGAAGCGATACGCGCCGAACGCCGACAGCAGCCGCGTGACGACGGCGGTCAGCACCAGCGCGGCGATCGCCAGCAGCAGGATCGTCGGCACGAACACCCCGCCGATCGAGACTTCGCCGATCATGCCGCGATTCCATACGCCGGCGCGCCGGGGAAGAGGTTGCGGCGCAACGACGTCAAAGCCAGCACGCCGGCACGCGCGCGGGCGGGTTCGGGGTTGGCCGCCAGATCGCCGATCGCGCTGTCGAGATCGGCAAGCAGCTCGGGTTCGGGTGGGGCGGGGCGATCTGGCCGCAGCGCGCGATAATGCGTGCCGACGCCCTGCAGGACGGGAGTTATGCTCGCAGCGTCGTCGAGCGTGCCGTCGAGCCGCAATTGCCGCAATTCGCCGATCGCGACGCCAACGCGCAGATCGCTCAACGCATCGAGCAGCGGTTTGCCCGGATCCTTGTCCTGCAGCGCGAGCCGCGGCGCTAACAAGCCGATCCGGTCGAGCATCCGCGCAACCCAGCCTGCGGCGTCGGGCGGGCCCTTCGCGTTGCTTCGCTGCGCCAGTTCGCGCCAGCCGGCGCGGATCAGGCGGCGCGCGGCGGTATCGGCGCCGATCGTCTGGAACAGGCCGACGGTGACGACCGCGAAGATCGTCCCGATCAGCTGCGAGACGCCGCCATTGACGAACCCGTCGAAGCTGCCGCCGTAGCGATCGTTGAGCCCGACCGTATTGATCCCGCCGAGCAACGCGCCGAGCGTGACCAGCGTCGTCCGCGGGCGCGACAGGAATACGCCGCCGATCAGCATCGCCGGCGCAAGCACCGCGATCAGCGTCACGAAATCGGTGACGCGTGGCAGGATCGCGAAAGCGTAGATCGCCGCCACGGTCAGGCCGAGGATGGTGCCGTAGAAGAACGCCATGATCGACGGCGCGGGATCGTCGCTGTTGCCGAACAGCGCGCAGCACACGCCCGCGATCAGCACCGCGCCAGCGCCATCGGACCAGCCCGTCCCGATCCAGAAGACGCAGCCGATCAGGATCGTCGCGACGGTTCCCGCCGCCGCCCGCAGCGCGATGCCACGGTCGCGGTGGAGCGGGCGGCGCGCGGTCCGCGCCAGCAGTCGCGCGACGCCGGGGTTGAGCGGCGTGCGCGAGGGCGAGCGCATCTGGTCGAGCAAGTCGCGCGCATTGCGATGCGCATCGATCAGCTCGGCGAGCCGCGCGAGCAAACTCAGCCGCAGTGCATCGCGCCACAGCAATGGCTCGGCCACAGGCGGCTCGAGCGCGCGCGCGCGGGCGATCAGCGCATCGCCGGTGGCGTTGCGCTCGGCCATCGGCAGCGCAGCGGCGAGCCAGCCGCGGACCTCCTCGATCAACGCGAGCGCTTCGGGACGCGGCGCGTCGGCCCCACGCAGCAATTCGCGGATGCGGTCGTCGACGGCGCTGGCGAGCGGGAGCAGCATCGACAGCTCGGCTTGAAGCGCGCGCAGCGTACGGACGCGCGGCTGGAGGCGTGCGGTGTCGAACGGCAAATGGATGGAGAGCTGGTGCAGCTCGTTGATATCGAGCGCGAGCCGTCGCCGATCACGGTCGAGCCGGCTGTCGGCGAGCCCCGCGAGCGAATCGCGCGACCAGCGCTCGGCATCGGCGAGGATCGCGTTGACGCGCGAGAGCAGCGTTGCAGTGACGGTCTGCGGGAAGACGAAGCCGTGCACCAACGCGCCGCACAGGATCCCGATCGTGATCTCCTCGACGCGCAGGATCGCGGTGGTGAAAATCGCACCCGGCGCTTCGACCGAGGGGAAGCCAATGATGCTCGCGGTATAGCCGGCGAGCAGAAAAACGTAGGCGCGCGGTGTCCGGTCGAGCAACGAGATATAGAGGCACACGCCGAGCCACAGCGCGAGCCCAAGCGACAGCAGTTCGGGCGCGTTGACGAGGTTCGGCACCAGCACGACCGCGGCGGCGGCGCCGAGCACCGTCCCCATCACGCGGAACGCCGCCTTCGACAGCGCGGCGCCGGCGAGCGGTTGCGCGACGATGTACGACGTCGTCACCGCCCAGTATGGCCGCGTCAGGCCGATCCGCAGCGCAATATAATAGGCAAGCACCGCCGCGAGCAGGCATTTGACCGAGAACAGCGCCTCTTTCCAGCCGAAGCGATTGCCCGTCATCGGCTGCGCTTCCGGGTGAAGCGCGCCTCGAGCTGCTCTGCCACCCGCAGGGCGGTGGCAAGATCGGTGTCGGCGACGTCGGCGAGCATCTCGCGTCGCAACGCCTCGAACGCCGCCTCGATCTTTGCGACCAGCGCGCGGCCCCGCTCGGTCAAGCGGACGCGGCTGACGCGGGCATCGACGTCGTCGCGTTGGCGGTCGACCAGTTCGGCGGCGACCAACTGATCGACCACGCGAACCAAGGAGGCGGCGGAAACGTCGAGCTCGGCGGCGAGGTCGGTCTGGCGCACATCGTCACCGAGGCGCCCGACTTGGACGATCGTCCACCCGCCTGAAGCGGATAGGCCAAAGCCGCTCAGCGCACGGTCGGCGGATTGCCGCCACATGCGCGCAAGCGGAAGGAGTGTGCGAGCATAAGCGGCTTCGACGTTAGATCGTTCGGACATCATTAGCGTGCTAAGTAATGATGCATGGCGCAATCGCAACCCTTGAGGATGGAATGCGACGGCAACGAAACGAAACCGCTTTGGGTCCAAGCCGGGCCGAATTTTGGTGCGGACCGGCCGGCGGGGCGTTGGCCGACCACGCCAGCGGTTCGTCGGTTGTGCGGCGCGGCCCTGGCTTAGCCGTTAGGAGCGCGTCCGCGTGGGGCGACGCGACGCCGATGGCCTTTCGATCGGCCGCCACCGCGCCCTGCACGATCAGCTTTGTCGGGATTGCCATCCACCCCCCAGCGCGCGGAACAGGTCGATCTGCGCATCGGCGATCCGCGCGTCGGCGGCGGCCAGTTCGGCGTCGCTGTCGGCGAAGGTGCGTTCGGCATCGAGCACTTCGAGGAAATCGATCGTCCCCTCGCGCTGGCGCGCGCGGGTGATCCGCGCGGCGGTCGCGGCATTGTCGCGTGCCGACTGCAACTGCGTGCGGCGGTCTAGCTCGCGCGCATAGGTCGACAGCGCGGTCTCGGTCTCCTCGAGCGCGCTCAGCACGCTGCCGTCGAAGCTGGCGAGCGCGCCGCGCGTCTCGGCCTTGGCGCCGGCGATCTTCGCCCGCGCCGCCGACTGGTTGAGCGACCAGTTGAGCAATGGCCCGAGCAGCCAGCGCACCGGACCGCCGGTGAACAGATCGCCGACCGTCGTCGCGGTCGAGCCGATCGAGGCGCCTAGCGAGATCTGCGGATAGAGTTGCGATGTCTGCACCCCGATCCGCGCGGTCGACGCGGCAAGGCGGCGCTCGGCGGCGCGAACGTCCGGGCGTCGGGCGAGCAAAGCCGCCCCGTCGCCGATCGGGATCGGCTGGTCGAGCCGCGGCGTCGTGCTGCGCGCGCTGGCGCTGGTGGGGAGGTCGCGCGGCGTTCGACCGGTGAGCGTCGCCAGGCGGAACAGCGCGGCTTGCCGCTCGCTCTCGATCTGCGGGACGAGCGCGGCGCGCTGGTCGCGCAGCGCGGCGATGCGGACCTGGTCGAGCTTGGTCGCGCGCCCGGCGTCGACGCGCTTGCCGGTCAGCGTCGTCGACTTTTCGAGGAGGTCGACGATCCGCCGCGCGACCGCGAGCCGCTCGGCCGAGGAGGCGGCATCGACATAGGCGCGCGTCGTCGCGGCAACGATCGAGACGCGCACCGCATCGGCATCGGCCTGCGCCGCGCCGACATCGCCGCGTGCCGCCTCGACATTGCGGCGGGCTCGGCCCGAGAGGTCGAGTTCGTAGCTGACGTCGAGGCCGACATCGTAGGTGGCGCGCTCGCGTGCCAAGCCGGGCAGGCTCTGTAGTTGCGACGACCGTGCGTAAGTGCCGCTCGCGCCGGCATTCACCTGCGGCTCGCGGTCGGTCTTGGCGCCGCGCAGCGAGGCGCGGGCGGTGTCGAGCCGCGCGACCGCGACGCGCAGATCGGTGTTCGCCGCGAGCGCATCGGCGACGAGCCCGTCGAGCACGGGATCGCGGTACATCCGCCACCAGTTCAGCTCGGCATCGGTGGTGACCGTCGCGGCGTTTGACGTGACGAACGGCGCCGCGGCGGTCGGTGGGGGCAGGGGGGCGACATAATTAGGCCCGGCGGCGCAGGCGGAGAGGGCGAGCGCGGAGAGGCTGGTGAGCAGGACGGCTTTCATGATCGTTCCTATTCGGCTGGCTGAAGCGTCGGGGCGGCGGATGGGGAAGCCGGGCGGCGGCGTTCGAGCCGCTTCGCCAGCGCGCGCGCGACGACGTAGAAGGTGGGGGTGAAGAGCAGGCCGAAGCCGGTCACACCGATCATCCCGAAGAACACCGCCGTGCCGAGCGCCTGGCGGAGTTCGGCGCCAGCCCCCTCGGCGATCACCAGCGGCACCGCGCCGAGGATGAAGGCGAAGCTCGTCATCAGGATCGGCCGCAACCGGTCCTTCGCCGCGCGGACTGCCGCCTCGACCGGCGACAGGCCGTCTTCCTCCTCGGCCTGCTTGGCGAACTCGACCACGAGGATCGCGTTCTTGGCGGCAAGCGCGATCAGCACGACGAGGCCGATCTGCGTCAGGACATTGTTGTCCATCCCGCGCAGATTCACCCCGGTCATCGCCGCGAGCAGGCACATTGGCACGATCAGGATGATCGCGAGCGGCAGCGTCAGGCTCTCATATTGTGCGGCGAGCACGAGAAAGACGAACAGCACCGCCATGCCGAAGACGAGCCCCGCCGTGCTGCCCGCCGATTTCTGCTGGAAGGCGATGCCGGTCCATTCATGTGCGTACCCCGTCGGCAATGCGGTATCGGCGAGCTTCTCCATTGCGACGAGCGACTGGCCCGACGACGACCCCTTGGCGGTGTCGCCATCGACCTCGACCGCCGGGAACAGATTGTAGCGCACGACGCGATACGGCCCGGTCTTGTCGCGGAAGGTCGAGACCGATCCGATCGGCACCATCTGCCCGGTGTTCGACCGCGTCTTGAGGTTGGCGATATCGGCGGTGGTGTTGCGGAACGGCGCATCGGCCTGGGCGGTGACGCGGTAGGTGCGGCCGAGCAGGTTGAAGTCGTTGACGAACGCCGACCCGAGATAGACCTGCAGCGCCTCGAACACGCGCTCGGGTGGCACCCCCAGCATGTTCGCCTTGGTGCGATCGACATCGGCGAAGATGCGCGGGGTGGCGGTGTCGAAGAAGGTATAGACCTGCGCCAGCCCCTTGGTCTGGTTCGCCTGGCCGATCAGGCCGTAGGCGGTCTTGCCCATCTCCTGATAGCCATGCCCCTGCAGGTCCTGCACCATCAGGCGATAGCCGCCGGCCGAGCCGATGCCTTGGATCAGCGGCGGCGGGACGATCAGCAGACGTGCCTCATTGATGTCGGCGGTCGCCTTCTGCGCCTCGCCCATGATCGAGGCGAGCGTCACGCCGAGCTTGCGACGTTCCTCGAAGCTCTTGAGCGGGATGTAGGCGGCGGCGCTGTTGGGCGCGAGCGTCTGCGACGGGCCGTCGAAGCCGGCAAGCATGACCGCGCCCTTGACCCCGGCGAGCGGCAGGATGCGCTTGGCGACCTTCTGCATCACGGCATCGGTGCGATCGACCGCCGAGCCCGGCGGCAGCTGGATGATCGTCAGGAAGTAGCCCTGATCCTGCGCTGGCACGAAGCCCGACGGCGTGACGGTGAAGACGACGGCGGTCAGCGCGATCAGCGCGCCGTACGCCAGCATCATTTTGCGCGGTGCGCTGACGAGGCGCAGCGTCATGCGGCCATAGGCCTCGCTCATCCGCTCGAAGCCGCGGTTGAAGGCGTCGCCCGCGCGGCGCACCAGCCGCGCGGCGCGGTTGCCCGAATCCGCCGGTCCATGCGGCTTGAGCAGCATCGCCGCGAGCGCGGGCGACAGTGTCAGCGAGAGCAGCAGCGAGATGATCGTCGCGGTCGAGATCGTCACCGCGAACTGGCGGTAGAAGGCGCCCGACAGGCCGGTGAGGAACACGGTCGGGATGAACACCGCGCAGAGCACGAGCACGATCGCGACGAGCGCGCCCGACACTTCGTCCATCGACTTGCGCGCCGCCTCGAGCGGGGAGAGCCCGTGCTCGAGGTTGCGCTCGACATTTTCGACCACAACGATCGCGTCGTCGACAACGATGCCGATCGCGAGCACCAGCCCGAACAGCGACAGGTTGTTGAGCGAGTAACCGACCGCTGCCAGCACCGCGAAGGTGCCGATCAGCGAGACCGGGATCGCAACAATCGGGATGACCGCCGCGCGCCACTTCTGCAGGAAGACGAGGATGACGAGCACGACGAGGATCATCGCCTCGATCAGCGTGTGCTTCACCGCGTCGATCGACTGGGCGATGAATTCGGTCGGGTTGTAGATGACCTTGTAGGCGAGCCCCTTGGGGAACTTCTTCGACATCGTCTCCATCTCGGCCGACACCGCTTGCGCGGCGGCGAGCGCGTTCGAGCCTGGGCGCTGGAAGACCGCCGCGATGACCGTCGGCTTGCCGCTGAGATAGGTGTTGGCGCCGTAGTCCTGCGCACCGAGCTCGACCCGCGCGACGTCCGAGACCTTGACCTGGCGGCCATCCTTGTCGGTGCGGATCACCACGTCGGCGAACTGCTTGGGGTCGGTGAGGCGGCCCTGCGTCTCGACGTTGAGCTGGAACGCGTTGCCAGTGGCGTAGGGCGGCTGGCCGAGCGTGCCCGCCGCGACCTGGACGTTCTGGGCGCGGAGTGCCGCGACGATTTCGCCCGCGGTCAGGTCGAGCGCGGCGGCACGGCCGGGGTCGATCCAGACGCGCATCGAATAGTCGCGCGCGCCGAACAGTTGCACGTCACCGACGCCATCGATGCGGCTGAGGCGATCGCGGACCTGGGTGAGCGCGTAATTGGAGATGTAGCCGCGATCGAGCGAATTGTCGGGCGAGATCAGGTTGACGACCATCAGGAAGTCCGGGCTGGTCTTGCGCGTCACCACGCCAAGGCGCTGCACGTCCTCGGGTAGCCGCGGGACCGCGACCGCGACGCGGTTTTGCACGAGCACCTGCGCGGCATCGAGGTTGGTGCCGATCTTGAAGGTGACGGTGATCGTCACCTTGCCATCGCCGGTCGATTGGGACGACTGGTACAGCATGTTGTCGACGCCGTTGATTTCCTGCTCGATCGGCGCGGCGACGGTCTCGGCGACGGTTTCGGCCGAAGCGCCCGGATACACCGCGCTGACCGTCACCGTGGGGGGCACGATATCGGGATATTGCGACACCGGCAGGGTGAAATAGGCGACCAGACCCACGATGGTGATGACCACCGCGATGACCCCGGCGAAGATCGGCCGGGTGATGAAGAAGCGCGAGAAGCGCATGGACAGTGTCCCTAGAAGAAGCGCGCACGTCACCGGAGAGCGTCCACGAGCGGACGCCGAAGCGACGAACGGCAATGATGAATCGATCGGCTATTGGGTCCGGACCGACGCCACTCCCGTCATCCCTGCGAAAGCGGGGATCCCGCTGCCTTGCCCCGTCGTGGGAGAAGAAGCGGCACCCTCGCCTTCGCGAGGGTGACGAGCAGGGGCATTACCGGCTCAGCGTCGCTTCGCCCGCGATTGGCTGCGCGGTCGGCGCAGATGCATCCGCCGAAACCGCGATCTTGCCGACCGTGGGCGCAACCTTGGCACCCGGCATCGCCATCTGCGTGCCCTTGATGATGATGCGATCCTGCGGGCCGACGCCCGATCGGATCACGCGCATCCCGTCGACCACCGCGCCGAGCACGACCGGCTTGGCGGTGACGACATTGTTGCCATCGACCGTGAGCAGGACCTTGCGTGCCTGGTCGGTCTGCACCGCATCGTCGGGGACGAGCAAAGCGGGCCTGGTCCCGGCGCTGGCGAGCCGCATGTTGCCGAACATCCCCGGCGTCAGGAACAGCCCCGGATTGGCGAGCACCGCGCGACCGCGGATCGTGCCCGAATGCGTGTCGAGCCCGTTGTCGGTGAAGTCGAGCTTGCCCTTCCAGCGATGGCTCGTCTCGTCCTGCAACTGGATCTCGACCGCAGGCGCAGCGGCACCCGGCTGGCGGTTGCGTTGCGTCTTGAGGAACAACGCCTCCGAACCGTCGAAGGTGAAGTAGATCGGGTCGAGCGCGTTGATCGTCGTCAGCACCGTGCCGCCGGTGCCTTCGCCGCCGGCGACCTGATTGCCCGCATCGACGCGGCGATCCGAGATGCGTCCGCTGATCGGTGCCCGGATCTGCGTGAAGGACACATCGAGCGCGCGCGCCCGGACGCGGGCTTGCGCCGCCGCGAGGCCGGCTTGTGCCGCCTGCAGCTTCCCGCGCAGTGCATCGACTTCGCCGGCCGAAACCGCATCGTCGGCGATCAGCCGCGTCGCGCGGCCGAGATCGGTGCGCGCCAGCACCAGCGCGCTTTGCGCACTCGCCTCGTTGGCGCGTGCTTCGGCGAGCGCGGCGGCGAAGGGGCGCGAGTCGATCGTGAAGAGCAATTGGCCCTGGCGGACGACATCGCCGTCGTGGAAATGCACCCCGGTCACTTCACCCGCAACGCGCGGCCGGACCTCGACTCTGCGGCTGGGCGCGAAGCGGCCGACATAATCGTCCCACTCGCTGACCTGGCGTACCAACGGCGTGGCGATGGTCACGGCGGCGGGCGGCGGAAGCGCTGCGACCGCGTCGGAATGATCGAACAGCTTGACGCCGACGACCCCGGCGACCGCGATCGGCACCAGCACTGCCGCGCGCTTTTGCCAGCGCGTCCACCGCTTTGGTTTGGATATGTCGGATTCGGTACGAAGCTCCGGCGTCGTATCGATCGGTGCGATCATGTTCATGCGAAGATCCTCCGGTCGGTACGTCCGACGCGCATTCCGGTCACGCTGATGATGAGCGTCTCGAGTTGCGCCTCGCTGAAGCCGACCGAATGGAAATGCGCGATTTCAGCCGTTGGCAGGGCGAAACCGCGATGCCGGGCGTGCACCGCCGCGCGGCGGAGCGCTTCCAGCTTCGGATCGGCGAGCCGCGATGCGGTACCGCGCCCGAATACGCCGCCAAGCGCGCGCGCCAGGCGGCCAGGGGTGGTAAGGCTGCCGAGCGTATCGCGTTGCGCCAGCGCAATGACGCTCCATTCGAGCGCCGAGAACCCGGCAAGCCCAGCGGTGGCAGGCGTCTGGCTGCGGCTGGTGACGGGCGCTGCGAACATATTGTCGAGGTCGAGATAGGCCATGGAAAATCCCCCTCTTGGGTCTTTGGCGGACAGACGAGCAGCACCCTACGCAGACGAGGCTTCGTCTGCGGTAGCCGCGCGATGGGCGTGAGAAATCATGCCAGGAAGCACATGCTTCCTGCTGATCAAGCTTTGGAAAGTGTAGAAAAGGCCCGCGGCATTACCGACGGACCCTTCAGTCAGGTGATCGTGTTGGTCATGGGCACAGACCCTTTTGCCGCTACCGGTTCCGCGTTAGGATCCAGCTTCAATACCGTTCGGTATATAAAGCGCCAAAGGCGTGCGTCAACGGCATTCTGTACCGGTCTGAATATTTATCGACAAGTTTTTATTGGGTCGGCCAAACCGCCATGCTGGTCTCGACGAGTTGCGAAAGCTCAGCGCAGGTCGCGCCCGATCCGCCTTGCAGCGCGAGGCCTTGCAGGATCGCGAAGAGGAAGCGGGTCAGCGCCTCGGGCGTCATACCTTCGGGGAATTCGCCCGCGGCCTGTGCCTCGGCGAAGCGCTTGACCAGCGCTGCCTCGGAAGAGGCGCGCCGCTTGACGACCTCGGCCTTGATCGGTTCGGCCTCGGCGCCGCAGGTCGCGGCGCTGATCACCCCGAGGCAACCCTTGGGATCGCACGTGCTCATCTGCATTTCGAGCGATCCGCGCAGCAAGCGTTCGGCGACACCCCGCGCCGTCGGTGCTTCGAGCGCCGACGTCATATAGGCCAGTTTTTCGCGCTCGTAGAGGTCGAGCGCCTTGTGGAACAGCTGCTCCTTATTGCCGAACGCAGCGTACAGGCTTGGCTTGGTGATGCCCATCGCACTGGTCAGCTCGGTCATCGACGCGGCCTCATAGCCGTTGCGCCAGAACACCAGCAAAGCCTGGCCCAGTGCCTCGTCAATGTCGAACTCACGCGGCCTGCCTTTCGGCGCCGAGGGGGAGCAAACGCTATTCATACCGGTCGGTATATAGGCATTCTGCCCGCGACGTCCAGACCTGTCACACGTGAGACGTGTCAGCGAACCTAGCGTTCAACCGCATCGCGCTTGATCGGCGCGAGCTTGGCGAGAAAGCGATTTTGCGCGGCGAAGGGCACGCCTTCCTTGCGCATCGCCGCCTGGAGATCCTCGACGAGGGCGCCGACGTCGGCGGTCTGCAGTCCGAGGTTCTTGTGGCCTTCGCGCATCGTGCGTCCACTATAACCGCAGCCGCCGTTGAGGATGTAACAGAACTGCTCCTTGAGCAGCCGCCGCAACCGCACCTCGTCCTGGCCTTTGAAGATATCGGCGATCCGCGGGTCGATCACGATGCGCGTGACGAGATCGTCGGCGATCCGGTCCACGCCTGCACGCCCGTGGAACGCGACGAGCATCGCGCTGCCCTTGAACGGCGTCGCTCCGGCATTGGCGTTGCTGTGCGGATAGGGATCGACGGGATCCTCGCCAGGCGGCGTGGTCTGAAGCGCGAGCGCGAGAGCAAGAAGTACCATGGGAACGCGCCTACCTCAAAAGCTCGCCTGGAGCGAAAGGAATGCGCCGCGCTGGCGCTTGAAGGTCGCGATACTGCCGAGATCGGCATAGGCGGCAGTCACCGTCAGATGGCGCTCGAATTGCCACGCCGCAAACGCATCCACCGCTTTGCGCTCGCGCGCGAAACCGAGATTGTCGGGCTTGGTCCGAATCTCGGCGCCAAGCAGCAGGCGGCGCGAGACGAGCAGACCAGCCGACCCTTCGAATTCGGCGTGATAGGCATCGCTCCGGTCGCCGCCAAAACCGAGCAGCCCGAACTGATTGGCCTTGGTGAAGCGAACCGTCGCGCCGAGAACGAGACTGCGCGCGAGCACGACCTTGCTCGCAGACAGCAGGAAATCGGTGCCCTGCGCGTGCTTGCCGCCGACCGCCGCGATGATCGCGCTCTTGGCAGCGCGGTGATACTGCACGCCGATCGAGATTTGCGGCAGCACGCGGTCCTGATCATACACCGCATCGCCGATCACGCGCAGTTTTGCACCGAACACGTCCTGGCCAAACGTGAAGTTGTGCCCGAGCCCGAGCGTCGCGCCCGCCTGGCGCGTGTCGAAGCTCTGGTGCGCGTAGGAGAATTCAACGCGATTGTGCAGGCCGATCGCGCCGCCGACGCTCTTCAGGTCGAAATCGGGCAGCGCGACGATGGTCGCATGCGCGCTGCCGCCGATCCCGGCATCGGTCTCATTGCCCGCGATCAGCGCCCAAGTCGCCAGTCCGCCGCCGGCCGATCCCTCGACGGTCGAGACCCCGCTCGTCAGCATCAATTTGCCGCCCTGGCGCAATTCGCCGGCGAAGGCGGGAGACGCGCACAGCAAGGCGAGCACGCAAACGACCAGAGCCTGAAAGTGTCGAAACATGATACGCCCACCCACGCCGGCTGAAGTGCAGGCGCCGCCGTTTGCCTAGGGAAAGACCCTTAGGGTTCCGTAAATGCGAATTTTACGTTTTCGCCACCTTTCCGGCTTAGCCGGGTGTGATGTTAATCCATGTTATGCGATTCACCGGAGCGGCCGCGGCGCTCGCATGTTCGTTTCCGGCCTTCGCGGCGACCGTTTCGGTCGACGTGATCGGCGCCGATGGCAAACCGCTCGCTGGCGCGGTGGTGCTCGTCGATACCCCCCGCAAACCGGCCGGCGCGATGAAGCCGGGCGGTCCGTACGAGATGGCGCAGCAGAATATCGCGTTCGTCCCGCACGTGCTGATCGTGCCGGTCGGGGCGACGGTCAGCTTTCCCAATCGCGACAAGGTGCGCCACCACGTCTATTCCTTCTCGAAAGCGCGCAAGTTCGACTTGAAGCTGTACGGCAAGGATGAGACTCGCTCTGTCGTCTTCGACAAGCCCGGCGTCGTCGCCCTCGGCTGTAATATCCACGATGCGATGAACGGGTCGATCATCGTCGTCGAAACGCCTTATGCGGTGCAATCGGACGCGAAGGGGCACGCGACGATCGCGGACGTCCCGGTTGGGGGCGCGACGATCCGCGTATGGCATCCATCAATCCGCGCGCCCGACAATATGCTGTCTCAATCGGCCACGGTGACTGCGACCGGGTACACCACCACCTACACCATTCGCGGGCGCTGAGATGACCGTACGGGCCCTGCCGCGGTGGCGCTTCCGGCATCTGCGCACGCGGCTCGCGGTGCAATATGGCGTGCTGTTCGCGGCCAGCCTGCTCGTTGTCGCAATCGTCGGGCAGCTCGTGATCTGGGGGCAGGCCCGCGACGCGGTCCGCGCCGAGTTGCGGACCAGCGGCAGCGTCTACGATCGTATTTGGGCGATGCGCGCGCACGCGCTTATGGACAGCGCGTCGGTGCTGACGCGCGATTTCGGCTTCCGCTCGGCGGTCGCGAGCGGCGATCGGCCGACGATCGAGTCTGCCCTCGCGTCGTTGCGCACCCGCGCCGACGTGCCGCAGGCATTCTTCGTAGATCTTCAGGGGCAAGTTTTCGGTACTGGCTCGGGCGACGTGCGGCGTGCGATCGCGAGCGTGCCGACCACCCTCGCGCGCGGCCGGACCGAGGCGGTCATCGCCACGCGAACCGGCGCATTCCGGCTCATCGTAGCACCGGTCCTCGCCCCGAATGAAATCGGTTGGGTCACGTTCGCGCTTCCGCTCGATCGCGCCGAGATGGCGGCGTTGCAGCATCTGTCCGCCATCCCGCTCGCCGCGACGATCCTGACACGCGATGCGAAGGGATCGTGGCACGGCGTATCGAGCGACGTTGCCGGGTCGCGGGCGCTCGACGCATTCGTCGCGACCGCGATCGGCGGGCGCAGCGAGCCGGCGTTTCTTGCCCTGCCCGATGGCGATGCGCTGGCGCTCGCCAAGCCGTTGCTCGGGCCGGCGGGCAAGCCGAGCGCGGTCCTGTTGCTGAGCTATCCTTGGGCAGCGGCGATGGCGGCGTATCGCACGATGGAGGTTGGTATCGCGCTCGCCGGTGTGATGGGGCTGCTGCTCGTCCTGCTCGGCAGCCGCCGCTTGGCGAACGGGATCGCCCGTCCGATCGCAGCGCTCGATGCGGCCGCGCGCGCGCTCGAGGAAGGCACGCGCACCGAACTGCTGGTCGAGAGCGACGACGAGGTCGGGCGGCTCGCGCAGAGCTTCAACCGGATGTCGGCGGGTATCGTCGAGCGGGAGCATCGCATCACGCATCTCGCGTTCCACGACACGCTGACCAGCCTGCCAAACCGCACCTATTTCTGCCAGCAGCTCGAGTCCGAATTGCAGCGTTCGCTCAAACGCGGACAGCGCACGACCTTGCTGTGCCTCGATCTCGACGGGTTCAAGGGGATCAACGATTCGCTCGGCCACCCGATCGGCGACGCTTTGCTCCGCCAGATGGGCGACATCCTCTCGCGTATCGCCAGCGATGCAGTCGTCGCGCGGCTTGGCGGCGACGAGTTCGCGATCATCCTCGCCGATCATGACGATGTCGATCGCCCGCGCGCTTTGGCGCAAGCGATCCTCGATGAGATGCGCAGCCCGTTGCTCGTTGAAGGGCACCAGATCGCTACCGGGGCCAGCATCGGCATCGCGATCAGCCCGAACGACGGCGCCGACAGCGATGCGCTGCTCAAGAATGCCGACCTCGCGCTGTATCGTGCCAAGCAGGACGGCCGCGGGGTATTCCGCTTCTTCGAGCCCGCGCTCGATGCCGCAGCGCGCAAGCGGCGTGCGCTCGAGCTCGACTTGCGCGAAGCGATCCAGAGTGGCCAGTTCCGGCTCAACTTCCAGCCGATCTTCGATCTCAAGCGCGATCGGATCGGCGGCTTCGAGGCGTTGTTGCGCTGGGAGCATCCGACGCGCGGCAACGTCCCGCCGATCGAGTTCATTTCGGTTGCCGAGGAGACCGGCCTGATCATCGCGATCGGCGATTGGGTGATGCAGGAGGCGTGTCGTCAAGCGACCGCCTGGCCGGCGCATGTCCGCGTCGCGGTCAATGTCTCGCCGCTGCAATTTCGCAATTCGGGCTTCCCGAACGTCATCTTCCAGGCGTTGAGCCATAGCGGGCTCTCCCCCGACCGGCTCGAGATCGAGATCACCGAGTCGGTGTTTCTCGATGGCGAGACGACCGTCGTCACGCTGCTCCACAAATTGCGCGCGATGGGTGTGCGGATCGCGCTCGACGATTTCGGGACCGGCTATTCGTCGCTCAGCTATCTGCGCAGCTTCCCGTTCGACAAGATCAAGATCGACAAGAGTTTCGTCGACGCGGTCGCCGAGGACCGCAGCGCGGCGGCGATCGTCCGCGCGATCGTCGACTTGGCGACCGCGCTCCACATGGAGACGACCGCCGAGGGTGTCGAGGACCGCGACCAGTTGAGCGAGCTGCGCGGGCAGGGGTGCAGCAGCATTCAGGGGTATCTGTTCAGCCGCCCGATCGAAGGCAATATGGTCGCGGCGATGATTGGCAGCGCGATGAGCGCGGCGGCCTGACGGCCAGCCGCCACGTTCGATTAGAGGTCGGGAGCAGGCCGGCGACGCCTGCGCCCGATCAGTCCGGCAGGTCGAACAAGCGGCTGTGCTGGCGCGGCTGCGAGCGCAGATATTGGTTTGGCGCAGCGACACGCGCGCCGAGATGCGCCGCGGCATGCCACGGCCAGCGCGGATCGTAGAGGATCGTCCGCGCCAGCGCGATCATGTCGGCATCGCCGGTTCCGATGATCGCCTCGGCCTGTTCGAACTCGGTGATGAGACCGACCGCGACGACGGGGATCGTTACCGCCTGTTTGACCGCACGCGCGAGCGGGACCTGATAGTTGGGGCCGACCGGGATCGCCTGGCGCGGATCGAGCCCACCGCTCGACACGTGGATCGCCGCGCACCCGCGCGCCTCGAGCGCCCGTGCGAAGGCGATCGTGCCATCCACGTCCCAACCGCCCTCGACCCAATCGGTACCAGAGACGCGCATCGTGACGGGCTTGTCGGCGGGGAAGGCCGCCCGCACCGCATCGAACACTTCGAGCGGAAAGCGCAGCCGGTTCTCGAGGCTGCCACCATAGTCGTCATCGCGGTGGTTCGACAGCGGCGAGAGGAATTGGTGGAGCAGATAGCCGTGCGCCGCGTGGAGCTGGACCAAATCGATCCCGAGCCGCGCCGCGCGCGTGGCGGATGCGGCAAAGGCATCGCGAATCCGGGCAAGGCCGTCACGATCGAGTGCGAGCGGGGGGTTCTCGCCCTCCGCGAAGGCGGCGGCCGACGGCGCTTCGGTCTGCCAGCCATTCGGCGCCGATGGCGCGATCTGCTTGCCGCCGTGCCACGGCAGGTCGGTCGATGCCTTGCGGCCGGCATGCGACAGCTGAATCGCGATCGGCATGTCGGAATGCCGCCGGATGCTGGCGATGACGCCCGCAAGCGCGGCCTCGGTCGCGTCGTTCCACAGCCCGACATCGCCATAGCTGATCCGCCCCTCGGGCAGCACCGCGCTGGCCTCGATCGTCAGCAGGCCAGCGCCCGAGAGCGCCAGCTGGCCGAGATGGATCAGGTGCCAATCGGTCATCGCACCATCGACCGCGGAATATTGGCACATCGGGGCGATCACGATGCGATTGCGCAGCGCGAGACCGCCGATGGCGATCGGCTCGAACAGTTTTGGGCCTGGCATGAAACACTCCGGGTAAGACGATCGCTGCAACGCACGGATGCGCGTTTGGCCGCACGCCGCCCACAAAGGGCAAGGTTATTTGACGGTCTGCTTCTCGAGCTTCCGCGCGAGTGTGCGGCGGTGCATTCCGAGCTGGCGCGCCGTCTCGGAGATGTTGAAATCGTTCGCCGCGAGCGTCTGGTGGATATGCTCCCATTCGAGCGTCTTGATCGAGGTCGGGCGGTTGGTCAGCGGCGTGTCGACATTGCCCGCCGCCGCGCCGTCGGTCTGGCCGAACGCCGCCTCGATATCGTCGGTGTTCGACGGCTTGGCGAGATAGTTGGTCGCGCCGAGCTTGATCGCCTCGACCGCGGTCGCGATGCTGGCATAGCCCGTCAGCACGACGATCCGCGTGGTGGCATCATGCGCATGGATCGCCTGGACGCACGCCAACCCCGAGGTCGCGCCGAGCTTGAGATCGACCACCGCAAAATCGGGCGTACGCTCGGCAAGCGCGCTCGTCACGGCTCCCTGGTCGGCAGCGACCTCGACCTCATATCCGCGGCGCTCGAACGAGCGGCGCAGCGTGCGGGCGAACGCGCCATCGTCCTCGACGATCAACAGATGCTTCTCGCTCATACGCCATCCCACTCCAGTGCCGAGAGCGGCAAGGTCAACGTGACGACCGCGCCGCCACTCGGGCGATTGCGCGCTTCGACCGACCCGCCGAGCTTGCGCATTGCGTTGACGACGAGGAACAGCCCCAGCCCACTGCCGAGCCGGTCGCGCGTCGAGTGATACGGCTTGCCGATATTGGCAAGCATCTCAGGCGCGAAGCCCGGCCCGGTATCGCTCACCGCGAACAGCAGCGACGGCCCGTCGCGCGCGACCTCGAGCGTGATCGGCTGGCCCGACGCTTCCTTGGCATTGTCGAGCAAATTCCAGATCATCTGCTTGACCGCGGTATCGGCGACAATCGCACGATCGTTGCCGAAGCGGTTGCGGAAGACGATCGCGTCGTCCGAATTCTGTACGCGCCATTCGGCGACGACTTCGTCGCAGAAGCGATGGACGCTGGTGATCGTCGGATGCTCGCCGCGCGCTTCACCCGCCGCCATCAGGATGCCGGTGACGATCGTCTTGCAGCGCGTCAGCGCGACGCGCATGTCCTCGATTTCCTCGGCGAGGCCCGGCTGTGCACGCAACGCGGGGGAATGCCCCCAATCGTTGACGATCACCGAGAGCGAGGCGAGCGGCGTCCCGAGCTCATGCGCCGCGCCGGTCGCGAGCAGGCCCATGCGGACGATATGATCCTCCTCGGCAGCCTGCTGGCGCATCGTCGCGAGCCGCGCGTCGCGCATCCGCAGGTTTCGGTTGATCCGCGTGACGAAGCCGACGATCAGCACCGCGATCAGCACGAAGCAGATCAGCGAACCGAGCACATACAGATCGCTCCAGTCGTAGGAGAAGCGCTGCGGCAAGAGCAGCGGCATATGCACCTCGGCGAGCAGGGCGAAGGCGGCGATCGTCACCGCGACCAGGGCCCAACTCGACCACGCCTCGAGCAGGATCGCGCCGAGCACGATTTGGACGAGATACAGCGCGATGAACGGGTTGGTCGCGCCGCCGCTTTGATAGAGCAGGGCGGTAAGCGCGCCGACGTCGAGCAACAGGCTGGCGAAGAGTTCGCCATTCGAGATCGCGACACGGCGCGGCAGTTGCGTGATGCTGACGACGTTGAGCAGGACCAGCCCGCCGACGACCAGTAGCATCGGCGCCAGCGGCAGCGTCAGACCCATGAGGAATTGCGCAACCAAGATCGTCGCGAACTGGCCACCGACCGCGAGCCAGCGCAAATTGATCAATTGCCGGAGATTGTCGCGCCCGGTCGTATCGAGCGGCGGGAGCGGGGCGCTCATGCAGCGTCGCGCCGCTGGCTGCGCACGAGCATCGCTGCGGCACCGGCAACCATCACCGCGAGCGCGAACCAGGTGAGCGCGTAGACGAGATGATTGTTCGAAAAGCGGATGACGGTCAGCCCGCCGACCGGCCTGCGTCCCGGCGGTCCTGCCTCTGCATCGATGAAATAGGGCGCAACCGGACCAAGTCGCCGCGCAGCGGCAATCGCTGCCACGTCGCGCGAATACCAGCGGTTTGCCGCTGGGTCGTTGCTGCGCAAGAAGCCGCCGCCGGGCTCGCTCGGGCGCAGCAGCCCGCTAACGCTCGCAGCGCCGCCTGCCGGCGTTCGGCGATCCGTAACGAAGCCGCGGTTGATGAGAACGGTGAAGCGGCGATCGGAGACGAGCGGGGTCATCGCCCAGAAACCGGGACCGCGTTCGGTCACGGCTTGAACGAACACCGTCGCGTCATCGCGGTAGCGACCGGCGATGCGGACATGACGATAGCCGTCCTGCGTCGCGCTGATCGTGGCCCAACGTTCGGGGCCGGGTGCGGGGATTGGGGCGGCGTGGACGCGCTGTTCGACCGATGCGATCAGCGCGAGTTTCCAACTGAGCCGCTGGATCTGCCAGATACCGAGCCCGATCAGCCCGGCACACAAAACCCCCGCGACGACCAGCAGCGCAGCCATCGTCGCGGGGGACCGTCTCATTGCTGGCTCATCGTCTCGGACGACATGGCGGGGCTCATCGGCATCATGTTGGCGTTCATGTGATACATCACCCAGATCGATCCCGACAGCGTTATGACGATGACGATCAGCGTGAACAGCAGCGCGATGAACGACCAGCCACCTTCGTTGCTCGTCTTCATGTGCAGGAAGTAGATCATGTGGACGAACACCTGGATCAGCGCGGAGCCGAGCACCAGGATCGCGGTCCACGTGTGATCGAGTGCCCCGGTCATGACCAGCGCGAACGGGATCGCCGTCAGGATGACCGAGAGTATGAAGCCGATGACGTAATCGCGCATCGAACCGTGCGGCATGTCGTCGCCATGCGCGTCATGGTAGCCGCCGGCGCCGGCGTCGTATTCGGGCGCATGTGCGCTGTGCGTATCGGCGCTCATCCGAGCACTCCCATGAGATAGACGATGGTGAAGACGCCGATCCAGATGACGTCGAGGAAGTGCCAGAACATGCTGAGGCACTGCAGGCGGCGGCGATTGGCCTGGCCAAGGCCATGCGTCCCGATCTGGATGACGAGAGTGGTCAGCCAGATCAAGCCGCAAGTGACGTGAAAGCCGTGCGTGCCGACCAGCGTGAAGAAGGCCGAAAGGAACGCGCTGCGCGACGGGCCATTGCCCTCCGCGATCAAGTTGCTGAACTCGTACATCTCGACGCCGAGGAAGGTCAGGCCGAACAGGCCGGTGACGACCAGCCAGAACTGCACCTGGCGAACGCTGCCCTTCTCCATCGTCAACATGGCGATGCCGTACGTCAGCGACGAGAACAGCAGCATCGCGGTGTTGAACGCGACCAGCGGGAGTTCGAACAGCTCCTTCGGGCCCTTGCCGCCGCCATAGCCGTGCCCAAGCACCCCGTAGCAAGCGAACAGCACCGCAAAGATGAGGCAATCGCTCATCAGGTACATCCAGAAGCCCAGCATCGTGCTGCCGCCCTCGGGATGATCGTGCTCGTCGAAATCGAAGAACACCGGCTTCCCGCCGCCGGTGATCTGTTCGTGGGTCAGTTCGGTGCTCATGCCACAACCTTCTGCGCTGCGAGGAGGCGCGTGCGCTCGTCTTCGGTGCGGATCACGTCCTCCACGGGGATGTGGAAATCGCGCTTGTAGTTGAACGAATGCCAGATCGAGACGCCGAGCATCGCTACCAGCGAAGCAATCGCCAGCCACCAGATGTACCAGATCATTGCAAAGCCGAAGCCAACGCTGATCAGGCCGATGATGACGCCGGCGGCGGCGTTCTTGGGCATGTGGATCGCCTTGAAGCCTGCGGTCGGACGCTCGAAGCCGCGCGTCTTCATGTCCCAGAACGCATCGTTGTCATAGACGATCGGGGTGAACGCGAAGTTGTAGTCTGGCGGCGGCGACGAGGTCGACCATTCGAGCGTACGGCCATCCCACGGATCGCCAGTCAGGTCGCGCAGCCGCTCGGTGTTGCGATCGCGGATGCTGACGAAGAACTGGATCGCCATGCAGCCGATGCCACCCGCGATCATTGCCGCGCCGATCGCCGCGACGATGAAGTAGGGCTGGTACGAGGCATCGTCGAAGTGGCTCAAGCGGCGCGTCACACCCATCAGGCCGAGCACGTAGAGCGGTGCGAAGGCGGTCCAGAAACCGACGACCCACAACCAGAACGAGCGCTTGCCCCATACCCGGTCGAGCTTGAAGCCGAATGCCTTGGGCCACCAGAAGTTGATGCCCGCGAACATGCCGAACAGCGTACCGCCGATGATGACGTTGTGGAAATGCGCCACCAGGAACAGCGAGTTGTGCAGCACGAAGTCGGCTGGCGGCACGGCGAGCAACACGCCGGTCATCCCGCCGATCGTGAAGGTCAGCATGAAGGCGACCGTCCACATCATCGGCAGCTCATAGCGGATGCGGCCGTGGTACATCGTGAACAGCCAGTTGAAGATCTTCGCGCCCGTCGGGATCGAGATGATCATCGTGGTGATCGCGAAGAACGAGTTGACGCTCGCGCCCGAACCCATCGTGAAGAAGTGGTGGAGCCAGACGAGGTAGGCGAGGATCGTGATGACGATCGTGGCATAGACCATCGACGTGTAGCCGAAGAGGCGCTTCTGCGAGAAGGTCGCGACGACCTCGGAATAGATGCCGAACGCCGGCAGGATGAGGATGTAGACCTCCGGGTGACCCCAGATCCAGATGAGGTTGACGTACATCATCGGGTTGCCGCCGAGGCCGTTGGTGAAGAACTGCATCCCGAGCAGACGGTCGAGCGACAGGATCGCGAGCACGGCGGTCAGCACCGGGAAGGCGGCGACGATCAGCGTGTTGGTGCAAAGCGCAGTCCACACGAAGATCGGCATCTTGAACAGCGTCATGCCGGGCGCGCGCATCTTGACGATGGTCGCGAGCAGATTGACGCCCGAGAGCAACGTGCCGAGACCGGCGATCTGCAGCCCCCAGATGTAGTAGTCGACCCCGACGTCCGGGCTCGCCTCCATCCCCGAGAGCGGCGGCATCGCGAGCCAGCCGGTGCGCGCGTAGTTGCCGACAAACAGCGAGATCATCGTGATGATCGCGCCCGACGCGGTCAGCCAGAAGCTGAAATTGTTGAGATACGGGAACGACACGTCGCGCGCGCCGATCTGCAGCGGGACGACGAAGTTCATCAGCCCGACGACCAGCGGCATCGCCACGAAGAAGATCATGATCACACCGTGCGCGGTGAAAATCTGGTTATAGTGGTCGGGCGGAAGGTACCCGGCGTTGTCGCCGAACGCCATCGCCTGCTGCGCGCGCATCATGAGGGCGTCGGAGAAGCCGCGCAGGAACATGACCAGCGCGAGGATCACATACATGATGCCGATCTTCTTGTGGTCCACCGAGGTGAACCAGTCGCGCCACAGCCATCCCCACGCCTTGAAGTAGGTGATGATCGCGAGCAGCGCGAGGCCGCCGACCGTGACGCCGCCAAAGGCGAGCAGCACGGGCAATTCGTGAAGGGGCAACGCATCGAGCGTCAGACGCCCGAGAAGCGGGCTGACCACTGGGTGTACATCTCTCATGGGGGGCATCATGTCAGAAGGTCCTCCGGTCGCCGGGCATCGGCAGACCTGCGCCGGCAAGGCGCGCTGTGCTTTGGGCGGAATTCTTGGCGGTGATCTTGGTTGCTTCTACCACGTCGGGTTTCCCCGAACCGGGCATCGGCATCGCCGACATCTTCATCGCGTCGTCGTTCTTGGCGTGGCCTTCGGCATGCGCGCCACTGTGCGGTCCCGCATCGGCGCGCATCATCGCGTCCATGCAGACTTGCCCAGGCTTGGTGCAATTGTTGGCGGCAGCGTCGAACAAGCCGGGCGCGACGCCCGAATAGAAGGTTGGTGCATGGTTCATGCTCGGTTTGGCGACCTTGAGATAGGTCGCGCGGTCGAGCATGGCGCCGCTCGCACGGACCCGTGCGACCCAGGCGTCGAAGTCGCTCTGCGATCCTGCAAGGAAGCGGAACTTCATATACGAGAAGCCGTCGCCGCTGAAGTTGGACGAGAAACCCGCATAGTTGCCGGGTTTGTTGGCAACTGCATGGAGCCTCGTCGTCATGCTCGGCATCGCATAGATCATGCCGGCAAGATCGGGGATGTAGAACGCGTTCATCACGTCGGCCGAGGTCAGGTCGAACTCGATCGGCTGATCGATCGGCGCGGCCAGCTGGTTGACCGTGGCAATCCCGTAATCGGGGTAGATGAACAGCCATTTCCAATCGAGTGCGATGACTTGCACACGAATCGGCTTGGCGTTGAGCGCCACCTGGCGGGTCGCGTCGATCCGGCCGATCGGACGATATGGATCGAGCAGATGCGTGCTGGTCCAGGTTACTGCGCCAAGGCAGATGATGATCAACAGCGGCACCGCCCAGATGACCAGTTCGAGCGCAGTCGAATGATGCCACTCGGGGCTGTACGGTGCATCGGTATTGGCCTGGCGATACCGCCACGCAAAGAAGGCGATCAGCGCCATAACGGGCACGATAATGATCAACATCAACAATGTAGCGATGACCACCAGGTCACCCTGTTGCTGTGCAACATCGCCCGCGGGCGACAGCACGACGGTGCTGCACCCTCCGAGCAAGGCGGGCGCTAGCAGCGCGAGGCCCGCGATTGCGGGGCGAAGGGGCGAGGGAGGTCGGATCATGTCGCGGAGCTAAGCCTCTATGGCGGCGCCTCCCATTGGACATTTTGTCCAATCCTCGCTGCGCTGCAGCACGCGTAGAGGAACACCATAAACGGCGATCATGGCCGGGAGTTCGAACACCGATGCAAGCCACCCACACCCCGACGTCGCGCGCGATCGAGGCCGATGCCAGCCGGATCAACCAGGAGCATGTTTCCTCGGGCGAGATCGCGATCGGCGTGGTGATCGGGCGCACGTCCGAGTTCTTCGATTTCTTCGTCTATGCGATCGCCTCGGTGCTCGTCTTCCCGACGATGATCTTCCCCTATGTCGACCGTCTTACCGGCACGCTGTATTCGTTCGGCCTGTTCGCACTCGCCTTCGTCGCCCGGCCGATCGGATCGATGATCTTCCTCGCGATCGACCATCTGTATGGCCGCGGCACCAAGCTGACGATTGCGCTGTTCCTGCTCGGCGGATCGACCGTCGCGGTCGGCTTCCTGCCAGGCCATGCCGAGATCGGCGTCTATGCCGCGTTCGTCCTCGGTTTCCTGCGGATCTGTCAGGGGCTGGCGCTCGGCGGGAGCTGGGATGGCCTGTCGTCGCTGCTGGCGCTCAATGCGCCGCAGGACAAGCGCGGCTGGTATGCGATGATTCCGCAGCTCGGCGCGCCGCTCGGCCTGATGGTCGCGGCGGGGCTGTTCGCATATTTCACCGCGACGCTGTCGTCGGTCGATTTCCTCGACTGGGGCTGGCGCTATCCGTTCTTCGTCGCCTTCGCGATCAACGTCGTCGCGCTCTTCGCCCGGCTGCGCATCGTCAGCACGTCGGATTATCAGGACATGTTCACCAGCCGCGATCTGATCCCGGCGCCGGTGCTCGAGACGGTCCGCAAGCAGGGGCGGACGATCGCACTCGGCGCGTTCGCACCGCTGGCGAGCTTTGCCTTGTTCCACATGGTCACCGTGTTCCCGCTGTCGTGGGTCTTCCTCTACACCAAGAGCAATCCCGAGCGCTTCCTGGCGATCGAAGTGGTCGGCGCAGCGATCGGCGTCGTCGCGATCGTGGCGTCGGGGTATCTCGCGGATCGTATCGGGCGCCGCACCTTGCTGGGGGCGTCGGCGGCGGCGATCGCCGTATTCTCGGGCTTCGCGCCGCAGTTGCTGGCCGCAGGCGAGCTTGGCGAAGTGATCTTCATGGTGCTCGGCTTTGCCTTGCTCGGCATTTCGTTCGGCCAGTCGTCGGGCGTCGTCGCTTCGGAATTCACGGGCGAATCGCGCTATACCGGCGCTGCGCTGACGTCGGACATCGCATGGCTGGTCGGTGCCGGCTTCGCGCCGCTGGTCGCCTTGTTCCTGTCGTCGCACTTCGGTCTGGTCGCAGGCGGCGCGTATCTGTTGTCGGGCTCGCTCGCGACCTTGCTCGCGCTGTGGCTCAACAAGGAGCTGGCGAGCCGCACCTGATCGGCACGTCGCAACGCTCTGCTTCGATCTTCGAGACGCTCCCTCGGCCTGTGCCGGGGGAGCGTTTTTATGCGATCAGCTCGCGCCAACCGCACCGGCATTGGTACGGGGAGTGGGTGGGGGGGCTGGAAGAATCGCGTTACACGACGCGGGTCCTGTCGACTTGGGTAGGGCGTGCGGGGATCAACATGGTCCCGCGCTTGGCGTGGCGACGGTCTTGTCGCGGCCGTAGAGGATCGAGGCCTGAGCTTTCACCACGATGTCGATCTCGTCACGGGCGGTGAAGCGCGGATGGTCGGGACCGATCGTCAACGCCAAGCGATACGCGGTCCATCGCGCAGGATCGGGCAACTTACCCTTTGGGGGTCGCTACGTCGGGCATGATAGGTGAGGCCTTATCCCGCCACGGGGAGAGCGAGCGGCCAGGCAAGAGCAAGCGGGCACCATTCGGAAGATCTCACGACGGTTTTCATGGCCTATCCATGTAAGACCCGCCTCACGAGGCGCCATGCCGGGACGTTCCCGGCATGGCGGCATGGGCTATTCGAGATCGTTTTCGCTGATCACGATCATCGCCTGGTCGCTGTTGCGCGCGAGCGCGACGAGACCGGCTTCGGCGATCGAATCCTCGAAGCGATTGAACTGCTCGATGGCGTCGTCCTCGGGTGCGTCGCCGCTCAGCGCTTCGAGCACGGCATATTGCACCGCGAACTGATATTCCTCGCCATCGACTTCGCCCATAAATTCGACGACGCGCTCGTCGTCATTGTCGAGCAGGCTCGAGTGCAGAATATCCATCTTGTCGGCGGCCATGCAGAATGCTCCAGATCGTGTGAGGGCGCGATGTGCCCGTGCGCTTGACCAAGCGCAAGTACGCGGTGGAGGTTCCCTCGCAGGTTCAGCTTTCGCTGAGCACGCCGCTGAACACCGCATCCTCGAGCGCGCGGCCCGCACCCGTGACGACGCACGTCAGCGCGTTTTCCGAAACGACGACGGGCAGCCCGGTCGCATCGGCGAGGACAGTGTCGAGCTCGCGCAGCAGCGATCCGCCGCCGGTCATCACGATGCCGTGGTCGACGATGTCGGCGGCAAGCTCGGGCTGCGTCTGCTCGAGCGCGTTCATCACCGCCTCGACGATCTGCGCGACGAGCTCGCCGAGCGCCTCGGCGACTTCGGCCTGGTTGATTTCGATCTCGGTCGGGATCCCGCCGACCAGCCCGCGCCCGCGGACGTTCATCGTGAGGCCCACGCCGTTCTCGGGCTTGCGCGCCATGCCGATCGTCATCTTGACGCGCTCGGCGGTCGCCTCGCCAATCATCAGGTTGTATTTGCGGCGGATGTACGAGGCGATCGCATCGTCCATCTTGTCGCCGCCGACGCGCACCGACGTGCTGTAGGCAAGCCCGCGCAGCGACAGGATCGCGACTTCGGTCGTCCCGCCGCCGATATCGACCACCATGCTGCCGATCGGCTCGGTAACGGGCATGCCGGCGCCGATCGCGGCGGCGAGCGGTTCTTCGATCAGCAGGACGTTCGCCGCGCCGGCATTGGTCGCCGCCTGGCGGATCGCGCGACGTTCGACCTGGGTCGAGCTCGACGGCACGCAGATCACGACCTTGTGGCGTCGCGGCATCCGGCTCGCGCCGCCGAGCGCCTTGTCCATGAAATGCTTGATCATCTGTTCGGCGACATCGATGTCGGCGATCACGCCGTCGCGCATCGGGCGGATCGTGCGGATCTCCTCAGGGGTCTTGCCCATCATCAGCTTGGCGTCGGTGCCGACCGCCCGCAGCTTGGTCACGCCGTCGATCGTCTCGAGCGCTACAACCGACGGTTCGTCGAGCACGATCCCCTTGTCGCGAAGATAGACCAGGGTGTTCACTGTGCCGAGGTCGATCGCCATGTCGTTGGAAGAGAAAGTGAAGAGCCGCGACGGCCACATAAGAGGTCTCGATGATAAGGTCGTGGTCTGGCCGCCGTGAAGGGCTCCCGGCGCAGGCTTTGGCGACTCCGTGGGTGCCGCTGGCCCGGCGGTCAAGCGCGCTTCCGACCCGCCGATCGTTTCGCGCGGCAAGTTGCGCGCCAGAGCCGCGCGCCCGGTCCGCTCAATGCGCCGGTTTGAGCAGCGCCAGGCCGCCAAGGCTCAGCAAGGCTGCGCCAATGAGATAGATGCCGACCAGATTCAGTCCGCCTGCTTCGGCGAGTTTCTGCGCCGCGATCGGGGCGAGTGCGCCGCCGAGGATTCCGCCGAGATTGAAGGCGATCGACACGCCGGTATAGCGCACCCCCGCGTCGAACAGCGAGGGCAGCCAGCCGCCGAGCGGGCCATAGGCAAAGCCCATCGCGAACAGCGACAGCGCGAGCCACGCGAACACGATCCACAAGGACGTCGCACCGAGCATCGGCCCCATCAGCAGTCCCGACACTGCGCACCCCAGAAACCCCCAGCGCAGCATCGGCCGCGCCCCGGTCCGGTCGGCGAGCGTGCACGAGATGATGACACCGAGCGCGAGGAACAGGATCGCGCCGATCTCGATCCCGAGAAACGCCTGGCGGCTGTGACCGAGCGTCGTCGTGCCATAGCTCAGCGCGAAGGCGGTGGTCAGGTAGAACAGCGCGAAACAGGCGATCACCGCGCCAGTCCCGGCAAGCGTTGCGCGCAGATGGTGGCGGAACAGTTCGGCGATCGGCACCGGCGGCAGCGCATCGTGCGCCGCCGCCTCGCGAAATGCCGGCGTTTCGGTGAGCTTGAGACGCACCCACAGCCCCAGCACGACGAGCACTGCGCTGGCGAGGAAGGGCAGGCGCCAGCCCCAGGCGGTGAACTGCGCGGGCGTCAGCGCCGCGCCGAGCAGCAGGAAGAAGCCGTTCGCCGCGATGAAGCCGATCGGCGCACCGAGCGGCGGGAACATGCCCCAGCGATTTTCCTGCCCCTCGGGCGCATTCTCGACCGCGAGCAGCGAGGCGCCGCCCCATTCGCCGCCGAGCCCGAGCCCCTGGCCAAAGCGCAGGATGCACAGCAGCAGCGGCGCGATCCATCCGATCTGCGCATAGGTCGGCAGGAAGGCGATCGCGACGGTCGATCCTCCCATCAGCATCAGCGAGGCAACCAGCGTCGATTTGCGACCGAGCCGATCGCCGAAATGTCCGAACAGCGCGGCACCCAGCGGGCGCGCGAAGAAGGCGAGGCCAAAGCTCGCATAGGATGCGATCATCTGCACGCCGGGATCGCTCGCCGGAAAGAAGAGCGGCCCGAATACGAGCGCTGCCGCGGTCGCATAGACGTAGAAGTCGTAAAACTCGACCGAGGTGCCGATCAGGCTGGCGAGAAGGATGCGGCGGGTCGAGGCGGTGGACATGGCTCCTCTTACGCACGCCGGCGGCGCTTGTCGAAATCGCGCGCCGCCGAGCTCAGCCGACTATACGGCGCGTCGACCTCTCGCTTCAAGCAGCACCGAGGCGCACCACACCGCGAACCCACCGAGCGCGAGCGCGCATCCGACCCAGCCGGTCGAGGTCCAGCCCAAGCCGGCCGCGATCGCCATCCCGCCGAGCCATGGTCCGAGGGCATTGGCGACGTTGAAGGCCGAATGGTTGAGCGCCGCCGCGAGTGTCTGCGCGTCGCCCGCGACATCCATCAGCCGCGTCTGCAGCACCGTCCCGAGCGCGCCGCCGAGCCCGATCGCAAAGACATCGAGCGTCACCGCGAGGAAATTGTGCGCGGCAACCGTGTAGAGCGCGAGGACGAGCGCCATGAACAGCAGCAGCACGCCGCCCGTCCGCATCAGCCGCTTGTCGGCGAAGCGCGGTACGACGAGGTTGCCGATCGTCATCCCGATCCCGAACGACGCGAGGACGACCGGGACAAGCGCCGGCGCGATGCGCGTCACTTGGGTCAGCGTCGCGGTGAGATAGGTGTAGACCGCGAACAGCCCGCCAAAGCCGATCGCGCCGATCGCGAGCGTCAGCCACACTTGCGGCCGGCGGAGCGCGCCGAGTTCGCGCAACGGGCTGGCGTCTCTTTGCGGGCGGTCCTGCGGGACGATCGCGACCGCGAGGCCTGCGGTGATCAACGCAAGCACCGCGACGATCGCGAAGCCATAGCGCCAGCCGAATGCTTGCCCGAGCCATGTCGCGGCGGGCACGCCGACGATCGTCGCGACGGTCAGCCCGAGCATGACCCGGCCGACGGCTTGAGTTCGCCGCTCGTCGGGCACGAGCGACGCCGCGACGAGCGACGCGACGCCGAAATAGGCGCCGTGCGGCAAGCCGCTCAAAAAGCGGACGAGCAACAGCATGGTGTACGATTGCGCGAGCGCCGACAGCGCATTGGCGACCGCGAAGACCGTCATCAGTGCGATCAGCAGCGTGCGGCGCGGGACCTTGGCCGACAGGATCGCGATCAGCGGCGCCCCGACGACCACGCCCAGCGCATAGGCGCTGATGACGTGTCCGGCGCTCGGTTCGTCGATGTGCAGGTCGCGCGCGAAATAGGGAAGCAAGCTCATCGTCGCGAATTCGGTCGTACCGATCGCAAAACCGCCGACCGCGAGCGCCGCGTGGACGAGGCCGACGTGCGGCGCAGCGCCGGTGCGCGCTGACGTTGAGGAGGGGGCAGGCATGACAGGCTCCAGGGTCCGTCACCGAACAGCGGCGACGGGCGATTCGGCAGCCTCTCCGTAGCGTGCGGGGGTTGATCCGCGCGTCGCGTGCCATACAAGCCGGGGGCCGTGATGCCACCACAAACTTGCCCGCTTCCGCCACCGATGGTCATCGACCGATGCGATCGCGGCGTGCGCGTCGGTGAGGGGAAGCTGCTGTGACACTCGCCGCCGGGTTCTTCGCGCGCGACGCGGTGAGCGTTGCGCGCGGCCTGATCGGCGCCGAGCTGCAAGTCGATGGCGCGGGCGGCCGGATCGTCGAGACCGAGGCGTATGACGCGGGCGATCCAGCCTCGCACAGTTTCGGCGGAATGACGCCGCGCAATGCCGTGATGTTCGGCCCCGTCGGGCGAGCCTATGTCTATCGCATCTACGGATTGCATTGGTGCCTGAACTTCGTTTGCGCGGCGGAGCAGCCCGGGAGTGCCGTGCTGATCCGCGCGATCGAACCGTTATACGGTCGTGACGTCATGCAGGCGCGTCGCGGCGACGTCGCCGACCGACTGCTCTGCAGCGGGCCGGGGCGGCTGGCACAGGCGCTGGGGATCGATGCGGAGCTGAACGGAGCGCCGCTCGATGGTCCGCCATTTGCGATGGCCTTGCCTGCGACCGCTCCCGGCATCGTCGAGGGGGTGCGGATCGGAATCAGCAAGGGCGCGACAACGCCGTGGCGCTTCTGTCTCGCGGGGTCGCGCTATCTGAGCAAACCCGTGTGATCGCGCGCTCGCACCATCGCGCATGGCCGGCGTTTGCTGATCCAGCCTATGATAGCGCGCGGTTACATTTGCGTCGAACCGAACTACTATGATGCGATGACGCATCAAATCACCGCGCGAGGCGCGTTGCGGGCGGCAACGCACGAGCAGCACGACCGGGTCGATCGCCTATACTCGCAGATCCGGCTCGATGACCGCGACGATTATGGCGCATTTCTCGGTGCGCAGGCGGCTGCTCACATCCCTGTCGAGCAAGCCCTTGTCGAAGCGGGTGTGGGCGCGATCGTCCCGGATTGGGATATCCGCCAGCGCGGCGATCTGGTGCGAGCCGATCTCGCGGTGCTCGGTCTGCCCGTGCCCGACCCCGCCGGACCGATCGTCTTTTCGGATGAAGCGGCGGTGCTTGGTGGCCTCTATGTGCTCGAGGGGTCGCGGCTGGGCGGGACGATGCTGAGGCGATCGGTCCCCGCCGACTTCCCGACGCGCTTTCTTGGGGGCGTCGATTCGGCCGCGTGGCGCAGCTTGCTCCAGATGCTCGACGTGCGGCTCGATACTGGTTTAAAACGCTCCGTCGCGGTCGCCGCGGCGCGTAACGTGTTTGCGTTGTTTGAAACCAGCGGACAACGAATTGTGGAGACCGGGCACCTTGGCTGACGACTTCCGATCGGTCGATCTGACGAACTGTGATCGCGAACCGATCCATATCCTGGGGGCGATTCAGCCGATTGGGTTCCTGCTGGCGCTGACCGCCGACTGGCTTGTCGCGCGCACGTCGGCGAATATCGCCGACTATATCGGCCACGCTCCGGAAGATCTGATCGGGCTGCCGCTTGCCGAAATCTTCTCCGCCTCGGTCATCCACGACCTGCGCAACCGTGCCGCGGTCCTGCGCGGCGCCGATGCGGTCGAGCGAGTGTTCGACCTCGTGCTCGTTCCCGGCGGCACTGCGTTCGATGTCGCGATCCATTATTCGGGAGGCCAGGTCGTTATCGAGGCCGAGCCGGCATCGGGGGAATATGGCGATGCGAGCAGCCTTGTCCGGTCGATGATCTCGCGGCTCGACCAATGCGCCGACATGGAGAGCTTCTTCCGCGAAGGCGCACGCCAGGTCCGCGCGCTGATCGGCTTCGACCGGGTGATGGTCTATCGCTTAAACGCCGACGATTCGGGCGAGGTCGTGGCCGAGGCGGTCAAGGCCGGGATCGGCAAATTCTTCGGGCTGCGTTATCCGGCAAGCGACATCCCAGTCCAGGCGCGCGCACTCTACAAGCGCAATTTGCTGCGCATCATCGCCGATGTCGACCATCAGACGGTCCCGATCGTGCCGGCCCGCGACACGCAGGGCCAGCCGCTCGACCTGTCGCTTTCGGTGCTGCGCGCGGTGTCGCCGATCCATATCGAATACCTCAAGAACATGGGCGTCCAGGCGTCGCTGTCGATCTCTATCCTGGTCGACGGGAAGCTCTGGGGGCTGTTCGCATGCCACCATTATGCGCCGCGTTGCCCGACCTTCGAGCGGCGATCGGTCAGCGAATTGTTCGCGCAGATGTTCGCGATGCGGCTCGAAAGCCGCGAGCGCCAGGCGACGGTCGAATTCGAGCGCGGTGCGCGCGAGATCGCCGACCAGTTGCTCGGCGCGGTTGCCTCCGACGATACGCTGTTGAGGGATCCAGACTGGCTCGGCGATATCCTGACCAACGCTATCGCCGCAGACGGTGTCGGCGTGTGGATCGGTGGCAACCATGCGTTTTCCGGGGTGACGCCGTCGGTCGAGGAATTCCAGCGGATCGTTCGCGCCCTCAACAGCACGGCTGCGGGGAAGGTTTTTGCGACCGATCATATTGCCTCGATCCTGCCGGGTGCCGAGGCGTTCGTCTCGCAATCCGCCGGCTTGCTGGCGATCCCGATCTCGCGTGCGCCGCGCGACTATGTCGTGCTGTTCCGCTCGGAACTCGTGCGATCGGTGCGCTGGGCCGGCAACCCGGACAAGCCGGTCGAATATGGCATCAACGGGCCACGCCTGTCGCCGCGCGAGAGTTTTGCCGAGTGGAAGGAGCTCGTCCAGGGGCGTTCGCAGCCCTTTACACCGTCCGAGGTGCGCGTTGCCGAGACGCTGCGCGCGACGTTGATCGAAGTCGTGCTGCGCATGGCCGACGAAGCCTCGACCGAGCGGCAGCACGCCAGCGCGCGGCAGGAGTTGCTGATCGCGGAGCTCAACCACCGCGTGCGCAACGTGCTCGGCGTGATCCGGGGGCTGATCCGCCAGTCGCAGCCGACCGAGAATGTCGTCCAGGATTTCGTCAAGGTGGTCGACGGGCGGATCCACGCGCTGGCGCGCGCGCACAACCAGATTACCGATGACCATTGGGGCCCGGCGCCGATGCAGGCGCTGATCGACGCCGAGGCCGCGGCCTTTCTTGCCGATGGCGACAAGATCATTTCGGACGGCGCGCCGGTGCTGCTCAATCCCCAGGCCTATTCGACGATGGCGTTGGTGCTGCACGAACTCGTCACCAACTCGACCAAATATGGCAGCCTCTCCGTGCCCGAAGGTCGTGTCGCGATCAGCTGGCAGCGCGACGCGGCGCAGGACCTGCACTTTACCTGGCGTGAAACCGGCGGCCCGACCGTCGCCAAGCCGACGCGCAAAGGGTTCGGGACGACGATCATCCATCGCTCGGTGCCATACGACATCGGCGGGACGGCAGAGGTCGACTATCGTCCCGAGGGGGTCGAGGCGCGCTTCCGCATTCCCGCGCGACACGTCTCCGAAGCGCCGCCCGGTCTTGCGCCGCCGGTTCGGTATGCAGGGCCCGCGCCGGGGCTGGCCGCGGTGGTGCCCGATCGCATGCTGAAGGGGCGCGACGTCCTCTTGGTCGAGGACAGCTTGATCATCGCGCTCGATGCCGAGGACATCGTAACGCGGCTCGGCGCCGAGACCGTTACGACCGCGGCGACGGTCGACGGCGCGCTCGATGCGATCGAGCAGAATCGGCCCGCGATTGCGATGCTCGACATCCACCTTGGCGATCGCAACAGCTTTGCAATCGCCGATCGCCTGCTTGTGCTTGGCGTACCGTTCCTGTTCGCGACGGGGTATGGCGAACAGGCCAAGTTGCCGGCCGACCATCGCGACCGCATGGTCGTGCAAAAGCCGTACACGCTCGAGAATGTCGCGCGGGCGATGGCCGAGATGCTGGGGCCGGTGGCGACCGATTGAGCCTCGCCACGGCATCGTACCGCACTGCCGCGCAAACACTGTGCGAGGGAACGGCAAGCTGCTAGGCGCCGCGCGATATCGCAATCGCCCGTCCGATTCGGTACGACTTTGATGCCTCTATTCCACAGGATCCCAATGCCCCGATCTAGCCCCTTGTCCGGCGACGGCGACAGTAGAAGCCTCGGCTTCTGCGCTGCCGATTGTCGGAATCCTGGGCCCGGCCGGGTCGTCATGGGCGGTATCATGCCGGCCTGAGGCGATATCCGGCGGGCTCGAACCACGAGACCCGAGGATTTCGCTGATGACCATGTTTCGCGCCCAAGTGCGCACCATATCCCCCCGTGCGCGTCGCTGACGCGCTGTTTCGGTCGCGCATGCCCAAAGGCGTCGCGGTCCCGTATTTTCCGATCGTGGCATTCGGAAGCGTGCTGCTATTTACTACCAGTCCCGTCGCGGCGCAGACCAGCGGCGCGCGGACGGGCGATCCGCAGACCTTTGCGCTGCACGGCCAGGCAACGTTCGTTGTCCAGGGGGTAGGGGGCTTCGCCTCGCCTTACTCTGGCCCCAATAGCCTGACGCCGCGCCAGGTACAGGAGACCGCCGACGTCACCGCTTATCTCGGCGTGGCACCTTGGCAGGGGGCGGAGGTTTGGGCCAACCCCGAGATCGATCAGGGCTTCGGCTTGTCGAACACGCTCGGCGCGGCGGGTTTTCCGAGTGCGGAAGCCTACAAGGTCGGCAAGTCCGCACCCTATTTCCGCCTACAGCGCGTGTTCTTCCGCCAGACGATCGCTCTCGGCAGCGAGCGCGAGGCCGTGCTGGCGTCGTCCAATCAGTTGGGCGGATCGCGTCCAATCGATCGGATCGTCCTCACTCTTGGCAAGATCGGCGTCGGCGACGTGTTCGATACGAACCGCTACGCGCACGACCCGCGCGCCGACTTCCTCAACTGGTCGGTGGTCGATGCGGGCAGCTTCGATTACGCCGCTGACGCCTGGGGCTATTCGACCGGGGCGGCGCTGGAGGCCTATCGCGGGCCTTGGACCATCCGCGTCGGTGCGTTCAACCTGTCGCACGTGCCCAATGGCGAGACGCTCGAGCGCGGTTTCGGCCAGTATCAGCTCGATGGCGAAGTCGAACATCGTCACAGCTTCGGGCCCAGTGCAGGATCGATCCGGCTCGGCATGTTCCGCAATCGCGGGCAGTTCGGGCGGTTCGACGACGCGCTGGCGCTCGGCGCGGCAAGCGCTGCCCCGGCCGATACGGCGCTGGTGCGCGGTCGGCGGACCCGGGTGGGCGCCTATGCCAATGCCGAGCAGGAACTGACGGACACGCTCGGGATTTTCGGCCGTCTCGGCTGGTCGGATGGCGGCATCGAGCCGTACGACTTCACCGATATCGATCGCACCGCGCAAGTCGGCGCGGTGCTGGCGGGCAAGGGCTGGGGGCGGTCGACCGACCGGGTCGGGCTCGCGCTCGTCGTCAACGGCATCTCGGCCGCGCATCAGCGCTATCTCGCGGCGGGCGGGATCGGCGTGCTCGTCGGCGATGCGCGGCTGCCCGACGCCGGGAGCGAGCAGATCGCCGAGCTCTATTACGATGTGCATCTCCTGCCGGGCGTCGATGCGACGCTCGACGCGCAGCATATCGCCAACCCGGGCTACAATCGCGATCGCGGGCCGGCGAACATCGCCGCCTTACGCCTGCATGGAGCGTTCTGACATGCAAACGCCCGGATTTCTCGGCTTCTCGCCGCGGCGCCTGAAAGTGCGGTTCGGCTGGCCCGATGCCGCCTTGTTCGCGATCATTGCTGCGGCCGGGGTGGCGATCGCGGCGGGGGTCAGTGGCGCGACGGAGCCGCTCGCGCGACTTCGGCTCGAGCCGGTCGTGCTCGATGCGTGGCAATTGCCGCGCTACGCACTGCTGACAACGCTGCGGCTGTTCGCGGCGCTGGCGGCATCGTTCGTCTTCACGCTGTTCGCGGCGACCGCCGCGGCGAAGAGCCGGCGGGCAGAACTGGTGATCATCCCTGCGCTCGACATCCTCCAGTCGGTGCCGGTGCTGGGCTTCATGACCTTTACCGTGACCGCCTTTATGGGGCTGTTCCCGGGCAGCCGCGTCGGGGTCGAATGCGCGGCGATCTTTGCGATCTTCACCAGCCAGGCGTGGAATATGGCGTTCAGCCTGTACCAGTCGCTGCGGCAAGTGCCCGCCGATCTCGACGAAGTCGCGCGCGGTTTCGGCCTTTCGCCGCTGCGCAAACTGATACGGCTCGAACTGCCGTTTGCCGCACCAGGCCTCGTGTGGAACGCGATGATGTCGATGTCGGGCGGCTGGTTCTTCGTCGTCGCGTCGGAGGCGATCAGCGTCGGGCATACGCAGATCATGCTGCCGGGGATCGGGTCGTGGCTGGCGATCGCGATCGAGCAGCGCAATCTCAGCGCGGTCGCGCTCGCGGTCGGGGCGATGGCGGTGGTTATCCTGCTGTACGACCAACTCGTCTTCCGTCCGGTGATCGCCTGGGCCGATCGCTTTCGCGTCGAACAGACCGCGAGCGTCGCCCCGCCGAAATCGTGGCTGTTCGACCTGTTCCGGCGCGCGCGGTTGCTTCCGGCGTTCACTGCGCCGCTGCGCGCGGTCGGGCAGATGGTCTATCGGCTCGAACCCGCGCGCCGCCCGATCGCGCAGGAGCGGCACTTCGCCGCCAGGGCGGTCGCCCCGGCAGCGCGCGGGATGCGGCTTTGGGCGGCGGTGGTCGCGCTCACCGCGCTCGCCGCGACGGGCTATGCGATCGACTTCCTCCACCAGACGCTGTCGCTTGCCGAGGCGCTGGCGGCGTTGCGCTTCGGGCTGATCACGCTGTTGCGCGTGATTGTGCTGATCATCCTGGCGAGCTTCGTGTGGGTGCCGATCGGCGTGTGGGTCGGGCTGCGGCCGCGCTGGACCTCGCGGATCCAGCCCGTTGCGCAATTTCTCGCGGCGTTCCCGGCCAACGTGCTGTTCCCGATCGCGGTCGTCGCGATCGTCCATTTTCATGCCGATCCCGACGTGTGGCTCTCGCCATTGATGGTGCTCGGGACGCAATGGTACATCCTGTTCAACGTCATTGCAGGCGCCAGCGCGATCCCGAGCGACATGCGCGAGGCGGCGCAGATGTTCGGGGTGCGCGGCTGGCAGTGGTGGCGGCGGCTGATCCTGCCGGGAATCTTCCCCTATTACGTCACCGGCGCGCTGACCGCCTCGGGCGGATCGTGGAACGCGAGCATCGTCGCCGAAGCCGTGTCGTGGGGCAGCACGCGGCTGCGCGCGCAAGGGCTCGGCAGCTATATCGCCGATGCGACCACCGCGGGCGACGGCGCGCGGGTGCTGCTCGGCATTATGGTGATGTCGGTGTTCGTCATCGCGATCAATCGCTTGCTGTTCCGCCCGCTCTATCGCCTGTCCGAACGCCGCCTGCGTCTGTCTTGAGGACCTTATCATGATCCCGCACACCGCCCGCCCCGTCGTCACGCTCGAGCATGTCAGCCATAGTTATGGCGGCGAGCAGGGCGGCCCGCCGATTCTCGAAGACGTCGCGCTCGCCGTGCGGGAGGGCGAGATCGTCGGGCTGCTCGGCCGCTCGGGATCGGGCAAGTCGACGCTGCTGCGCTCGATCGCTGGTCTCGTCCGCCCTTCGAGCGGCGAGCTTCGTTTCGTGCCCGATGCCGAGGGCGCGCCGCGCTCGGTCTCGATGGTGTTCCAGTCGTTCGCGCTGTTCCCGTGGTTGACGGTGCTGCAAAATGTCGAGCTCGGCCTCGAGGCGCAGCGCGTGCCGGCCGAGGAACGCCGCACCCGCGCGCTCGCCGCGATCGATCTGATCGGGCTCGACGGGTTCGAGAACGCCTTTCCCAAGGAGCTGTCGGGCGGAATGCGCCAGCGTGTGGGCCTGGCGCGCGCGCTCGTCGTCGAGCCGTCGCTGCTGCTGATGGACGAACCCTTCTCGGCACTCGACGTGCTGACCGCCGAGACGCTGCGCACCGATCTGCTCGACCTGTGGGGCGAGGGGAAGCTCGGCATCGCCTCGGTGCTGATCGTCACGCACAATATCGAGGAAGCCGTGCTGATGTGCGATCGGATCCTGGTGCTGTCGTCGAACCCGGGGCGGATTGCGGCCGAGTTCACCGTCGACCTGCCGCAGCCGCGCGACCGGCTCGATCCCGCGTTCCGCGAATTGGTCGAGCAGATCTATGCGCGGATGACGCAGCGTGCGGCGGTGCCGGTGGCGCTCCATGGGACGCAGCCAGAGCACGGGCTCGACCGGCCGTTGCCCGACGTGTCGATCAACAGCCTGGCGGGTCTGATTGAGGAGATCGAGGCCGCGCCGTTCGAGGGCCGCGCGCCGCTCGCCACGCTCGCCGACACGCTCCAGCTCGAGATCGACGACCTCTTTCCGATCGTCGAGACGCTGCAGATGTTGCAGTTCGTCGATATCGACGATGGCGATGCGGTGCTCACCAAGCGCGGCGCGGCGTTCGCGCAGGAGGATGTCGACCAGCGCAAGGCCAATTTCCGCCGGACGCTTGAAACGCATGTCCGGCTGGCGCGCCACATCCGCGTCGTGCTCGACGAGCGGCCGAGCCACCAGGCGCCGGCGCGGCGCTTCCGCGACGAGCTCGAGGACCATATGTCGCCCGATTTCGCCGCGACGACATTGCGCACCGTGACCGAATGGGGGCGCTACGCCGAACTGTTCGCGTTCGACGATGACGGCGATCTGTTCTCGCTCGACGATCCGGCCTGATCACGTGCGCTGCCCGGGGGGCGGCGCAAGCCGCTCGCTAAGGCGGCGGGTGCCGGCCCTGCTGCGCGGAGGGTGATGGCCTTTGCCGTTAGCGCCTGAAGGTCATCTGGAAGAGCGATCATTGCGAGGCGGTCGGGGTTTCCGCAGTTTCAAAACCGCCGTCTTACGCGCGCAGTAGGGTCGTCGCGCCGCGTTCCACCGCGCATCCGCGCTGGAGCCTCGTCGCCAAATCGCGTTAGCCTCTTTCAAAACATAAGCATGCATATTATCTGCTTGCGTGGTATCGGCGGAAGCGGCAAGGCGCGACCGCGGTTGCACGCGCTATCCGCGTCCGATTTTCGTCTGCGGACCGACTGCTTTTCGAGAGCAAAGTCTATGAGTTTGGAAGATTCGCCAGGTCGCTCGGCCGACTATCCCACGGTGGAAGACTCGACCCCGATCGTCGCGCCTGCTCCCGTAGTGCAATCCGCCGACCGCCAGCCCCGCGCCCGGCGTCGCTTGCGGACGCCCTTGCTGCTGCTGGCGCCGATCGTCGCGGTGCTGGCCATCGTGTATTTCTATCTGAGCGGCGGCCGCTACGAAGCGACCGACAATGGCTATCTCCAGTCCGGGTTGGTCTCGGTCAGCGCCAATGTCAGCGGCCCCGTCGTCGCGATCGCGGTCCACAATAACCAGCGCGTCAAGGCGGGCGACGTCCTGTTCCGGATCGACCCCGCGCCGTATCAGGCGGCCGTCGACGAAGCCGCCGCCGAACTGGCCAGTGCGCGCACCCAGGTCGCCTCGGTGCGGGCAAGCTATCGCGAAGGCGAAGCGACGCTGCAGGCCGGCCGCGACAAGCTCGCTTACGCTCAGCGCGAGGCGGCGCGCCAGAAGGCGCTGCTCGCCGAGGGCATCTCGTCGCAAGCGCAATACGACCAGGCGGTGCTCGCCGCGCAGACCGCGCGCCAGCAGATCGCGACCTCGGTCGAGCAGAATGCCGGCGTCGCCGCGACACTGACCGGCAGCGTCTCTGCGCCGACCGAGCGCCAGCCGGCGGTGCAGCGAGCACAGGCCGCGCTCGAACGCGCGCGGCTTAACCTCGGCTATACGACGGTCCGCGCCGCGCAGGACGGCATCGTCACCAAGGTCGATCAGCTCCAGCTCGGCAGCTATGTTTCGGCGGCGAAGCCCGTGTTCACGCTGGCGGGGACGCGTCTGTGGGTCGAGGGCAATTTCAAGGAAAATCAGCTCGACCATATGCGCGTCGGCCAGCGCGCGACCTTCAAGATCGACGCCTTTCCCGACCTCAAGCTGACTGGCCGCGTCGCGAGCTTCAGCCCCGGCACCGGCAACAGCTTCGCGCTGCTCCCGCCCGAGAACGCGACGGGGAACTGGGTCAAGGTGGTCCAGCGCCTGCCGATCGAGTTCAGCATCGACCAAGTGCCGCGCGACATCCCGCTCCACGCCGGGCTGAGCGTCGAGGTCACCGTCGATACCGGCTATCAGCGTCATCTGTTCGGCGCCGCGACGCCGGTGCGATGACGAGCGCCTATCCGGCCCCTGCCGTCCGCAATCTGATCACCGCCTCGGTGATGGCGGCGACCGTGATGAACTCGCTCGACAGCACGATCGCCAACGTCGCGCTGCCGCACATCCAGGGCAGCGTCTCGGCGTCGAGCGAGGAGATCACCTGGGTCCTGACGTCCTACATCGTTGCGGCGGCGATCATGACGCCACTCACCGGCTGGCTCGCCGGGCGCTTCGGGCGCAAGCGGTTGATGCTGTGGTCGATCGTCGGTTTCACTGTCGTGTCGGGCTTGTGCGGGTTGGCCAACAGCCTCGGCGAACTCGTCGGTTTCCGCCTGTTGCAGGGCGTGTTCGGCGCGGCGCTGGTGCCGATGAGCCAGGCGATCCTGCTCGACATCAATCCACCCGAACGCCACGGCCCGGCGATGGCGGTGTGGGGCATGGGCGCGATCCTCGGGCCGATCATCGGCCCCGCGCTCGGCGGCTGGCTGACCGACAATCTCACCTGGCGCTGGGTGTTCTACATCAATCTGCCGATCGGCATTCTCGCCTTTGTCGGTCTGTCGGGCTTTCTCACCGAGACCAAGGACGCCGCGCGCCCGCGGCTCGACGTGTTCGGCTTTGCGATGCTCGCGCTCGCGATCGGCGCGTTCCAGCTGATGCTCGATCGCGGGCAGACCAAGGACTGGTTCAGCTCGCTCGAGATCTGCATCGAGGGAGGGCTCGCTCTGTTCTTCGGCTATCTCTTCGTCGTGCACACGCTGACCGCGAAAAAACCGTTCATCGACATCGGGATGTTCAAGGATCGCAATTTCCTGACGGGTTCGATCTTCGGCTTCTTCCTTGGCACCGTGCTGTTCGGCGTGCTCGCTTTGCTGCCGACGATGCTCGAGACGCTGATGGGCTATCCGGTGGTGCTGACCGGACTCGTCACCGCGCCGCGCGGGATCGGCACGTTGATCTCGATGATCATCGTCGGGCGGATCATCAAGCGCGTCGACGCTCGGTTGCTGATCTTCGTCGGCTTCGCGCTGGCGGCAGTCTCGCTCTACATCATGGCGGGCTTTTCGCTGCAGATGAGCGAGCGGCTGGTGATCGTCTCGGGCTTCATCCAGGGGCTCGGCACCGGGCTCGTCTTCGTGCCCCTGACGACGATCGCGTTCGCGACGCTCGACGTCAAATATCGCAACGAGGGTGCGGCGATGTTCACGCTGACGCGCAATATCGGCTCGGCGGTCGGCATTTCGGTGCTCCAGGCGCTGACGATCCGCAATGCCGCCGCGGTGCATTCGCGACTGACCGAAGGCGTCCGGCCCGACAATCCCGCGCTGGCGCAAGGCTTCGACTTCAATCTCCCAAGCGCGGTTGCGGCGCTCAATGCCCAAGTCACCCGGCAGGCGTCGATGGTCTCCTATATCGACGCCTTCTGGCTGCTGTTCGTGCTGACGCTCGCGGTGATTCCGCTGCTTCTGCTGATGCGCGGCCCGCGCAAGGGTGCGGCCGACGGCCCAACGATCCATATGGACTGATGCCAATGCGCTTTCTCCCGATCCTCCTCGCCGCGACCGCGCTCGCCGGGTGCACCGTCGGCCCCGATTTCGTGCGTCCGCAGACGCCGGGGGTGAGCGGCTACCAGCCACCGAGCGAGCAGCGCGTCGCGGTGCGCGGTGCGCCTGCGGTGACAGTCGGCGCGGGGCCGGCGCAGCGCTGGTGGACGGCGTTCGGATCGCCCGAAATGGATGCGCTGGTCGACCGTGCGATCGCCAACAATCGCAGTTTGGCGGCGAGCAATGCGACGCTTGCCGCGGCGCGTGACGAGTTGCGCGCCGTTGCGGGCCGTCGTCTCCCGCAGATCGACGCAAATGCGCGCGTCGATCAGCAGCAGGTCAATCTCGCGGGCTTCGGCTTTTCGGGCAACAATCCGCTCGCGCCCGGCGGCAATCCCGAATTCCATCTCTATTCGGTCGGCGGCGGGATCAGCTACGATCTCGATCTGTTTGGCGGGCTGCGCCGTCAGGTCGAGCAAAGCGCCGCGCAGGTCGAGGCGCAGCAACGCCAGACCGAGGCGGCGCATCTCTCGATCGCCGGGCAGGTGGTCAACCAGGTGCTCACCGTCGCCGCGATCCGTGCGCAGGTCGCGACCGCCAATGCCTTGCTCGCCGAGGATCTGCGCAACGTCGATCTGACGCAGAAGCGGCGGAAGGGCGGCGAGGGTACGCTGGTCGAGGTGCTCAACGCGCAAAGCCAATACACCGCCGATCGCGGCGACATCCCGCAGCTCGAACAGCAGCTTGCCGAAGCGCGGCATCTGCTCGCGACGCTGGTCGGCATCGCGCCGTCGGAGCTCGGCGAGACCGAGTTCGACATCGCCAAACTGACCTTGCCCACCACTATCCCGGTCGCGCTGCCGTCCGAGCTCGTGCATCGTCGGCCCGACATCCTTCAGGCCGAAGCCGATCTGCATGCCGCGGCGGCCGGGGTCGGCGTCGCGACCGCGCGGCTCTATCCCGACATCACGCTCGGCGCGACGCTGACGCAGGGCGCGCCCGGGATCGGCGATCTCGTCAAGAACGCGTTCCGGGGGTACGACATCTTTGCCGGCGTGACCGCGCCGATCTTCCATGGCGGGACGCTCAAGGCGCAGCGCGCGGCGGCGATCAACCGCGCCAAGGCGAGCGAGGCGACCTATCAGCAGACGGTGCTGACCGCCTTCGGCCAAGTCGCGGATCTGCTCTCGGCGATCCAGAGCGACGCGCGTTCGGTGGTCAATCAGCGCGAGTCGGTCTCGGTCGCCGAACAATCGCGCCATCTGTCGCAACGCAGTTATCAGGTCGGCAATTCGGGCATCCTCCAAGTGCTCGAGACCGAGCGCCTGTATCAGCGTGCCCGCAATGGCCTGGTGCTGGCGCAGACGCGACAGTTCCTCAACGTGGCGCGGCTATACGTGGCAACGGCAGGCGGCTGGACCGGACCTGCCGCCGAAGCGCCAGTCGCGGGGTAACCACACCCTTTTCAACCGCCGGATCGTTAGGGTGCCGCTACCGTTGCGGTGGCTTCGGGGGCATCGCGCAGCCGCAGGTAGATCCGCCCTTCGGCGCTGGCGCGCGTGGTGATTTCGGTCGCGACGAAACCGTCGGGGATCGCTTGGCTCGGCTGCATCTCGGCGTTCGTCCCGACCGCTTCGATCAGGAAGAAGCGGTTGCCCGACAGCTTGCAGGCCTTCCGCGCCGCGCAGCTGATCGTGTGGATTTCGGGGAGTCGCACGACCGTGGCGAGCGGCGTCCACGATGACCCTGCGCCGTCGCTTGCGATGCGGAAGCGCAGGGCGCCATAGGCCGTGGGCCCGAGCGCTTCGGCCGGGTTGATCGAGACGATCCCCGTCTTGGCGTCCTGCAGATCATAGCCCTTGCCCGCCGCGACCATCGTGCTCGTACGCCCGTCGACCGTCCCGATCTCGATGCTTTCGCGTCCCGAGAGCGGGGGGGCGTCGTTGAGGTGGAAGGCAAAGGTCAGTCGGGCATCCTGCGCAAAGACCGCGGTGCCGGGCAAGGTGATCGGCAAGGCGCCATCACGCACCGGCGCCCGCGCCGTAACGCGGAGCAGCGTTGCCGAGACGCGGTGCGGTGCGATCGTCACGCTCAGCGATTTGTGGCGTCCGCCGACATAGCTGATGTCGGCGGAAAGCGTTGTGCCCGCAGCGAGCGCCATCGCGCTGGCCGGATTGGCGGCCTGCAGCGCGACGCGATCCTGCTTGCCGACGCGAGTCAGCGCGCCCGGCTGGAAGGCGAGGGTGCCGAGCGTCACTCCGATCACTTGGTCGAGCCGCGTGCCGGTCAGTGTGGCCTGGTCGTCGCCCGCGTGGAAGCTCAGTTCATCGACGCTGCCTGCTTGCTGCAACGCGCGCAGCGGGAGCTCGGTCGGCGTCGCGACGCCCTTTTCCTCGATCACGATCGAGACCGTGCCGGGTTCGGATTGCTCGAGCGGGACGGTCGCGACGATCCCGTGCGTGGCCGATTGCTTCCAGCTGAGCGGCTCGACCGCGCCATCGCCGCGCCGCAGCCCGATCTTGGTGACGCACCCTGCGCTGCCGCCGGTCAGTTGCAGTTCGTTCGAGCGGCCGACGACCAGCGCGGTGCGGTCGGTTGCCTTCCACGTCCCGTCGCCGGGCTTGGTCAGGACGTAGCTCGGGCCATCGAACGACGAAAAGCCCCAGGCACCGTGCAATTGCGCGGAGATGACCGGTCCGAATGGCCCGAACGGAATTTCCCCGGTCGAGACGAATCCGCCAAGGCTTGGATCGGCGCGGACCGGCATCTCGGCTTGCGTCCCGTCAAGACGCTTGAGCCGTAAGACCATGTCGTGCGCATAGCCCGTGGCATAGACCAGCGGTGCGCCTTCGACCGGCAATATTACCCCTGGCGCGGCGCACAACATCGTGGCCGGCAGTGGCTGGCGCAGCGGCGGCGGCTTGGGCGCTTCGATCGCCGGGAGCGCGACGACCATCACCGAGGTCGGCTTGGCGAACGAGACCGGCGTGTTGAGCAATACCGTGACATTGCCCTCACGCTGTTGCGCGAGCGCCGGGATGAACTGGAGCTGCGTCGACTGGAACGCGCCGAACATCCGAAAAAGATCGCGCACCACGCCTATATACGAGCTGTACGAGCCGTATCCGGCTTGCGGTGTCGCGCTCAGCTGGAAAGCGAGGTCGGTCGGCGCGCCGGCGAGCGTATCGGCGAGCGCCGAACTGTGCGTGTCGGCGAGCAGCAGCGTCTCGCGGTCGCCGGTCAGGCACGCCGATTGGACTTCGGTCGGCTGCGCGAGGCATTCGGCCTTGAGCTTGACCGCAAGGCTGCGCGTCAGGACCGGCGAGACGGCGGCAAGGCTCTCGGGGTTCTTGCGCTCGGCACGCTGCATCTCGAGCAGGAAGGTGTCGAGTCGTGCGCGGTCGAGCGAGGCTTGATTGAGCTCTTGCGCCGCGCGGACGAACGCACCGGGCTGCTTGCGGACCGCGCTGATCACCGCGTTTGCGCCGCCGCCACGCTCGGGAACGATGAACAGCGCCATCTGCTGCGCGTCCTTGGGGACGACGAGCGACAGGCTGGCGTTCTTCTCCCGCCAACTCTCGGCCTCGCGGAACCAGTCCTTACCGGGGCGATCGACCGCGCCGCGCAGGAACACCGCGATCAGCCGATAATGTTCGTCATGCCCCGCAAGGGGGGCGAGCTTGACCGAGATGTGATCCCCTTCGGCGAGGTTGGGCACGCGCTCGAGCGGGAGCGTAACGCCGTCGCGCACCACGCTAACGTCCAGTCGGGGGCCGACAAGGTCGAACGAGGAGGACGCCGCCTCGACGGCGGACGCCGCTAGCAACAGACCGAGAAGACCGACGATAGGAGAAAAACGCAACACGGTGTCCACGGCTCAATTTCTGCTTGCCGCGGCCTATGCCGTTGGCGTGTGGCGACAATGCGGCTGAAGCCATGCGGCCGCAACCCCGCATCCAGCAAGCTCGCGGTGGTCGGTGACAAACCCCGGCGACCGCCTGACCCCACGATCCTGCCTGCGTCGCAATCCCGTCTTGATCGCAGGGTCCCCACGCCCGGATCGTCCTCATCGCGGGGATTGCGCTCCTTGCGCGGCTTGTGAGGTTCGGTGATCCGGTGATTTCCCGTTGACGAGGAATTCCCATACGGCACCGCGCACGCCGTGTCGCCCGGCGCCTTCACGCGATATCGACGTCTTGGATCGCAAGCCGATCGGCTTGTTTTCGCGCGACATGCCCGCCGCACGGCTACCGCCGCGCTCGGGGGTGCGCGCCTATTAGGCGATGGCAACGGTTTCGCCGGTCGTGCTCGTGCTGCTCGCGGCGGGCGTCGTGGCAGGTGCGATCGCGTCTGGAGCGTCGGATCAGACCGGCGGTCCGGGTACTCAACCGCGCGAGCTGCCCAACCCCGCGGCAAAGGCGATCCGCAGCGCTTCGGACAAACTGCGCGCGTGCAATTTGGACATGATGTTGGCGCGGTGGACTTCGACCGTGCGCGGCGAGATGCCGAAGTCGTAGGCGATCGTCTTGTTGGGCAGCCCTCTCGCCAGGCCCTCAAGGACCTCGCGTTCGCGCGCCGTCAGTGCGCTGATCGCGATCGCAGCGTCGGCCGCGCGCACGGCATCGGCTTCGGAACGATCGATCCGCTCGAACGCCACGGCGAGCGAGTCGAGCAACAGCGCCTTGGCGAACGGCTTCTCGATGAAATCGACCGCGCCGGCCTTCATTGCTCGCACTGCGATCGAGACATCGCCGTGCCCGGTCAGCACGACGACCGGCATCGCAATGCCGCGTTCGAGCATGGCCTGTTGGACTGCAAGCCCGTCCATCTCGGGCATGCGGACATCGAGCAGTACGCAGCCCATCGCCGCATGCTTCGCCTCCCGGAGGAAATCGACGCCCGACGCCCAGGTCTCGACCGCGAAGCCCGACGTCTTGAGCATGAAGCTTGCCGACCGGCGGATCGCCTCCTCATCGTCGATGATATGGACAAGTCTCTGTTCAGCCACCTTTTCGACTCCGTCCGCCGCGCAGCAGCCTAGGCCGGATGCGGCGGCGGCGCCATCCCGTGCCTGCCCCCGCTGCTAATTGGCACGATTGACCCGCCACGTTCGAGTTCTGTCTTTTCCTTAGTGTGAAAGCTGCAAGCGGCGCGCGTCGTTCTGGCGGGCATGGCGTTCGCTCAGGACAGCGGCGCACGTCCGCCGCGCGACTTCGCGCACATCGGCGAGGCACTGGCGGACATAGGACTCCGATACGCCCTCGACGATCGAGTCGAAATGGACATGTCCGCCATCGACCAATTCGAAGACCGTCGAGAGATAGCTGTCGATGCCCTGCCGGATCGAGGTCCACTGGCCATGTTCTTCAAGCCAGGGCCGGGTAGAGGCGGAAGCGCTGAAGCTGAGCAAGCGTTTGCCGCGCAGTGTCGATACCCGGTCGCCCGAGCGCCGTTCGGGCTCTTCGAAACCCGCGCCCAGCACGCGATCGATATAGCCCTTGATGATCGCGGGCGGCATGCCGACCCACAGCGGGTACACGAAGCTGATGACCGCCGCGGTCTCAAGCACAGCGAGTTCAGCCGCGACATCTGGCGGCTGCCGGTAATCCGGCGCGGTCCGCCGCTCGGAATTGGCGAGCAGCGCGTTAAACCCCATCGCATAGAGATCGCGGATTTCCGCCACCTGGCCACAGGCGCGAACTTCGTCGCAATATGCCTGCGCGACGGCGGTGGTGAAGCTGCCGGCGCCCGGAGAACCGAGCACGACGACATGGCGAAGGGCGGCCTGTTGGGCAGCGGGCGTCGCGCCGTGTGTCATAGCGAGCCCCGCCCGATCGCTGCGGCTCGCTTTGCCGATCCTGATCTGGGCCAACGGGCGGCGTTGCGGGGTGTGCGGTTTGGCATGGGCTCGCTCCTTTGCTGACCCATCGAAGCACGCGCGTTCATCGGTACGCTATACGGGTCTATACGGATCCGGTGGCCGACGGCGGTGAGGGGTATTGCGTATTCGCCGGTGCGATGACGCTCGCTAGGCTATCGCGATGCACTCGATCCCCACGCAGCCCGATCCCGTCAGTGTTGTGCTGCGGCTCAAGTCGATCGTTCCTCCCACGGTGCGGCTCTGGCCTCCGACGGTTTTGCTGCTTGGCGATACGGTGGCGGGGATCGGGTTCGCTGGCGGTCTCGCGGGCGCGGTGGTGCAGGTTCCGGCAGGGCTGAGCGCGATGCTGCCGTGGTTGGCGCTGCTCGTCGGGGCAGGCTGCGCGCGCGGGGTATGTGCGCTGCTTGCGGCGCGCGTTGGCGCGGACGCGGCGCGGCGGACCAAGCGAACGCTCCGCGCCGCGCTCGTCTCGGATCTATTGGCGCGCGCGCCGGGCGGGCACGCGACGACGGGCACCCTGCTGGCCACGTGCGTCGATGAGGTCGAGGCGATAGATGGCTATGTCGCGCGCTTCCTTCCGGCACGCGCTACGGCTGGATTGGCGCCGCTCCTCGTGATCGCCGCCGCTGCGCTCGCCAGTCCGATCGCGGCGGCGATCCTCGTCGTTACGCTCATCCCCTTCCTTGCTGCGATGATTCTTGCAGGCGGGGCCGCCGCTGACGAATCGCGGCGGCAGTTCGGTGCGATGTCGCGGCTTTCGGGCCTGTTCGCCGATCGCATCCGCGCCTTGCCGATCCTGCTCGCGTTCGGCGGTGAACAGCGTGAAGCCGAACGTCTGGCGCGCGCTTCGGAAGAAGTTGCGCGGCGCACGATGCGCGTTCTACGTGTCGCGTTCCTGTCGTCTGGCGCGCTCGAATTCTTCGCCGCGCTGTCGGTGGCGCTGGTGGCGGTCTATGCCGGGTTCAACGTGCTCGGATTGCTGCCGTTTCCCGTGCCCGAAAAGCTCGATCTGGCGCGGGCGTTCTTCGTGTTGGCGCTGGCGCCCGAATTCTATTTGCCGATGCGCCGGCTCGCCGCCGCTTATCACGACAAGCAAGCCGCACAGACCGCGGTGGAGCGCTTCCCCGATGCGCTGTTCGCCCCCTCGACCACGCCGGTCGCCCAGCGCGCGCCCGAAACCGCGCCGCAGATCACGCTTACGGATGTGGCGATCGCTTATGCCGGAACCGATACACCGGCGATCCGCGATTTCTCGCTCGATATCGCGCCGGGGACGATCGTCGCAGTGCTCGGCCCGTCGGGGAGCGGCAAGAGCAGTCTGCTGCATCTCCTCCTCGGGCTGGCGCCGCTGAGCGCGGGACGCGTGACGGTCGACGGTATCGCGCTTGGTGAGGGTGTTACGCTGGCGCCGGCCTCCGCCTGGGTCGGGCAGACGCCGTTGATCATCACGGGGACGCTGCGTGCGAATATTGCACTCGCCTGGCCGGCCGCGACGGCGCGCGCGATCGAGCATGCAGCGCGGCGCGCGGGGCTCGGGCCGATGCTCGCGGTGCGCGGGCTCGACGCGCCGATCGACGCGCGTGGCGGCGGATTGTCGGGCGGCGAGATCCGGCGCATCGCGCTCGCGCGCGCGCTGCTCAAGCCGAGCACGGTGCTGTTGCTCGACGAACCGACCGCGCATCTCGATCCGGTCGCCGAAGCGGCGCTGATCGAAACGATCCGCACGGCGTGCCGCGGACGCACCGTGATCATAGCGACCCACAGCGCCGCGCTCGCGGCGATCGCCGACCGGACGGTCTCGCTGGAGCCGCACGCGTGACTGCGCTCGACGCGCTGCTGGCCGAACAGCGCCTCCGCCAACGGCCGATGCTCGTTCGCGCGGCGGGCTATGCGGCGCTGGTCGCGGCGGCTTCCGTGCTGTTGCTTGGGCTCTCGGGATGGTTCCTTACCGCCGCGGCGATCGCCGGGTTCGCGGGACCGGTCGTCGCGCAAGGGTTCAATTATATGCTGCCTAGCGCAGGGATCCGTTTGCTGGCGATCGTGCGGACCGGTGCCCGTTATGGCGAGCGTCTCGCCAGCCACGAGGCGGCGTTCGGCGCGCTCGCGCGAGTCCGCCCGGCGCTCTTCCGCGCGATCGCGGCGGCACCGGTGGCGCGCGCGCTGTCCTTCTCGACGGGCGAGGCGACGGCACGGATCGTCCAGGACGTCGGCGTGATCGAGACGCGCTTTGCAATGGCGTCGGCGCCGTGGGGAATGGCTGCGGCGGCGGTTGCAGGGGCGGGCCTGACGGTCCTGGGCGGGTGGGCGGCGGCGGCGGCGACACTCGCGTGCCTCGGCACGCTGCTCCTCGTCGCAGATCGGCTCGCGACCGCGCTGGAGGCACCGGGGCGGGCGGTGCAACGCGCGACCGGGGCGTTGAAGGACGAGCTCGCCGCACAGGCTGCCGCCGCTGCCGAGCTCCGCTGTTACGCCCTCGAAGGCTGGGCCGCGGCGCGAATTGCCGAACGGAGCGAGGCGCTCGGGGACGCCGTCGAAGCGCAAGCTGCGGTGCTGGGCTGGTTCGAACTGGCGCAGGCAGTGGCGATCGCGGTCGCTGCGGGTGCGGTGGTCGTGCTTGCGCGGGGGCATGGTGCGGCAGTGATGGCGCTGGCCGCGCTCGCCGCGGCGATGACGATCGATGGCGCCGCACCGTTGGTGCGAAGCCTGGCGCAGCGCGGCGCAGTCCGCGAGGCGGAGGCGCGGCTGGGCGCACTGCTTGACGGCGGATCGCTATCACCGACACGCCAACTGGCGGTCGCGTCGCCATCGATTACCTTTGCGCTTGCCGATGGCCCGCTGCTTCCCGGCGCACGAGTCCAGCTTGCCGGACGTTCGGGAGCCGGCAAGACACGCTTGGTCGAAACGCTGCTCGGTCTCCGGCCCGCCGAGCGCGGACAGGTCTGGTTCGACGATCGCGACCTTGTCGATATCGCGAGCGACCTCCGCCGCGAGATCTTCGGCTGGGTGCCGCAGGACGCGGCTTTGCTGTCGGGAACCGTCCGCGACAATCTGCTGCTAGGCTGTGCGCAGGCCGACGAGGCGGCGCTCTGGCAGGCGCTTCACGATGCCGCGCTCGACATGCGGGTACACGGTTTGCCGCAGGGGCTCGACAGCTGGATCGGCGAGAACGGTGCGCGGCTGTCGGGCGGCGAACGGCGGCGGCTCGCGCTCGCGCGGGCCTATCTCCGCCCGGCGTCGTGGCTGGTGCTCGACGAGCCGAGCGAGGGGCTCGACGCCGCGACCGAGGAGGTGATTATAGCGCGCCTCGCCGCCCGCCTGACGAGAACGCGGCAAGGGCTGTTGCTGGTCAGCCACCGGCCGGCGTTCGCCGCGTTCTGCGACCAAGTCGTATCGCTCGACGTGCCAGGGTGGGCGCTGCCGGGCGGTCCGCCGCTCGTATCCGTAGGTTTCCCGATATCGGAGGGTGCCGCCGCCGCATAGCGTCGCATCACCATCAAGGGAGGCGGCGATGAAGAATGTTCTATTGCTCGTGCACGATGATACCGGGCAGGAATCGCGGATCCAGGCTGCGCTCGATCTGACCCGTGCGCTCGACGGCCATTTGTCGTGCGTCGACGTTGTGGTTCCGGCAACGCTCAACGGTGATTATTATGGCATCGCCGCGGTCGGCCTGCTTGAGGACGAACGGACTCGCGAATCCGAAAACAAGACCGAAATCGTCGCTCGGCTCGCCCGCGAGGATGTACGCTGGGATTGGACCGACGCGACTGGGCCGCTCGCGGACTCGGTGCTCGACGTGGCGAAGCTCGCCGACCTGATCGTTCTGAGCCGCAAGCTCACCGATGACCGCGATCCCGACATGCGAGACGTCGCGAGCCGCGTGCTGATGCAAGCGCGCACGCCGATCGTTGCGGTGCCCGACACGCTGACGCGGCTTGTCCTCGCGCGCGTGCTGATCGCCTGGGATGGTCAGGGATCGGCAGCCGCGACGCTGCGGGCGTGCGTGCCGCTGCTCGCGCTTGCCGACGCGGTCGAGATCTTCATGGCGCGCGATGGCGGCGAGCGCACCGAGCCGACCGAGGCGGCGGAATATCTTTCGCGTCATGGCATCCACGCGAGTATCCGGACGATCGACGACGGACTAACCGCCCCCGACCGTTTGATCGAGGCCGAAGCCGAACGCTTCAACGCCGATTACATCCTGATGGGCGGCTACACGCACGGTCGCCTGCTCGAGACGTTCGGCGGGGTGACCAAGCGGATGCTGGGCATTTGCAAACTGCCGTTGGTGCTGAGCCACTGAACGCATCCGCGCGGTCCTCCGTAGAATCCCGTAGCGCGCGGTCTGGTACCGCAGGGTATCGCGTTTACAAGGAGATCTCGCATGCCTGACACTCGTTCCAAGCCACCGCGGCACGTCGTCATCCTCTGCCATCCCGAGCAGGACAGCTTCAACGCAGCGATGGCCGCAGCGTATAGCGCGACGGTGCGCGAGCAAGGCCATGAGGTGATCGTCCGCGATCTCTATGCGATGGGGTTCCATCCCGTGCTGAAATCGGCCGAGCGCCCGGGGCCAGGCGAGCGGCAGTTTGCCGACGTCGCCGAAGAGCTCGCGGTGCTCAAGGACAGCGACGTCTTCGTCCTCGTCTATCCGATCTGGTTCGGTGGGCCACCGGCGATGCTCAAGGGCTATGTCGAGCGCGTGCTCGGCAGCGGGGTGCTGCCCGACGCGGTCTACGAGGGTACCGCCAAGGGTGTGCTGGCGGGCAAGCAATTGCTCAGTTTCACGACCTCGGGCCTGAAGGAGATATGGCTCGACGAGATGGGCCAGTTGCGCGCACTCACTCAGGCGTTCGACCATTATATCGAACATGCCTTTGCGATGGCGCCGTCGCGGCACGTGCATTTCGGCCATATTACCCCCGACATGGAGCCGGGCTGGGCGCGGCGCCACCTCGAGGAAGTCCGCGGCCAGGCGCGCGCGATCGTTCGGGCGCTAGACGGGCTCGTCGTCGCGGAGTGAGGGGTTGCTCGCGCCGAGCAGGTCGGCACTGTGCAGCGCGATCTGCGCGTCCTCCTGCGCGGCGAGCACGCGGAGCACGACGCGCGAGGAATCGCCGCTGATCGTCTCGGCGCCAGCGGCATTGCGGGCGGGATCGAGCGCGACTCCCATCCAGGCGAGCGCCGTCGCGGCGGTCGCTCGCACCCCGCAATCATGCTCGCCGATCCCGCCAGTGAAGACGATCATGTCGACCCCACCGAGCGAACACGCCATCGCCGCGAGCATCTTGGCGAGCGAGTGCCCGAACATCGCGATCGCAAGCGCGGCGTCGGGCTCGGTGGGCGCGGCGGCGTTGAGCCTGCGCAAGTCGCTGTCGATCCCCGATATGCCGAGCATTCCGCTTTCGCGGTCGACCAGCGTGGCCAGCGTCGCGGGCGTGTAGCCGCAGTCGCGTAGCAAATGCAGGAGGATGCCGGGATCGAGGTCGCCGGTGCGCCGCCCCATGATCAGCCCGCCGGTCGGCGTCAGCCCCATGCTGGTGTCGATCGAGCGGCCGGCGCGCACCGCGGTAACGCTCGCGCCATTGCCGAGATGCGCGATGATCAGCCGCTCGGGCAAAGCCGGCCCGAGGTGCCGAACGATCGATTCACACGACAGGCCGTGGAAGCCGTAGCGCCGCACTCCCTGATCGCGCAGTGGCTTGGGGAGCGGGAGTGTGCTCGCCACCGACGGCATCGTCGTGTGAAAACTGGTGTCGAAAGACGCGATCTGCGGGCAACCCGGGAAATGTCCTTGCGCGGCGCGGATCGTCGCGAGCGCGGCGGGGATATGGACCGGGGCAAAGCTGCGGACGCCTTCAAGCTGATCGAGCACCGCATCGTCGATCAGCACCGGCGCGAGCAAGCGCGGCCCACCGTGCACGAGGCGATGCCCGATCGCGGCCGGGGCAGGAAGGTCCGAACGTTCGAGCACATCGACGACGTGGCCGATCCACGATCCTGGCGCGGCCTCGCCGAGCGAGTGATCGACATGGAAGCGTCCGGTGGCGGAAGCTGCATGCAGCCGAACCGCACCGCCGCCCTCGGTCTCGATCTCGCCCATCAGCAGCGGCTCGGCCTTGCCTTCGGCGACATCGAACAGCCCGAACTTGAGCGACGACGATCCGCCATTGAAGGTCAGGATCACCGTCCCCGCACTTCCGGCTGCAGCGCTCACGCCGACCAGCGCCAGTCCAGGATCTCGGGCAGATCCTCGCCATGTTCGGCGATGTAGAGCTTGTGGCGTTCGATCGCTGCCCAATAGCGGTTGCGCGCCGCTGGCACTTGTGTGTTCAACCGCGGGATCCGCTCGATCGCGTCGAGCGCGAGGCGATAGCGGTCGAGATCGTTGAGCACGACCATGTCGAACGGCGTCGTCGTCGTGCCCTCCTGCTTGAAGCCGCGGACGTGGATGTTGTGATGGTTGGTGCGGCGATAGGTCAGCGTGTGGATCGTCGCCGGAAAGCCGTGAAACGCGAAGATCACCGGCGTGTCGGTGGTGAACAGCGCATCGAAGGCGTGATCGTCGAGTCCGTGCGGATGTTGATCGCTCGGCTCGAGCACCATCAGGTCGACGACGTTGACGAAGCGGATGCGGATGTCGGGGACTTGCTCGCGCAGCAGCATCACCGCCGCCAGCGCCTCGAGCGTGGGGACGTCGCCCGCGCAGGCCATCACGACATCGGGCGCGTCGTCCTGCACGCCCGCCCAGTGCCAGATCCCCGCACCTGCGGTGCAATGCCGCACCGCCTCATCGATACCGAGCCATTGCCACTCTGGCTGCTTGCCCGCGACGATCAGGTTCACATAGTCGCGGCTGCGCAAGCAGTGATCCGCCACCGACAGCAGGCAATTGGCGTCGGGCGGGAGGTAGATGCGCGCGATATCGGAGGTCTTGTTGGCAACCTGATCGATAAAGCCCGGGTCCTGGTGCGACAGGCCATTATGGTCCTGCCGCCAGACGTGCGAGGTCAGCAGATAGTTGAGCGAGGCGATCGGGCGCCGCCACGCGATCTTGCGGCTGACCTTGAGCCATTTGGCATGCTGGTTGAGCATCGAATCGACGATGTGGGCGAACGCCTCGTAGCACGAGAAGAAGCCGTGCCGACCGGTGAGAAGATACCCCTCGAGCCAACCCTGGCAGAGATGCTCGCTCAGCACTTCCATCACGCGCCCGCTCGGGCTCAGGTTGACGTCGACCGGTTCGACCTCGCCCATCCACGCCTTGCCCGACACGTCATAGACCGCGTCGAGCCGGTTCGAGGCGGTTTCGTCGGGCCCGAACAGGCGGAAGTTCCGGCTGTCGAGATTGAGCCGCATCACCTCGCGCAGATACTGGCCGAGCACGCGCGTCGCTTCGGCCTCGACCCCGCCGGGGGCGGTGAGCGCGATCGTGAAGTCGCGGAAATCGGGCAGCGACAGCGGCTGGAGCAGTGCGCCGCCATTGGCGTGCGGGTTCGAGCTCATCCGGCGATGCCCGGTCGGGGCGACCGCCGAGATCGCCTCGGTGATCTTGCCGTTCGCGTCGAACAGCTCGGCCGGGCGATAGCTGCGCATCCAGGCGTCGAGCTGGTCGATATGCTCGGGCTTCTTGAAATTGGCGATCGGGACTTGATGCGCCCGCCATGTGCCTTCGACGGGTAAGCCATCGACGATCTTGGGGCCGGTCCAGCCCTTGGGTGTCCGCAGCACGATCATCGGCCAGCGCGGGCGTCCGCGGGAAGTGGCGGGGGCCTCGCGCGCATCGGCCTGGATCGTCTTGATCGCACGCAGCACCGTGTCGAGCGTCGCGGCCATCTGCTGGTGGAGCAACGCGGGGTCGTCGCCTTCGACGAAATACGGTTCGTGGCCATAGCCGTGGAGCAGCTCGGTCAGTTCGCTCTTGCCGATCCGCGCGAGGATCGTCGGGTTGGCGATCTTGAAGCCGTTGAGGTGGAGGATCGGCAGCACCGCGCCGTCGCGCGCGGGGTTGAGGAACTTGTTGCTGTGCCAGCTCGCGGCGAGCGGCCCGGTCTCGGCCTCGCCATCGCCGACGACGCAGGTGACGATCAGGTCGGGATTGTCGAACGCCGCGCCATACGCATGGGCGAGCGAATAGCCGAGCTCGCCGCCTTCGTGGATCGACCCCGGGCATTCGGGCGAGACATGGCTCGGGATCCCGCCCGGCCAGGAGAATTGGCGGAACAGCCGCTCCATGCCGCTGCGGCTGCGCTCGATCGCGGGATAATGCTCGGTGTAGGAGCCTTCGAGATAGGCATTGGCGACGAGCCCGGGCCCGCCATGCCCCGGCCCGATGATATAGATCATGTCGAGCTCGTTCGCGACGATCAGCCGGTTGAGGTGCGCGTAGATGAAATTGAGGCCAGGCGTCGTGCCCCAATGGCCAAGCAAGCGCGGCTTGATGTCGGCGAGGCTGAGTGGCTGTTCGAGCAACGGATTGCCGCGCAAGTAGATCTGCCCTACCGAGAGATAGTTCGCCGCGCGCCAATACGCGTCGAGCGCCGCGACCTGTTCGGGGGAAAGGGGATCGGACATGAGCGGCTCCGCAAGGGCCCCGGGGCAGGACCAGCTGCCGACGCGGCGGCCCCGCGCGCAACCGCGCGAGATCCGGCGACCGACCCGACGCTCGTCGCCGTTTGAACGCGCGCTCGCTATACGGGCTTACCCGTAGAGCGCTCCATCGGCATCCGCTGCAGCGGCGTGCGGGCATATTCGTAATCGCGGCGAGGACCGACGCGTGGGCCTGCGGCACCCCTCGCCACAATCGTCGAAATTGCTGGTATGATCAGAGGTTGCGATGTGCCCTACGAGCACGGTAACGCTATTCTCCGGCATGCGCGCGCATGCCGCTTGCGGAGGTAGGGTTGGTACGCGGAACGCAAGACGGCATGCCGGAACGCAGCGGAACCGCTGCGCGCTCGCGCGTGGCCGACTTGATGGACGCCGTCGACTGGGCGGCGCATCCGCTGGGCCCGCGCGAGGGCTGGCCGACATCGCTCAAGGCGACGCTTCATCTGCTGCTGGCGTCGCCCGAATCGATGTACCTGGTGTGGGGCGAGACACGCACCTTCTTCTTCAACGACGCCTATGCGCCGATCCTCGGGCCACGCATCGACGGGGCGATGGGCGCGCGCTTCGATGTGGTATGGGCCGATGCTTATGCTGCGGTCGAACCGATGTTCCTCGATGCCCTGCGCGGTACGCCGTTCCGCGTCGTCGATCATCCCGTTCCGATGGCGCGCTGGGGCGAGCCCGAGGAAACGTGGTGGACCTTTTCCTTCTCGCCCGTCTTCGATGATCTGGGCGCGATCACCGGGGTGCTGTGCATCACCAGCGAGACGACTGCGACGGTTGTCGAGGTAGAATCGAAGCGCCGCGTCGACCTAGCGCTTCAGCAAGCCGAGCAAAGCCTGCGTCGCGCCGAGGAAGCGGGGCACATCGGCGTCTTTACGGTCGACCTCGCGGAGGGGACGTTCACCGGATCCGCCGAGTTCTACCATTTGTTCGGCCTGTCCGATGATCGAACGACCGACGTGACTCGGATCGAGGACATGATCCTGCCCGAGGACGCCGCGATCGGCTCGAATGCCGCGGTGCGAGCCTCGCAGGCGATGGCGTTGCAAGTCGAATATCGCATCCGTCGCGCCGATACGCAGGAAGTGCGCTGGATCGAACGTCGCGCCGAATTCGAATATGATGCGAACGGCACCGCGGTGCGGCTGCTTGGCGTGGTGCAGGACGTGACCGAGCGCCGCGCGGATCGTGACGCGCTCGCCAAGCTCAACGCGACGCTAGCGGCGACGGTGGTCGAGCGCACCCAGGCCCTGCTGCTGCACGAGAACATCATCCAGTCGGACGCCACGGCGATTTGCGCGTTCGACACCGACTATCGTCTCATCGCCTTCAACCAGGCGCATAACGACGCCTTTTTCCGAAGCCACGGTTTCTACACCAAGCTCGGCGAGGTGTTCTTCGAACTGTTCGTTCCCGAGCAGCGCGCGGCGATGCACGCCTTGATGACGCGTGCCTTGCACGGCGAAACCTTCGTCACCGAAGCCCAGTTCGGCAATCCAGAGATCGAAGCCCCGAGCTGGGAAATCCGCTATTCCCCGCTGCGCGACGCCGAGGGGCGGATCATCGGCGCGTTTCATCATGCGCGCGACGTGACCGGCCGGCTGCGCGCGAAGGCCGAACTCGCAACCGCGCAGGAGGCGTTGCGCCAAGCGCAGAAGATGGAGGCGATGGGCCAGCTGACTGGCGGCGTCGCGCACGATTTCAACAATCTGCTGACACCGATCGTCGGCGCGCTCGATCTGTTGCAGCGCAAGGGCCTCGGCGGCGAGCGCGAGAAGCGCTTGATCGACGGCGCTGCGCTGTCGGCCGAACGCGCGCGGACGCTGGTCCAGCGGCTGCTCGCCTTCGCGCGGCGGCAGCCGCTGCAGGCGGTTGCGGTCGACGTCGCTGCGCTGGTGCGCGGGATGATCGATCTCGTCGCCAGCACGATCGGTCCGCAGATCCGCGTACTGGTCGAGGCCCCCCACGACCTCCCCACCGCCACTGCCGACCCGAACCAGCTCGAGATGGCGCTGCTCAACCTGGTGGTGAATGCCCGCGACGCAATGCCCGATGGCGGAACGCTGCGGATCGCGGCGATCCCCGAGACGATCGCGCAGGACGGAGATCTCGCACCGGGCCGCTACATCTGCCTGTCCGTTACCGATACGGGCACCGGGATGAGCGCGGAGACGATGGCGCGCGCGGTCGAGCCGTTCTTTTCGACCAAGGGGGTCGGCAAGGGGACTGGGCTCGGCCTGTCGATGGTCCACGGCCTTGCCTCACAGCTCGGGGGCGCGTTGCGGCTGCGCAGCACGGCGGGGGAGGGCACGTGCGTCGAATTGTGGCTCCCGCAAGGGCAGGCTGTGGCACCGCTCGTCCCCGCAGCGGTGCCGCCCGTGCTCGAGCCATCGCGCGGTACGGCGTTGCTCGTCGATGATGAGGAATTCGTGCGCTTGAGCACTGCAGCGATGCTCGGCGAGCTGGGATATGACGTAGTCGAGGCGGACTCGGCGGAGGCGGCGTTGGTGCTGATCGACGCCGGTGTGGCGCCTGATCTGGTGGTGACCGACCATCTGATGCCGGGAATGACCGGATCGGACTTCGCGCGGAGGCTGCTGCGCAGCGATCCGGCGCTGCCGGTGTTGGTGATCTCGGGCTATGCCGAGAGCGAAGGAATCGCGCCCGATCTGCCGCGGCTGACCAAGCCGTTCCGGCGCGATGAACTGCTCCGCAGCCTCGTCGCGCTCAGCCGCGGCTAGAAGCGGGTCGACAGACCGGTATACAGCTGCAGCCCAGGGGTTTCGCGGTTGAGCCCGATATACGCCGCGGCATCGAGCTGGAGCGTCTTGGTCAGCTGATACGAGGCCGCGAGATCGGCCGAATATTGCTGCGTGTTATGCCGCGGCTCGAAGCTCTCCTTCGTCCAGAACTCGGCATAGACCGTCGCATTCTTGCCGACCGGGTGCGACAGGTTGATGAGATTGACGAGCTCGAAATGATGGCCCGTGACGGGGTCCTGGTTGGGCGAGCCCTGGTTGGCCGAGATATCGAACTCGGGGCTGGTGGTCAGCGTGAACTTGGCGGGCAGGGGGATGTTGACCGGAAGCGCAACGCTGCCCTCCCATTTGCCGTTGCCGACGACCGAGCCGGCCGTCGGCGCCTTGACCGATCCGATCACCGCAACGTGCGTCATCGAGCTGTCGGCGGTCAGTCGCTGCTTCGCGCGGACGAACAGATCGCCGACGCCGCCGTCGGTCGTCACGCTGCCATCGGCCATCCGCGTGCGGACGGTCTGGTACGGGGCGATGTTGACCTCGACATCGGTGTGCTTCCCGACGCCGTATTTGAGCGTGGGGTTGGTGTAGAGGATCGTATCGGTGCGAACGCCGTCGAGCGTCTCGCGCGTCCAGTCGATGAAATCGGTTTCGAGCTGAAAGGCGCCGGCGGGTACGGTGCACGCGACGCTCGCGCGCGTCGGGCGGTCGGTGCAGATCGGCGTCGGACTTGGCGCGACATTGTTTGGGAGCGGCCCGGTGCCCTGTGACGGATCGCCCTGCGCAGGTTCCTGCGCGAGCGCCATGCTCGGCATCGCTGCAAGGGCGAGAAGGATCAGCGCGCGTAGGCGCGCGGTCGAGAGGGCGGTGCCGCAACGGTTGCTCATCGTCGTTCCATGCGATGCGCGCGCGGCCGGAGCAAGCGGCAGTGACATGATCGGGGTCAACCGCGACTGGTGCGTTTCCATCAGCACGGTGTCGATCGCATCGCAACGGACGCATTGCCAGCGCCCGCGTCCGGGTGCATCCGAACGCTGCACTCCGGCGTTAGGCAATCGCATGAACCGTGAAGCCCCCCTTGGATCGAAGCGCGTCACCGTCTGGTTTGACGGCGGTTGCCCGCTGTGTCGGCGCGAGATCGCCGGGATACGGCGGCTGGACCGGGCGCAGCGTATCGACTTCATCGACATCTCGGGCGATGCACCCGCCGCTTGTCCGATCGACCGCGCCGATCTGCTGGCGCGCTTCCACGCGAGCGAAGACGGCCAGATCCTGTCGGGCGCCGCGGCGTTCGCCGCGATGTGGCGCGCGATTCCGGTGCTGCGGCCGCTTGGATTGGTGGCGCGCAATCGCCACATATTGGCGATGCTCGAACACGCCTATCGTCTGTTTCTGCGGGTCCGCCCTCGGTTGCAGCGCCTCGCTTTGGGATGGGACCGCCGATGACACCCGAACCGATTCCACCAGCGCCCGGCCAGGAAAGCGTCTGGTCGTTCCCGCGGCCCGCGATCGCCGAGCCGAGTTCGGCGCGGATCGTGATCGAGCATCGCGGCGTCGTGCTCGCCGATACGCGCGCAAGCATTCGCACGCTCGAGACGAGCCATCCGCCGAGCTATTACATCCCGCGCGCCGATATTCTGGAAAGCGCGTTGCGCCGCGGTGCGGGCAGTTCGTTCTGCGAATGGAAGGGGGCGGCGACCTATTGGGACGTCGTGCTCGACGGCGAGACGCTGCCAAGCGTCGGCTGGAGCTATCCGAGCCCGACTCGCCCCTTTGCGCTGCTGAAGGATCATGTCGCCTTCTACGCCGCGCCGTTCGATCGCTGCAGCGTGAATGGCGAGACCGTCGTGCCGCAGCCGGGGGGGTTTTATGGCGGGTGGATCACCTCCGCCTTTGCCGGGCCGTTCAAGGGCGTGCCGGGCAGCCGATTTTGGTGAAGGCGTCCGCATGACCGACGATCGCGATTCTCGCGGAAAATCCGTGCCCAGCGGGCGCATGGCGCGGCTCGGCGTGTTCGGGCGTTTGGCCGGCGGTGTCGCAGGCGGCGTGCTGGCGGAAGGCGCGCGTCGGATCGCCGATGGCCAGCGGCCGAAGATGAGCGACTTGCTGCTCACCCCCGCCAATATCGGGCGCGTCGCCGATCAGCTGTCGCACCTGCGCGGCGCGGCGATGAAGCTGGGGCAAATGATCTCGATGGACTCGGGCGATTTCCTCCCGCCCGAGCTGTCGCAGATCCTCGCGCGGCTGCGCAACAATGCGCATCACATGCCGCCGGCGCAGCTGCAGCAAGTGCTCGCGCGCGATTGGGGCAAGGATTGGCGGCGCCGGTTCGCGCGCTTCGATGCCGGGCCGCTCGCCGCGGCGTCGATCGGCCAGGTCCACCGCGCGCGCACCCCCGACGGGCGCGATCTGGCGATCAAGGTGCAATATCCCGGCGTCCGCGACAGCATCGATTCGGATGTCGACAACGTCGCGACGCTGCTGCGCGTTTCGGGTGCGCTGCCCAAGTCGATCGACATCGCGCCGCTGCTCGCCGAGGCGAAGCGGCAACTCCACGAAGAGGCGGATTACATCCGCGAAGGCGAACAGCTCGAGCGCTTCGGTGCGTTGCTGGCGGATGATCCCGCCTATGTCGTGCCGGTGCTCGACCGCGAATTCAGCGGTTCGGACGTCCTCGCGATGAGCTTTGTCGAGGGCGTGGCAATCGAATCGCTCGTCGATGCCGAGCAAAGCGTGCGCGACGCGGCGATGGAGTCGCTGATGGCGCTGGTGCTGCGCGAGATGTTCGAGTTCGGCCTGATGCAGACCGATCCGAACTTCGCCAATTATCGCTATCAGCCCGCGACCGGAAAGCTCGTGCTGCTCGATTTCGGAGCGACCCGCCCGGTCGCGCCGGAGACGGCAGACGGCTATCGGCGGCTGCTGGAAGCCGGGTTTTCCGGCGACCGTGCGGCGGTGCGCGACGCCGCGGTCGGCGCTGGGTTCCTGGGGGATGCAGCGGTCGCGCGGCACGGCGCGCTGGTCGATCGGATGATCGACGTGATCCTTGTCGAGCTCAATCGCGCGGGCCCGTTCGACTTCGGTGACCGCGCATTCGTCGGCGTCTTGCGCGATCAGGGGATGGCGATGGCCGCCGACCGCGACACGTGGCACGTCCCGCCGATCGACACGCTGTTCGTCCAGCGCAAGATCAGCGGCACCGCCTTGCTCGCCGCGCGGCTAAAGGCGCGCGTCGATGTCAACGCGATGGTCGTGAAGGCGCTCGCGCCGGCAAGCGACCGCGCGGCCAGCGAAGCTGCGTGAAGATTGCGACGTACAACGTCAACGGGGTCAACGGCCGCTTGCCCGTGCTGTTGCGCTGGCTCGCCGAGAGTGCCCCCGACGTCGTGGTGCTGCAGGAACTGAAAGCACCGCACGACAAGTTCCCCGAGGCCGCGATCCGCGATCTTGGCTATGACGCGATCTGGCATGGACAGAAGAGCTGGAACGGCGTCGCGTTGCTCAGTCGCGTCGGTGAGATCCACGAGACGCGGCGGGGTTTGCCCGACGATCCCGACCCTGCGCAAAGTCGCTATCTCGAGGCGGCGGTCAACGGGGTGCTGATCGGCGGCTTGTACCTGCCCAACGGCAACCCGCGGCCTGGGCCGAAATTCGAGTACAAGCTGCGCTGGTTCGACGCGCTGATCACGCACGCCGCGAATTTGCTCGAGTCCGGCCTGCCGGTGCTGCTCGCGGGTGACTTCAACGTGATGCCGACCGAGCGCGACGTCTACAAGCCCGAGCGCTGGGTCGACGATGCGCTGTTCGCGCCCGAAATCCGCGCAGCGTTCGCACGGCTGGTGGGGCAGGGGTGGACCGACGCGCTGCGCACGATCCACCCCGATGCGACGATCTATACCTTCTGGGACTATTTCCGGAACGCCTATGCGCGCGATGCGGGGTTGCGGATCGATCACTTGCTGCTGAGCCCCGCGCTCGCCAGTCGCCTGGTCGATGCGCAAGTCGATCGCGACGTGCGCGGGTGGGACAAAACGAGCGATCACGCGCCGGTCTGGATCGAACTTGCCGACGCGCCCGTGCGCAAACGCCGGGCTAGCTGAGCCCCGCGAACCAATCGGCGTAGGGCGTGTTGCGCGCCATGTGGCGCGTATAATCGGGAGCGGCGTCATCCCACCAGACCGGGCCGCGTTCGCCGAGCGCGTGTTTGGCGGTATCGACCGCGGCGCGTGCGGTCTGTTCCGCGGTCTTGTCCTTGGCCCGCAGCGCCGCGCCGACGGCGCGGCGTGCGTCGATCAAATCCCCGACCAGCGCCGTCCGTGTCGCTGCGTCGAGCGCGGGATTGCTCTTGCGCCAGAGCCGCCCGCGCACGACGAAATAGCGCCCGTCGGGCGTGGTCGGATAGTCGCTCAGTGCTGTGCGCGCGCGGCAGCCTTTTGCGCGCGCGCCTGCTTGGCGTAGTGGTGGTGTGCGATCGCGCAGCCTGCGACGGCGCCCATCACGGCGTGGCCCTTTCCGACGAAATGGCCCGCAACACCGCCGGCGGCAGCACCGCGGATGCAGCCCTTGGCAAGCACCGGCGAGGCCGAGGCGAGGGCGGCGGAAACGGCAATGAGCGAAACGATACGCATACACAATGTCCTTTGTAGAGGATCTGGAAACACGGGCCGTGCCGTTCTGGTTGCACGCTGTCGCGTGAAATTATCGTCACGTTTCGGCCGTTTCAGGAGTCACGGGCGCGCAAGTTCGGCGCGCAACAGCGGCGCGAAGCCTGCTGGATCCTCGACGTGCGGCGCATAACCGGCGCCCGCGATCCGCACGATGCTGGCATCGCGGAAGCGACGGACCGCGACTTCGGCCGCTTGCGGCACCGTCTGGACGTGCGCTCTGACGGCGACCGGCGCGGTGTTGGCGCGAAACGCGGTCACGTCGCGCTGGCCGATGATGAGCGACACCGGCGCGGCGACGCGGTCGAGTTCGGCCGCGACGGGCTGCGTTTCGAGCATATCCGACAGCCGCGCCTGCGCGTCGCGCACGCGCTCGCCGTCGGGGCCGGCATATTGGCCCGCCAGCATGGCGACCCAACGGTCATACGCCGGGCGCCATTCGCCGTGATAATAGGTGCGCTGCTGATACGCCTTGATCGACGCGGCGTTCGTTTTCGCCTCTTCCTGCCGCAGCGCGCCAAGCTCGGTATAGGGCACGCCTTGCGCCAGCGTGTCGTTGAGGCCGAGCGGATTGACGAGCACGAGCCGCTCGACTCGCTGCGGGTAGAGCAAGGCGAAGCGCACCGCGAGTACGCCGCCGGTCGAATGCCCGACGAGCAGCACCTTGCCCGCGCCGGCCTGGTCGAGCAGCGCTTGCGTCAGCGTCGCGAGCGCGGCGAAACTGTACTGATAGCCGGTCGGCTTCGACGATTTGCAGAAGCCGATCTGGTCGGGCGCGAGGACGCGGTAGCCGTGCGCCGCCAAGTCGACGATCGTATCCTGCCATGTCGCCGAGCAGAAGTTCTTGCCGTGGAGCAGCACGACCGTCTTGCCGTTCGCCGGGGTGGTCGGCGCGACGTCGAGATATGCCATCCGAACGGGCGCGCCTTGCGACTGCGTCTCGTACCAGCGGACCGGGAAGGGATAGGCGAACCTCTCGAGATTGGCGCCGAGCGGGATCGTCACTGGCGCGGGCTGGGACGGTGCCGCCTCTTGCGCCATCGCCGATGAGGCGGTCGCGACCAGGAGGAGCGGGAGAGGACGGCGCATGGCGGATTCCTAACCCCCCCGGGCAGCGGGGGACGACCGTCCAATGACCCGAGATGTCGCGGGTTCCATTGTTTCCCGGCCTCACCCTGCGCATCGCTTGCTTTGCCGCGCGCGAGACCCCAGGTCTGGGCTCACGAAACAGGAGTGAATTTCATGGCCGTCAAGATCGTCGCCTTCATCACCGTCAAGCCTGGTTCGGAAGAGGATTTCATTGCCGCCGCACGCACCTGCGTCGCCGCCTCGCGCGCCGAGCCCGGTGTGCTTCACTACGAATTGTGGCGCGAGAACGAGGGCGCACAGCGCTTCGTGTTCAACGAGCTCTACGTCGATGACGCCGCCGTGCAGCAGCATATGGCATCGGACCATTTCAAGGCACTCGGTCTTGCCGCGCGCGATATCGCGACGGCGCGGCCCGAGATCATCGTGGCGCATGCGATCGACGTCGCCGACTGACACCCCGTCGGGCGGCGGCGTGCGCTCAATCGTCGTGCTGTTCGGTCAGCTCGATGAAGCGCCGCGCCGCCGCCTGGTCCGCGCTGGAGTGGAAAGCGACGTCGAGATCGGGTGCCGCGCCGAGCATGTGGAGCAGCGTCCACAGGCCGAAGCGCCGATCGCGGTCCTGCTCCAGCCCGAAATCGACGCGCATATGCTCGATCCCGGCCTGCAAGGCGGCGGGGGTGACGGCGGCGAGGTCGCTGCTGCCGAAATAGCGCAGGAACTGGTCGTCGAGGTTCATCGCCGAGCCCCCTGCAAAAGCGCACTGCGTACGCTCGGCAGCAAGCGGCCGACGATGATGTCGACGCCGCGGGCGTTGGGGTGAAGGCCATCGGCCTGGATCAGCCGGGGGTTCCCGGCGACGCCGTCGAGGAAGAAGGGGTAGCGCGGAATCGCATGGGCCTTGGCAAGGGCTGGATACACGCCGTCGAATGCGCTGACATAGTCGGGCCCGAGGTTCGGCGCCGCGCGCATGCCGGCGAGCAGCACGGGAATGTGCCGCGCCTGCAGCTCGGTGAGGATCGCGTCGAGGTTTGCCTTGGCCTGCGCGACGGGAAGCCCGCGCAGCATGTCGTTCGCGCCGAGCTCGACGATCACCAGATCGGGCGTCGCACCGAGCCCGCGCAGCCCCCAACGCAGCCGCGCGCGCGCCTGCGCTGCGGTATCGCCGGCGACCCCGCCGTTGCGGACCGTCGCCGCAATCCCGGCGCGTCGCAGCGCGGCCTGCAGCTTGGTGGTGAAGCCCGCTTCGGGGGGCAGGCCATAGCCCGCGGTGAGGCTGTCGCCGAACGCCCAGATCAGCGGCGCCTTGGGCGAGGCGGTCGCCCCGAACGGAACGACGACCGAAAGCAACGCGAGACCGCTGGCGACGATTTGCCGTTGCCAGCGATATCGCCCAAGGAAGACCGATGATGCCATCCACCGTCGATAGCGCGTTGATCGCCGCGCGCAACGTTTCGCTTGTCCTCGGGCGTCCGCCCGCCAGCGTCGAGATCCTGCGCGGGGTCGATCTCGATGTCGCTGCGGGCGACAGCGTCGCCTTGCTCGGGCCGTCGGGATCGGGAAAATCGTCGCTGATGGCGGTGCTGGCCGGGCTCGAGCGCCCGACCGGCGGGACCGTGTCGGTCGCCGGGCTCGATTTCACCACGCTCGACGAGGATGCGCTCGCGGTCGCGCGGCGTGGACGGATCGGGATCGTGCTGCAGGCCTTCCACTTGCTTCCGACGATGACCGCGCTCGAAAATGTCGCGGTGCCGCTCGAACTGGCCGGGGAGGGGGACGCCTTCGCGCGTGCCGCGGCCGAACTCGAGGCGGTCGGGCTCGGCCACCGGATCGGCCATTACCCGGCGCAACTGTCGGGCGGCGAGCAGCAACGCGTCGCGATCGCGCGCGCGCTGGTCGGGCGCCCGGCGCTGATCTTCGCCGACGAGCCGACCGGCAATCTCGACACGACGACGGGCGCGTCGATCATGGACCTGCTCTTCGCGCGGCATGCGGCGAGCGGGACGACGTTGTTCATCATCACCCATGATCCGGGGCTGGCGGCGCGCTGCGCCCGCGTGATCGAGCTTGGCGACGGGCGGATCGTCGGCGATCGGCGTAGCGCGTGACGCTCGTCTGGCGGCTGGCGCTGCGCGATTTGCGGCGCGGCGGGCGCGGGTTGCTGTTGCTCGCGATCTGCCTGTTCCTCGGGACCGCGGGGCTCGCCGGGATCGGCAGCCTTGCCGCGAGCATGATCGCCGCCCTCGATGTCGATGCGCGCCAGATCCTTGGCGGTGACGTCGAGTTCAACGTCTCGCAGCGCCGCGCGAGCGTCGACGAGCTCGCCGCGTTCGGGCGGATCGGGCGCGTCTCGGAGACGCTCTCGCTGCGCGGGATGGCGAGTGCGGGCGGAGCGCCGGTGCTGGTCGATCTGCGCGCGACGGATGCCGCCTGGCCGTTGCTCGGGCGCTTCCGCCTTGCGCCGGGGGCGCTGGCAGAGCGGCCGCATGGGCGCGCGATCGCGATTGCGCCCGCGCTGGCCGATCGGCTCGGCGTGAAGCCTGGCGATACGCTCTCGCTCGGTCGGGCGCGGCTCCGCGTCATTGGCCTGATCGCGAATGAACCCGACCGGCTCGGGGCAGGTTTCGCGCTGGGGCCGCCGGTGCTGGTCGATTTCGCCGGGCTCGACGCGACGGCGCTGCTGCAGCCCGGCAGCTTGTACGAAAGCCATTACCGTATCGTGCTCGCGCAGCCCGGACGGGCGCCGGCTGCCCGCGATGCCGTGCTCCGCCAGTTTCGCGGCGCGGGCTGGTCGGCGAAGCTGAGCGAACAGGCGGCGGGCGGTTTCCGGCGCGGGATCGCGCAGCTCGGGCAATTCCTGCTGCTCGTCGGGCTCGCCGCGCTGGCGATTGCCGGGGTGGGTGTCGGCAGCGGCGTGGCCGCCTACCTTGCCGGCAAGGAGAAGATCATCGCGACGCTGAAGGTGCTGGGAGCGCGGTCGCGGACGATTGCGGCGATCTTCCTGGCGCAGCTCGGCGTCGTCGCGGCGGTCGGCATCGGGGCGGGGCTCATCGTCGGTGCGGCGCTGCCGTGGATCGTCATGGCATTTGCCGGTTCGGCGTTGCCGGTACCGCCGCGGCTCGGCGTGTATCCGGTGCCTTTGCTGACCGCGGCGAGCCTATCGGTGTTGGTCGCGCTGCTGTTCGCGCTGCCTGCGCTGGCACGCGCGCGCTCGGTCCCGGCGGCGACGTTGCTGCGCGATACGCTGTCGGCGCGGCGCTGGCCGAGCCTCGGCGTGTTTGGCGGGATGGTCGTGCTGATCGTGGCGCTGATCGCGCTCGCGGTTGCGACGGCGTCGGATCGCTGGCTGGCCCTCGGCTTCGTCGGCGCGATCCTCGCGTTGATCGCGCTATTGTGGGGCTGCGGTGTCGCGATCCGCGCGATCGCGGCGCGGCTGCCGCGTGCGCGCCACCCGTTGCTGCGGCTGGCGATCGCCAATTTGCACCGCCCCGGTGCGCAGACCGACCGGCTCGTCGTCGCGCTCGGGCTTGGCTTCTCGCTGTTCGTTGCGCTCGCGGTGATCGATTCGAGCCTTGGCGCCGAACTGCGCAACGCCGCGCCCGCCAAGGCGCCGCGTTTCTTCGCGATCGATTTGCAGCCCGACGATGCCGCCACCTTTACGCGCGCCGTCCGCAGCGCGGCACCGAGCGCGACGATCGAGGCGCTGCCGTCGCTCCGCGGATCGATCGTTGCGCTGCGCGGGGTGCCGGTGAGCGCGATCAAGACGCTGCCGGCCGATGCGTGGGTGCTGCGCGGCGACCGGACGATCACCTGGGCGGCTCGGCTGCCGCCGCGCAATGCCGTCGTCGCCGGACGCTGGTGGCCCGCCGACTATCGCGGGCCGCCGCTGGTGTCGCTCGAGGACAAGGCCGCCGCTGCGCTCGGGCTGAAGATCGGCGACACGATCACCGTTTCGGTGCTCGGGGTCGATGTGCCCGCTAAGATCGCGGCGCTGCGCAAGATCGATTGGGGCGGGCTCGGGCTCAATTTCGCGATTGTCTTCTCACCCGGTTATATCGAGGAAGCGCCGCACGGCCTGCTCGCGAGTGTCTATGCCGCCCCGGCAAGCGACGGCGCGATCGCCCGCCAGGTTGCGACGGCCTTGCCCTCGGTCACGCTGATCCGCGTCGGCGACGTGATCGGACAGGTCAGCGCGATCCTCGGCCAGATCGCGCTCGCGATCCGCGCGGCGGCGGCGGTGACGGTCGCGGCTGGCATTGCGGTGCTGATCGGCGCGGTCGCGGCGTCGGGCGCGACGCGGCGCTACGATGCGGTGATCCTCAAGCTGCTCGGCGGTAGTCGTCGCCAGGTGCTCGGCGCGCAAGCGCTCGAATATGCGATCCTGTCGCTCGTCCTCGTCGTCGTGGCGCTGGCGATGGGATCGGCAGCGGGCTGGTACGTCGTCACGCAAGTGTTCAAGATCGGCTGGGCGCCGCGCTGGGATGTGATCGCGATGACGCTCGGCGCCGCCGTCGCGCTGACGCTCGGGACCGGGCTGGCGGGAAGCCTCCCGGCGCTGCGCGCGCGCCCCGCGAGCGCTTTGCGCGATCTCTAGTCGGTCACCTTCCCGCGGAGCGACTTGACGCTCGATCGCTTGGTCTTGCCGTCGAGCCGCTTCGCTTTTGCGGCCTTAGACGGCTTGGTCGGGCGGCGGCGCTTGGGGACGATCGTCGCCTCGCGGATCATCGCGACGAGGCGTTCGCGGACTTCATGGCGGTTGAGGAGTTGCGAGCGTGCGCCTTCGCTGCGCAGCACCAGCACGCCGTCGCGCGTCAGCCGTGACCCCGCCAGCACCGCGAGCCGGTTCTTGACCGCATCCGGCAGAGACGGCGAGGCGCCGACGTCGAAGCGCAGCAGCACCGCGCTGTCGGTGGTGTTGACGTGCTGGCCCCCTGGCCCACCGGCGCGGGTGAACGATTCCTGGAGTTCGTCGCTGTCGATGCTGATCGAGCGGGTGATCGGGATGGCGGCCATCGCGCACCCCTAAAAGATAAGCGTGGCGCGGTCGATCATGCAGGCGCGCTTTCACATGCGGTGCGAACGCGGTAGGGGCAGGGCATGTACGACTTCACGATCGACCAAAGCTCGAAGACCGAGCTCTACCGCGACCTCCATTCGGCGCTCGATGCGCTGACCGATGGCGAACCCGACGCCGTCGCCAATATGGCGAATGCCGCCGCGTTGATCTGGCAGTATCTGCCCGATCTCAACTGGGCGGGATTCTACCGGCTGCTTGATGACACGCTGGTCGTCGGCCCGTTCCTCGGCAAGCCGGCTTGCATCCGCATCGCGATCGGCGACGGTGTGTGCGGCGCCGCCGCAAAGACGCGTACGACGCAGTTGGTCGAGGACGTCCACACCTTTCCCGGCCATATCGCTTGCGATGCGGCGAGTCGCTCCGAGCTGGTCGTGCCGATCGTCCATGACGGGCGGCTGATCGGCGTGCTCGATCTCGACAGCCCGAGCGCGGCGCGCTTCGATGCGGCCGATGCCGCGGGCTGCGAAGCGCTGATGGCGCTGCTCGCGCCGCGCATCGCGAGCTGATCCGAAACGGGACAGCCGTTAATCTAGAATCGCGATGAGCGAAATGGTAGCTGACGGGTTAACACTTCGTACACACTCTGTGTGCGGCGCGGTTCCGGAGGCTTGACGATGCGACCCTTGATATTGGCCACACTGACGCTGGTCACTGCGTTTGGCGCGGGGCAGGCAGATGCGCAGCGCGTCCGTGGTGGGGCTGTTCCGGGGGCGCCGTATCCGGTGCCCAACAGCGCGATGCCCGCACCGCCCGCGCCAATGCAGATGCAACCGCAGCTGCAGCAGCAAATGCAACGGCCGCCGATGAACGCACCGCTTCCGTCGTACAACGGCACGCGACCCGTCAACCGGCCCGATCGGCAACGCTGGGGCGGCGGCACGGGCGGCCACTGGCAGGGCGGCACCAACGCACCGGGCGGGTGGAACGCCTATCGCCAGCCGTCACGCGGCTATCGCCTGCCGCGGTATTGGTCTTCGCCGAACTTTTTCATCGGCGACTTTGCCGGTTACGGTCTGTCGGCTCCGCCCGCGGGCTATGGCTGGTATCGCTATTATGACGACGCCGTGCTGCTCGACCAGCGCGGTCGGGTCTACGATTCGGTCAACGGGCTGGACTGGGACGGCGGCTATGACGATGGCGGCTATGATCAGGCGGGTGGCTACGGCCGATCCTACCCGCCGCAGCGCCACCCCGCGCCGCTGCCGCCGATCGTCCAGAACGGCAACGTCACGACCTATTCGACCTCTTCTGGGTATGGCGGCGGATACGCCACGAGCTACGGCGGCGGTTATGCCTATCCGGGCGCGACCACCACGGTCGTGACGATCCAGTCGGCACCGATCGTCACCACGACGACGACCGAATATGTCGAAACCGTCCGCGAACGGCACGTCTATCGCGCCGCGCCGCGCAAGCGTTATTATCGTCCGGTGCGGCGCAAGCCCGTATGCCGCCCGGTCGAACAGCCCGTCCTGGGAAGCTGACCGGCCGCTACTTCGTGCGCGGCTCGGGTCCGGCAAAGCTCACCACGCTTTCCGACCCGTCCGCCGCGACAGCGCTCACGCCGACGAAGTGATCGTCGACGCTGATATCCTTGAGCACCGTGCTCGTCGCGCCGGCGGGTACGTCGCGTGACGTCTGCCAGTCCTGCGTGTCGTTGCGGCGCCAGTGGACGCGGTACGTGCTGGCGCCGGGGACCGGCTGCCACTTTACCGTCGTGTCGAAGCTCAGCGCACCTGCGACCGTGACGCCATCGGGCGCGGCGGGGGCGGCGGCGAGGCGGCGGATCGTCGCGATGTTGATCGCAGTGACCTTGGCGAGATACGGGAAGTCCATCTTGTCGACCGTGTCGCCATACGGGATTCCGTTCTCGACGCGCACGTCCTGGTGCTGCTGCGTCCAATTCTCGGCGCCGACCGAAAAGCGTACCGCCGGATAGCCGAGCTTGAGGAACGGCTCGTGATCGCCGCCCCGCCCGAAGCGGTCGGGCCGGCGGTCGACGAACACGTCGAGCCCGCCGGGGATCGTGCCGGCGACACCGTCGATCGTCTTGGCGAGGCTGCGCGAGGGGCCGTCATCCTCGCCGCCATTACCGCGCCGCGCGAGTTGCGCGGGGACATCCTCGATCGCGCGAATGCCTTCGGAAAAGACGCGGACGCGGTCGGCGACGCGCACGCCGTTCTGCCCCATCGTGTTGCCGACGATATCGTTGTTGAGCATCGCCGAGACGGTCCAGCCGCGCGCCTTGGCGGTTTCCGCGAGCAGCGTGCCGCCGAACAGACCCTGTTCCTCGCCCGAGAACACCGCATAGACGATCGTCGCGCGGAATTTTTCCTTCGACAGGATCCGCGCCGCTTCGAGCACGAGCGCGACCCCCGATGCGTCGTCGTTCGCGCCGGGCGCGTCGTGCGTCGCATCCATGCCGTCGCTGATTCGACTGTCGATATGTGCGCCAACGATGATGACTCGCTTGGGATCGAGCCCTTGCTGGAAGCCGAGCACATCGACCACGTTGACGCCATTGGGAGCGCGCGCGTTGGTGAAGGTCCGCGCTATATTGGCGACTGTGATGCAGCCGTTGCAGCCATCGGCGATGCGCGTGAGTTCGCCACCCGTCCATGTCCGCGCCGCGCCGATCCCGCGCACCGGATCGTCGGGCGACGACAGCGTGTGGCGCGTGCCGAAGCTGACGAGTTTCTCGACCGCCGCCTTGAGACGTGCAGGATCGGGCGCGGGGTGCGCTGCGTCCTTGGCGACGGCGGGTGTGGCGAGAATCGCGAGGATCGCGGCGGCGGTGGGAAGGGTGCGCATCGCCGCATCGTGGCGGGATCGCGGTATCGACGCAAGCCGCTCGGCCGTTCAAGCTTCACCGGCATCCATGCGCGGCGGTTCGATTTACTGGCGGACCGCATGGACCCCGGATCAAGTCCGGGGTGACGGGGTGTTGTATCAGCTCAGCCGGTCGATCGCTTCGCGGTCGAGCGAGCCGGGGATGATCATCAGCGGGATCGGCAAGGCCGCGTCGGCGCCCGCGAAATGCGCGACCAAGGGCCCTGGCACCCCGCTTGCCGCCGCGGCGAGCACGAGCGCGGCGATATCGGGATTTGCGGCGATCATGTCGCGGATCACCTTCGGGCCTTCACCCTGTCGTACCGTCAAAGCCGGCTTGAGCCCCGATTCCTGCAGCAAGGTGCCCGCCGCCGCGGTGACGAGGCCCTCTGCGTGCTGGCGCGCTTCTTCCTCGATCGTCGCCTGGATGCCGGCAAATGCGGTGAATTCGGTCGGCGGGATCAGCGCGAGGATCTCGACCCCGCCCCCCGTCTTGACCGCGCGCCGCGCCGCGAAGCGCAATGCGATGCTGCTTTCTTGTGTCTCGTCGATCACGACCAGATAGGTCCGCATGGCGCTCGCTCTCCCCCCGCAGCGATATTGTGAGCGATAGGTGGGGCTAAGTAGCGCATCGTGCAAGCCATGGCCTTGACCATCCGCGCGCCGGGCGCGAGAGACGACCCCTACGGATTCGGTTAGATGAGGACGCGTTGATGCCGGTCGAAATCAAGATGCCCGCTCTTTCTCCAACGATGGAGGAAGGCACGCTGGCGAAGTGGCTGGTCAAGGAAGGCGATACCGTCAAGTCGGGCGACCTGATGGCCGAGATCGAAACCGACAAGGCGACGATGGAGTTCGAAGCCGTCGACGAAGGCACGATCGGAAAGATCCTCGTCGCCGAGGGGACCGACAACGTGAAGGTCGGCACCGTGATCGCGACGCTGCTCGCCGAGGGCGAGAGCGCTGGCGACACGACGCCTGCGCCCGCCGCGAAGGAATCCGAGCCAAAGCCGTCGCCGGTCGACCCCAACAAGACCGGCAGCGAAGCCAAGCCCGTCGAGCGCACGCCCGAACAGGCCGAGGATCACGGCAATCCGGCAGGCGGCGCTGCGCCCAAATCGGCTCCGGTTGCCCGCCAGGACGGCGATCGCGTCAAGGCGAGCCCACTCGCGCGCCGCATCGCTGCCGAGAAGAGCATCGATCTTGCGACGCTGCAGGGCTCGGGCCCGAACGGCCGGATCGTCCGCGCCGATCTCGAGGGGGCAAAGTCGGGCCATGCGCCGGCCGCTGCTGCCAGCGCACCCGCTGCGGAAACCGCAGCCCCGGCCCCCGTCGCCGCCGCCAAGCCCGCTGCGATCCCGGACATCCCGCACACCGCGGAAAAGCTCAGCAACGTGCGCAAGACGATCGCGCGCCGCCTGACCGAATCGAAGCAGACGGTTCCGCACATCTATCTTACGGTCGACATCCGTCTCGACGCGCTGCTCAAGCTGCGCGCCGAGATGAACAAGGGCCTCGAGGGCCGCGGCGTGAAGCTGTCGGTCAACGACCTGCTGATCAAGGCGCTCGCCGCCAGCCTGATCCAGGTCCCCAAGTGCAATGTGATGTTCACCCCCGACCAGCTGATCAGCTTCAGCCGCGCCGATATCTCGGTCGCGGTGTCGACCCCGTCGGGGCTTATCACGCCGATCATCAGCGGCGCCGACACCAAGGGCGTCGCGACGATCTCGGCCGAGATGAAGGACCTCGCCGCGCGCGCGCGCGACAACAAGCTCAAGCCCGAGGAATATCAGGGCGGCACCGCGTCGCTCAGCAACATGGGCATGTTCGGGATCAAGCAGTTCGAAGCGGTGATCAACCCGCCGCAGGGCATGATTATGGCGATCGGCGCGGGCGAGAAGCGCCCGTACATCATCGACGACGCGCTTGGTGTGGCGACGGTGATGTCGGCAACGGGCAGTTTCGACCATCGCGCGATCGACGGCGCTGACGGCGCGCAGCTGATGCAGGCGTTCAAGGCGCTGGTCGAATCGCCGCTGTCGATGCTGGCCTGATGATCGGCCGCCGGACCCTGATCGAGCTGCTGCACATCGCCGCCGGCGTGATCGGGGCGGCGGTGATCGCTTATGGCGCGGTCTGGGCGCTGCCGCACGCCGCGAGTCCGATCTGGGAAGTGGCGTTCGGCATGATGGCGGTGATCGTCTTCATGGGGGTTCGGCCGCTGCGCATGGCGTGGCGTGCCGACCGCAACCGTCACGATCCGGCGCTTCGCGACTGATCGCCGCGGCATGACCGATCTGCCCCCGAAGACTGCTCCGGCGATCCGCGCGACCGCGATGGCGTGCGACGCCAACCCGTACGGCAAGATCTTCGTCGGCTGGCTGATGGGCCAGATGGCGCTTGCCGCCGGTTCGGTCGCCTCGCGCCATTGCGGCGGACGCGCGCCCGTCGTCGCGGCGGACGGGTTCAGCTTCACCGCGCCTGTCGAGATCGGCGACGAGGTCTCGTTCCATGCCGAGATCGTCAAGACCGGGCGCAGCTCGATGACCGTCGCGGTCGATGTCTGGCGGCGCGACCGGCACGGTCCCGCCACGCAACGCGCCGCTCGCGGCACCTATATTCTTGTTTCGATGGGCGAGGACGACCGGCCGCGCCCGCTAGTGATAGAGGAATCCTCCCTTGGCTGACCAATTCGACCTCATCATCCTCGGTTCGGGCCCCGGCGGCTATGTCGCCGCGATCCGCGCGGCGCAGCTCGGTCTCAAGACTGCGATCGTCGAGCGCGAGCGCCTGGGGGGCATCTGCCTCAACTGGGGCTGCATCCCGACCAAGGCGCTGCTCCGGACCTCGGAAATCTATCACTATATGCAGAATGCCGAGAGCTACGGGCTCAAGGCCGACAACGTGTCGTTCGACCTCAACAAGGTGGTCGAGCGCAGCCGCAAGGTCGCGGGGCAGCTCAATGCCGGCGTCAAGGGGCTGATGAAGAAGAACAAGGTCACGGTGTACGAGGGCTTCGGCGCGATCACCGCGAAGGGTAAGCTGTCGGTCAAGCAGGGCGACAAGACGACCGAGCTCGAAGCCAAGCACATCATCATCGGCACCGGCGCCCGCGCGCGCGACCTGCCGTTTGCCAAGGCCGATGGCGAGCGGATCTGGACGTATCGCCACGCGATGGTCCCGCCCGAAATGCCGACCAAGCTGCTGGTGATCGGATCGGGTGCGATCGGCGTCGAGTTCGCGAGCTTCTACAACGACATGGGTGCCGACGTGACGATCGTCGAGATGCTCCCGCGCATCCTCCCGGTCGAGGACGAGGAAGTCAGCGCGTTCATGGACAAGGCGCTGACCAAGCAGGGCATCAAGCTGCTCGTCGGTACCGGGCTCGAGGCGCTGACGCCGAACGCCAAGGGCGTGACTGCCAAGATCAAGGGCAAGGACAGCACGGTCACGACTGAGGAGTTCAGCCATGCGATCGTCGCGATCGGCATCGTGCCCAACACCGAGAATATCGGGATCGAGGCGCTCGGCATCAAAACCGACCGCGGCCACATCGACGTCGATGGCTATGCGCGCACCAATGTCGAGGGAATCTACGCGATCGGCGACGTGACCGGCGCGCCGTGGCTGGCGCACAAGGCGAGCCATGAGGGCGTCGTCTGCGTCGAGGGGATCGCGGGGCTCAACCCGCATCCGTTCGAAAAGTGGAACATCCCGGGCTGCACCTATTCGCGCCCGCAGGTCGCGAGCGTCGGCCTGACCGAGGCGAAGGCCAAGGAAGCCGGCTACGAGCTCAAGGTCGGCAAGTTCCCGTTCATCGGCAACGGCAAAGCGATCGCGCTCGGCGAAGCCGAGGGCTTCGTCAAGACGGTGTTCGACGCCAAGACCGGCGAGCTGCTCGGCGCGCACATGGTCGGCGCCGAGGTGACCGAGCTGATCCAGGGCTATGTCGTCGCACGCCAGCTCGAGACAACCGAGGCCGAGCTGATGGAAACGGTGTTCGCACATCCGACGCTCAGCGAGATGATGCACGAGAGCGTGCTCGGCGCGTACGGCCGCGCGATCCACATCTAAGCCAAGGTAATGCCCCGCAACGGGGGGCGAGGGCAGCCAGTCGGCGCTTTACACTTATGCTGCGGCGCGTCATGCCCCCCTCATGACGCGCGCAACCGAGCCAAGGTCCACGCCGCCTCGCACCGACCGCGCTGCGGCCGCGAGGATTGGCGGGGCGACTTTGCTGTTGCTGCTTGGGTCGCTTGCGCTCTTCTGGCCGGGCATCGTGACCTACGACGGCATCGCTCAATTCGGGCAGGCGCTCGCCGGGCACTTCGAGGATTGGCATCCACCGATCATGGCGAGGCTGTGGCATGCGCTGCACGGGCTCGTTGGCGGCGGCGCGGCGCCGATGCTCGTGCTTCAGATGGTGCTCTATTGGGCGGGGTTCGGGGCGATTGCCGCGACTCTCGCGCGCGAAGAACGGCGCCATGCGGCGGTCGCCGTGCTGTGCATCGCGGGGCTGCCGCTGTTTCTCGGCTGGCAGGGCGTAGTGCTCAAGGACACGCAGATGCTTGGCGCGATGCTCGCTGCGGCGGGGATCTGTGGCTGGTGGCGGTTGCGGGGGGCGCGGCTGCCGGTCCTTGCTGGCGTGGCGGCGATCGTCTTGCTGGCCTATGCCACGTTGGTCCGCTCGAACGCGGTGTTCGCAACCGTGCCGCTCGTCGTGATGCTGTTCGGGCCGACGCGCTGGTGGGCGCGGGCGGTATTGACGCTGTCGGGCATCGTGGCTGTGCTTGGGCTCGCCCAGGCGATCAACCACGGCGTTCTTCGAGCGGCCGCGAGCGGTGTCGAGCGGACCGAGGCCTTTTATGACCTGTCGGCGATTGCGGCGCAGGATCCGGCGCAGGCCATCGGGCTGACCCAAGTCGAGGCGCGCACAGTGCTCGCGCGACACTGCGCCAAGCCGTTCTTCTGGGACCCGCTGGGAACCGCCGACCGCTGCGGCCCGACGCTCGAGCGCCTGCATGGTCTGACCGCCGGGCCGTTGTACCGGTTGCTCGCCGAAGCGATCGTGCGGCATCCGCTCGCTTATGCGACGCACCGGCTCGGCCACCTCAATTCGACCGAACGGTGGATCGTCCCGGCAGGCTGGCCGAGCGCGGTGCCCCCGGGTGCGAGCGAAGCCAATCCGATCGGCTTGCACAGCCCCCGGCCCGCCGCGTCCCGCTGGCAAGTGCTCGCGCGGTGGAATGCCGAGCTCCCGCTTGGCTGGCCCGTCGCATGGCTGGCGCTGGCGGTGTGCGCGATCATCGTCGCGCTGCGCCGCCCGCCGGCGCCGTTTCGCGATGTCGCGCTGGCGTTGCTGGCATCGGCGGTAGTGCTCGAGGTAAGCTTCACCGTCCTCAGCATCGCGTCGGACTTGCGCTATCACCTCTGGCCGATGGTCGCGACCGCGCTCGCGACGATCCTGTTATGGGCGCAGGCGCGCTGGTCGCGGCGCGCCGTGCTCGGGACAGGCGTTGCGCTGGCGCTGGTGATCGTCCCGGGCACCGTGGCGCGGCTGATACTCCCCGCAGCACCGAGCTCCTACGCGGCATTGCTCCGCTAGGCGTCGCGGCCTCAGCCGGGCGTTACGGTCGAGGTGAAGTGGACGACGTCTTCCATCGGCATCGCCCTCCCCGGACCGGGCTCGAACGGGCTGACGGCGCTCTCGGCAGTGACGTGCTTGAGATTTCCGTCCACCGACGCGCCGATCTCGATCGAGATCGTCTCGTAATGCACATCGCCGATGATCCGGGCCGAGCGTTCGATCGTCAGCTGCCGGACCGCGACCGATCCCTCGATCGCGCCGCCGAGGCGGGCGCTCTCGGCGATCACCGCGCCGGCAATGCGGCTGTCCTGACCCTGGATCAGCGTCCCGCACTGGACGTCGCCGTCAACGCGGCCATCGATGTGGAGGTCGGCGCTCGCCGCGATATTGCCGGTTACGACGACATCGGCGCTGATCACCGAGAACGCGCCGCGCTTGCCGCTTCCCGATGGTATCGAATGGCCTGAAACGCCGCCGCCGCCATCGCGCGCCTTACCGTTGAAAATTGCCATCGTTCCCGCCCCCGACTGTCAAATTCGGCGGCTGCCTAGCACATCACGCGCGGCAGCGGCAGGGGGCGCGCTGCCGCCGCCCACGCCATCGCAGGGTTGTCGTTGGCGGCCCCGCGTTTGAGCACGGCCCGCGCCTGAAGCAGCGTCGCGCCGATCATCGCGATCGCCCCAAACGCCGCCGCGCCCACGCCGCCGGAGCAGGCGACCAGCATGCCGATCCCGACCAAGGCAGCGATGCGCCGGCGTGGTGCGCTGCGCTCGAGCAGCGCGGCGTGCAGCGCGAGTCCGCCAGCAAGCATGAACGCGCTCGGATCGAGGCCGGGCAGGAGCATCGGGATCGCCAGCGCGCAGAGCAGCGCCCGCTCGCGCACTTCGAGAGGACGGAGCGGCTGGGTCGAGGCCCATGCACCATAGGCCACCGCCGTGCCGAACGCGCTTGTCAGCGCCAGCCCGCCGAGCGGCAGCGTCCCGATCCACGGCAGCATCTGGAGGATCGTCCAAAGCGAAGGCGCGGCGGGGAGCGTGATCGGCTGGCGCAGCGCCAGGAGCGAGGGGGCTGCATGCGCGCGGGCCAGCAGCATCGCCAGCGCGAAGACCGGCGCAAGCGGCAGCAGCTGCCAGCGCACTCGCGCGCCGATGAGGACCGCCGCGACGAACGGCGCAAGGATCAGCGCGTTACGGTCGAACCCGACAGCCAGCCCATACCAGACGAGCATCGCGCCATAGTGACGCGCGCCCGCCGCCGTAATCGCGACGAGGCACGCCGCCGGCCAGAACACCGCGCCATTCGCCACTACGCTGAGCGGCAGCAGCAACCACGCGGCCGCGCTCGGCGGCGGTATTCGCAGGGGAGGGGCGGGACGCAGCATGGTGTGTCTTTGCGCCGATCGGGTTGCCAGCGCGTTAAGGGTCTCCCGCACGGCGATTTGCGCTCGGCGGATGGGGCGCTTAAGCTTCGCGTCTGCGTGCGGCACAGACCGCAGCAGAGGAGAGTCGGATGCCGCACCCCGTCAGCCACGTGCCAGCACGACGTTCGCGCGACGCTGTGCCGTGCCCGGCGCTCCGGTCGCACACCCTGTGGAAAGGACATCATCCCATGACCGACAAGATTCGCGACGCGTTCAACGAGACGATCGCCGAGCCCGCCAAGAAAGCCGGCGAGGCGATCAGAGACGCCGGCGGCAAGATGGCCGAGAGCGGTTCGGCGGTTGGGATCAAGATGCTCGATCAGGCCGAGGCCAATGCCCGCGAGGCGTTCGCCGCGATGCGCGCCGCCGCAGGTGCAAAGGATTTGTCCGAAGTGATGAAGATCCAGGGCGACTTCCTGCGCGACCAAGGCCAGCGCAGCATGGCGCAGGCGCGCGAAATGGGCGAAGTCATCCTGCAATTCGGCCGCGAAGCGGTCGGCGCGGTGCGCGGCGACAAATAGCCCGCCGCTAGCGCCCGTCGCTCAGCGCGCGGGCGCGGCGGTGCGCACGATGTCGTGGCTCAGGATCGCGACATCGTGCGTGTTGCCGGCGCGGTCGCGCACCTGGTCCCTGAGCAGCGCTTCGGCGCGAAAGCCGAGGCTTTCGAACAGCATGACCGATCCGATCTGATCGGGCGTCATGTGTGCGGTGATCTTCTCGAGCCGGCGTTCGAGCGCGATCGAGTATATCCCTTCGAGCAGATCGCGGCCTAGCCCGGCGCCGCGCTTGCCCGGCGCGACGAGCAGCCGGATCTCGCCGACATGCGCGCTCCAGCTGAGCGGATCGCGAACCAGCGCGGCGGTTCCGACGAACGTGCCGCCATCTTCGGCGATGAGACTGTCGATATAGCCTTCGTCGATCGCCGCGACCCAGGCGGCGATGACGCGCGGATGGCGCAGGTCGCGGCCGAGGAAAAGCAAGTCATGCTCGGGCAGCGTCTCGGCAAAGGCGAGCATCGCCGCCGCGTCCTTGGGCTCGAACCGCCGGATGTGATAGCCCATCTTGATCACTCCCCGGCGCGTCGATCCAAGGCTGGATCATTCTGGTCTAAGCCGCTGTGCTGCCATGCGCGCTTCGGCTTGTCACGCGCTCGTTCGGGCGCTGGGGCGCAATCGCTATGGCTGGGTCGATTTCGGCCCCGCCGCAGTCACTTCGAGCGTCGAATCGCCGCCGAGTGTGCGGTACAACGTCACCAGGTTGCTGGCCTGGGTCAGCTGCGCGGTGACGAGGCTGCGCTGCGAAGAATAGAGCGATTGCTGTGCCGTCAAGCTTTGGAGGAAGGTGTCGATTCCACCGCGATAGCGTGCGTCGGACAGGCGGTAATTGTCGGTCGAGGCGGCGGTAAGCGCGCGTTGCGCATTGAGCTGCGCAGTGATCGTGCCGCGCCGGGCGAGCGCATCGGCGACTTCGCTGAACGCGGTCTGGATCGCCTTCTCATAGGTCGCCAGCGCATAATCGCGCTGCGCGCGCGATTGCACGACACCGGCGCGGCCGGCGCCGGCCCGGAAGATCGGATAGCTCGCGCTCGGCGCGACCGAATAGTTGAACGCGCCGCCGGTGAACAGATTGCCGAGCGAGCTGCTCGCCAGCCCTGCGAGCGCGGTGAGCGAGATCGTCGGGAACAGGGCAGCGCGCGCGGCACCGATCTCGGCGTTGCTCGCTTGCAGTTCATACTCCGCCTGAACGACGTCGGGGCGGCGCAGCAGGATGCTCGAATTGAGCCCGGCAGGAAGCTCGGCAATCGTCGGCGCGGCTTCCTCGATCGATGCGGGGAGCAGGGCCGGATCGACCGGCGCGCCGACCAGCAGCTGGAGCGCGTTGACATCCTGCGCAACCGCTGTGGTTTGCGTGGCGAGATCCGACAAGGCGGTCTGCTGCACGATCTGCGCCTGGGCGAGATCGGTCCGCGGGGCGATGCCGCCGTCGAGCCGCAATTTCGTCAGTGCCACGCTGCGGGCCGATAGCGCCGCGGTCTCGCGCGCGATCTTGAGCAAGCTGACGTCCGACGCATAGGTCAGCCACGCCGTGGCAATGTCTCCGACCAGCGTTAGGCGTGTCGCGCGCGCCGTAGCCTCGCTGCCGAAATAGCGATTCTGCGCGGCGGTGGTCAGCGAGCGGACCCGCCCGAACAAGTCGATCTCGAACGCGGTGATGCCGAGGCTGGCCGAAAAGGTATTGGTCGCGCCGCCGCTCGTCGTGATCGTGCCGGCGTTGCCCGTGCCGGTGTTGCCGGTGCCGGTTCCAGTTCCGGTCCCGTTTCCGGTGTTCGACACACCGCGCGTCCCGTTGTCGCGGCGCGTATAGCCCGCCGAACCGCCGATTTCGGGCAGCAATTCCGCGCGCTGGATGCGGTACTGCGCGCGCGCGATCGCGATGTTGGCGGCAGCGGCGCGAAGGTCGCGGTTGTTGACGAGCGCTTGCTCGATCACTTTCTGCAAACGCGGATCGCGAAAGATGTCGCGATAGCTCACGCTCGGTAGCGTCGCCTCATTCTGCGCGAGATAGGCGTCGCCGACCGGCCAGCTCGGCGGGACGGGCAGCGCGGGCTCGACATATTTGGGCGCCAGCGAACATGCCGACAGCGCGACGAGCGAGACGAGCGAGACAGTCTTGCGGATCATGCGGTCGCCTCGCCCTGGCCGGAAGGACGCGTCGGGGGCGTCTCGTCGGCAGGCTTCTGTTCGTGGTGGAGCTTTTGCGAGATGCCGCGTGCGCCGCGACGGATCATCACGAAGAACAACGGGATGTAGAAGATCGCGAGGATCGTCGCGGTCAGCATCCCACCGATCACCGCGGTGCCGATCGCGACGCGGCTGTTCGCGCCGGCGCCGGTCGAAATCGCCAGCGGCAGCACGCCGAAGATGAAGGCAAAGCTCGTCATCAGGATCGGGCGCAGTCGGATCCGCGCCGCCTCGAGCGCGGCATCGATCACGCGCTTGCCCGATTTCTCGGCTTGCTCGGCGAACTCGATCATCAGGATCGCGTTCTTCGCCGCGAGGCCCATCGTCGTCAGCAGCCCGATCTGGAGATAGACGTCGTTCTGCAGACCACGGAGCGTCACGGCGAACACCGCGCCGACCAAGCCGAGCGGAATGATCAGAAGCACGGCGATCGGGATAGACCAGCTCTCATAGAGCGCGGCGAGACACAGGAACACGACGAGCAGCGAGATCCCGTAGAGGAACGGCGCCTGGCCCGACGACAGCCGCTCCTGATACGACAGGCCGCTCCACGCAACGCTCGTGCCGGGATATTGCGCAGCGAGTTGGGTCATCTTCTCCATCGCGGTGCCCGAACTCTGCCCCGGCGCGGCCTGACCCGAGAATTCGTACGACGAAATCCCCTGGAAGCGCGCGAGCGAGGGGGCCGCGGTGCTCCAGCTCGTCGTGGCGAAGGCCGAGAAGGGGGTCATCGCGCCGGTCGAGCCGCGGACATACCATTGTGCGAGATCGTCGGGCGACGAGCGGTACGGTGCGTCGCCCTGGACGTAGACGCGCTTGACGCGACCACGGTCGTTGAAATCGTTGACATAGCTGCCGCCCCACGCCGTCGAGAGCGTCGAGTTGACGTTCGCCTGGGTGAGGCCGAGCGTGCTGAGCTTCTGCGCGTCGAGATTGACCTGCAGCGTCGGCTGGTCGTCGAGATCGGTCGGGCGCACCGCGGCAAGCGTCTTGTCGGCGCGTGCCGCTGCCAGCAACTTGTCGCGCGCCGCCTTGAATTCGTCACGGCTCAGGCCGCCCGAATTGAGCAGCTCCATCGTGAAGCCGGTCGACTGGCCGAGCCCGCGCACTGGCGAGGGAACGGTCGCGTAGAATTCGACGTCGCGCAGGCCGCTCAGCGCCTTGGTCGCGCGCCCGGTGATCGCCTCGGCACCATTTTCGACTCCGCTGCGATCGGCCCAATCCTTGAACGCGATGAAGCCGCGCCCGGCATTCTGCCCGCCCGACCCGCCGCCGCCGCCGGCGACGGTCAGATAGCCGGCAACGTTCTTGGCCTCGGGGCCCGCAAAATACTTCTCGATCTCGAGCTGCGCCTTGCGTGTCGAATTGAGCGTCGCGCCTGGCGCGAGATTGTACTGGATCTGCGCGATGCCCTGGTCCTCATTGGGGAGGAAGCCCGTCGGCAAGCGCAGGAACAGGATCGCGAGGATTGCGATGACGCCGGCATAGATCAGCACGAACAGCCATTTGCGATCGATCACCGTGCTGACGGCGGTGCCGTAGCGATCGATCGTCTTGTCGAAGCCGGTGTTGAACCAGTCCTTGGCCGGCTGCGTCTTGCGCGCGAGCCAGCCGTCCTGCTTCATGTCCTGCTTGCGCTTGAGCAGCGTTGCGGTCAGCGCCGGGGTCAACACCAGAGCGACGACGACCGAGAGCACCATCGCCGAGACGATCGTGACCGAGAACTGGCGATAGATCACGCCGGTCGATCCGCCGAAGAACGCCATCGGCAGGAAAACCGCCGAGAGAACGAGCGCGATCGCGATCAGCGCGACGGTGATCTCGTTCATCGACTGGATCGTCGCATCGCGCGGCGACATGTCGGGATTCTCTTCCATCAAGCGCTCGACATTCTCGACCACGACGATCGCATCGTCGACGAGCAGACCGATCGCGAGCACGAGCCCGAACAGCGTCAGCGTGTTGATCGAGAAGCCGGCAAGCGAGAAGATGCCGAAGGTGCCGAGCAGCACCACCGGCACCGCGATCGTCGGGATCAGCGTCGCGCGCCAGTTCTGCAGGAACACGAACATGACGACGACGACGAGCAGGATCGCCTCGAACAGCGTCTTCTCGACTTCCTCGACCGACAGCTTGATGAACGAGGTCGAATCCTGCGGGAAGCTGTAGGCATAGCCGTTGGGGAAGGCCTTCGAGGATCGCTCGATTTCGGCCTTGACCAGTTCGGCCGTGCTCAGTGCGTCGGCGCCCGGCGCGAGGCTCACCGCAATGCCGGCGCCCGGATGGCCGTTGACGCGGCTGGTGACGTTGTAGCTTTCGGCGCCAAGCTCGATCCGCGCGACATCCGACAGATGCACCGAGGAGCCATCGGGCTGCGTCTTGACGACGATCGCGCGGAACTGCTCGGGGGTCGACAGACGCGTCTGCGAGGTCACGGTCGCATCGAGCACTTGCTCGGCGGTGTTGGGGACGCCGCCGATTTCGCCCGCGGCGACTTCGGCGTTCTGCGCGGTGATCGCGGTGGTGATATCGCTCGGGATCAGGCTGTAGCTGGCGAGCTTGTTGGGATCGAGCCAGATGCGCATCGCATATTGCGCGCCGAACACGTTGATGTCGCCGACACCCTTGATGCGGCCGATCGTGTCCTGCAGGTTCGAGACCAGATAGTCCGACACGTCCTGGTTGGTCGTCCGGTTGGTCGTGTCATAGATCGCGGCGATCAGCAGGAAGTCGGGGTTCGACTTGGTTACCGTCAGACCCTGCTGCTGGACCTGCTGCGGCAAGCGCGACAGCGCCTGCTGCACCTTGTTCTGCACCTGCACCTGCGCGATGTCGGGATCGGTCCCCTTGTCGAAGGTCGCCGTGATCGTCACTTGGCCGCGCGACGACGAGCTCGTCGCGAAGTAGAGCAAGCCGTCGATCCCGGTAAGCTGCTGCTCGATGACCTGCGCGACCGAATTCTCGAGCGTCGCCGCCGACGCGCCGGGATAGGTCGCGCGGATGTTGACCTGAGGCGGCGCGATGTCCGGAAACTGCTCGACCGGCAGGGTGTAGATCGCACCGACGCCCGCGAGCATAATGATGATGGCAACGACCCAGGCGAAGATCGGCCGGTCGATGAAGATGCGCGATATCACAGGGCTGGCTCAGTTCTTCTGGACGGCTGCATCACCCGCTTTGGGCGACTTGATCGTCTGCGGCGCGCTTGCGGCAACGGGCTTGATGGTCTGGTTGACCTTCGCCTTGCCGACGCCTTGCGTAATGATCTTGTCGCCAGGCTTGAGGCCGGTGGTGACGATCCAGTTGGTACCCTGCGTCGCCGTCGCGGTGATCGGACGCTGGACGGCCTTGTAGCCACCCTTGCCGTCGGCGCCGACGACATAGACCGTCGCCTCGCCCTTGGGCGTGCGCGAGACCGCTTGCTGCGGAACGAGGAAGGCGTTGGGATTGATCGACTGCGCAAAGCGCGCGCGGACGAACATGCCGGGCAGCAAGAGCCCCTTGGGATTGGGGAAGCGTGCGCGCAGCGTCACCGTGCCGGTTGCCGCATCGACCACGACTTCGGAGAATTCGACGTCGCCGCTGAGCCCGTAATCCGAGCCGTCCTCCAGCTTGAGCTGGACATTCGCGCGGGTCGCCACCGATCCCCCCGATGCGAGCGCGCGGCGGAGCCGCAACAGGTCTGCGCTGGCCTGCTGAATGTCGACATAGATCGGATCGAGCTTCTGGATCGTCGCCAGCGGGTCGGTCTGGCTCGCGGTGACGAGCGCGCCGACGGTGTAGAGCGAGCGCCCGATCCGCCCGGTGATCGGCGCGGGCACGGTGGTGAAGCGCAAATTGATCTTGGCGGTGTCGAGCGCCGCCCTGGTCTGCGAGACCGTCGCGGCGGCCTGGCGTGCGGCGGCGGCGGCGTCGGTATAATCCTGCTTGGCGACCGCTTGCATGTCGGCGAGCGGCTTGTACCGATCGGCCTTGACGCGCGTCGCCTCGGCATTGGCGATCGCGCTCGCGACGTTCGCGTTCGCCTGGTTCGCAGACGCGCGATAGAGGCTCGGGTCGATCTGGTAGAGCGGCTGTCCCTGACGGACGAGCGCGCCTTCGGTGAAGAAGCGGCGACGGATCAGGCCGGTAACCTGCGGGCGGACTTCCGAACTCTGATAGGCGGCGGTGCGGCCGGCGAGTTCGGTCACCAGCGGGACGCTGCTCGGCTGGATGACGATATAGCCGACTTCGGGGGGACCCTTGGGGGCGCCACGGCCGCTCTTTTCCTGTTTTGCGCTGCCGCAGCCCGTCAGCAGAAGCGCCGATGCACCGACGACGATCATCGAGCGCAGGGTAGAAAACTCAGCCGCCATTGTGTCCACCGCTCTCAAGGCTGTTCCCGCACGGTGGATACCCTACGGAACGGTCGCCAAACGCTGCCTAGTAGCGATTGTTCCGGGGGCTTATCAACTGTCCCGGTACGGCCACAATTCAACCATTACCGAACCCTATGCGCATCACCGCAGCTTCGCGATGGTCAGTCCGTCGGCCTTGGCACGGTCCTTGGTCGATTCTTCGCTGCGCTTGAGCGCCTTGGAGATCGCCTTGAGCGCCATGCCCTTTTTGGCCAGCGTGTGCAGCTTCTGGATCTCGTCGGTCGTCCAGGGCTGCCGATGGCGTTCGAATCGCTCTTCACTCATGCGGCTGTCCTACGGCAGCCCCGATCGAAGTTCCAGCCATGCGCGCCTTCGACATACTCTTGCGACATAAGCACGCTAGCCGAAGGGAAAGACATTTTGGGGCTACGATGATCCGCACAACAAAACTGCTTACGCTCGCGCTCGCGGCGACCCCGGCGTTCGCCTCCGCGCAACAGGCGACGACCAAGAGCACGACCAAGCAGGCGCCAGCAGCGGCACCGGCGGCGGCGCCCGACGATAACGAGGACGGCCCCGATATCGTCGTGCGCGGGGCAAGGCAGCCTGGTTCGGTGATCGGCGACATTCCGCCCGAACAGCAGCTGAGCCCTGCAGACATCCGCTCGTACGGGGTCAGCTCGATCACCGAGTTGCTGACCGAACTCGCGCCGCAGATTCGCAGCGATCGCGGTGGCGGCGGTGCGCCCGTCATTTTGCTCGATGGCAAGCGGATCTCGGGTTTTGCTGAAATCCGCGATCTGCCGACCGAGGCGATCGCGCGCGTCGACATTCTGCCCGAGGAAGTCGCGCTCAAATATGGCTACACCGCCGACCAGAAGGTGGTGAACTTCGTCCTGCGCCGTCGCTTCCGCGCGGCGACGGTCGAGCTGTCGGACAAGCTCGCCACCGAAGGCGGGCGAAACGCGCCGCAGGGCGAACTCGACTTGCTCCAGATCGCCAATAAGGGGCGGGTCAATCTTCACCTCGAGTATCAGCCGGTCGAGGCGCTGACCGAGAGCGAACGCAGCATCCTCCCGACTGTCCGTCCGACGATTCCAGGCGCGACCACCGTGGCGACCGATCCGACCGACCAGCGACCGTTTCGCACGTTGCTGCCCTCGGGCCGCACGTTCAACGCCAACTCGACCTACGCGCGCAGCTTTGGCGCGGTTTCGGGAACGCTGAACGGGACGCTTTCGGCGAGCAACACGACCGGACTGCAAGGGTTGCCAAGCACGACGCTCATCGTTCCGGCGGGCAATCCTTTTTCGGCCAGCGCGGTGACGGTCAGTCGAACGCTGGGAGGGGACTTCTCGCCGCTCAAGCAACGCGCTTCAGCGATCGCGGCGCACCTGGGCACGACTTTCAACGGCGCGATCAGCACGGCGTGGCAATGGTCGGTGACGGGCACCTATGACCATTCCGAATCGAAGACCTTCACCGATGCGGGGCTCGACGCGACCGCGTTCAACGCGCGGCTCGCGGCCAATGACCCGACCGCGAATCCGTTCGGCGCGCTTGGTGCCTCGCAGATCGGGACGCGGGCGACGACGCGCGGCTATTCGACCTCAGACGAGGGGAAGCTCGACGTTCTGCTCAACGGCACGATCTTCAAGCTGCCCGCGGGCGAGGTTTCAACGAGCGTCCATCTCGGCGGCGACATCAGCAGCTTCAATAGCCGCTCGTATCGGGCCGGGCTGACCTCGACCGGCGCGGTGACACGCAATATCGTCAATGGCCAGCTCAACGTCGACGTGCCGCTGACCAGCCGCGCGAAGGACGTCCTCGCGGCGATCGGCACGCTCTCGGTCAACGGCAATGTCGCGGTCAACCACCTCTCCGATTTCGGGACGCTGACGACGCTTGGGTACGGGCTCAACTGGTCGCCGATCGTGCCGCTGCGGATTATCGCATCGGCGACGATGCAAGATACCGCGCCGAGCGCGACGCAGCTCGGCAATCCGCAGATCGTCACGCCCAACGTGCCGGTTTTCGACTATGTGCTCGGGCAGAATGCGAGCGTCACGACGGTGTCGGGTGGCAACCCCAATCTGATCGCGAGCAACAGCCACACCTACAAGCTCAGCGCGACGGTCAAGCCGTGGAGCACGAAGGACCTGTCGCTCACCGCGACGTATATCGACGCACGGATCGAAAATCCGATCGCCGCCTTCCCGACCGCGACCGCTGCGATCGAAACGGCCTTCCCGTCGCGCTTCACGCGCGTGCGCGATGCCAATGGCGATCTGGTGCTGACCCAGCTCGACACGCGACCGATCAATTTCGCGCAGAGCAGCCGCTCCGAGCTGCGCTGGGGGATCAATTTCTCGATGGCGCTCAAGTCGAAGCTGCAAAAACAGATCGAAGCGTGGCGCGCTGGGACGGGGCCGAACCCGTTTGCCGGGATCAAGATTCCCGACAGCGTACAACGCCAGATCGCGCAAGCGCGAGCGGAGCGCGGCGGGGGTGCCGGCGGACCTGGTGGTCCAGGTGGTCCAGGCGGTCCTGGTGGTCCCGGCGGCCCCGGCGGCGGGCGTGGCGGCTTTGGCGGCTTCGGGGGTGGTGGCCGTGGCGGCGGCGGCGGGCGGCTGCAGTTCGCGCTCTACCACACGTGGCACTTCAGCGAGCGCGTGCTCGTCCAGCGGGGTGGCCCGGCGCTCGACCTCTTGAACGGCGACGCGATCGGCTCGAACGGCGGGCAACCGAGCCACGAGCTCGAGGGGCAGGCGGGATACAGCAACAACGGCATCGGCGTGCGCCTGTCGGCGAATTGGCAAAGCGCGACCGACGTCAACGGCGGAACGCTCGGCAACCCGCAGAATCTGCATTTCTCGTCGCTCGGCACGCTCGGCGTCCGGCTGTTCGGCGATCTCGGGCAGCGGCTCGATCTGGTCAAGGCACACCCGTGGATGCGCGGGATGCGCGTCGCGCTGGCGGTCGACAATCTGTTCGACACGCGCCAGCGCGTGACCAATGCGAGCGGGACGACGCCGGTCGCGTATCAGCCGGATTATCTCAATCCGCTCGGGCGCACGGTGCGCATTTCGATCCGCAAGCTGTTCCTCTGACGCGGGGCACGCTTCGGTAGCGATCGGCCCGGGCGCACCTCTTGCGCCCGGGTCGCGCTGCGGCGACAAGCGGGCGATGGCATCGCCCGATTTCTCGCTGCTCACCAAGCGCCGCTTTGCGCCGCTGTTCGTCGTCCAGTTTCTCGGCGCGTTCAACGACAATGTGCTCAAGTTCGCGTTGCTGTTCCTCGCGAATTTCGGGGTGCATCGCACTGGGCTCAGCGGCGAGATGCTCGCGACGGTCTCGACCGGCATCTTCATCCTACCCTATTTCCTGTTCTCGGCGATCGGCGGGCAAACCGCCGATGCGATCGACAAGCGCATCCTGATCCGCTGGATAAAGGCCGCCGAGATCGCGATCATGGCTGTCGCTTTGGTCGGCTTTGCGATCGGGTCGATCGCGACCCTGCTCGTCTGCCTGTTCCTGATGGGGCTGCACTCGACGATCTTCGGCCCGGTCAAATATTCGATCCTGCCGCAGCATCTCGGTCACCACGAAATGATGGGCGGCACCGGGCTGATCGAGGCGGGCACCTTCCTCGCGATCCTCGGGGGGCAGTTGCTCGCGGGCGTGCTCGCGCCGTGGGAGGCAGGGCTTGCCGCGACCGGGCTCGCCTGCGTCGGGTTCGCCGCGAGCCTTGCGATCCCGCCGGCACCGCCGTCGGGCAAGCAGCACCGCATCGACTGGAACGTCTTCCGCGGCACCGCGGACATCCTGCGCACTGCGCGCCGCGACCGGCTTGTCGTCCTGTCGATCCTCGGGATCAGCTGGTTCTTTGCCGCAGGGGCGGTGCTGGTTTCCGAATTCGCGCCGCTCGTCAGTGGTACGCTCGGGGGATCGAAGGCGGTGGTGACGCTGTTCCTGCTCGTCTTCTCGACCGCGATTGCGATCGGCTCGCTGACCGTCAACCGCTTGCTGCGGGGCGAGGTCTCGGCGCGTTACGTGCCGCTGTCGGCGGCGGTGATGGGCGGGTGCATGATCGACCTGTGGGCATCGACGCACGGTTTCCAGGTGCGCACGGCGGGGCTCGATATCGCGCACTTCTTCGCCGCGGCCGGGAGCTGGCATATCCTGATCGGGCTCGCCGGGATTTCGTTCGCGGGCGGGATGTTCATCGTGCCGCTCTACGCGATCCTCTCGACCGCGACGCCGGCGGCCGAACGCTCGCGCATGATCGCGGCGAACAACATCGCCAACTCGATCGTCACCGTGCTGGTGGTGATCGTCGCGACCGCGATGATCGCGCTCGGCAGCGATGTGCCGGGGGTGATCGGGATGCTCGGTGTGGCGACGTTGGGCGTGGCGCTCGTGCTGCGCGGCATGCCGCGGCGGGGGAGCCTCTGACCGGGCGGGCGGTTGACGCAACCGGGCGTAGCCGTAAGGGATTGGCGACCGTCTCGAGGAGTGTACCATGAAAACCCGCGCCGCCGTCGCCTTTGCCGCCAAGCAACCGCTCGAGATCGTCGAGCTCGACCTCGAAGGCCCCAAGGCGGGCGAAGTGTTGGTCGAGATCATGGCGACCGGGATCTGCCACACCGATGCCTATACGCTCGACGGGCTCGACAGCGAAGGGCTGTTCCCGAGCGTGCTCGGCCATGAAGGCGCCGGAATCGTGCGCGAAGTCGGGCCGGGCGTGACGAGCGTGAAGCCGGGCGATCACGTCATCCCGCTCTACACCCCCGAATGCCGCCAGTGTAAGTCGTGCCTCAGCGGCAAGACCAACCTGTGCACCGCGATCCGCGCGACGCAAGGCAAGGGGCTGATGCCCGACGGCACCTCGCGCTTCTCGTACAAAGGCGAGACGATCTTCCACTACATGGGCTGCTCGACCTTCTCGAACTTCACCGTGCTGCCCGAAATCGCGGTCGCGAAGATCCGCGAGGACGCGCCGTTCAAGACCAGCTGCTACATCGGCTGCGGCGTGACGACGGGCGTCGGCGCGGTGGTCAACACCGCCAAGGTCCAGGTCGGCGACAATATCATCGTGTTCGGTCTCGGCGGGATCGGGCTGAACGTGCTGCAGGGTGCGCGGATGGCGGGCGCGAACATGATCGTCGGGGTCGACATCAACCCTGATCGCGAGGAATGGGGCCGCAGGTTCGGCATGACGCATTTCGTCAATCCGAAGGACGTCGGCGATCTCGTCGCGCACCTCGTCGCGCTGACCGATGGCGGGGCAGACTATACGTTCGATTGCACCGGCAACACGACGGTAATGCGGCAAGCGCTCGAGGCGTGCCACCGCGGGTGGGGCACGTCGATCATCATCGGCGTGGCCGAAGCGGGAAAGGAAATCAGCACGCGCCCGTTCCAGCTCGTCACCGGGCGCAACTGGCGCGGTACCGCGTTCGGCGGCGCGAAGGGGCGGACCGACGTGCCGAAGATCGTCGATTGGTACATGAATGGCAAGATCGAGATCGACCCGATGATCACGCACGTCCTCAGCCTTGAGGAGATCAATACGGGCTTCGAGCTGATGCACGCCGGCGAAAGCATCCGCAGCGTGGTCGTTTATTGATCGACCACAGCTATTCCGGCGTGGCCGCTGATGAGGGCGGCCCGGTATTGGGGATTAACGATTCAGAAACCGCGATCCAATAGCGCCGATCATGGGTGAGGTTGCCGGAGTATAGGCATGCGTTTTTATCAAGCCACGCGGTTTCTGTTTCCGCGTAATTTCCAGTTCCGCATGTTCAGCATCTGCTTTGGCGCGGTGCATTTGCCGATCATCGTCTTCTGCGTGAGCGAGTTGGTGCTGGCGCGGTGGGATTGGCGCCTTTTCGCGGCATTGCTCGTCGCGACGCTGGTCGGGACGGTCACCGCGATCGTCGCGCTGCGCGGGCTGCTCGCGCCGGTGGCGCATGCGACCGATTTGCTGCAGTCGTTGCAACGCGGCGAGCCCGTCCCGCCGGTGCCGACGGGCGGCGATGATCTGGTAGGGGCCTTGCTTGCCTCGGTGGCGCGCGCTTCGGCGGAAACCCATGCGCGCGTCGAGCGGCTGGCCGATGCCGCCGAAAAGGACGTGTTGACCGGGCTGCGCAACCGCCGAGGTTTCATGGACGCGATCGCACCGGTGTTGCGCGACGACCGCAATTCGGTGGTCGCGGTGCTCGACCTCGATCATTTCAAGGCGGTCAATGATCGTCACGGCCATGACGAGGGCGACCGTGTCCTGGTCGAGTTCGCCAAGCGGCTGCAGACCGAATTGCGCCGATCGGATCTTCCCGCGCGCTGGGGCGGCGAGGAATTTGCGATCCTGCTGCCCGACACCGCGCTCGACGAAGCGACCGAGATCGTCGAACGGCTGCGCTCCTCGCTCCATCGCGACGAAATCGGCCATCGCGGCGGCGACGCGCTGACCTTTTCGTGCGGGCTCGCGGTCGTGCGCGACTACGCGTCGCTCAAATCGGCGATGCTTCGCGCCGACAGCGCCTTATACGATGCCAAGCGTTCGGGCCGGGATCGCGTCAGAAGCGTGGCGTAAGGTGCGCCCGGACTTAGTGCGCGAGGAATAGCGGGAGGTAGGCTGTGCATGAGCAAAGCACGCGTCGTACCTCCGAATAGCGCTTCGGCGACGCGCCGAGGGCCAGAGCCACCCATCCCGCTTTAACCCGCGTAACACCGTTAGAGCAGCTCGCGCTCAGCCACGGCTGACGTTCCGTCGAGCCCGCCGCCCTGGACGTTGCTGCCAGCGAACAGCGCCGTCTATGCCAGACCGCTGCCGATCGTTCGGATCGCCTGTGGTCTTTTGGTATGCAAGCGTGGATCACGCGGGCGGCGGAGCGTCCTCATCGTCGGCCGGCAGGTGGAATTCATGCCACATGCCGTTGAGGATGCCGAAGCCGACTGCGAGCCCGAGACCCAACACCCAAGTGAAATACCACATCGTCTAGTCCTTTCGCGATCAGTAGAAATCGGGGTTGGTGGCGACGTCGGCGGTGGTGACGCGGCCCCACATCACCTTGAACGCCCAGCTCGTGTAGAGCAGCACGATCGGCAGCAGGATCGCGGTGACGAACAGCATGAGCCCGAGCGTCGCCGGGGTCGATGAGGCGTTCCACACCGTCAGACTCGAATGCGGATCGATGCTCGAGGGCAGGATATAGGGGAACATCGACAGGCCGACGGTCGCGATGATCCCGGTGATCGCCAGCGCCGAACCGCCGAACGAGCTCTTCTCGGCGCCCACGGTAATACCGACGAACGCCAGCACCGCGCCGCCGATGCCGAGCACTGGCGCGATCAGCATCCAGCGATGCAGCGCGTAATTGCCGATCCAGGCACCCGAGAGATGCTGCGTCGTGGTGCGCAGCGGGTTCGACTGGCCGAGCGGATCGGCCACCGACTGCATGTGATAACCGATGTCGCCGAACGCGACGTACAATCCGCCCCCGGCAAACAGCAGCAGCGTCAGGATTGCGGCAACCGCGCCGAAGCTGCGCGCGCGCCAATGGACGGGGCCGCCACGCTCGACCTTGAAGGTCAGCCACGTCGCGCCGTGGAGCGCGAGCATTGCGACCGAGAGCAGCCCGCACAGCAAGGCGAACGGCGTGAACAGGCCGAGCAAGCCGCCTTCGTAGAACGACCGCAAGTCGCTATCGAGCCGGAACGGCGCCCCGAGCAGGACATTGCCGACAGCGACGCCAAACACCAGGGCAGGGACGAACCCGCCGACGAACAACGCCCAGTCCCACCGGCTGCGCCACGCCGCGTCGGGGCGCTTCGAGCGATATTTGAAGCCGACCGGGCGCAGGATCAGCGCGGCGAGCAGCAGGAACATCGCGAGGTAGAAACCCGAGAAGCTGACCGCATAGACGAACGGCCACGCCGCGAAGATCGCGCCGCCGCCGGTGATGAACCACACTTGGTTGCCCTCCCAGGTCGGGCCGACCGAATTGATCACCATCCGCCGCTCGGCATCGTTGCGCGCGACGAACGGGAGCAGGCTGGCGACGCCGAGATCGAAGCCGTCGGTGACCGCAAAGCCGATCAGCAGCACGCCGAGCAGCGCCCACCAGATCACGCGCAGCGTTTCATAGTCGAACATTGTCCGTCCTTTCGGTTCAGGCGGCGACGGGGAGAATGGGAACCACGACGGTATCGCTCTGGTCGGGCACGGGATCGTCGACATGCTCGAACGGGCCCTTGCGGATCGCCGCGATCATCAAGCGGATTTCGATCACCGCGAGCGCACCGTAGAGCACGGTGAAGCCGATGACCGTCGTCCACAACGCCGCGACGCTCAGCGTCGAGGTGGCGAGGAAGGTCGGCAACACGCCTTCGATCGCCCAGGGCTGACGCCCGATCTCGGCGAGCATCCAGCCAAGCTCGATCGCGATCCACGGCAGCGGGATCGAATAGAGCGCGATCCGCAGGAACCAGCGCGTGCTGTCGTGGCGGCGCAGGCTCGCGAGCACGAACGCGGTGGCGAACAGCGCGATCATGTAGAAGCCGATGAACGCCATCGCGCGGAAGCTCCAGAACATCAGCGGGACGTTCGGGACGACGTCCCACGCAGTCGCCGCAATCAGCTTGGGGCTCGCCAGGCGCGGATCGGCGACGTGCGCCTTGAGCAGCAAGGCATAGCCGAGATCGCGCTTGTGGAGTTCGAACCGTGCGCGTTCGCGAACATTGGTCGGGTCGGTCTTGAGCTTCTGCACGGCGTCGTATGCGACCACGCCCGATGTGATCCGCTCCTGCGCCTTCAGCACCAGCTCGGACATGCCGGTGACTTCGGTGTCGAGGCTGCGCGTGGCGATCAGCCCGAGCACCCACGGCACTTCGACGGCGTAGTGCGTCGTTCGCGCGGCGACATCGGGGATGCCGATCAGCGTGATGCCGGCGGGGGCGGGGGCGGTGTGCCACGCCGCCTCGATCGCGGCGAGCTTCATCTTCTGGTTGTCGGTGAGCGCATACCCGCTCTCGTCGCCGAGCACGACGACCGACAGCGACGAAGCGAGGCCGAACGCCGCGGCGACCGCCATCGAGCGTTTCGCCACGCCGACATATTTGCCGCGCAGCAGATAGAGCGCCGAAATGCCGAGCACGAACACCGCCGCGCAGACATAGCCGGCGCTCACGGTGTGGACGAACTTGGCCTGCGCGATCGGGTTGAACAGCACCGTGCCGAAATCGCTGATTTCCATCCGCATCGTTTCGGGGTTGAAGGTCGCGCCCGCGGGGTTCTGCATCCAGCCGTTGGCGACGAGGATCCACAAGGCCGACAAATTGGTGCCGAGCGCGACCATGAAGGTGACGCCGAGATGCGCGAGCTTGGACATCTTGTTCCAGCCGAAGAACATCAGCCCGACAAACGTCGCCTCGAGGAAGAACGCCATCAGCCCTTCGATCGCGAGCGGCGCGCCGAAGATGTCGCCGACATAATGCGAGAAATACGACCAGTTGGTGCCGAACTGGAACTCCATCGTCAGCCCGGTGGCGACGCCGAGCACGAAGTTGATCGCGAACAATTTGCTCCAGAAGCGCGTGATGACGCGCCAGATCGGCCGGTCGGTCATCACATAGACCGCTTCCATGATCACCAACATGAAGCTCAGGCCGAGCGTCAGCGGCACGAACAGGAAGTGGTACAGCGCGGTCAGGGCAAATTGCAGCCGCGACAGGTCGACGACACCTGGATCCATGGTCAATCTCCGTTAACGCCGCACAGCAGCGGTCGCCCGGCTTCACCCGATTTCGCACCGCAGCAGATATTGGGGTTTTCCCGTACGAAGGGGCCCGGCGAACGCACGGCGGGCGGCGGATCTCCGCGATACAGGGCGAACGCTCCATGGGCTGTGTCGCCAAAATGTCGTAAGCCCGCACTACGGCGTCGGGATGGGTATCATGCACAAAGCATTTCTGTTTGGTGGCTTGCTCGCGATCACCGCGTCGGTTGCGGCACGCGATTATTCCGAGAAAAGCGTAGCACTGCCGACCGGGCAGCGGCTGACCCCGCTGGCAGCACCAGGCGCACGATTCGAACCGCTGACGACGCGCATCGCGCCGCACCCGGAGTATGTTGCCGATGGCGCCGCAGCGATCGCGGTCAGCCCCGACGGGCGCGAGATGCTGGTGCTGACCAGCGGGTTCAATCTGTTCAACGGCAGCGATGGCAAACGGCTCCCCGCGCAGTCGACACAATATGTCTTTCGCTACGCGATCGACGCACGCGGCGGTCGGTTGCTTCAGACGACGCGGGTGCCGAACAGCTATTCGGGGATCGCGTGGCAGCCCGACGGCCGCGGTTTCGTCGTCGGGGGTGGAGTCGACGATGTCGTCCATCGGTTCGAGGCGCACGGGAGCCTTTTCGCCGAGACGCGCGCGCCGATCGCGCTGGGGCATGCGAGCGGAAACGGTGCCGAGGTCAAGCCGCAGGCGGCAGGACTTGCGGTCAGCCCCGATGGGCGACGCGCGCTGGTCGCAAATTACTACAATGATTCAATCAGCCTGATCGACCTGGCGGCGGGCAAGGTGATCGCCGAGCGCGATCTGCGGCCTGGCAAGATCGATCCCGCGAAAGCCGGCGTTCCGGGCGGCGAGAACCCGTTTGCGATCGTCTGGACCGATGCGACGCATGCCTGGGTGTCGGCACCACGCGATCGGCAACTCGTCGCGCTGGAGATCATCGGCGATGCGGTCCGTGTGACAGGCCGCGTGGCGACGCTCGGTGCGCCGACCGCACTGCTGGTCGATCCACGCCTCGGCCGGCTCTACGCGACCGAGGACAATGCCGACCGGCTGGCGATCATCGAGCTCAAGACCGGCCGTCTCGCCGCCGAGTCGCGGCTCGGGCTGCCGGACGCACTCGGCGCGGCACCGGTCGCCAAGGGGCTCAACGCCAATGCGCTGGCGCTGCTCCCCGATCACCGCTTGCTCGTGACGATGGGCGGAATCAACGCGGTCGCCTTGGTTACGCCGCGCGCCGACGGCGCGAGCGTCGACGGGCTCGTGCCGACGGGCTGGTATCCCAGCGCGGTCGCAGTGAGCCGCGATGGCGGTCGCGTATTCGTCGTCAATCGCAAGAGCCCGCCGGGGCCGAACCCGCTCGGCTGCGCGCCGAAGCTCGCTATCTATCGCGGCCAGCCCAATGCATGCGGCGCTGCCAACCAATATATCTTCCAGCTCGAAAAGGCCGGGCTGCTGCAGTTCGCGCTGCCGAAGCCTGCTGCGTTGGTGCGCACCACGCTGCAAGTCGCCGACAATATCGGGCTGACCGCAACGCAGGCGCGCGCGGCCGCGAACGTGACGATGGCGGCGGTGCGCGCGCGGATCAAGCACGTCGTCTTCATCATCAAGGAAAACCGGACCTACGACCAAGTGCTCGGCGATCTCGCGGTCGGAAATGGTGATCCGCGGCTCGCGATCCTTGGCGAGCGGCTGTCGCCCAATCATCACCGCCTCGCGCGCGACTTCGTCACGCTCGACAATTTCTACGACAGCGGCGAGCAGTCGAGCACCGGCTGGACCTGGTCGACCGCGGCGCGCGTGCCAGACCTCCTCGAGAAGACCGCGCCGGTCAATTATGCCGGGCGCGGGCTGGCGTATGAGGCGGAGGAGGCCGATCGCTTCATCTACACAGCTCAGACGCCCGCCGAGCGGCACGCGACGAATCCGGCGCTCTCGACCGATCCCGATCTGCTGCCCGGGCCAGCGCTGCTGACTGCGCCCGATGGCGATCGTGACGACGAAACGGGCCAGGGTTTCCTGTGGAATGCCGCGATCCGTGCCGGGCTGAGCGTTCGCAATTACGGATTTTCGGACGCTTCGGTCTACGATCTCGGCAAGCCCGGCTTCATTCCGCTCGAGCGCGAACCGGCGAAGACAGGGACGCGGATCTACACGCCGGGCGACCGCTTGCTGGCCTCGCGCAGCGACCCGTATTTCCGCGGCTTCGACCAGAAGATGCCCGATTATTGGCGCATGCTCGAATGGCAGCGCGAATTCGCCGTGGCGGACGCGAAGGACGCGGTCCCCGCGCTCACGCTGCTGCGGCTCAGCCACGATCATTTCGGCGATTTCAGCGATGCGATCGACGGGGTGAACACCGTCGAGACGCAAATGGCGGACAATGACTATGCGCTCGGCCAGGTCGTCGAGACGATCGCGCAGAGCCGCGCGCGTGATTCCACCCTGGTCTTCGTGATCGAGGATGATGCGCAGAACGGTGCCGACCATGTCGATGCCCGGCGCAGCGTGGCGTTCATCGTCGGGCCGATGGTGCGCCACAACGCACTGGTCTCGACGCGCTATACCACCGTCAGCCTGTTGCGGACGATCGAAGCGGTGCTCGGCCTGGCGCCGCTCGGGTTGAACGATGCGCTCGCGGTGCCGATGGCCGATGTGTTCGATCCGGCGATGAAGGGCTGGCGCTACCACACCGTCGCCGCCGACGTGCTGCACGCGACGCAATTGCCGATCCCGCGGGATCGCTTCGTGGCGGCACCGGTGGCCGCCGGATGTGCCCCGCACGACGCCGCTTATTGGGCCGCCGCGATGCGAGGACAGAATTTCGCCACCGAGGATCGCCTCGATACCGATGCTTTCAATGCCGCGTTGTGGAACGGGCTCGGCGCTGGCGCGCAGCCGAGCACGCGTGGCGGCGAGGATTTCCGTATCCAGCGTACCGCTTTGCTCGCGAGCGTCTCTGCAGCCGAGCCCTGTCACCGCTAGCAGCGCGGAATTCGCGGCGACGGAAATCGCTCTGGCATAGCGCTGCGCAGCGTGCTCCATTCGCTGGGGAAGGGAGCTGCCGCATCGAGTCGGAGTCGCACCGCCCATTCGGATTCTGGACCGCGACCGCGCTGGTGGTCGGCGGGATGATTGGCTCGGGCATCTTCGTCCTGCCCGCACAACTTGCCCCTTATGGCTGGACGAGCATCGTGGCGTGGATCGTGGGGGTCAGCGGCGCGATGTTGATCGCCTGGGTGCTCGCAAGGCTGACGGCGGCGATGCCCGAAGCGACGGGAGTGGTCGCGATGTGCGGCGCCGGGCTGGGCCCGCTGTGCGGCGTGCTCGTCGGGTGGAGCTATTGGATCGGCATCTGGTCCGCCAATGCGGTGATCGCACTGACCGCAGTGCGCTATCTGGCGCAATTCGTGCCGATGATGGGCGCGACGGCGCTTGCCCAGGCGGTGTCGGCGACGGTGTTGATTTGGCTGTTGACGGTGCTCAACCTCGGCGGTGCGCGGCTGGCTGGGGCGTTCCAAGTCGGCACGACGGTGATCAAGCTCGTCCCGCTTGGTGCGATTGTCCTGATTCTCGCCGGGATCGCGTGGCGAGGTGGGGTGGGGCATTCGGCCGGGCCCTATGCGGATTTCGCATGGGGCGGTCTGACGCCGGCGCTGACCTTCGCCTTCTACGCGATCGTCGGGTTCGAAGCGGCGAGCGTCGCCGCCGAGCGGGTGCGCGACCCGGCGCGCAATGTGGTGCGCGCGATGCTGTTCGGGCTCGCGTTGACGGGAGTGCTGTATCTCATCGTCTGCACCGGCATCATCTTCGCGTTGCCGAGCGCGGCTGTCGCCAATGCGCAGGCACCGTTCGCGCTGTTCGTCTCGACCTTCTGGGGGCCTTGGGCAGGGCTTGCGACCGCAGGCTTCGCCGCGATCGCGGCGATCGGCGCGCTCAACGGCTGGACGCTGGTGCAGGGCGAGGTTCCGCTCGGCATGGCGCGCGCCGGGCTGCTGCCGCGCTGGATCGGGGCGACCAGCACGCGCGACGTGCCGGTTGCGATCCTGCTCGTGTCGAGCACGCTCGCCAGTTTGCTGGTGCTGTCGAACGCGACGCGGTCGCTCGGCGGGCTGCTCGACTTCATGCTGCGGCTGACGGCAGCGGCGACGATCTGGCTCTATGTCGGCGCGTGCCTCACCGCGCTGATCCTGCGGATCGCGCCCGTCGCCACCGCGCTGGGGCTGGCCTTTGCCGCGTGGGCGATGTGGGGCGCGGGGATCGAGGCGATCGGCCTGAGCGTCGGGCTGATGCTGACCGCGATCCCGCTGTATCTGCTGCGGTATCGCGCGGCGCTATCCGAAGACGCGCCCGACTAGGCTGCGATCGCGCAGGATCTCGTGTGCCGCATTGTGCCCCGGCGCGCCGGTCACGCCGCCGCCGGGATGCGTGCCCGATCCGCACATATAGAGCCCCTTGATCGGCCCGCGATAGTCGCCGTGGCCGAGCACCGGCCGTGCCGCCCAAAGCTGATCGAGGCCCATCGCCCCGTGGAAGATGTCGCCGCCGATCAGCCCGAACTTGCGCTCGAGATCGAGCGGCGAATGGATCTGGCGCGCGATCACGCTCGCCTTGAAGTTGGGGGCGTGTGCGGTGACGGTGTCGATGATCAGATCGGCGACCTCCTCGCGCGTAGCGTCCCACGAGCGGCCATCTGGCAGCGTCGGCGCGAATTGCTGGCAGAACAGGCTGGCGATATGCTGGCCGGGCGGCGCGAGGCTGTCGTCGACCGTCGTCGGGAGCTTCATCTCGACGATCGGCTGTTTCGACCAGCCAAACTGCTGCGCGTCGATGAACGCTTGGTCCATGTAATCCATGCCGGGCGCGATGATGATGCCGGCGGTATGATGCTCGGCCTTGTCCTTGCCGCGCAGCACGCTGAAATCGGGCAGTTCGGACAGAGCGACGTTCATGCGGAAGGTGCCGCTGCCGGTCTTGAAGCCGGCGATCCGGCGGTTGAAGTCGGCGGGTAGGTCGGAGGAATCGACCATCTGGCGATAGAGCAAGGCCGGGCCGACATTGGCTGCGACGATCTTTGCGGCGATCTCTTCGCCCGATTCGAGGCGGACGCCCGCGACTTTGCCACCTTCGGTCAGCAGCTTGGCGACGGGAGCGTCGAGGCTGATCTCGACGCCCGCTTCGAGGCAGGCGTGCGCCATCGCCTGCGTGATGGCGCCCATCCCGCCGACCGAATGGCCCCAGGCGCCGTATTTGCCGTTCACCTCGCCAAAGACGTGGTGGAGCAGGACATACGCGCTGCCCGGGGTCGAGACGCCGGCATAGTTGCCCACCACCGCGTCGAAGGCGAAGGCCGACTGGACATGGTCGTCCTCGAACCAGCCGCCGAGGAAATCGCGCGCGGATTTGGTGAAGATGTCGAGCAGGTCGCGTTGCTGCTCGATCCCCATCTTGGCGACCGGCCAGCCCTGCGCCGCACCCGCGAGCAGCGCGCGTAACCCCCCGCCGACATTGGGCGGGGACTTGAGCGCGAGATCGCGGAGCACTTGCGCGACCTTTTCGAGCGCGGCGTCATAGGCCGGGTAGGCGTCGGCATCCCTCTGGCTGAAGCGCGCGAACTGCGCTTGCGTGCGCGCGGTGCCGCCGCCGAGTGTGAGATAGGTGTCGGGGAAGGGGAAGAAGTTGCTGATCGTCCGCTCGATGATGCGGAAGCCGCGGTCGTGCAGCTTCATGTCGGCGATGACCTTGGGGCGCAGCAGGCTGACGGTGTAGCTCGCGGTCGAATTGCGGAAGCCGGGGTGGAATTCCTCGGTCACCGCCGCCCCGCCGACGATATGGCGGCGTTCGAGGATGCGGACCTTGAGCCCGGCGCGCGCGAGGTAGAAGGCGCAGACGAGGCCGTTATGGCCACCGCCGATGATGAGCGCGTCGTAGCGTTTGGTCATGCTTGCTCCCGCCTTCCTACTTCTTACCCCCTCCCGCTTTCGCGGGAGGGTCTTCTTCTTCTTTAACGACCGAAAGAAGAAGACCCTCACCGACTTCGACTAGGCCCGCCTGAAGAAGGCGGACCAAGTCTGCGTTTCCTCTCCCGCGAGCGGGAGAGGAAACCCGCAGAGCACTACCCCCGCGACCATCCCGGCGCGGGCGCACGGTGCAATCGCGCCTCGGGGATCCGCTCGCGGATCTTCCGCGCGAAGCTGCGAAGGCACACCTCGCTCCGCCCGATCGGCCCTGCGGTGTAGCTGCGCGACGCCATCCCTCGCTGGACGCGCTCGATCAGCCACGTGTCCTCGGCATTGACGACGCGGTTGATCCGCCAATTGGCATAGCGCACGAGCTTCATCTCGCGCCGGTCATCGGGCAGCGCGAACGCCATTTCGCGCAGCACGCTGGTGGTCGGCGTCAGTGGGAGCCATTGCATGAAGTCGATCTGGTCGGCGTAGAGATCGAATGCCATGTTGGGCCACAGCTTGAAGTAGAGCCATAGCCGCTGGTTAGCCTCGGGCAGATGATCGACGTGCGGCAGATGCGTCTGGTAGAACCGCTCCCACGGATTGTCCGAGACGCGGTCGACGATCTGGCCCGACATCTTGTCGACGAACGGTGCCGCCTCGATCGCATAGCTCTTGCCGAACAGCCGGCTCAGCCCGTCATGCGCGACCGGGATGTGCAGATTGTCCGAATAATTGTCGCCGACGTTCTTCCAATTGACCGCGCGCTCGCGCAGCCGGACGGGCGAGAGCGCCTGCATCGCCTCGACGCGATACGGCGCGATTTCGGCATCGTAGGGCGCCATCATCGCGGCGACCGACGGACCATCGCCTTCGAGCCGGACAAACACGAAGCCGCGCCAGATCTCGAGCTCGACCGGGGCGAGGCCGTGCGCCTCGAGCTCGAGCGCGGGATAATCGCGGCGCATCGGCACGCCCGACAGACGGCCGTCGGTCTCGTAGCTCCAGGCGTGATACGGGCAGACGAACTTGCGCGCACATCCCGTCGGCCCCTCGACGAGCCGCATCGCGCGATGGCGGCAGACATTGGCGAAGGCGCGCAGCGCACCGTCATCGCCGCGTACGACGACGATGCTCTCGCCGAGATAGTCGATCGTGTGGAAATCGCCGGCGTTGGCGATCTGGTTCTGGTGGCAGACGATTTGCCAAGACGGCCGCAGCACACGCTCGAGCTCGACCGCGTGATATTCGGGATCGGTATAGAGCCAGCCGGGCAAGCTCCAGTCGGCATCAGGATCGGGGGGACACGGCGCCATGCTGAGCTCCGATTGCGGGTACGCCGATCGTAGGATCGGCGTGCGCCCCGGGCAAGACCGGGACGCATCAGGCGCGTTTGCCGCGGTTACTTCGACAGATCGGTGAACAGCAGCTTGTAATAGCGGATCCCCGGTTCGATCGTCGCGATCGGCGTGCGCTCGTCGAGGCCGTGGCTGAAATCGTCCGACGGTTTGATGAAGGTCGGGCTCGCGCCATAGCTCGCGACGTGGTGCGAGCGGAACCACATGCTGTCGCTCGCGCCCGAGGCCATCGCCGGGAAGACGGGCACGCCCGGATAGACCTGGCCCATCGCGCGGGTGATCGCGGTGATGAAATCGGAGCGCATCGGCGATGCGTCGTTCGCCACCGAGCCTTCGCTGACATCGGCGATCGTCACTGCCGGGTCGGCGATCACGCGGCCGAGCTCGGCCATGATGTCGGCTGGTTTGTGGCCGGGGAAGATCCGGCAGTTGATGTTGGCGGTCGCGCGTTGCGGGAGCGCGTTCTCGGCGTGTCCGCCGTTGACGAGCGTCGGGACGCAGGTCGTGCCGATCTTGCCGACGGTCGCGGGATTGGCGGTCAGCGTCGCGATCGCGGCCTTGTCGGTCGGATCGGCGACGAACGCTTTCAGCGCGGCACCGATCGCGGGCTCCTCGAACGGCGCGGCCTTGGTCAGCGCCTCGCGCGTCAGCGGGCTCAGTTCGGGCTTGAACTGATACGCGCCGACCTTCTCGAGCGCTTTCGAAAGCTCGACGATCGCGTTGACCGGGCGCGGCATCGACGAATGGCCGCCGGGGTTGGTGACGGTCAGCCGGAAATCGGCATAGGTTTTCTCCGCGCCGTTCCACGTCCAATATTTGGGCTTGCCGGTCGTCTCGTCGAGCACGCCGCCGCCGCCATCGACGTTGAGCACGATATTGGCGTCCTTGAGCCGCTCGGCGATCAGCGTCGAGGTCTTCATCGCGGTTTCCTCGTCACCCGAGAATTCGATGACGATCGTCCGTTTGGGCTTGTAGCCGCTGCGTCGCAGGTCGGTGAGCGCAGTGATCGCGATCGTCCCGTCGAGCTTCATGTCGGTCGCGCCGCGACCATAGAGATAGCCATTCTCGACTACGGGGGTGAACGGATCGCGCTTCCAGTCGGCGGGCTTGGCCTCGACGACGTCCATGTGCCCCGAAATCACCATCGGCTTGAGCGACGGATCGCTGCCGCGCCACGTGCCGATCAAATAGGCGGTGTCGTCGACGGGCACGATCTCGACATCGGCATCGGCAAAACCGCCCGCGACGAGCGCCGCCTTGTAGAGTGCGGCGACTTGCGGGGTCTGGTTGCCCGGGCCCTTTACCGAGCGCAGCGCGATTGCCTTCTTGGCAAGATCGAGCGCGGCATTGGCAGACGCCGCGGCGGTGGGGGCGGCCGCGTGCGCGCCGCTCGTCAGGATGGTGGCAGACAGGAGAACAGCGAAGACAGCGCGCATGCAGGGGTCCTTGGCGGGAGGCGCTGTGAACCTAGCGCTCAGGCTGACCGGCGCAAGGCAGTTGCCGGTCGGAGCTATGCGTATTTTCCGAGTCTGCCCAAACGCGGGTCGCGACTTCTAGGGAAGACAGGCCAGAGCGCTCGTGCAGGCGGCCGTGTCGCGGCACTGCTGTCAGCGTGTCGCGCGCGTGTCAGGTCGAAACGATTCCCGCATTCCCCCCGGAAGGAGCCTGCTCATGGCCAAGACAATGCACGCCGCGGTCGTCACCGCATTCGGACAGCCGTTGGTGCTCCAGGAGGTTGCGATCCCGACGCCGGGGCCCGGGCAAATCCTCGTCAAGACCGAGGCGTGCGGGGTCTGCCATACCGATCTGCACGCCGCGAAGGGCGATTGGCCGGTCAAGCCCAACCCGCCCTTCATCCCCGGGCATGAGGCGATCGGCATCGTCGTCGCGCTCGGCGCCGGAGTGACCCGCGTCAAGGAGGGTGACCGCGTCGGCGTGCCGTGGCTCTATTCGGCATGCGGACATTGCGAATATTGCCTGTCGGCGTGGGAGACGGTGTGCGGCGAGGCCAAGTTCGGCGGCTACACGCAAAATGGCGGCTTCGCCGAATATCTGCTCGCCGACCCCGACTATGTCGCGCACATTCCCGCCGGGCTGAGCGCGGTCGAGGCGGCGCCGCTGATTTGCGCTGGCATCACGACGTACAAAGGCATCAAGGAAACGCAGGCGCGGCCAGGCGAATGGGTCGCGATTTCGGGGTGTGGCGGGCTTGGCCATCTCGCGATCCAATATGCCAAGGCGATGGGGCTGAACGTCGCCGGGATCGACATCGACGACGGCAAGCTCGCCCACGCGACGCGGCTCGGTGCCGATCTCGTCATCAACGCAAAGACGCATAGTCCCGCCGAAATACTCAAGGAGAAGACCGGCGGCGGGGCGCACGGCGTGCTGATCACCGCGCCCTCGCTCGCCGCGTTCAAGCAAGGCGTCGCGATGACGCGCAAGCGTGGCACCTGCGTGCTCGTCGGCTTGCCGCCGGGCGAGTTCCCCGTGCCGTTGTTCGATGTCGTGGCGAATTGCATCACCGTGCGGGGATCGTTCGTCGGCACCCGCAAGGATATGGCCGAGTGCCTCCAATTCGCCGCCGACGGCAAGGTCAAGGCCGACATCGAGCTGCAGCCCTTGGCGGCGATCAACAGCGTGTTCGAGCGGCTCGAGCGCGGCGACGTGCCGTCACGCGTCGTGCTCGACTTCACGCCGGCCGACGCCTGAGCGCGTCTCGCACCGATCGGGAGGGTCTGGGATGAACCGCCGAAATCTTCTGCTCGGGGGTGGGGCAACCGCGCTCGGCGTCGTCGGGGCTGGCTGGGCCGGCCTTCACGACCTGTCCTCGATGACCGCATATGATGCGGCAGCTGCCGCCGCGCGTATTCCGCATGGCGGCAACCCGGCGCTGGCCGAGCTCGTCCGCTTCGCGACGCTCGCCCCCAACGGCCATAATACGCAGCCGTGGCGCTTCCGCCTCGGCACGAACCGGATCGACGTGCTCCCCGATTTCAGCCGGCGCACCCCGGTCGTCGATCCCGACGATCACCATCTGTTCGTCAGCCTGGGATGCGCGACCGAAAACCTCGTGCTGGCGGCGGCTGCGTCGGGGCATCGCGGGGCGGCGGTGTTTGCGCCCGACGATGGCGGGACGATCGGCTTTGCGTTTCGCCCCGGCCCGCCCGTCGATGATCCGTTGTTCTGGGCGATCCCCAAACGGCAATCGACGCGTGGCCGCTATGACGGGCGATCGCTCCCCACCGCCGAGCTCCGCGACCTGGCGGTCGCGGCAGCGGTGCCCGGGGTCGAGCTGATCCTGATGACCGAACGCCGCGATAGGGCGATCGTGCGCGACATGGTCATCGACGGCAACTCCAGACAGATGGCCGACCCGGCTTTCGTACGCGAACTCAAGCAGTGGCTGCGCTACAATCCGCACGCGGCGCTGCGCACACGCGACGGCCTGTTCAACGCGGCGAGCGGTAACTTCCCGCTGCCGAGCTGGGCCGGGCCGGCGCTGTTCGATCGCTTCGTGACCGCCCGCTCGGAAAACGACCGATATGCGCGCCAGCTCGACTCTTCGGCCGGCGTGGCGATCTTCCTTGGGGCAAAGGCGGATCCCGACCATTGGGTGCGCGTCGGTCGGGCGTGCCAGCGGTTCGCGCTGCAAGCGACCGCGCTCGGCATCAAATGCGCGTTCGTCAATCAGCCGGTCGAGGTCGCCGGTTTGCGACCCGAGCTTGCCGCGGTGATCGGCGCGCCAGGCATGCGGCCCGATCTCGTCCTGCGCTTCGGGCGTGGGCCCGCGTTGCCCTATGCGCTGCGTCGTCCGGTCGCAGCGGTGTTGGCGGCATGACGCTGCGTCTGGCCCGATCTACGTAGTTTCATCAGCAGCCAGCCCGACCTTCGCAGCGCATGAGGCGCTCTTGTGAAGCTCGGAATCGGGTTTCGTTTGCCAAGCGGAAGGGCCTTCGATGCATCAGCCGAGCCAGACACTCACCACGCGCAGCGGATTTACCTTTCACGTGCGCCCGGCGCGGCCCGAGGACGATGGCACCGTCGCCGAGTTCTTTACGCACGTGACGCGTGAGGATCTGCGGTTTCGCTTTCTCACCGGAATGAACGAAGTCGCGCCGGCACAGATCACCGCTCTCACGCACGTCGATCATCGCTGGACCGAGAATTACCTCGCGTTCACGCATGACGGAGCGACGATGATCGCGACCGCGATGCTCGCCTGCGACCCGGGGTTCGAGCGCGGCGAAGTCGCTATCGCGCTCCGCAAGGATTTCAAGCAGCACGGCATCGGCTGGACGCTGCTCGCGCATATCGCCGCGGTCGCCGACACCAAGGGCGTCAAGGTGCTCGAGGCGATCGAGAGCCGCGACAATCACGCCGCGATCGAGGTCGAGCGCGACATGGGCTTCACGGTTGCCCCTTATCCTGGCGACGGCGCGTTGCTGCTGGTGAGCCGCTCGATCGGTCACGCCGCGGTGCCGGCTTGACCGCACGCTGCGCACGCCCCGGATTATAACGGCCAAGAGGAAGTTCATGCCTTCGAAAATCAGCGCGCATTTGCGCGACCGCGTCATGGGGGCCGATGCGGCCGCAGCGCTGATCGCACCGGGCAGCACGGTCGGGCTCAGCGGCTTTACTGGATCGGGCTATCCAAAGGCAGTTCCGCTAGCGCTCGCCGCGCGGATCGAGGCCGAGCACGCGCTCGGGAATCCGTTCCGGGTCCGCGTGTGGACGGGGGCGTCGACCGGGCCCGAGCTCGATGGCGCGCTTGCGAAGGCCGACGGGATCGAGTTTCGCCTGCCGTACAATTCCGATCCGATCGCACGCGAGAAGATCAACCGTGGCGAGATGGACTATTTCGACATGCATCTGAGCCAAGTCGCGCCGATGGCCTGGCAGGGCTTTCTCGGACCGCTCGACACCGCCGTGATCGAGGTCGTGGGCATTCGCGACGACGGATCGCTGATCCCGTCGTCGTCGGTCGGCAACAACAAGACCTGGCTCGACCGCGCCGACCAGATCATCCTCGAGGTGAATCGCTGGCAGAACCCCGCGCTCGAGGGAATGCACGACATCTATTACGGCACCGCGCTGCCGCCGCACCGCGTGCCGATCCCGCTCGTCCGCCCCGACGACCGGATCGGCGAGGCCTATTACCGCGTCGATCCCGCCAAGATCGTCGCGATCGTCGAGACCGACGCGCCCGATCGCAACTTGCCGTTCGCAGCACCCGATGCCGCAGCCGAAGCGATCGCCGGGCATTTGATCGACTTCTTCCGCCATGAAGTCGCGCGCGGGCGGTTGCCGGCGTCGCTGCTGCCGTTGCAGTCGGGGGTCGGCAACATCGCCAATGCCGTGCTGAGCGGGCTCGTCGCTGGACCGTTCGAGGCGATGACCTCGTACACCGAGGTGATCCAGGACGGGATGCTCGACTTGCTCGATTCGGGGAAACTGCTGATGGCGTCAGCGACCGCCTTCTCGCTCAGTCCGGAGGCTGCGGCGCGGCTCAATGCCGATCTGCGCGCGTATCGCGACAAGATGATCTTGCGCCCGCAGGAGATCAGCAACCATCCCGAGCTGATCCGCCGGCTCGGCTGCCTCGCGATGAACGGGCTGATCGAGGCGGACATCTACGGCAACGTCAATTCGACGCACATCATGGGATCGCGGATCCAGAACGGGATCGGCGGCTCGGGCGATTTCGCGCGGAATGCCTATGTCTCGATCTTCATGACGCCGTCGACCGCCAAGGGCGGCGCGATCTCGGCGATCGTGCCGCAGGCGAGCCATGTCGATCATATCAGCCAGGACGTCCAAGTGCTCGTCACCGAGCAAGGCCTCGCCGATCTGCGCGGGCTGAGCCCGAAGCAGCGCGCGCAGCTGATCATCGAGAATTGCGCGCATCCCGATTATCGCCCCGCGCTCGCCGACTATTACCGCCGCGCCCGGCTGGGCTCGTACGGCCAGCAGACGCCGATGCTGCCGGGCGAAGCGCTGTCGTGGCACCAACGCTTCCTCGAGACGGGCACGATGCGGATGTGACCGGGATCCACCGGTGATGACGATCGGCTTTTGCCCCGCGCTGAGTGGACCGGTGCGCTCGGGTAGCCGTCGATATCGACTGGGCGGAGACTCGCTGTTGCGGCCGACCTTGGACCGTCATCGGGGCGATGCGGTGGGTAGCGCCGCTTCTATCATCAAAGCTTGGGGAGCTTGGTTGAACATCTGCAAGCGCGCTGCTAGCTGGTAGTCGGACTAATAGCGCGCAGCGGTTCGATCGGCTGCGGGGCTTTGTGGAGAGGTTAACGATGAGCGTATCGCTCGTTCAATTTCGCGGCGCTGACGGCGCTCGCGGCGTCGCTGCGCTCGGTCCCGACGGCTCGGCGCGCGTCGTACCCGGTGCCATCACCACCATCGCGCTTGCCAAGACGGCGCTCACTGACGGGGTCGGTCTGGCCGAAGCGGTGGAACGCGCCGGCGTGGGCGATCCGCTCGACCTGGCGAGCGTGACGCTGCTCTCGCCGGTTGACCATATCGATCCCGCGCATCTGCTGTTGACTGGAACGGGCCTCACGCATCTCGGCTCGGCCGAGGGGCGCGACAGGATGCACCGCGCCGCGGTCGAAAATCCTGCGCCGACCGACTCGATGAAGATGTTCCTGATGGGGGTCGAGGGCGGCAAGCCGTCCGAGCCGGGGCAGGGCGTCCAGCCCGAATGGTTCTACAAGGGCGACGGGTCGCAACTGGTCGCCCCCGGCGAGCCGCTGCGCTCGCCCGCCTTTGCGCTCGATGCAGGCGAGGAGCCCGAGATTGCCGGCATCTATTTGATCGATGCCGACGGCACGCCGGTCCGGCTCGGCTTCGCGCTCGCCAATGAGTTTTCGGACCATGTCACCGAGCGGGGCAATTATCTGTGGCTGGCGCACTCGAAGCTGCGCAATGCCGCGCTCGGCCCCGAATTGCGCGTCGGTGCGCTTCCCGCCGACGTCCGCGGCACCAGCCGGATCGTACGGGATGGCGCGACGCTGTGGGAAAAGCCGTTCCTGTCGGGCGAGGCGAACATGTCGCATTCGATCGACAATCTTGAGCATCACCATTTCAAATATGCGCTGTTCCGTCGGCCGGGCGACGTGCACGTCCATTTCTTCGGGACTGCGACGCTGTCGTTCAGCGAAGCCGTGCAAACCCAGGAAGGCGACGTGTTCGAAATCGAAGCCGTCCCGTTCCATTTGCCCGTGCGCAACCCGATCGCGATCGATGCGCCCGTCTCTGTCAGCATGAAGGCGCTTTGAGATGGTGATCCGCATCGGCATAGTCGGAGTCGGCAAGATCGCGCGCGACCAGCATATTCCCGTCCTCGACGCCTCGCCCGATTTCGATCTCGTCACCGCCGCGAGCCGGCACGGACGGATCGAGCACGGGGTGACGCACACCACGATCGAAGAGATGCTCGCCGCCGAGGAGATCGACGCGGTCTCGCTGTGCCAGCCACCGCAAGTCCGCTTCGAGGCGGCGCGTCTCGCGATCGCTGCCGGCAAGCACGTGTTTCTCGAAAAGCCACCCGGCGCGACGCTGAGCGAAGTCGACCTGTTGCACGCACTGGCACGCGATAAGGGGGTGACGCTGTTTGCGAGCTGGCATTCGCGCTACGCAGCCGGGGTCGAGGCTGCCAGGGCTTGGCTGGCGGGCAAGGTGCTGCGCTCGGTCCATGTCGAGTGGAAGGAAGACGTCCGCCATTGGCATCCCGGCCAAGCGTGGATCTGGGAAGCCGGCGGGATGGGGGTGTTCGACCCCGGGATCAACGCGCTGTCGATCGCGACCGCGATCCTGCCGGGCTTCTTCCTGACGCACGGCGTGCTGGAGATTCCAGCCAATCGCGCTTCGCCGATCGCAGCCGATCTGCACTTCACCGATGCGGCGGGAACGCCGATCCGTGCGGAGTTCGACTGGCGCCAGACGGGCCCGCAGACGTGGGACATTAAGGTCGAGACCGATGCCGGCACGCTGGTGCTGTCGAAGGGTGGCAGCGAGTTGCGGATCGACGGGGTCGAGCAGACGCTCGCGCCCGAGGCCGAATATCGCGGGCTGTACGATCGTTTCGCCGCGCTCATCGCGGCGGGTGAGAGCGATGTCGATGTCGCGCCGTTGCGGCACGTGGCCGATGCCTATCTGCGCGGCGAGCGGCGGCAAGTCGAGGCGTTCGACGACTGAGCGGCGTCCGGAGCGACGATACGTAGCGAAGGGACGGCGGCGGCAACCGCCGTCCCCTTTTTTTGTCCGCTCAGTGGCTGTCGCGCGGCAACCCCCGCGTCTGTGCGATGCGCTGATACTTTTCGGCACCCTCGAGGATCGCGCCGGTGTTGAGCTGGCCGACCACCGCACGCTGCATTTCCTGCCATGGCGTCTGCGAGGCCGGATACTGATACCCGCCCGCTGCGACCAGCGCGGCGCGGCGCTCGGCAAGCTTTTCGTCCGAGATCAGCACATCGGCGGTGCCGCGACCGAGATCGATCCGCACGCGGTCGCCCGTCCTCAGCAGCGCCAGCCCGCCATGCGCCGCCGCTTCGGGCGAGGCGTTGAGGATCGACGGCGAGGCCGACGTCCCCGACTGTCGACCATCGCCGATGCACGGAAGCGCGTGAACGCCTTCGCGGATCAGATACGCGGGCGGCCGCATGTTGACGACCTCGGCCGCGCCGGGATAGCCGATCGGGCCGGCACCACGCATGAACATCAGCGTCTCGCGCGTGATGCCGAGCGCGGGATCGTCGATCTGGTGGTGATAATCCTCAGGACCGTCGAACACGATCGCCGGCCCTTCGAACGCCTCGGGATCCTCGGGGTTGGAGAGATATTGCTCGCGGAACTCGGCGCTGATCACGCTCGTCTTCATGATCGCGGCGTCGAATAGATTGCCCTTCAGCACGACGAAGCCGGCTTCCTCGACGAGACGCGTCTCGAAGGTGCGGATCACGCGCTCGTCCTCGATCGTCGCATCCCGGCAATTGTCGCCGATCGTCTGGCCGTTGACGGTCAGCGCGCCTTCTTGGATCAGGTCGTGGCGCATCAACTCGGCGACGACGGCGGGCACGCCGCCCGCGCGATAATAATCCTCGCCGAGATATTCGCCGGCCGGCTGCAGATTGACGAGCAGCGGGACCTTGTGGCCGTGGGTCTGCCAGTCGTCGAGCTCGAGCTCGGCGCCGACATGGCGCGCGATCGCCGCCAAGTGGATCGGCGCGTTGGTCGATCCGCCGATCGCCGAATTGACGACGATCGCGTTGAGGAAGGCGTCGCGCGTCATGATGTCGGATGGCTTGAGGTCCTCGCGGACCATGTCGACGATCCGCTTGCCGGTGAGATAGGCGACCTCCTGGCGGTCGCGATACGGCGCGGGGATCGCAGCCGAGCCCGGCAGCATCATGCCGAGCGCCTCGGCGAGCGAGTTCATCGTCGTCGCGGTGCCCATGGTGTTGCAATAGCCGGTCGACGGTGCCGACGAGGCGACGAGCTTGATGAAGCCGGCATTGTCGATCTCGCCCTTGGCGAGCATTTCGCGCGCCTTCCACACGATCGTGCCCGAGCCGGTGCGCTCGCCCTTGTGCCAGCCGTTGAGCATCGGTCCGACCGACAGCGCGATCGCCGGGATGTTCACGGTTGCCGCCGCCATCAGGCAGGCGGGCGTGGTCTTGTCGCAGCCGATCGTCAGCACGACGCCATCGAGCGGATAGCCGTAGAGCGTCTCGACGAGGCCAAGATAGGCGAGGTTGCGGTCGAGCCCGGCGGTCGGGCGCTTGCCGGTTTCCTGGATCGGATGGACCGGGAATTCGATCGCGATCCCGCCCATCTCGCGGATGCCCTCTCGCACGCGGTCTGCCAACACGAGATGATGGCGGTTGCACGGCGACAGGTCGCTGCCGGTCTGCGCGATGCCGATGATCGGCTTGCCCGACTGGAGTTCCTCGAGGCTGAGCCCGAAGTTCAGATAGCGCTCGAGGTACAGCGCGGTCATGTCGATATTGTCGGGATTGTCGAACCAGGCGCGCGAGCGCAGGCGAGCGAGCGGCGTGGCGGGAGCGGTAGGCGTGTCGGTCATGCAGGATCGTCCGGACTGGGTCAGCAGCAGCGCGGCGACCTCCCTAGGCGCGGACGGGTTTCCACATTCCCGCGCCACACACTCCGGTCGCCGAGGCTATCTGTTGACGAGATAGAGCGAGACTTATACTCGGACAAATACCGAGAAGGCAATCCGCCGCGCGCGGGGTTCGCCACATGGAGGATCTACGAATGGCCGCACCCGTGATTGCCGCGCCTGCCCCCGTCGCATCGGGCGATTCGCCCGACAATGGGCGCTATCGTTCGGCACTGACGCTGCTGGCGAGCCTGTTCTTCATGTGGGGCTTCATCACCGTCATCAACAACACGCTGCTGCCGCATCTGCGCAGCGTGTTCGATCTGAGCTATACCCAGACGACGCTGATCGAAAGCGTGTGGTTCATCGCCTATTTCGTCGCGTCGATCCCCTCGGCCAAGCTGATCGAGCGGATCGGCTATCAGCGCTCATTGGTGGTCGGCCTCGTCATCATGGCGGCGGGTGCGCTCGGGATGATCGTCGCGGCGCGGATCCCGTCGTACGGGGTGACGCTGTTCGCCTTGTTCGTCATCGCGAGCGGCATCACGTTGCTGCAGGTCGCCGCCAACCCGTATGTCGCGGTCGTCGGCAAGCCCGAGACCGCGTCGTCGCGGCTCAATCTGGTGCAGGCGTTCAACTCGCTCGGCGCGACGCTCGCGCCGCTGTTCGGCGGGTATCTGATCCTCGGCCGCTCGACCTCGGGCACGGCGGCGGCGGGGGCGGCGGCGCTGACCCCGGCACAGCGGCTGGCCGACGCGCAATCGGTGCAATTGCCGTATCTGATCGTCGCGGTCGTGCTGGTCGTGCTCGCGGTCGTCATCGCGCGCTCGCCGCTGCCGGCGATGGGGGCTGCCACCAAGCGCAACGCCAAGGCCGAGCGCGCCAACCATTCGCTCTGGTCGCACCGCAACCTGATCTTCGGCATCCCGGCGATCTTCATCTATCTCATCGCCGAGATCGGCGTCGGCAACCTCTTCATCAACTTCATCAGCCAGCCCGAGATCGGCAATACGACGCACGAGCAGGCGTCGCATTATCTCTTCCTGCTGTGGGGCGGGATGATGGTGGGCCGCTTCGTCGGCAGCTATCTGATGCAGCGCATCCCCGCCGAGCACGTGCTAGCCGCCGCCAGCATCGGCGCGTGCGTCGTGATGCTGATCGCGACCTTCACCACGGGGCATGTCGCGATGTGGGCGCTGATCTCGGTCGGGCTGTTCCACTCGATCATGTTCCCGACGATCTTCACGCTCGGCATTCGCGGGCTCGGGCCGCTGACCGAAGAGGGGTCTGGGCTACTGATCATGGCGATCGCCGGCGGCGCGCTGGTGATCGTGCAGGGCAAGCTGGCGGATATGTACGGGCTGCAGACCTCGTTCCTGCTGACGGCGGCGTGCGAGCTGTATGTGCTGTTCTACGCGGTGTGGGGGTGCCGGGTGAGCGGCGCGGTTGAGGGGCAAGGCGCGGCGTGAGTGCCGCGCGGGGTTGGTTGACTCGATTGACCCCAAGACGTGCTGTTTACAAAGCCGATCGTTTCCGTTTTTGCGCTAATGTGCGGGCGCGGGTTCGACGATTTTAAAGAGCCTGACGGGTATATCATGAAAGGTGGGATGTAGGACAGCGCTGGGTCTGCTGGCGGGCGGGCGCGGTTCGTCCGCGTAGGCTGCCGTGGGCTTCGGCAATGCTAGGAGCCCGCATTCCCGCTCGCAGCTTCGGTCGTTCCCGTGCAGACGGGAAAACAATGCCGCTAAGCTGCCGCAAAACGGAAGCTCGTCGGCGCATTGGATGCCCGCCTATGCGGGGAGGACGATAAAGGCGGAAACCGACCCCTTGCGGACATTCACCTCGCGATGCAGGTTCCCCGTGAGCGGACGCAGGAACTAGTTGGTATGCTGGCGAAAGACGCTGACGAACACTCCGTGCCATCGGAGCTACATGCCACGTTCCGAGAAATCGCAGACGCCTTCGCGGTCGGAGATTACTGCCTGCGCGATCACGCGATCCGGGGTGTGCGCGAGGTTAATCCTTCGGCGGCGAAAGCAATCGCCGAGAGCGTGTCGGCTTACGGAGACAGCTTGGCTCCCCTACACCGGTCCACGTGGGAATATGCGGTCTACCGCTGGATGGGTGATTACTGGCAGATGCTGGTTGATTTGACGACGGAGGGCGAGGAAGTGAGCGACCTCACACTTCATGCCAAGCTCCACGACACCGAACCGCACACGCTGGAAATCGAGTCGGTTCATGTCGCCTAATTGATCACCGCGCCCGAAAGCTGCCGGACCGCCACCAAATACGGTCCTTCAGCATCGGTAACTCCCGATCGGAGGGCGCCTCCTGACTGGCAGGGATCCACGGGACTTCGAGCGCATTCGTAAATAAAAAACGGGACCGCGATGGCATCATCGCGGTCCCGTCAAAAGCGATCTGCTCGAAGATCGGAGCCACACGCGCCACCAAGGTGGCGCGCGCCTTACCCCTCCATCGCCTCGAGCGACTTGCCCTTGGTCTCGTGGATGAACTTCTGCACCAGGAAGAAGCTGATCACCGCGCAGACCGCGTAGAACGAATAGCTCTTCGCGAGGCCGATGCTCCCGAGCATGATCGGGAACGACTGCGCGACGAGATAATTGGCGAACCATTGCGCAAAACCGCAGACCGCGAGCGCCGAACCGCGGATCTGGTTCGGGAACATCTCGCCGAGCATCACCCACATCACCGGGCCCCAGCTGATGTTGAACGCGAACGAATAAGCGAGCGCCGCGCCGACCGCGAGTTGCCCCATATGCCCCGGCAGCGTGAGCTTTTCGGCGACGAGCGTGCCGGTCGAGAAGGCATAGACCATCGCGAACAGCGTGACCGCCATGCCCGCCGACCCGATCAGCAGCAACGGCTTGCGGCCGATCTTGTCGACCAGGCCGATCGTGATGAAGCACGCGACGATCGAGATCGTCCCCGAGATGATGTTGGTCATCAGCGCCTCGGACTCGGAGAAGCCCGCCGCCTGCCACAGCGTCGCGCCGTAATAGAAGATCACGTTGATGCCGACGAGCTGCTGAAACACTGCGAGCAGCAGACCCGCCCAGACGACCGAGCGAAGCCCGAGGAAGCCGCGTCCACCCGGCGGCGTCAGTACGTCGGAGAGGCGCGGGCGATGGTCCTTCGAGAAGCTCGCTTGAATCTCGCCGAGCGTCAGTGCGCCCTGGCGGGTGCCGAACAGGCTGGTCAGCACGTTCAGCGCTTCTTCGTTGCGTTGCTTCGAGACGAGGAAGCGCGGGCTTTCGGGGATGAAGAACAGAGCGATGAAGAAGACCACCGCGGGCACCGCCTGCAGCAGGTACATCCAGCGCCACGCGGCGATGCCCAACCAGAGCGGGTTGAGCGAGGCGACGTCGTTGGGGTTGACGGGGTTGGACGCGGCTGCCGCGAGGTAATAATTGGCGAAGAACGCCGCCGTCAGACCGGTGATGATCATGATCTGCTGGACGGTCGTCATGCGGCCACGGATGTTGGGCGGCGCGACCTCCGAGATATACGCGGGCGACAGCACGCTGGCCGCGCCGACCGCGATCCCGCCGCAGATGCGCGCGATGACGAACAGCGTATGGTCGTGCGCGATCCCCTGGACGAGCGCACCGAGCAGGAACAGCAAAGCAGCATCGCGCATCACGTTGCGACGGCCGATCGCATCGGCGAGCGTGCCGGCGGAGAACGCCCCGATGACGCAGCCGATCAGCAGCGATCCGACGGTGAAGCCCAGCCCGGCATCGTCGAGCGCGAACGCCGCCTTGAGCCCGGGCTGCGTCCCGTTCACCGCGCCGCTGTCATAGCCGAACAACAGTCCGCCGATCGTGGCCACCGCCACGATCGCCGCAATGAACCCCAGATTGCCCCTTTGGGTATCGGGCTGCGTGAGTGCCATATCGTTTTTCCGCTCCTGAAATCGTTTATAGTTTTGCTGGATAGACGGGCAGGCCACACACGCCGGCGTCGAACGCGAAGAGATTGCCGGCGAGCGGCTGCGCTTGCAAATCCTGTTGTGTCAGGCCCTTGCGCGCGGTTGTTGCATAGGCGGTGCGCAGATCTGGGCCGCCGAAGGCGATCTTGGTGACGTTGGCGACGGGGAATTCCACCGTCTCGATCAGCGTGCCCGCCGGATCGTAGCGCCGCACGCCCCAGCCGCCGAACAGCGCGACCCAGACACAGCCTTCGGCATCGATCGTCGAGCCATCGGGATGGCCTTCGCCGGGTGCGATTTCGCAGAACAGTTCGGGCGCGGCGAGCGTGCCGTCGTCGTTGAGCACGACGCGCCACACGCTCCGGCCGAGCGTATCGGTGTGGTAGAGCGTGCCGCCATCGGGCGCGATCGCCGGGCCGTTGGTGATGACGACGGGGGCGAGGCCGCTGTCGGTGCTGCCGTGCGGATCGGCACGATAGAGCCGGCCGCTCGCGTCCTGCTCGGCATTGTCCATGCTGCCGAACCAGATGCGGCCCTGAGCATCGGTGGTCGCATCGTTGAGGCGGTTGCCGGGGAGGTGCGGCTCGGGATCGAACAGGTGGGTAAACTGCCCGCCGCCGGGGTCGAAGGCGTGCAGGCCGGTGTCCAGCCCAGCGATCATCCCGCCGCTCGCGCGCGGTAGGACCCAGCCGACTTCGCCCGGCGCGTCCCAGTGCTGCAGAGCATCGCGCGCCGGATCGAAACGGTAGATCCGCGAGCGCTTGATGTCGACGAACCACAAGGCCGCGTCATGCCAGACCGGCCCTTCGCCGAGGATCGCGCCGATCGGCTGGACCGAGCGTACCGCGCCGACCATCAGCGCCAGCCCGCGTCCACGAAATAGTCATGGCCGGTGCACATCCGCGCATCGTCCGAAGCGAGGAACAGCGCGAGCGATGCGACGTCGGACGGCTGAATGCGGCCATCGAGGCATTGCGCGGCGACGATCTCGGCCTCGCCCTCGGGGGTGTACCAGCGTTCCTGCCGCGGGGTCTGGATATTGCCGGGGACGATCGTCGTGACGCGAATGTTGTCGCGGCCGAGATCGCGCGCGAGGCTGCGCGTGAGGCCCTCGATCGCGGCCTTGGCGGTCTGGTAGAGAACCAGGTCGGGGAGCCCCAGATGCCAGCTGATCGACCCGAAATTGACGATCACGCCGCCGCCCGCGGCCTTCATGCCGGGGACTACGGCTTGGGCGGCGAAGAACAGGTGGCGGAGGTTGGTCGCCATCCGCTCGTCCCAATACGCGGGGGTCACTTCCTCGATCGTGTGGCGGTCATCGCGCGCGGCGTTGTTGATGAGGATGTCGATCCCGCCGAGCTCGGTCGAGATCCTGGCGATCGTCGCGGTGAGCGCATCGATGTCGCGCAGGTCGCAAGCGTGGAACCGGCCGGGCGCGAACTTCGCCGCTGTCGCTTCGCCGGCTTCCTTGTCGATGTCGATGAAGGCGACGTTTGCCTGCTGCGCCGCAAACGCTTCGACCAGCGCAGCGCCGATCCCGCTGCCGCCGCCGGTGACCAACACGCGCTTGCCGACGAGACTTGGATAGACGGCACCGCTCACCGGGTTGCTCCCAACAGGCCGCGTCCGGCGAGATTTGCGAAAAGCGCGCTGATCCCAATCGTCCAGGGCGCGGCATCACGCGAGGTGACGACACGATTGACGAGACGGCCGAGCCGCGCGCTTTCGATCGTCACGCTGTCGCCGACCTTGTGGGTGAAACCACGGCCGGGCTCTTCGCGGTCCTGCACCGGCGCAAACAGCGTGCCGAGGAACAGCACCAAGCCGTCGGGATATTGATGTTCGCTCAGCGTCTGGCGGACCAAGTCGAGCGGATCGCGGCTGATCTCGGCCATGTTGCTCGCGCCGTCGAGGACATAGCCGTCCTCGCCTTCGATCCGCAGCCGCAATTCGGCCGAGCGGACATCGTCGATGCCGAAGCCGGCGTCGAAGAGCCGGACCATCGGCCCAAGCGAGCACGACGCATTGTTGTCCTTCGCCTTGCCGAGCAGCAGCGCCGAGCGGCCTTCGAAATCGCGGAGGTTGACGTCATTGCCGAGCGTCGCGCCGACGACGGTGCCGCGGCTGTCGACGAGCAGGGCGATCTCGGGTTCGGGGTTGTTCCAGGTCGAATCCGAGCGGATGCCGATCTCGGCATCGCCGCCGACGGTCGAGAGGACGGGCGCCTTGGTGAACACCTCGGCATCAGGGCCGATCGCGACTTCGAGATATTGCGACCACATCTCGTCGTCGATCAGCGCTTGCTTGAGGTCAGCCGCCTCGCTCGAGCCCGGCACGACCGCGCGGATCGACCCGCCGACGCGCGTTTCGAGCCGCGCACGGATGTCCGCCGCAGCGCTCGAATCGCCGCGGGCGCGTTCCTCGATGACGCGCTCGATCGCCGAGACCGCGAAGGTGACGCCGCAAGCCTTGACGCATTGCAAGTCGACGGGGCTGAGCAGGGTCACGGCCGACGGGTCGAATACGCCGAGCGAGACGCCGCCGGTGCCGCTGAAATCCCCCGCTTCGACGAGCGCCGAGACGGTAGGGGCGACGCGCGCCATGTCGAACAATTCGCCGCGCACGAGCAGGACCGGCGAGGGGCCATCGGCGCTCTCGATCCGCCCGAGGAAAGTCCCGTTCTGCCAGTCCGCCGCCAGTGCAGACCGCTGTGGGTCGCTGCTGCCCGCCATCCTCAACTCCCGTCACGTTTTTATATCTGATAGCGCTACCAACACGAGGTCAAGCGATGTGTCATGAGCGCGGGACCGGTGCGGCCGATCCTCCGCGTGCAGCATCGCCGCGGCAGGCCCTCGCCCACCGCGGCGTGTGCCGTTTTACCGCGGCGAAGCTTCGCGAACGCCTTCGATCCGGCGCGCGACGTGCCACGTATTGTCGGGCGCGATCGCTGCCGGGAGCAACTCCGCCGGCAAGTTCTGGAAGCAGACCGGCCGCAGGAAGCGATAGATGGCGAGCGTGCCGACCGAAGTCGTCCGCCCGTCGCTGGTGGCGGGGAAGGGGCCGCCATGCACCATCGCGTGGCTCACCTCGACCCCGGTCGGCCAGCCATTGGCGAGGATCCGCCCGACTCGACCGGCGAGCGTGGGGAGGAGCTTGGCCGCGGCGGCATGATCGTCGGCATCGATCTGGAGCGTCGCGGTCAGCTGGCCTTCGAGCCCGGCGACGACGCGCGTCAGCTCGGCAAGGTCGGTGCAGCGCACGACCACCGCCGACGCGCCGAACACTTCATGCCCGAGCGCGCTGTCGGCGAGGAAGGCGGCGGCATCGGTGTCGAACAGCGCGCCGACCGCCTGGTTGGCGCCAGTGCTCGCGCAACCGCGCGCGACGGTCCGGACCGAACCGTGTTCGGCGAGCGCGGCGACGCCCTTTTCGAAGCTGTCATGGATGCCGGGCGAGAGCATCGTCGCGGGCTGGCTGCCGCCCAAGGCGACACCGGCCGCGTTGACGAAGGCATCGAGCTCGGGGCTGTCGATCGCGAGGACGAGGCCGGGATTGGTGCAGAATTGCCCGGCGCCCATCGTCAGCGACTGGACGAACGCGGTCGCCAGCGCATCACCGCGGGCGGCGAGGGCTGCGGGGAAGAGGATCACGGGGTTGATGCTCGACATCTCGGCATAGACCGGGATCGGCTCGGCGCGCTGCGCCGCGATCTTGACGAGCGCCAAGCCACCGCCACGCGAGCCGGTGAAGCCGACCGCCTTGATCCGCGGATCGGCGACGAGCGCGCCGCCTAGATCGTTGGTCTCACCAGGCAGATACGAGAAGGTGCCGGCGGGCAGGCCGCACTTGGCGACCGCGCTGGCGATCGCGCGTGCGACGAGTTCGCCGGTGCCGGGATGCGACGGATGGCCCTTGACGATCACCGGGCAGCCCGCGGCGAGCGCCGACGCGGTGTCACCACCGGCGACCGAGAAAGCGAGCGGGAAGTTAGACGCGCCGAACACCGCGACGGGGCCTACCGCCACATTGACGCGGCGCAGATCGGGGCGCGGCAGCGGCGCGCGGTCGGGAAGCGCGGGGTCGATCGTCGCATCGAGCCAGTCGCCCTGGCGGACGACGGTCGCGAACAGCCGCAACTGGCCGACGGTACGGCCACGCTCGCCTTCGATCCGCGGGCAAGGCAGGCCGCTTTCCTGGACGGCGCGGTCGATCAGTTCGTCACCGATCGCGACGATCGCATCGGCGATTGCCTCGAGGAAGGTCGCGCGCGTTTCGGGATCGGTCGCCGCATATTCGGGGAAGGCCGCTTCGGCGAGCGCCGCTGCATCGGCCACGGCATCGACACCGGCCGAGGAGAAATCGGGGGTGAGGGTCGCGCCGGTCGAAGGGTCGATCCCCGAAAATCGCGTCGTCGCCTGCCGTTGCTCGGCACCGATCAAAATCGCTCCGTCGATCATAGATACTGTTCCTTGAATTAGTCCGACATAATAGAAGCTGCCGGCGCAGAGTACAAGGCGACCAGCGCAAGGGCTCGTCGGAAGATCGGCCCGTCCGCGCGAAACGGACGGGCCGATCGCTTGATCAGATGAAGCGGTTGATGAGGTTCTCGATCCGCTCCTGCCGGCCCGAGCGCGGCTGTGGGTCGATGCCCTGCTCGACCGCGAGATCGGCGATCGCCGCCAGGTCGAGCGACCCGATCTTCTGGCCGAAATCGGCGTCCCATCCGGCATAGCGCTCGGTCTTGATCGCATCGAGGCGACCGTCTTCGATCAGCGCTGCTGCACTGAGCAGGCCCTTGGCGACGACGTCGATCGCGCCGACATGGCCGTGGAACAGATCGACCGCGTCGATCGACTGGCGCCGCACCTTGGCGTCGAAGTTGAACCCGCCGGTGGTGAAGCCGCCCGCGCGGATGATCTCGAGATTGGCGAGCGTCAGTTCCTCGACCGAATTGGGGAACTGGTCGGTATCCCAGCCATTCTGCGGATCGCCGCGGTTGGCGTCGATCGAGCCGAAGATGCCGAGCGCCGCCGCGGTCGCGATTTCATGCTCGAAGGTGTGGCTGGCGAGCGTCGCGTGGTTCGCCTCGATGTTGACCTTGACCTCGTTCTCGAGGCCGTAGCGCTTGAGGAAGCCGTACACCGTCGCGGTGTCGAAATCGTACTGGTGCTTGGTCGGCTCGAACGGCTTTGGCTCGATCAGGATCGTGCCGGTGAAGCCGATCTTGTGCTTGTGCTCGACCACCAAGTTGAGGAAGCGGCCGAGATTGTCGAGCTCGCGCTTGAGATCGGTGTTGAGCAGCGTCTCATAGCCTTCGCGACCGCCCCACAGCACGTAGTTCGCGCCGCCGAGGCGATGCGTCGCCTCGAGCGCGTCGCGGACCTGCATCGCGCCGAACGCGAAGACTTGCGGGTCTGGGTTGGTCGCGCCGCCGGCGGCGAAGCGCGGGTGGCTGAACAAATTGGCGGTGCCCCACAGCAGCTTGCGGCCCGACGAGGCCTGGAGCTTCTCGAGGTGATCGACCGCTTCGGCGAAGTTGCGGCGATGCTCGGTGATGGTGGCGGCATCGGCCATCACGTCGACGTCGTGGAAGGTGTAGAACGGGATGTCGAGCTTGGTGAAGAAGTCGAACGCGACTTCGCGCTTCTGCGCGGCCGCTGCCAAATCATTCGCGCCGGCATGCCACGGGCGGTTGAACGTGCCGCCACCGAACACGTCCGAGCCGGGCCAGCAGAAGGTGTGCCAGAAGCAGGCGGCGAAGCGCAGATGGTCTTCCATCCGCTTGCCCATGACGACGCGGTCCTTGTCGTAATAGCGATAGGCGAGCTCGTCGTCGGTCTCGGGGCCCTTGAAGGCGATCTGCGGAATGTCGGCGAAGAAATCGGTGGCCATCGGGGCGCTCCTTGGGTGTCAGTTGGATGCGGTGAGGGGAGAAATCTGGGCGTAGGCAGCGCGGAACCTGGCCTTCTTCGGCGCTAGCCGTTCGGTCAGCGCGGCATCGGGGGCGATGCGATGCGAGACGGGTGGGGCGACGCAGACGTCGGCGGGCGTTCCGCCATCGACCGCGATCTGCGCGAGCCGCGCGGCGCCGAGCGCGGGACCGACCTCGCCGCCCTGGAGGTAGACCAACGGCACGTCCATCGCGGCGGCGAGCGTCTTTCCCCAATAATGCGAGCGCGCGCCGCCGCCGATCACCGCGAGTTCGGCGACCTCGGTTCCGGCTTCGCGCAGCACGTCGAGCCCGTCTGCGAGCGCAAACGCGACACCTTCGAGCACCGCCTGCGCGAGGCGGTTGGCGTCGGTGTCGTTGTCGAGCCCGACAAAGGCGCCGCGGACCTGCGCGTCGTTGTGCGGGGTGCGTTCGCCCGAGAGATAGGGGAGGAAGATCTCGGGACCATTGGCGGTACCCGCCGCTTCGGCGCGTTGGAACAGTTCGGCAGCACCACTCGCGCCGGTGAGCCGCGCGACCCAGTCGATGCACGACGCGGCGCTGAGGTGGACCGACATCTGGTGCCACATATCGGGCAGGCAGTGGCAGAAGGCGTGGACCGCGCGCGTCGGGTTGGGCCGGAACGTATCGTTGGCGACGAAGATCACGCCCGACGTGCCGAGCGATAGCAAGGCCTTGCCATCGGTGACGACGCCGACCCCCGCGGCACCACCGGCATTGTCGCCCGCACCGCCTGCGACCGGGACCTGCGCCATGCCCCAGGCCTCGGCGATGTCGGCACGGAGCGTGCCCGCGACGTCGGTGCCCTCGACCAGCCGCGGCATCTGTGCCTCGGTCAGCCCGCAGGCGGCGAGCAGCGTGTCGCTCCAGCGCCGGCCCGCAACGTCGAGCCACAGCGTGCCCGCCGAATCCGACATGTCGGACGCCTTCTCGCCGGTCATCCGCAGCCGGACGTAATCCTTGGGCAGCAGCACCGTCGCGACCTGCGCGAAGATCTCAGGCTCATGCCGCCGCACCCATTCAAGCTTGGGGGCGGTGAAGCCCGGCATCACGATATTGCCGCCGATGGTGCGGAAATCGCCCGTGGTCTCCTCGAGCGCCGCGCATTCCGCGAACGAGCGCCCGTCGTTCCACAGGATCGCGGAGCGGAGCGGTTTATCGTTCGCACCGAGCAGGGTCGCACCGTGCATCTGCCCGGCGAGCCCGATCCCGCGGACCGACCGGCGGACCTCGGGGTCGATCGCGAGCACTGCGGCGGTCGTCGCCTTCCACCAATCCTCGGGGTCCTGTTCGGACCACAAGGGGTGAGGGCGCTGGACGGTGAGCGCCGCGACGCCCTGGCCGACGACCGCGCCATGCGTGTCGAGGACGACGGCCTTGACACCCGACGTGCCGATATCGATTCCGAGAAACATCGTCTGCCTTATTTGACGAGCGGATCGATCGTCTTGATCGTCCCGTCAGCGTTGAAGGTGAGCTCGGTCAGCTTCACGTTGCGCAGGTGGTTCTTCCCGCTGAGCTGCGTGTCGGCATAGAAGAGCCACCACTTTCCGCCGGTCTCGATGATCGAGTGATGCGTCGTCCAGCCCTGGACGGGGTTCATGATATGCCCGCGATAGGTGAACGGGCCGTACGGACTGGTGCCCGTCGCATAGTTGAGGAAGTGGGTGTCGCCGGTCGAGTAGGTGTAATAATAGTGCCCGCCGCGCTTGAACATCCACGACGCCTCGAAGAAGCGCTTGTCGTGATCGCCGCCGAGCACGGGCTTGCCGGCTTCGTCGAGGATCACCGCGTCGTGCGGCGTTTCGGCGAGGCTCTTCATGTCGGGGTTGAGCCGCGCGACCTTGCCCGTCAGCGCGGGCTTGGTGTCCTGGCCGAGGTCGGTGTCGCTGCCATTGGGATCGAACGTGCCGTTCTTCCAGCGCTGGAGCTGCCCGCCCCAGATCCCGCCGAAATACAGATAGCTCTTGCCGTCGCTGTCGGTGAACACCGCCGGGTCCATCGAGAAGGCGCCCGCGATCGGTTTGGGCTCGGCCTTGAACGGGCCCATCGGGCTCTTCGACGTCGCGACGCCGACCATGAACTTGCCGAGGCCGTTCTTGTCCTTGGTTTTGTCGCGCGCCGGGAAATAGAGGTAATAGGTGCCGTTCTTGTAGGCAGCATCGGGCGCCCACATCTGCTGCAACGCCCAGGGGACTTGGCGGACGTCGAGCGCGACCGGGCCGACCGTGACGGGGGCGCCGATCTTGTCCATCTTCAGCACGCGATAATCGTGCATCGCATATTGGTTGCCGAGATCGTCGTCGGGGGTCTCGGTCGGCACGTCGTGCGACGGGTAGATGTAGATCTTGCCATTGAAGACGTGTGCCGACGGATCGGCGGTGTAGATCGACGTGACGAGCGGTTGCGAAAGATAGCGCCGGCCATCAGGGGCGCGATCCTGCGCCAGCGCGAGCGATGCGGTTCCACACGCCAGCACGGCGGCTACATAACGATACGCCATTGGTCCTCTCCCCGATGCGCGTGACCGCGCTATAGCAGACAGGTAGCGCTACCATTTGGACGCTGCAAGCGGTTTCGGGATCGTACGCATTCCAAGACACGCTGCTGGCGGAGCGCGCCGTCGCCGATCGCATCATTCCCCTGATCGGCACCCGGCTGGTCGGTTGGAGGCGCATGGGCGTGGTCAACACGATCTGCGGCGCTCGCGGCCAAGGTTGGAAAGCTGGATCAGTCGATGATGGCTGCCACCAAACTTGAAGCGTGCCGTGCGGTCACCCAGACTTCGTGTCGTTCGCGTCGGCAAGGGGCGCGTCGAGGTGGAATTGGAGGTGCGGCCGGATATCGTCGTCCGGCGATCGGATCAGGGACCCGTCGTCCTTCACAGCGCGCGGAAGCGGAAGTCGCGAAAGCGCGCTTCGCCCGTCCCAGCTGCGTAGAGGCCGGGTCGCAGCATCAGGAAGCCACCGCGAACATTGTGATGATAGCCCGACACCTCCATGCCCCGATCGAAGCGCTGCCAGCTTCGGCCTGCATCGTGCGATGTGTGGATGGCGACGATATGGCGGGTGTTGGTGATGCGGATCCGCATCCTGCGCCCGTGCGGGTTGGACGGGCGTCCGCGCTCCATCCCATATTGATGCGTCACGAAACGCCGCTCGTCGAAACCGAGTCCGGCATATAATCTGTCGTCATAGAACAGCACCAGTCCGGCGGTAGCGCCGGGAGCGATCTCGACGTCGCATTCGAAGGCATAGGCCTGGTCGCCGGCCGTCAGCAACAGGGGCGAGGAATCGACCGGCGCGGTTCCGCTCGCGCGCAGCACCAACGCGCCTTGCTCGATGCGGAGACGATCAGTTTCGTGCGGGCCGGGGCGAAAGAAGTTCCAGCGGCTGCCGAGGTCGAGCCGCGTGAAGGCGTCGCTGAGCGGCTGGCCGTGCGGCACGGCAGCACCGCCACGCGGCTTTGCGAGCGGGCGCGAGAGATCGCCGCCGGTCATCCGAAACCAGCCATCCGCGGTCCACGCGACCGGATCGAGCAGCGCCTGGCGACCGAGCGTGCAGAAGCCATTCTCGTAACCGTGATAGATCGACCACCAACTCCCGTCCGGCGCCTCGATCAGGCTGGCATGGCCGCGCGACCACCAGCGTTCATCGGTGCTGGTGGTGCGCACGATCGGATTGTGCGGACAGTGCTCCCACGGCCCATGCAGCGAGCGCGATCGCGCGGCGATCACCATATGCCCGGTCGGCGGGCCCGCAGTGCCGCCGACCGCAGTGATGAGATACCAGTAATCGCCGTGGTGCGCGATCTTCGGTCCCTCCGGGCTGAAGCTCTCGACGTCCCATTCCGCGGGATAGTGCCACGGGTCATAGACATGCTCGACTGCGCCGAGCGTCGAGAGGCCGTCGGGCGCGAGCCGGATACGGTCCCCGCCCGAAAGGAACAGCCAGCGCGATCCGTCCTCGGCCACCGCGTGGCAGGGGTCGATATGGGCGGGCAAATGCAAGTCGATCGGGTCGCTCCACGGGCCGTCGATGTGATCGGCATGGATCACGAAGATCGTGTTGGGGGTCGCCTTGACCGGTATGTAGAGGAAATAGCGCCCGTCATGCTTGGCCAGGCTGACCGCCCAGACCGAGCCGATGTTCTTGGTCAGCGCCGCCTTGCGCGGTTGCCAGTTCACCAGATCGCGACTGTGCCACAGCGTCAGCCCCGGGTAGGAGTCGAAGCTCGAAAAGGTCATGTAATAGTCGGCGCCGTCCTTGAGGATCGCCGGGTCGGGATGGTCGCCGGACAGCAGCGGGTTGAGGAAGCGGCCGTCGCCCTGATCGGGCACGCGCTGGTTATCGAACCCGCGGCGCCAGGCGGCGGCCGGGAGCGCTCCCGATCCGGGCGGTACGGCGGCGGCCGGTTCGGTGGCCAAGGCAGCGGTGCCGGCCAGCGCCAGACCGAAGGCATCGCGACGGCTGATTTACATATCGGTGTCCTAAGCGGGATTTGGGTAGGGACAAAGCCACCCCGCCGGCCGGGGCAAGCGGGGTGGAGGCTCCCGGTGGGGACTTTCAGCGCGCATGCCGGGGATACCGGCGCTCATGGCTGGGGATTCCAGCCGGCATTGCCGTTCCATTGCGCGAAGACCTTCGCGCGGGTGTCGAGCGAGGACAGATCGGCGGTGCTGCTGGCATAGCGCGTTTCGCGACCGGTCAGCGGCAGCGTCGCGCCGCCCGGCGTCATCGATCCGCTCTCGCGCCAGCCCTCGCGCGCCGTCGGCAACAGATTGGGGACCGGATTGGTGAACCAGCCTGCGGGCGCGATATGTGGGCCCATCTTGACGCCGATATAGGCGACCGAGTCACAATATTGGGTGGCATTGCCGGCCGAGCCGCCGCCGAGCGCGAGCATCGTCGTGCAGAACCCCTGTCCTTGCGTCGAGCCGCCCGAGCGCGCGAGATAGGCCGATCCGTCGGGCACGCCGCTCGCCGCGGTCAGCGTCCCGCCGAGCACGACGAAGCCGGGATAGCCCTTGGCCGCGCGCGACTGGAAGAGGTAGCCGCCCGACCCCGGCGTCGTCGGATCGAAGACAGTGCGAAGTTCGGAATTCTCGATCACTTCGGCGAAGGGATAGCCCCACAGGAAATCGACATCGCCGGTGATCAGGCTGTTGTAGATCCACACCCAGCCTTTCATCTGCAAGGTATCCTGCGTGCCGAGGAAGTTCATGTCGGTGGCGATGAAGCGCGATCCGTTGAGCGTCGCCGAATTGTAGTAGATCACCTCGGCCTGGCTGTTCTGCGTGGCATCCTTCACGTGCGTGTTGGCGAAGGTGAAGTTGCTCAGCTTGAGCAGATCGCCGCCCTCGACCAGCAGCACCGCGCGCCCGCCGCCAAGCGACAGGCGCGTGCCGAGCGTGGCGGCGCCGCCGATGTTGCTGAAGGTGGTGTTCGGAGTCGCGCGGCTGCCGCCGGTGCCGGGATTGAACGCTTCCCAATTGCTGTTGCGCACGATCGTCCCGGCGCGGGTTTCCCCCAGGATCGTGAGATTGCTCACGTTGCGCAGGAACAGTTGCTCGTCGTAAATGCCGTTCTTGAGCGTGATCGTCTTCGGGCTGGCGGCACTCGGGCACGACAGGCAGCCCGTCGCCATGACATAATCGAGCGCGCCCTGCAGCGAGCGGAAGTCGGCCGGTCCATCGTCGTCGACGATGAGATTGGTGGTCGAGGTCGGCGCGGACTTGGTGCGGAAGGTCCAGGCGGTGGTGCCGCCGATCCCCGGAAAGCTCCCCGCGCCGCCGAACGGGCCGTTGAACACCGACTGGTCGACCTGAACGTAATACGCTGTGTCATACGCCAGCACGCCGTCGTGGAGTTTGATCGTCGCGACATTGCCTGCGACGCTGACGGGCCGATAATAGGTGTAGCGATATTGCGTGAGGCTCGCCACGCCGTTGCCGATCTTGTCGATCTCGGTATTCGCGGCGCCGAGTGCGCTCTGCGTTTCGCCGCCGGTGGTGACGATGTTCGCCGAAGTGTCGATCGTGTCGACCAGCGTTCCGTCGCTGCGATAGACGCGGATCGTGCCCGAGCCGGTGATCACCGGCGGGCCATCGAAGGTCAGCCGTAGCAGCGTGTCCTTGAACGCGGCCGTGTCGCCCGTCGCTGGCAATACCGCCAGCACTGCGGTGGTCGCGCTCGGTGTCGGGGTCGGCGTACTGCCGCCATCTTGGCCGCACCCGCCGGTCAACACCAGCATGGCCGTCAGCGACAGCCCGATCCGCACCTTCATCGCCATCTCCCGTATTCGATGCCGGATGGTTCGATCTCCAACATTCTCGGCTCATCTTGATACCGGTGTCATTGCTCGTCAAGGGTCGATACTGACCAATATGGGAGCCAGATCAGATACTTTCGAAGAGTCTACTGAGCGGGATCAATTCTCAGGTGCAAAATTCGTCAATCCAACGCCGCTGACTTATTGACACCGGTGACATCGGCAAATCATAAGAGCCGCCAGGGCGTCCGCAGAGGCGTCAACCGGGGAGAGAGTCATGCTGAAGGTCGATATGCGTCACGGCGCATCGCTTGCTGTCGTCGCGTTCTGCGGGCTTGTCGCTGTCGCTCCCGCGAGCGCCCAGAATGCTCCAGCGACGCCGGATACCGGCCGGGTCGCCGACGACACCGCGCAGGATATCGTCGTCACCGGATTTCGCGCCAGCCTGTCCAACGCGGTCAACCAGAAGCGGCGCGCCAACCAGATCATCGATGCGATCACGGCCGAGGACATCGCCGATTTTCCCGACGCCAATCTCGCCGAATCGATCCAGCGCTTGCCGGGTGTCTCGATCGACCGCGACAATGGCGAAGGGCGCTCGATCACGGTGCGCGGGCTGGGCGGGGACTTCCAGCAGACGCGCTTGAACGGCGCCGACGCGCTGAGCGTCACCGGCGGCGGCAACGATCCCTCGGGGGCGAACCGCACGCGCGGCTTCGATTTCAACACCTTCGCGTCCGAACTGTTCGGCGGCGTGACGATCACCAAGACGACCTCCGCGGCGAACGACGAGGGATCGCTCGGCGCGATCATCGATCTCACCACGGGCCGACCGCTCGCCAACAAGAAGGATCGCTACGCGCTCGGGCTCGAGGGCGAATATCGCGAGAACGGCAAGACGGTGAACCCGCGGCTGACCGCTTTGGTGTCGAAGCATATCACCCCGACACTCGGCATCCTCGGCTCGATCGCCTATCAGGACCAGCGCCAGCAGATCGATTCGTACCAGCGCAGCATCGGGCAGTTCGATTACGCCTATCGCTCGTCGCAGCTCAACGGCGTCACGCCCAACACCTATGGCTTCGCGCGGCCGTCGAACCAGGGGACTGGCGCGACATTCGGCTCGGATCCGGCGGCCTATGCGCTGATCACGCCAACCACGCTGATCCCGGCGCTGCCGTCGATCAACCGGCAGGACCTGCACTATAAGCGGCTCGGCGCGACCGCGACGCTCCAGTGGAAGCCTACGGTCCACACCGAAGTGACGCTTGACGGCGTCTTCTCGAAGTACGACCAGGATTCGACGATCGCGGGGATCACTACGATCGGGCTCAACCGCAACGGCACCAACGCCCGCGCGGCGCAGAATGGCGCCAACGGCCTGCGCGCCGCCGGCACCGCCAACGGCTATGCCGACCGCGTCGCGCTCTATCCGAACTGCACCCCGTCGGCGGCGCTCGACTGCCAGGGGACGCAGGGCAGCGCGACGGTGTTGCCGGGCTACTTCAACAGCCAGAACCCCAACAATCTCAATCCGTTCGATTATTACAACAACCCGGCGTCGCCCGGCTATGTCGCGACCGCCAACCAGACCGGCTTCTACAACGAGCTGATCGGCCGCCCCAACACCAAGATCCGCGCCGCCAACGTCAATGCGGCGGGGCAGGCCGACTATCTCGTGCTCGACGATGTCGACTGGCGCAGCTCGACGCAGCGCGTGTCGGGGACGACCAAATTCTGGCAGGGCACGCTCAATCTCAAGCAGGATATCGGCGAGCGGCTACATTTTGTCGGCACCGCCGGCTATTCGCGGTCGGAGTATAAGGGCACGACGCTGCTCGCCGAGTTCAACGCGATCGACAAGGACAATTACGTCTTCGACGGGCGCGGCAGCGGCAAGATGCCCGTGTTCAGCCCCGGCTTCGACGTCGCCAATCCGCAGAACTGGACGCTGGTGAAGGGCCTGTCGACGATCCGCTATCTGACCGATGACATCGTCAACAGCTTCCGTGTCGCGCGTGGCAGCCTGATCTGGGACGTCAACGACCTGTTCAAGGTCCAGGGCGGGCTGACCTACAAGCGCTTCAGCTATTCGAGCCTGCAGGGGCGGCGCAACAGCGACATCGAGGCGATCAATCCGACGCTCGCCGAAGCCAAGCTCGCGATCACCGATCTCGGGCGCTCGTATGATTTCGGTCGTGGCCTCCAGGTCCCGGCGGGGACGCCGACCAGTTTCTACGCCCCTGACATCGACAAGTTCAGCAACGCGTTCGGCATCGATTGCAACTGCATCAACAAATTCGGCGATTTCCGTGCGCAGGCCGATGCGCGCCAGGCCAATCGCGTCACCGAAAACGACCTTTCGGGCTATCTCGAATTCGACTGGGACGGAACGCTGTTCGGCAAGCCGTTCCGCGGCAATGCCGGAACGCGCATCGCCAAGACGATCGTGCGCGGGACGGGATCGGTCGGCGGTGCCGCCAATGGCGTGGCGGGCGTGCTCGTCACCGCGCGTAACGAATATACCGACTATCTGCCGGCATTCAACGCGGCGTGGGAGTTCCTCCCCAACACGCTGCTGCGCCTCGCCTCGGCCAAGGTCATCGCGCGACCCCAGCTCGCCGCGCTGACGCCGGGGACGACGTCGTTCCCGACCGGGCTCAACGCGACCACCGCGCCGCAGATCACCGTCGGCAATCCCTATCTCAACCCGTATCGCGCGACCAATTACGATGTCGCGCTCGAACATTATTTCGGTCGCGGCGGGCTGATCTCGGTCGGGTTCTTCATGAAGAATCTCGAGACCTTTCCGCAGCAGATCGCCGGCGAATATGCGCTCCAGTCGATCTACGACGCCGCCACGCTGGAATCGATCTATGCGAGCATCACCAGCCCGACCTTGCTCGCCTACACCCAGCAAGGCGGGGTCTTTGCGGTGCGCCAGTACAATGACGCGCCGGGCGGCAAGATCCGTGGCGTCGAGGTCAACGTCCAGTCGCAATTCTTCTTCCTGCCGGGGTTCCTCAAGAATTTCGGCATCACCGCCAACTACACGCACATCTCGTCGAAGCTCAATTATCTGACGAGCGCACAGCTGGCGACGACGCGCACGCAGACCGGTACCGCGGTCAACGTCTATGCGCAGGGGCCATTCCTCAACACCTCGCCCGACGCGTTCAACGCGACGCTCTATTACGAGGACGCCAAATTCTCGGCGCGCGTCTCGGGCGCGTACCGCACGCAATATGTCACGCGCTTCCCGCTCGCATCGGGAACGTGCGCGGTCGGCTTGACGACCAACAACGGCGCGGTGTGCAACTCGCCGGTGGTCTCCGATTTCGGCTATCGCGCGAGCCAGTTCAATGTCGATGCGGCGATGTCCTATGCGCTGACCAGCTATGCGCGGCTGACGCTCGAGGGCCGCAACCTGACCAACGCGGCGAGCTATGCGACCGAATATCAGGCCGACCCCGTCGCGCAGAACTACCAGAGCACCGGGCGGGTGATCACCGCCGGCGTGCGGTTCGTCTTCTGATGGGTTCCAGCGTAAAGGACGCAGCGATGCGCTATTCGATTCTTGCCGCGACGAGCCTGATCCTCGCGGCCCCCGCCACCGCACAGGATCGCCGCACGGTGACCGAGCCGCGTCTGCCCGCGACTGCGTGCGAGACGCTGACGCCCAAAGCGGGCAACCGCGCCGCCGAGCTGCAGGCCGCGCTCAAGCGCTGTGCGGGGCAGGCGGTGCGGCTGAGCGCGGGGCGCTACGACAGCGGTCCGCTCGAGCTGCCGATCCGGACGACGCTGTGGCTCGATCGCGCTGCCGTGCTCGCCGCAATCCCCGATCCGGCGCTGTTCGACACTGGCGAGCACGCTTGCGGGAAGATCGACCAGCGCGGCAAGGGGTGTCGCCCGCTGCTGCACATCGCCGATGCGACCGACGTCGCGATCGTCGGCGACGGCACGATCGAGGGCAATGGCGGCCAGCCGATGGCCGGCGGAAGCGAGACCTGGTGGCAGCTCGCGCGCCGCGCGCAGGTCGAGAAGGGCAACCAGAACGTCCCGCGCCTGATCGTCGCCGATCGCGGCCGCAATTTCACGCTGTACCGGGTGCGCCTGGCGAACTCGCCGAATTTCCATGTCGTCGCCAACCGCCTGCAGGGCTTCACCGCCTGGGGCGTGATCGTCGACACGCCCGCCGACGCGCGCAACACCGACGGGATCGATCCCGGCGCGAGCGAGGACGTGACGATCACCAGGACGTTCATCCGCACCGGCGACGACAATGTCGCGATCAAGGCGGGCAAGACCGGCGGCACGCGCTACGTCTCGATCCTCGACAACCATTTCTACTCGGGCCACGGCATGTCGATCGGCAGCGAGACCAATGGCGGCGTCGCGCACGTGCTGGTCAAGGGGCTGACGCTCGACGGCACCACTTCGGGCTTGCGCATCAAGAGCGACGCGAGCCGCGGCGGGCTGGTCGAGGATGTGCATTACGAGGACGTCTGCATTCGCGGCAGCAAGCGGCCGATCGACATCTACACCGCCTATGACAAGGAGGCGCGCGGCGACCTGATCCCGGTCTATCGCGGCATCGTGCTGCGGCGGGTTTATGGCGATGGCGGGCGGCTGATCGCCAATGGCTATGATGCGGCACACACGCTTGACCTCGCGCTCGACGACGTGCGGTTCACGGCGGTACCGCGATGGGAAACCGTGCACGCCCGCTTCCTGATCGGCAAAGGCGGCGCGGTGCCCGATCCTACCGGTCAAGCGACCGAGCAGCCTTCCACTGCCGCGCGGTGCGATGCCGCATGGCGTGCGTTTCCGGAAAAGCCGTAGCGCAGGCTGATGTCGCGTCGCGGTATCGGCCAAGGGTGTGGTCACTCCTGCCGCGCCGCGCCCTTGTTGTTGCGATCGCCATAGACCCGGCGCAGCGCCGCGACCTGGACATGAGCCGCGACCGTGGACTGGAAACCCATCGCGGTGAGGCCATAGCCCGATAGGATGCGGAACGTTTCGCAGGTCGACACGCCTCCAGCGCTCGGGGAAGTGCCGAAACGACCGGATAGGCGATCGGCGTCGGTTCGCGACTCGGCCGGTGCCGGCGATCAGTCTCGGCGCCGTGGCGGGATCGGCCCGTACCCGCCGATCGCGCTTGCTCGGGCGGGGTGCCGCGTGGCCGAAAGATCGAGGCGGGACCTCGGCGATGCCCACGCTTCGAATCGAACGTTCGCTTATTTTGGCGACTATCTTCGCCGCTGGCGCCAGGATGCGCATAACAAGACCGCGTTGGCCACGGGGCATCAACGTGGCCGGAGTTTGTGATGGCACTATCTGGACGGCTTGCTGAACTTTCCGACTGGCACCAGGCACCGCGCGTTCGGCCGCTGAACGACCGATTGCCAGCGCAGGGCGGTCGATACGTCCTGTGCTGGCTCCAGCAGGCGCTGCGCGCTTGCGACAACCCCGTTATCGACGCAGCCGTCCGCCTCGGCAACGCGTTGCACCTGCCGGTGCTGGTCTATCACGGTGTCCGCGAGGACTACCCGTATGCGTCCGACCGGCTGCACCACTTCATCCTGAGAGCGAGCATCGATCTCGCGGAGGGATGTCGCCGGCGCGGGCTGGCTTGCGTCCAGCACGTCGAGCGTGCCGAGCGACGGGAAAAGGGTCTGGTCTACCGGCTGGGTGTCGCGGCCGCGGCGATCGTCGTGGAAGACCAGCCGACCTTCGTTGCGCGGTGGCAGTCGGAACGCGTGGCGGGAAGGGTCGACGTGCCCGTTCTTGCGGTGAATGCCGCCTGTCTGGTGCCACCGGCCGTCATCGGCCGCGACGTGCAGGGGCGGACCGCTTTCCTGCGTCGCCATGAGCCAGCGCGGGCCGCTTGGGCGGCCTGGGACGAGGAAATCGCAGAAGTCGCCGCCTATTCCGGAGCGTTGCCGTTCACCCCTGACACGCTCCGCGCGGACGAGCTGGGCACCCTGATTGCCGGCCTCGACATCGACCATTCGGTCCCGGTCACCCCGATGCATCCAGCGGGTCGGAACGCGGCGGAGGCGCGGCTCACACGCTTGGTCGCAGACGTGCTGCCCGGCTACGCGTCCAACCGGAACGATGCCACGCGTCTCGACAGCGCGAGCGGTCTTTCGCCTTATCTGCACTTTGGCGTGCTTGGCCCGCGCGAGGTCATGGCGGCAGTGAACGGCGCTGCCGCAGGTGGACAGCACAAGCGCAAGTTCGCTGACGAGTTGCTCGGCTGGCGGGAATGGTTCCACCATCAAGCGCGGCATCTCGACGCGCCCGAACGGTACGACCGGATCGCCCCCTGGGCGCGCCAGACACTCACCGACCATGCCGGCGACCTCCGCCCCGATGAGGAGACGCTCTCGGCCATGCTGAGGGGCGAGACACGCGACGAGACGTGGAATGCGTGTCAGCGCCAGTTCCTGGCCGAGGGCTGGATGCACAACAACCTGCGGATGTACTGGAGCAAGCGCATCATCGCGATGACGTCCAGTCCGGAAGCGGCATGGGCGACCGCTTGTTATCTCAATGATCGCCTGAGCCTCGATGGCCGTGACCCAAGTACCTACGGCAACATCGCCATGATGTTCGCCGGGGCGCCCACGGATCGTGAGGGTCCGGTCTATGGGCGTGTGGCGACGCGGGGTGACGGCTCTATCCGCCATCGGGTGGGCGGGGACGCGTGGCTGGCAACGGCGGCGTCTCGGCCTGTTCCTGTTGTGTCTGTCCCTGGATTTCCACCGGTAGACCCGTATCTCGCGAGCTAGACAGATATCGCTTCGGTCGGCCGGCTGCTGCTTTTAGGCGCCGGGTGAGCGCCGTTCGTATTTGGGCAATGCCCGACGTGGAGCTTGCGAAGCGCGATCAGCGGGTACGGTGAGCCAGGTCGGTTCCACGCCGACGCGGTTGGAAGATCCTGCGCAGTCGCCGTGCCCGCTGCGTCGATCATTTAGTGCAGCCATGGGGAGTACCACCCGGTGGACGCCACGATTGATGCGGTGTCGCTGCCACCGCCAGGTGCCGAGGCAGACAGAACGCCGTAAACACAGGTCCCGATCCAGCACGTGTATCGAAGGTCGACGGTGCGACGTGGCGGAGAGAGTGGGATTCGAACCCACGGTGAGCTCGCACCCACGGCGGTTTTCAAGACCGCTGCCTTAAACCACTCGGCCATCTCTCCGCGCTGTCGCTCGCATAGCGACCCGACGCGGCAACATGCAAGGGCCACCGCGTGCAAGGTTTGTGACGGGCTGCAGGCCTTTGGGGGTTCATGTGCGCGGGCGGCTGTGCCACTGTTGGCTCATGCGGGATAAACATACATTACGGGCGCGGATCGCCCTTGGACTGACGGCGGCTGCGCTCTGCCTCGGGGTCGGCGGCGCCGCCTGCGCGCAGGACGATACCGGTTTCCAGAGCTATCTGACGACGCTGCGCGCCAAGGCCGAAGCGAAGGGCGTCAGCCGCGCGACGCTCGACGCGGTGATCCCGACGCTGACGCTCAATCCGCGCGTGATCGAGCTCGATCGTGCGCAGCCCGGCGCCAATCCCAACGCGGGGATCCCCGATTTCGCGCCGTATCAAGCGCAGCATCTGAGCAGCGCGATCATCGCCAACGGCCGCAGCGCCTATCAAGCCGAGCGCTGGCGCTTGCGCCGAATCGAGCAGCAGACCGGCGTTCCCGAATCGATCATGGTCGCGATCTGGGGGCATGAGACGAGCTATGGCCGCGTGATGGGCGGGTTCGACCTGCCGCGCGCGCTCGCCTCGCTCGCCTATGAGGGGCGGCGGCGCGACCTGTTCGCCGACGAGTTCATCGCCTCGATGCAGATGATGGACCGCGGCGTGACGCGCTCGCAACTCGTCGGGAGCTGGGCGGGGGCGACGGGCGGGCCGCAATTCCTGCCGTCGATCTATCTGCGGCTCGCGCGCGACGGCGATGGCGACGGGCGCGCCGATATCTGGTCGAGCCATGCCGATACGCTGGCGTCGATCGGCAATTATTTCGCCAATGCCGGCTGGCGTCCGGGCCAGCCATGGGGGCTGGCGGTGTCGGTGCCGGCGAGCTTCGACCGCAGCCAGGTCACCAATCGCTTGCTGTCGCCGCGCTGTCTCAAGGTGTTCGCGCGTCACAGCGGGTGGAAGACGATGGCCGAATGGCGCGCGCTGGGGGTGGCACCCGTGTCGCGCAACTGGCCCGGCGATTCGGTGCTGGCGACCTTGATCGAACCCGATGGCGTCGGGCGGACCGCCTACCTCCTGACGGGGAATTACCGCGTGATCCTCGATTACAACTGCTCGAACTTCTACGCGCTGTCGGTCGGGTTGCTCGCCGACGCGGTCGAGCAATAAGCGCGTGACGCTGTTGCTTGGCTTGGCGCTGTTTGGCGTCGTGGCGTCGCCCGCTACCGTGGCGCAGCGCGATCTGCGTGACCCGACCCTACCGTCCGACAGCGCGCGGCCGCCGCAGGATCTGCCGCCCGAAGTCGCGCAAGGGGCCGGCCCGCGCGGGACGTCGGGAGAAGCCCGTGAGGACGGCGTCGGCTATGCAACGCTGCTTACCGCGCCGCCCGAAGGGCGCTGGGCGACGGTCGGGATCGGCGTGGGGCATCCAACGCTCGCGCCCGGCACGCCGGTCGAGCTGACCGCGCTCGACAGCGGGCGGACGATCATCGCGTTGGTCGTCGCGCAGAGCAGCGGCGCGGTCGTCGCCTTGTCGCCGGGTGCCGCGCAGGCGCTCGGTGTGGGCGATCATGGCGGCATCCGCGTCCGCACCGTCATCGTCTCGCCGCAGGATCTTCGCGCGCTGCAGGCGGGGCAAGCGGCGTCGCCCCGGCTCGACGCGCCGCCGACCTTGCTCGTGGCGCTTCGGCGCAAACTGCCTGCCGAGCGCGTCGCGCCCGCGCCGCGCTCGCCCAGTCGGCCGGCGGCGGTCGGCACGACCCGCCCGGCTCCCGCGCCGCAGCGGAGTGCGCCCGTGAAGCCGCACCCGGCACCCGAGATCGAGGCGCCCGCTCGCGCAAAGCCTGCGCCTACGCCAGCTGCGACGCGCGGCGGCCTCATGGTCCAGGTCGCGGCGCTGTCGTCCGCCGAGCGCGCGGCCGCACTCGCCAAGCAGCTCGGCGGCCGCGTCGTCCCGCTCGGGAAGCTCTACCGCGTCCAGCTTGGCCCCTTCGCCGATTCCGCCGCTGCGCAGCGCGCACGTGACGGCGCCGCACGACGCGGCTATGCTGACGCACGCATTTTCCACACCGACTGAAAAACGAGACCGAACCGCATGTCCTCGCGCCAGAAACTGCTCGCCGCCGCCGTCGTCGCCATCGCCGCGACGTGCCCGGCGGTTGCCGCCCCCGAATTCCAGACCCCGGCGCCGGTCGCCTATCTGCAGGATCTGTCGTCGGGCGCGATCCTGTACCAGAAGGACGCCGATCGCCGCATGCCGCCCGCCTCGATGGCAAAGATGATGACGGTCTATGTCGCGTTCGAGATGATCAAGTCGGGCGAATTGAAGCTCGACCAAAAATTCCCCGTCCGCCCCGAGACGTGGCGCGCGTGGCACTCGCAAGGATCGACGATGTTCCTGTCGTCGGGCGAGGAGGTCAGCGTCGAGGATCTGCTCAAGGGCATCGTCACGCTGTCGGGCAACGACGCCTGCGTCGTGCTCGCCGAGGGGATTTCGGGGACCGAGAGCGCGTTCACCGAGCGGATGAACCGCGCGGCGACCAAGCTCGGCCTGGCGAACAGCCATTTCGGCACGGCTAACGGCTGGCCCGACAATGGCGTGACCTATGTCACGGCGCGCGATCTCGCCAAGCTCGCCTCGGCGACGATCCAGACCTATCCCGATCTCTACAAGCGCTTCTATTCGCTGCGCAGCTTTACCTGGGGCAAGACGCTTGGCGGCGAGAAGCCGATCGACCAGGCCAATCGCGATCCGTTGCTCGGACGCGTGTCGGGTGCCGATGGCTTGAAGACCGGGCACACCGACGAGGCCGGCTATGGCTTCACCGGGTCGGCGATGCAGAACGGCCGCCGTCTCGTGCTCGTCATGGCGGGGCTCGGCACTTCGGGGCAGCGCGCCGAGGAATCGGTCAAATTTATGGAATGGGGCTTCCGCGCGTGGCAGGCCAAGCCGATCCTCGCCAAGGGCAAGCAGATCGAGACCGCCGAAGTTCAGCTTGGCAGCGCGAACAGCGTCGGTCTGGTCGCCGCCAACGATCTGAGCGCAACCGTTCCCGCCGGCACGGCCGGCGAGATGAAGCTCAGCGTGCAGTATGACGGCCCGATCAAGGCGCCGATCAAGGCTGGCCAGCATATCGCCGACCTCGTCGTGGTGACGCCCGGCATGCCCGCCGAGCGTCTGCCGCTGGTCGCCGCCAACGACGTCAGCGAAGCCGGCTTTTTCGGGCGCGCCTGGGCGGGGCTGATGGGGCTGTTCGGCGGGTGATCGGACGCTTCATCTCGCTCGAGGGCGGGGAGGGGGCGGGCAAGTCGACTCAAGCGAAACGGCTTGCTGCCGCGCTCGCCGAGCGTGGAGTCGATGCGCTCGTCACGCGCGAACCCGGCGGAAGCGAGGGCGCGGAGGCGATCCGTGCGCTGCTGATGCAGGGCGATGTCGCGCGGTGGAGTGCGCACAGCGAAGCCTTGCTGTTCGCCGCGGCGCGGGCCGATCATGTCGAGAAGACGATCCGGCCCGCGATTGGCGCTGGCCGGTGGGTGATCTGCGACCGCTTCCTCGACAGCAGCCGGGCATATCAGGGTGTTGCCGGCGGGATCGAGGATGCCGCCGTGCTCGCGCTGCACGCGTTCGGTTCGCGTGGACTGCTGCCCGATCGCACGCTCGTGCTCGAGCTGTCGCCCGAGCAAGGGAGCGCGCGCGCCGCGCTGCGCGACGGCGACGCCTCCGATCGCTTCGCGGCGCGAGGCCCCAAGTTCCATGCCGACGTTGCCGCGGCGTTCCGGCGTTTCGCGGCGAACGAGCCCGCGCGCTTCCGGATGATCGATGCCGCAGCGGGAATCGAAGAGGTCGCCGGTTCGGTCCTCGCAGCGGTCGCGGACTTGCTGCCATGACGCTACCGCTCGGCAACGACGCCGCGCATCAGGCGTTCGCCGCCGCAATGGCGAGCGGGGCGCTGCACCATGCCTGGCTGTTTGCCGGCCCCGAGGGGATCGGCAAGGCGACCTTCGCGCGCGCCGCGGCGCTGCGCTTGCTCGCGCAAGGGGCGGGGGCGGACTTGCCGCCCGGTTTCGACGTTCCCGAGAGCGACCCGCAGCGTAAGCTGATCGCTGCCGGCTCGCATCCCGACTATCGCGAACTGACGCGCCAGCCCAAGGAAGGCGACAAGACCGGGCTGGATCTCGCGCGGAGCATTCCGATCGCGCAGGTCCGCGCGCTCGGGCCGATGTTCGCGACGCGGCCGTCGATGTCCGACCGGCGCGTGGTGATCATCGATTCGGTCGATGATCTCGAGCGGCCCGGCGCGTCGAACGCCCTGCTCAAGAACCTCGAAGAGCCGCCGCAGGGGACGATCTTCCTGCTGATCAGCCATGCGCCGGGCCGGTTGCTCCCGACGATCCGCTCGCGCTGCCGCCAGCTGCGCTTCGATCCGCTGGGCGACGCCACCATGACGTCGGTGCTCGAGCATCTGCTGCCGAGCGCCGATCCGGCCGAACTGACCGCGCTCGTCGGCGTCGCGCATGGCTCGCCGGGACGCGCGCTCGGTTTTGCCGGGCTCGATCTCGCAGCCCTCGACCAGGCGCTCGCGGTGATCGCGCGGGAGGGCGACCCGGGCAACGGCCGCCGCGTCCGGCTCGCCAAGTCGCTCGCGCTGAAAGCCGCGCAGAAGCGCTACGAGGCGTTTCTCGACCGGGCACCGGCGTTCATCGCGGCGCACGCTGCCGAGCGCCAGGGCGAACGCCTGCGGATTGCGCTCGACGGGTATGACGCCGCGCGCGAGCTGGCCGCGACCGCGCGCGCCCTGACGCTCGATGCGCAGGCGACCGTCTATGAAATGGCGGGGATCGTCGCCCGGCTCGCCGCGTAACGCTGGCACCGCGGCGAGGCTTCAATATCGCGCGCGGATGCCCTAGGAGGCGCGCATGACCGACCCCTATTATATCACGACCGCGATCAGCTACCCCAACGGCCGCCCGCATATCGGCCACGCCTATGAGGCGATCGCGACCGATGCGATCGCGCGCTATCAGCGCCAGCTGGGGCGCGAAGTCCGTTTCCAGACGGGCACCGACGAGCATGGTCTCAAGATGGTCCAGGAAGCGCGCAAGCGCGATCTGACGCCCCGCGCGCTTGCCGACGAGATGAGCGGGTATTTCAAGGCGATGGCCGACGCGCTTGATATCTCGTACGATCGCTTCATCCGCACCAGCGACGAGGATCATTACCGCGCCAGCCAGGCGATCTGGCGCGCGATGGAGGCGGCTGGCGACCTGTATCTCGACCGCTACGAGGGTTGGTACTCGGTCCGTGACGAAGCATTTTACGACGAGAAGGAGCTCGTCGAGGGCGAGGGCGGCGCCAAGCTGTCGCCACAGGGAACGCCGGTCGAATGGACCGCCGAGGAGACGTGGTTCTTCAAGCTCTCCAAATACCAGCAGCCGCTGCTCGATTTCTACGCCGCGAACCCGGACTTCATTCGCCCCGAGGCGCGCCGCAATGAAATCCTGCGCTTCGTCGAGGGTGGGCTCTCGGATCTTTCGGTCTCGCGCACCAGCTTCGACTGGGGCGTGCCGGTACCCGGGAGCCCCGGTCACGTCATGTACGTGTGGGTCGACGCGCTGACCAATTATCTGACCGGCGTCGGCTATCCCGACGATGTCGAATTGTACGAGACTTTCTGGCCGGCGCAGCTGCACATCATCGGCAAGGATATCGTGCGATTTCATGCCGTTTACTGGCCGGCGTTCCTGATGAGCGCGAACATTCCGCCGCCGCGCGCGGTGTTCGGGCACGGCTTCCTGCTTAACCGCGGCGAGAAGATGTCGAAGTCGGTCGGTAACGTCACCGATCCGATGGAACTGGCGACGCGCTTCGGTGTCGATGCGCTGCGCTATTTCCTGCTACGCGAAGTCAGCTTCGGCCAGGATGGCAGCTATTCGGAAGAAGCGATCGTGACGCGCTGCAATGCCGATCTCGCCAACAATCTCGGCAATCTCGCGCAGCGCTGCCTGTCGATCATCGCCAAGGCGTGCGGCGGCGTCGTTCCGGCGATGGGCACGCGGACCGCGGCGGAGGACGCGCTGATCGCGAGCGTCGAGGCAGCCGAGACCGGCATGCACAGCGCGATGACCGACCTGGCGTTGCATAACGCGCTCGAGGCGATCTGGTCAGCGGCGCGCGACGCCAACCAATATTTCGCCGATCAGGCGCCGTGGAGCGTGCGCAAGACCGACCCCGAGCGGGCCGACACGATCCTCTATCACGCCGCCGAGGCGATCCGCCGGATCGCGATCCTCGCGCGCTGGGCGATTCCCGGGGGCGCCGACAAACTGCTCGACCTGCTCGCGCAAACCCCCGACGCGCGCAGCTTTGAAGCACTCGGCCATCCGCTCGCGCCGGGGCTGACGCTGCCGGCGCCGGCGGGGGTGTTTCCGCGGCTCGAAGCTCCGGCGGTGGAGGCCTGATGTTCGCCGACAGCCATTGCCACCTCAATTACAAGGGCCTGGTCGAGGGGCAGCAGGACGTGCTCGCCCGCGCCCGCGCGCGCGGTGTCCATGCGATGCTCAACATCGCGACGCGCGAGAGCGAGTGGGATGCGGTGATCGCCACGGCCGAGCGCGAAAGCGACGTCTGGGCGACCGTCGGCATCCACCCGCATGAGGCCGACCAGCATCCGGACGTTGGCACCGCGCGGCTGGTCGAGCGCGCGCAGCATCCCCGCGTCGTCGGGATCGGCGAGAGCGGGCTCGATTATTTCTACGACCACAGCGACCGCGACCGCCAGCGCGCGAGCTTCCGCGCGCACATCGCGGCGGCGCGCGAGACGCAGCTGCCGCTCGTCGTCCACACGCGCGACGCCGAAGACGATACCGCCGAGATCATGCGCGAGGAGATGGGGAAGGGGGCCTATCCCGCCGTCATCCATTGCTTCACCGCGAGCGGGGCGTTCGCCGATATCGCGCTCGAGATCGGCTGCTATATCTCGATCTCGGGGATCGTGACCTTCAAGAACGCCAAGGACCTGCAGGAAACCGCGGCGCGGTTGCCGCTCGAGCGGCTGTTGATCGAGACCGATGCGCCGTTCCTTGCGCCGGTCCCGCACCGCGGCAAGACGGGCGAGCCTGCGTTCGTCGCCGATACCGCGGCGTTCCTCGCGCAGTTGCGCGGCGAGGCGCTCGAAACGCTGGCGGCCGCGACCGCCGAGAACTTTCACGCTTTGTTCACCAAGACGCGCCTATGAAGGTGCGGATCCTCGGTTCGGGAACCTCCTCCGGGGTCCCGCGGATCGGCAACGACTGGGGCGCATGCGACCCGACCAATCCACGCAACCGCCGGCTGCGCGCGTCGATCCTGATCGAGAGCGCGACGACGCGGATTTTGGTCGATACCGGACCCGACATGCGCGAGCAGTTGCTGGCGGCGGGAGTCGACACGCTCGACGCGGTGATCTGGACGCACGATCATGCCGACCACACGCATGGCATCGACGACCTGCGCCAGGTGTTCCACGCGATGGGGCGCCCGGTCCGTGGGCTTGCGCGGCCTGACCTCAAGGCAATGCTCGAACGCCGCTTCAGCTATGTCTTTCGCGGGCATGACGGCTATCCGCCGACCGTGGTGATCGAGCCACTCCCCAACGCGATCACGATCGGCGATATTACCGTCTCGACCGCCGAACAGCCACATGGACCGTTCGTCTCGGCCGGGCTCCGCTTCGACAGCGCAGCGGGATCGATCGGATATGCGACCGATTTCAGCGCGATGACGCCCGATATGGCGACACTGTATCAAGGGCTCGACCTTTGGGTAGTCGACGCGCTGCGCCGACGTCCGCATCCGTCGCATGCCGATTTGCCGAGCGTGCTGGGGTGGGTCGAGGCGTTCCGGCCCGGTCACACCGTGCTGACCCACATGGACCAGTCGATGGATTACGCCACGCTCGTCGCCGAACTGCCGCCGGGCGTCGAGCCGGGCTATGACGGATTGGAACGGGCACTGTGAGCGACGGCGCGATGACAATCGTGCTGTATGTCCTCGTGCTGATCCTGCCGCTGAGCGCGCTTGCCGCGCGGCGTCTGCCAATGGGCGATGCGATCAAGATGGCGCTGGCATGGGTGGCGATCTTCGGGGTGCTGCTTATCGTCGTGACGCTTTGGCAGGGTGCGACCACGAGCGCTTGAGCCGTCGCTGACTGTTGCGCCATATCGGTGCAAGCTTAACATAATGTATATTATCGGACTTGCAGGTTGCCTAGATCCAGATAGGGCGGATGGGCAAAGTCCAGCTTTAGTCCCTCGAAGAAAGCGGCCTTTGCGGCGCCACGCGATAAGCGAGATCATATCCCATCATTGAGATCGGATTTGATGATGCCCCATGCTTACCAAACGCCTGAGTTGGTCCATGCGCCGCGCTCGCCTTATCTGTGGATCGCCGCATGATCCAGCCGATCCTTCTCACCGTCCCTGGATTGCTCGGTTCGAGCGACGACCATTGGCAGACGCGCTGGGAGCGCGAACGGTCCGATACGCATCGGATCGATCTCGGCGACTGGGATAATCCCAACCGGACGGTCTGGATGAGCCGGATCGATCAAGCGGTCGCTGCGGCGCGCGGGCCGGTCGTGTTGGTGGCGCACAGCCTGGGTTGCCAGGCTGTGACGTGGTGGGCCAACGCCTCCGGCCCAAGCGGCGCGTCGTCGGTCTTGGGAGCCTTGCTCGTCGCGCCGCCCGCGACCGAGCGCGCCGCGCTCGATCCGCGCATCGCGCGCTTCGGGAACGATCCGCGCCGGGCCTTGCCGTTCGTTTCGCTGCTCGTTGCGAGCGAAGACGATCCTTATGCCACGATCGAGGAGTCGCAGGCGCTCGCGCGCAAATGGGGTTCGGGGCTGGTCGATATCGGGCGCGCGGGGCATATCAATGCGCGCTCGGGCCTGGGGAGCTGGCCACAGGGGCAAGCCGCGGCGGAGCTGTTGCGCGACGCAAGGACGGGCAATGTCCGGACCTTGGCGCGGCAAGCGCAGGCGGTGCTGCTGGATGGCGAGTTCGATGCCACGCGCCCTATTCCCAGCGGATTGGGTCACGCGTCGAGCCGGGATCGCACGCCGGTTCGTCATTGAGCATCGCGCCTCGAGCCGGTGCGGTTCGGAGCGCGCGGGGAAGAGATCGCCTTCGCCTGCGTCCTGCGATACGGAAGGCCGTGCGCGGGACTCTCGCGCCTGGTTCTAGCCGCGAGTTCGATATCACTATGCATCGCCCCCGTTCCGCTCGGAGACTCGACATCCGCTTCGACAGGGTTGTGCGGTGATCGCGCGTCTCGTCGCGATCATGGCACGGCTGCGCGATCCGGCGACGGGCTGCGAATGGGACGTCTCGCAGGATTTCGCGAGCATCGCGCCGTATACGATCGAAGAGGCCTATGAAGTTGCCGACGCGATCGCGCGCGACGACATGGCCGATCTCAAGGACGAGCTCGGCGACCTCTTGCTCCAAGTAGTGTTCCACAGCCGGATCGCCGAGGAAGCCGGCCTGTTCGCGCTGCCCGACGTGGTCGCCGCGATCAGCGACAAGATGGAGCGCCGCCATCCGCACATCTTCGGCGATGCCGAAAACGGCGGGCATCAGCGCTGGGAACAGATCAAGGCCGAGGAACGCGCCGCAAAGGGTGCCGGCGGTGCGCTCGACGGCGTCGCGGTCGGCCTGCCCGCGCTGCTCCGCGCGGAAAAACTGCAGCAGCGCGCGGCGCGGACCGGGTTCGACTGGCCCGATACCGAAGGCCCGCGCGCCAAGATCCATGAGGAAATCGCGGAGGTCGAGGCAGCAGCGACGCACGATGAACGGGAGGACGAGATCGGCGATTTGCTGTTCTCGGTCGTGAATTGGGCGCGCAAGCTCGGGGTCGACCCGGAGGCCGCGCTACGCCGCGGCAATGCGAAGTTCGAGCAGCGCTTCAAGGCGATGGAGAGCGCAGCGGGCGATGGTTTCGGGGCGCTGTCGCTCGACGAGAAGGAAGCGCTGTGGCAGTCGATCAAGCGTATACGGCAGGACTAAGCGCGCTCGCATAGGCACTCTGCACGGTCCAGCCGAGACTGGTGTAGAGCGCCCTTCCCTGATCGGTCGCGACGAGGATCTCGCGCGAGGCCGCATCCCGCCGCTGTCCGCGTAATGCGCCCATCACCGCATGGCCGAGACCGCGCCGTTGGTGATCGGGACTCGTGACGATCCGGTCATAGGCGAACACCCCCGCCGTCTCGGCCGCATAGCCGCTTGCCGCGAGCGTTCCGTCGGATGCGAGGATCGTCGCGGCGATCACGCCGTCGGTCTCATCGACCCTCAGACGATAGCCGGCAGCTAACGGGCGGTGCGTCGGATCGACCGTAGCGGTCATTACCCAGCAGCGCGCCTGAAGCGCCCAGTCGTTCGGCAGAAGCGCCAGCATATCGGCATCGGTCGCGCAAACCTTGATGAACACCTGCGGTCGCCCGATCGTCCGCGCGAGCGTCGAAATCTCCCGATCGGCGCGCGCGAAGATGTAGCGGCACCATTCCACGTCGCTGCGCGTATCGACGCGCCAGCCGCCGTGATCGGCGACCGGCGCAGCAACCCCGCGTGCGCAGGAACGCGCCGCGACCCAGCCCGCGATCAGCGCGGGATCGACACCGCTAGCGTTGGGCGAAGCGCTCATAGTCGCGCTCGGCCATCCGGACGTCGTAGATCGCCTGCTCGCCTTCGACCGATTGCGACAGCACGTCGCCATGCGCGTGCAGCCACGCCGCGCCCGCGCCGTCACCGGCGTCGAGCAGGATCGTATAGCGCCGATGGCTCGCGGTCAGCAGCGCGGCAACGGTGTCAAGCAGGCCCGCCACCCCTTCCCCGCTCAGCGCCGAGATCGCGACGACGTCCTCGCGTCGCACGGCCTCGCCGAGCCATTCGGCACGCTCGTCTTCGTCGAGCAAGTCGAGCTTGTTCCACGCTTCGATCCGCGGCACCGACGTATCGACGCCGATGTCGCGCAGCACGGTCTCGACATCGTCGCGCTGCACGAGCGTATCGGGATGCGCGATGTCGCGGACGTGGATCAGCAGATCGGCCGAGACGACTTCCTCGAGCGTTGCCTTGAACGCCGCGACGAGCTGGGTCGGCAGTTCGGAGACGAATCCGACAGTGTCCGACAGTATCGCCTTGTCGATCCCGGGGAGCGCGATCTGGCGCAGCGTCGGGTCCAGCGTGGCGAAGAGCAGATCCTCGGCCATGACGTCAGCACCGGTCATCCGATTGAAAAGCGTCGATTTTCCGGCGTTGGTATAGCCGACGAGCGCGATCACCGGCCATGGCGCGCGCTGGCGGCGGTCGCGGTGCAGGCCGCGGGTGCGCGACACTTGCTCGAGCTCCTTCTTCAACCGCGCCATGCGATCGCGGATCAAACGCCTGTCGGCCTCGATCTGCGTCTCGCCCGGGCCGCCGAGGAAGCCGAAGCCGCCGCGCTGACGTTCCAAGTGGGTCCAGCTGCGCACGAGCCGGCCCGCCTGGTAATCGAGATGCGCGAGCTCGACTTGCAGGCGACCCTCGGCGGTCGCAGCGCGCTCGCCGAAGATTTCGAGGATCAGCCCGGTACGGTCGATCACCTTGGCCGACAGCGCCTTTTCGAGGTTGCGCTGCTGAACGGGCGTGAGGTTTGCGTCGAACACGACCAGCTCGGCCTCGCCCATCCGCACCGTGGCGGCGAGTGCCTCGAGCTGACCTTTGCCGATCAGCGTCGAGGGCTGGAGCGTGCGCACCTTGATCGCGACGCGATCGACCACTTCGACATGGATCGCCATGGCGAGACCGGCGGTTTCCGCCAGCCGCGCCTCGGCGTCGCGCGTCGATGCACCGGTATCGGGATAGACGACGACCGCCTTGGCACCGCGCGCTACGTCGTCGCGGTCACGCTCGAAACCTGTGGTCAATCTTCGTCCGAACTTGCTGTTTCATCAGCCAAATTGAGGGGGTGCGCGGGCTGGATCGTCGAGACCGCATGCTTGTAGACGAGCTGCGCCATGCCGTCGCGCTGGAGCAACATGCAGAACAGGTCGAACGCCGCGATCTGTCCCTGCAGCATCACGCCGTTGACGAGGAACATCGTGACGTTGTCCTCCGACTTGCGCACTGCGTTGAGGAAGATTTCCTGCAGCAACGGCTGCTTGCGCTGCGCCTCACCGACCGCATTGACGATCGCGTCGATGTCGACGGTGTTCGACGGCATGATCGTCGAAATCGCGTGCTTGTAGATCAGCTGCGACTGACCGTCGCGGCGGAGCAGCACCGAGAAATTGTCGAACCAGGTGACGATGCCCTGGAGCTTGACGCCCTTGACGAGGAACATCGTGATCGGGGTCTTGGTGCGGCGGAGCGCATTGAGGAACAGGTCTTGCAGCGAGGTGTGTTTGTCGGCCATCGGTCGATCCTATGTTTTTGGCGGGTGGTTCCCGCAGTGCGCCGGTTCCGGCGTCGAGATGCGCCTGAGTGACGCTGGACGTGATTTAGGGTGCCGGGGGCGGTTCGTCCAGCGGGTGGGGTTAGAAAGGGGCGGCCGTCGCGTTTCGGTTACGCGCTCAACCACTCGCTTGTGAGCTCGCCGCGATGCCCCTCCGGCGCGAGCACGGCGCGCAAGGCGTCCAGCAGAGGCGGCAACGCCTGCGTGAAGGCGTAGGGCGGATTGACGATAAAAAGGCCCGCGCCATTATAAATGCCGGGCTGATCTTCATCGTACAGCCAATGCTCGACCCCCAGCAGTTTCGGGATGCCGAGCTTGCGTAACTGCCCCTTCCACCGCGAATGCGTGGCGCGGTCTTTCAGCGGATACCAGATCACCGTCACGCCATGCGCCCATTTGCGGTGAGCGGCAGCGAGCGTTGCCGTGATCCGGTCGCGTTCGTCCAATTGCTCATAAGGCGGATCGACCACCACCACGCCGCGGGCGGTTCGGGGCGGCAGCATCGCCAGCCATAGCTCATAGGCGTCGCGCTCATGCACGGCAGCGGACGTGGCGCGCATGACGCCGCGCAAGGTATAGGCGTCATCGGGATGTTTTTCGTTGAGGATCAGGAAATCCTGTGGTCGCAGAAGCTGGGCGAGAAACCGCGGCGAGCCGGGGTAGAGCTGCGGCTCGGTACCGACATTCACCGCTTGTACGGCGGCGCGGTACGCGTCCAGCAAGGGGTTCTGGTCGGCAAAGGCCCGCAGCACGCCCTGCGCGGATTCGCCGGTGCGTTGGGCCTCGTCGCCGCCAAGGTCGTACAGGCCGCAGCCGGCATGCGTGTCGATCAGCGTCAGCGCGCCCGGTTTTTGCTGCAAGGCCCGCACAAGGGCGATCAACAGGCTGTGCTTGACGACGTCGGCGCTATTGCCGGCATGGAAGGAATGGCGATAATTCATTGCAACTCAAAATCCTGACGATCGGCCTTTAGACGTGCTGCAGGGGGTTGGGTGGAGCACGCGTGGCGAAAGTACCAATCCGGTGCTCGTATAAAGCCGGTTGGAAATCTTCAACGCTCTTCCGGGTCGCGCCTCAGGCCCGCGTTCGCGATCGTACCAGCGACGGAGAATTGCGGCGCCGAGCGCTTGAGACTGCCCGATCATCGAGAGACCGGACGCGACTGGAATAACCGCGTCCGTCCCCGCCCGCCGCTCAATCCTCTCGCACCTCGGTGATCCCCAGCAATTTCAGCTTCCGGTGCAACGCCGAGCGCTCCATCCCGATGAAATTCGCCGTCCGCGAGATATTCCCCGAGAAGCGCCGGATCTGCACGCGCAGATACTCACGCTCGAACGTCTCGCGCGCCTCGCGCAGCGGCGAGCCCATGATCGCCGTCCCGCTTCCGCCGAGCTCGCCCGGATCGCCGAGGATGTCGGCCGGCAGCATGTCGAGGTCGATCCGCCCGATCCGGTCGCCCGGCGCCATGATGATCGTACGCTCGACCACGTTGCGCAGCTGGCGGACATTGCCAGGCCATTCGTACGATTGCAGCGCGACCATAGCGTCGGGCGCGACTTCAGGGGTCGGCACGCGGCGTTCGGAAGCGTAATGCGCCATGAAATGGTCGATCAGCGCGGGAATGTCCTCACGTCGCTCAGCGAGGCCGGGGATCGCGACGGGCACGACGTTCAGGCGATAATAGAGATCCTCGCGGAAGCGCCCTTCCGCGATCTCGTGCGTCAGGTCGCGCGCGGTTGCCGAGACGACGCGCACGTCGACCTTGACGATGCGCTGCCCGCCGACGCGGCTGAAGCTCTGGTCGGTCAGCACGCGCAGGATGCGGCCTTGCGTGGCGAGCGGCATGTCGGCGATTTCGTCGAGGAACAGCGTCCCGCCATGCGCCTGCTCGAGCAGCCCCGAACGGACGAGCTGGCCGGCTTCCTCGGCGCCGAACAGTTCCTCCTCGACGCGCTCGGGCGTCATCCTTGCTGCATTGACGATGACGAACGGCGCATTGGCGCGCTGGCTCCAACCGTGGAGCAACCGTGCGGCGACTTCCTTGCCGACGCCGGCCGAGCCCATGATCAGCACGCGGCTGCCCGTCGCGGCGACGCGCTTCAAGGTCGCGCGCACCCCGTTGATCGCGGCGGAATTGCCGGTGAGATCGTTGTTCTGCCCGACCGATTCGCGCAAAGACGCGATTTCGCGACGCAGGCTCTCGGTCTCGGTCGCGCGCGCGACCATCAGCAACAGACGTTCGGCCTCGAACGGCTTTTCGATGAAATCGGCGGCACCGCGGCGGATCGCGGCAACGGCGGTGTCGAGATTGCCATGGCCCGAGATCATCAGCACCGGGATCGACGGATCGCGCCGCTTGATCTCGTCGAGCAGTTCGAGCCCGTCGAGCCGCGAGCCGTGGAGCCAGACGTCGAGCAGGACGAGCGACGGGCGGCGCACCGAGATCGCCTCGAGCGCCGAGTCGCTGTCGGCGGCGACGCGCGCGCCATAGCCTTCGTCTTCGAGGACGCCGGCGACCAGATCGCGAATGTCACGTTCGTCATCGACGACGAGGATGTCGAGGGGCATGGCTCAGGTCCGGTTCTGTAAAAGGGCGGGTGCGGGCGTGTCGGCGATGCCCCCATCGCCTCCATCACCCTGGTCGAGATTGGCGAGCATTGCCGTGTCGAAACGCACGGTAACGATCGTGCCCCCCCCGGGGCGGTCATCGAAGGCGATCGTGCCGCAATGTTCCTCGACGATCTTCTTGACGATCGCGAGGCCTAGCCCGGTGCCGCGCGCGCGCGTCGTGACATAGGGTTCGACGATGCGGTCGCGATTGGCGGGGAGCCCGATGCCAGTGTCGGCGAGCGTCAGGGTGGCATGCCCCTCGCCTTCGCTCACCGTCATCGCGATTTCGGCCGAGAGCGCGTCGGTATGCGCCTCGACGGCTTCGACCGCGTTCTTGACGATATTGGTCAGCGCCTGGCCGATCTGCCGTCGGTCGCACACCAGGATCGGGCCGGGATCGTCATGCGTCAGCGTGAAGACGATGCCGGGGTGCGCGACTTCGTGGAGGAACATCGTCTGGCGCGCGAGATCGACGAGCGATTCCTCGCGGAAGACGGGCTTCGGCATCCGCGCGAACGAAGAGAATTCGTCGACCATCCGGCGCAGATCGCCGACCTGGCGGATGATCGTCTCGGTCAATCGCGCGAAGGTCGTGTCCTCGGGGTCGATCTGCTTGCCATAGCGGCGCTGCAGCCGCTCGGCGGCGAGCTGGATGGGGGTCAGCGGGTTCTTGATCTCATGCGCGATGCGGCGCGCGACGTCGGACCAGGCGGCGCGCCGCTGGTCGAGCAATTGCCCGGTGATATCGTCGAACGTCAGGATCGGGCCTTCCGCCGCGCGCGTGACCTTGACCGCGAGCGTGCGCGCCTCGCCGCCACCAGCGCCGAGCTCGACGATCGCCTCGCGCTCCTTGCCTTCGACCAAGGCAGCGAGCTCGGGCGAGATCAGGCTGAGCGGCTTGCCCGCGAGCGTATCCTCGGCGCCGTCGAGCAAGGTGACGGCCGAGCGGTTGATCAGCCGGATCGTCCCGTCGGGCGCGACCGAGATGACGCCTGCGGTAACCCCCGACATCACCGCCTCGATCAGCGCGCGGCGGCTTTCGAGTGCGCTGTTCTGCGTCTGAAGGCGGCTGGTCATGCCGTTGAAGGCGTTGGCGAGCGTGCCGACTTCGTCATCGGTGGTCGGCGTCGGCACACGCGCGCCGAGGTCACCCGCGGCGACGCGGTGCGCGGCGGCGACCAGTTCGCCGACCGGGCGCACGAGGCGATCGGCGACGGCGAGCGCGATCCACACCGCGATCGCGACGATCAGCAGCGAAATGGCGAGCAGAGCGGCGTTGAACTTGAGTTGCAACGAACGCGCCTTGACCAGCAGATCGCGATAAGTCGCAAGCACCTCGGTGCTGCGGCGCGACTGTTCCTCCATCACCTTGACGTCGGAGATCGCCACACTCAGGAAATACTGGTCTGTCGTTCCCGGGATCGCAGTCAGCGTCTCGATGCGGTTACCTTTGACCGTCGTCACGCTCGGCGTCCCGGCCCGCACCTGGTTGAGATCTGTGACGCTGATCTCGTTGCGCAAGTCGAGCTTATCGGGGTTGATTGCGTAGATCGGCTGAATGTCGTTCTTGGGACTGGCGGAAAAGATGAAGCCGTCCGACAGGCTGCGGAAGTAAATCTGGTAAAAGAAAATGTTTTCGAAAGCCGGTGAACCCGACTTGAACTCAGGATAGCCGGCGATGTCCTGCGCTGCAGTTACGGTAGCTTGCTGCCAGCGCTTGAGCATTTGTTGGTACGACGTCTTAGCGACCCCGGTGGCGTTCTCGATCATGTCGCGCGCCTGGTCGGAATACCAGAATTGCACGCCGTACTGGAACAGCAGCGAGGCGAAGATCACGACGAGCAAAGTCGGTACCGCGGCGACCATCGAGAAGATCGCGACGAGCCGAACGTGGAGCCGCCCGCGCCCACCAATTGGCGAGCGCGCGGCACGGCGCATCGCGACGCGGCGGCCGAGCAGGACGAGCAATGCGACGCCGGGCAGCAGGTTCGACACGAGCAGCAAGGCGACGACGGCAGGGCTGAGCAGGCTCTGCGAGGCGGCACCGCTCGCGATGACGAAATAGCTTGCGACCGCGATCGCGATTGCACCCGCGACGACCGAAAGCTCGAGCGCGGGTGTCACGCTGATCCACGACCGCGAAGCCGGCACAGACACAGGAGAGGCCGAAGCGTCGCTCATCGTGACATTGCTACAACGCTTGCGTTGCAAGGAAAACACACAAAACTGTAATCTATCGCACTTCCGCCCCCTTCGGGCCCCCTCCCGGCGTCGTCGCGGGCCGATCAGGGGTCGATTCCAAGCACGTCGAGTCGTTTGCGCAGCGTATTGCGGTTGATCCCGAGCGCCCGCGCGGTGCGCACTTGATTCTGCCCGTGGCGCGCGAGGAGTGCCTCGATCAGCGGCCGTTCGACCTCGGCGATGATCCGGTCATAGAGCGTCCCGTCGTCGAGTGCTGCAGGTTCCTCGATCGCCAGCCGATCGATTCGCGCACGGATTGCAGCGTCGATCCCGATATCGCCGACCAACGCAACCGACGGCATCGCACCGCCGAGGGTTGCGCGGACCTCGTCGGCATCGATCCGTTCGTCGCGCGCAAGCACGGCGACGCGGCGCATCATGTTCTCGAGCTCGCGGACGTTGCCGGGCCAGTCATAGGCTTCGAGCACGGCGATCGCATCGGTATCGAGCTGTTTGCGCGGTAGCCCATCCTCGGCCGCACGGTCGAGGAAATGGCGTGCCAGCAAGGCGACGTCCTGTCGCCGGGCGCGAAGCGCGGGCAGCATCACCGGCACGACATTGAGACGGTAGAACAGATCCTCGCGGAATTGCCCGCCCGCGACGAGCTGTGCGAGCTCGCGATTGGTCGCTGCAACGATGCGGACGTCGGCGCGGATCGTCCGCGCCCCGCCGACCGTGGTAAATTCACCCGATTGCAGCACGCGCAGCAGCCGCGTCTGCGCCTCCATCGGCATGTCGCCGATTTCGTCGAGGAACAAAGTGCCGCCCGCAGCCTGCTCGAAGCGCCCGGCCGAGCGCGCCTGCGCGCCGGTAAAGGCGCCGCGTTCATGACCGAACAGCTCGGCCTCGATCAGGTCGCGCGGGATCGCCGCCATGTTGAGCGCGATGAACGGCGAGCGGCGGCGCGGGCCCAAATCATGGATCGCGCGCGCGACGAGCTCCTTGCCGGTCCCCGATTCGCCCGAGACGAGTACAGTCAGGTCGTTCGACACTACGCGCGCGATGATGCGGTAGACGTCCTGCATCGCGGGCGATCGCCCGATCAGCGGCAGCGCGCGGTCCTCGGCCTCGATCGGCTCCGCGATGCCGCCCGACCCACGCGACAGCGCGCTCTGCACGGTGCGTGAGAGCGCATCGAGATCGAAGGGCTTGGGCAGATAATCGAACGCGCCGACTTCGGTCGATCGCACCGCCGTCGTCAGCGTGTTCTGCGCCGACAGCACGATGACGGGGAGCCCGGGATGCGCCAGCACGATACGCTCGACCAGATCGAGCCCGTTGCCGTCTGGCAGCTTGACGTCACTGATCAGCACGTCTGGCAAAGCCGTCGCGAGCTGCACCTCGGCCTCGGCGATCGTCGCGGCGGTCAGCACGCGGTGGCCGTCGCGCTTTAGCGCTTGCCCGACGACGGTGCGGATCGCGGCATCGTCGTCGAGAACGAGGATCCGGCCGGTGCGGCTCACGCATCGCCTCGCGGGAGCAGGATGCGGAAGACGGTCATTGGCGGGGCTCCCTCGCGCGCGAACTGGATGATCCCGCCCATGTCGCGCACCAGCTTGTCGACGAGCGCGAGGCCGAGCCCCTGCCCCTCCGGCTTGCCCGAGATGAACGGGTCGAACAGATGTTCGGCAATGTCGGCGGGTGGCCCGGGGCCATTGTCGCTCACGCAGATCTCGATCGGCAAGCGCTGACGCGGCTTTCCGGGGGCGGGCGCGACCGCCATGCCGTGACGATAGGCGGTGGCGAGCGTGATCCGCGCATCGGCCTGTTCGCTCGTCGCCTCGCTCGCATTCTTGAGCAGGTTGAGCACGACCTGGAGGATCGCGTCGCGATCGAGCTGGACCGTGGGGAGCGACGGATCGAACCGCTCCTCGATCGTCACGTGGCGCGCAAAGCCGGCGAGCGCGACGCGGCGCGCGTGGCCGAGCAGCGGATAGATGTTCTCGGGCGCGAGCTTCAAGGGCCGCGTATCGGTGAAATCCTGCATCCGGTCGATCAGCGCGGCGATGCGGTCGACCTCGGTGGTGATGAGCGTCGTCAGCTCCTCGGCGCCCTTCCCCTTCGACAGCAATTGCGCCGCGCCGCGAATGCCCGAGAGCGGGTTCTTGATCTCATGCGCAAGCATCGCCGCCGCGCCGATTGCGGCGCGCGCCGCCGCGGCGCGGTCGGCGCTGTGCCCCATCCGGCGCGAGGTGGCGGCATGGTGCAGCGTGATCGTGTGCCAGCCGGGATGATCGGCGACGCGCGTCTCGATATAGTCGACGCGGATCTTGCCGCCGCGCTTGAGCGCGATCTCGGTGTCGAACGCGGCGAGGCCGTGATTGTCGCGGGCGTTTGGCTGGCTCGGCGGGGTCATCACCGAGACGAGCGGATGGCCGAGCATCGCGCGTTCCGAGAGGTTGAGCAGCGTCTCGCATTCGGCATTGGCGAAGACGATGCAGCCGGTGTCATCGACGACGAGCACCGCCACGGGCAGCGCCGCGAACAGATCGGCGAAATCTGGTCCCCCGATCGCCTTCACGCGGCGGCGCGGCTGCACCAGGGGGCGTAGAATTCGGCGAGCATCGCCTTGACGACCTTGGGGTCGGGGATCTGGTTGACCTTGTTGCGGAACTCTGCCGAGCCGTGGAGGCCGCGCGTGTACCAGCCGATATGCTTGCGCGCCATGTTGACGCCGGTTTCGTTTCCGTAATGGCTGAGCATCGCCTCGTAATGCTCTGCAATGACGGTGTATTGCTCTTCGATCGACGGGTCTTCGACGCGCCGCCCGGTGGCAAACCATTCCATCACCTGACCGAGCAGCCACGGGCGACCATAAGAGCCTCGGCCGATCATGATGCCGTCGGCGCCCGACTGCTCGAGCGCCGCTTCGGCATCCTCGATCGAATTGATGTCGCCATTGGCGATCACCGGGATGCTCACCGCGTCCTTGACCGAGCGGATGAACGCCCAGTCGGCATTGCCCTTGTACATCTGATTGCGCGTGCGGCCGTGGACGGTGACGAGCTTGACGCCGAGATCCTGCGCGATCTGCGCCAGCTCCGGCGCGTTGAGGCTTGCATGGTCCCAACCCATCCGCATCTTCAGCGTGACGGGAACGCTGACCGCATCGACGACGCCCTTGATGATGGCCCCGGCCATGTCGAGATCGCGCATCAGCGCCGAGCCGGCATCGCCGTTGGTGACCTTGCGCACCGGGCAGCCCATGTTGATGTCGATGATCGCAGCGCCGCGATCCTCGCTGAGCTTGGCCGCCTCGCCCATTTCGTACGGCGTGCAGCCGACCAGCTGCATCGAGACGGGGTTCTCGATCGGCGCCCAGGCGGCCTTTTGCAGCGACTGGCGCGTCTCACGGATCGCGGCCTGGCTCGCCACCATCTCGGTGACGTTCAGCCCCGACCCATAGCGCCGCACGAGCGTGCGGAACGGCATGTCGGTGACGCCCGTCATCGGTGCGAGAATCACCGGCGAGGCGATCGTCACGGGGCCAATCTGGAGCGGGGCGAGGCGCGAAGTCACGGGATAGGGTCTGCCTGAAAAACGGGCAGCCTATAGGGGAAAGGGCGGGAAGCGGCAAGCATATGCGGCTGGGCTGGCGGGTCGCGCGCGGTTGGGCTAGGCGCTCATCGCATGACGAACCCCCGCAACGCTGCGTTGATCGTCGCCGCCGGAACCGGCGTGCGCTCGGGCAGCCCGATCCCCAAGCAATACGCACCGCTCGGCGGCAAGGCCGTGCTGGCGTACTCTTATGCTGCGCTGTCAGCGCATCCGGCGATCGACCGAGTTATCGTGGTGATCGGCGCTGGTCAGGAAGCGGCGTTGCGCGCGGCGCTTGGCGAAGTGGAGTATGTGATCGGCGGCGCTTCGCGGCGGCTGTCGGTGCTGGCCGGCCTGGAAGCGCTCGATCGTCGCCCCGGCGACGGCCAGGGCCGCCTCGTTTTAGCGGACGACGCGAACAACGCAGCGGCCCCGGCCTCCGCCGGGGCGACGGATGCGGTCGCGCGCGTGCTCATCCATGACGCCGCCCGGCCGTTTCTCAGCGCCGCGGTCATCGACCGACTGCTCGCCGCGCTCGATACGCATGACGGCGCCGTCCCCGCCCTCCCCGTCGCCGACACGCTCGCCAAGGGCGATGCCGACCTCGGGGAAACCGTGCCGCGCGTTTCGCTGCATCGCATCCAGACGCCGCAGGCCTTTCTCTTTCCAACCGCCCTCGCCGCACATCGCGGCTGGCCAAATGACGGATCGGGTGACGAACCGACCGACGACGCGCAAATGGTGCGTGCCGCCGGCGGCAGCGTCGCGCTGGTCGCAGGAGACCCCATGCTCGAGAAGATCACCCACCCCGCCGATTTCGCCGCCGCCGAGGACCGCCTCGCCACCACGCTGCGCACGCGCATGGCGACCGGGTTCGACGTCCATCGGCTCGAAGTCGGCGAGGAGCTGTGGCTCGGTGGCGTCAAGATTCCGCACGACAAGGGCCTGTCGGGACACAGCGACGCCGACGTCGCGCTCCACGCGATCACCGATGCGCTGCTCGGTACGATCGCGGCGGGCGATATCGGCACGCACTTTCCGCCGAGCGACCCGCAGTGGCGCGGTGCCGACTCGGCGCAGTTCCTCCAGCATGCCGCCTCGCTCATCACCGAGCGCGGCGGGATCATCGATTTCGTCGACCTGACATTGATGTGCGAGGAGCCCAAGATCGGCCCGCACCGCGCCGCGATGCGCGACCGGATCGCAGAGCTCTTGCAGCTCGACACGGATCAGGTCAGCATCAAGGCGACGACGACCGAGCGGCTCGGCTTCACCGGGCGCGGCGAAGGCATCGCGGCGCAGGCGGCGGCGACGGTCCGCGTTCCAGGGGGCAAGAAATGAAGCGATTGCGCACATTCGCGGCACTCTGGATCGGGGCGACCGCGATGGTCGGCGCGCAAGCGGCCCCGACCGACCTGCCATGCCTCACCACGCAAGAAGGGCAGTCGCTTGTCCAAGTCGCGCTGCCCGACGTGCTCGACGCGGTCGGCAAGACGTGTGCGACGGCGCTCCCGGCGACGGCGACGCTGCGCGCGGGGCTCCCCGCGCTGATCGCGCGCTATCGCGCCAATGGCGATGCGGCCTGGATCGCCGCCAAGCCGGCGATCGGCAAGCTCGGCGGAGAGCAATTGCGCGATATGAACCCCGACGTGCTGCGCCCGCTGGTCTCGACGATCATGGGGCCGCTGATCGCCAAGGACATCAAGCCCGGCGACTGCCCGCGGATCGATCGCATCACCGGGCTGCTCGCCCCGCTGCCCGTCGCCAACACCGCCGCGCTGGTGGTCGAACTGTTCCAGCTCGGCACCGACCGCAGCAAGACGCGCGCGCCCTTCTCGATTTGCCCGACCCATGGATAAGATCGATTCGATCCTGCCCGCCGAACTGGTCGAGGCAGCGCGCAAAGTCGTCACCGCCAATCTCGCCGCCGGACGCCGCGTGACGCTTGCGGAAAGCTGCACCGGCGGGCTCGTCGCGGCGGCGCTGACCGAGATCCCGGGGTCGTCCGAAATGTTCGAGAGCGGTTTCGTGACCTATTCGAACGACGCCAAGCTCGAGATGCTCAACGTCAGCGCCGATGTGCTCGAGACGTTCGGGGCGGTGTCGGTGGCGACCGCGTGGAGCATGGCGCAGGGTGCGCTCGAGGCGACTGGCGCCGACATTGCCGTGGCCATCACCGGCGTCGCGGGGCCAGGCGGTGGGACCGAGAAGAAGCCTGTCGGCACCGTCGTCTTCGCACGCGCCGAACGCGGTGCCGATCCGGGGCACGTCGTCGCCGATCGCAAGGATTTCGGCAATCTCGGACGCGGCGGCGTGCGGCTTCAGGCGGCGCTGTGCGCGCTCGAGCTGCTATTGCCACCCGAGGCCGCGGGCGACGCGTAGAGCACCGCCGCGCGGTCCTCGAACGCGCCGATCATCTTGCGCAGCGCGGTGCCGAACACCTGGCCCACGAGCATTTCGAACACGCGATTCTTGAATGCGAAGTCGACGGTGAAGTCGACCGCGCAACCCGCCCCGTCGGGCCGGAACACCCAGTCGTTGCGCAGATATTTGAGCGGCCCGTCGAGATACTCGACATGGATGCGGTTGGGGCGTTCCTTGTCGACCTTCGAGGTGAAGGTCTCGCGCAGGCCCTTGAAGCCGACGATCATGTCGGCGGTAAGCTCGGTCGCGCTGTTCGAGCGGACGCGGATCGCCGAGACCCATGGGAGGAACTCGGCATAGCGGCCGACATCGGCGACCAGATCGAACATCTGCTCGGGAGTGTAAGGCAATCGCCGGGTTTCGGAATGACGCGGCATTACCGGACTGCGAACTTTGCCTCACGCGCGGCACGCAGGCGGGCGAAATCGTCGCCGGCGTGATAGCTCGAGCGCGTCAGCGGCGAGCTTGCCACGAGCAGGAAGCCCTTCGCGCGCGCGATCGCTGCATACGCGTCGAACGTAGCTGGCGGGATGAAGTCCATCACCTTGGCGTGGCGCGGGGTGGGCTGGAGATACTGCCCCATCGTCAGGAAGTCGATTTCGGCGCTGCGCATGTCGTCCATCACTTGATGGACTTCGAGCCGCTCTTCGCCGAGTCCGAGCATGACGCCCGACTTGGTGAAGATCCGCGGGTCGTGGCGCTTGACGCTCTCGAGCAAGCGCAGCGAGGCGTAGTAGCGCGCGCCCGGGCGGATCGTCGTGTAGAGCCGCGGAACGGTCTCGAGATTGTGGTTGTAAACGTCGGGGCCGGCCTCGACGATCGACTCGACCGCGGCTTGCGTCTTGTTGCGGAAATCGGGGGTGAGGATTTCGATCGTCGTCGTCGGCGTGGTCGCGCGGAGCGCCTGGATCACCTTGACGAACTGCGACGCCCCACCGTCGGGCAGATCGTCACGATCGACCGAGGTTACGACGATGTGCTGCAACCCCATCTGCGCCGCCGCATCGGCGACGTTCTGGGGCTCGAGTTTGTCGACTGCGCGCGGCATCCCCGTCTTGACGTTGCAGAACGCGCAGGCGCGCGTGCAGGTATCGCCGAGGATCATCACCGTCGCGTGTTTCTTGCTCCAGCATTCGCCGATGTTGGGGCAGGCCGCTTCCTCGCAAACGGTCGTCAGGCTCTTCGAGCGCATCAGTTCGCGGGTCGCGGCGAATCCGGCCGAAGTGGGCGCCTTCACCCGCAGCCAGTCGGGCTTGCGTTCGCGGGGCGGGCGGGCGAGCGGGGACATCTCGTTCATGGGGTGCAGATAGCGATTGACGACGCGGCTTGCCACCCCCTCTTCTCCTCCGTTAAAAGCAGCGCATGACCGATTTCAGCGACCTCGTCGGCGGGTATCACCGCTTCCGTTCCACCGACTACATCCGTCAGCGCGACCGCTGGGCGGAATTGGCCGAGGGGCAGAGCCCCAAGGTAATGGTGATCGCTTGCTCGGACAGCCGAGTCGATCCAGCGCAGGTGTTCGACACGTCGCCGGGCGAGATCTTCGTCGTGCGCAACGTCGCCAATCTGGTGCCGCCGTTCGAGCTCGACGGGTCGCGCCACGGCGTTTCCGCAGCGCTCGAATTCGCGGTGAGCCAGCTCAAGGTCGGCGAGATCGTCGTGATGGGCCACGGATCGTGCGGCGGCGTCAACGCGGCGCTGACGCGCGCGTTCGAGGGCAAGGCGCCGGGCGAAGGCGGCTTCATCGCGCACTGGATCGACATGCTCGATTCGGCGCGCGACCGGATCGTCGCCGAGCACGGCACTGGCCCCGCCGCGATCCGCGAGATGGAGCTCGAAACGGTGCGCGTCAGCATCGCCAATCTGCGCACCTTCCCCAACATCCGCGAGGCCGAGGCCGCCGGGACGTTGCGGTTGCGCGGCGCCTATTTCGCGATTGCCGACGGCGTGCTGCATGTGATGGACGAAACGGGCGACTTCGCACCCGCGTAAGGTCCGCAATTGCCCGAGTCGTATCGTTCGCGTAGCACATCGCGGATGAGACCCAACACGCTGCGGACCTTGCGCCGCTATCACCATTATCTCGGCCTGTTCTTCGCGCCGATGATCCTGCTGTTCTCGGTCAGCGGTGCGTTGCAAACCTTCCGGCTGCAGGAAGCGCGCGGCTATGGCGGCACGCCGCCGAACTGGATCGTGTGGATCGCCAGCGTCCACAAGGATCAGGGCCCGCCCCGCCCGCCGCGCGCCGAGCAACCCAAGCCCACCGGCGAAGCGGCCAAGCCGCGCGGCGAGGCCGAGCGCGCGGGCCCCAAGCGGCCGTCCCCGCTTCCGCTCAAGATCTTCGTCGTCCTGCTGTCGATCGCCTTGTGCGCCTCGACGATCACGGGCGTCGTGATTGCATTGTCGATCCGCTCGATGCGACGGGTCTCGATCGCAATGCTCGTCGCGGGAACGATCGTCCCGCTCATCCTGCTATGGATTTGATCGCGCGCCGCTGACGCGCCGGCCCGTCAGGGCTTGCGTGCCAGCGCCTCGCGCGCGATCGCCTCGATTTCCGGGTCGAGCTCGGGTGGCGTCATGTCGACATGCGCCTCGAGCCGCTCGGCGATCGCGGTGAGTGCGGCGATGCGGCCGGCTTTCTTGTCGTTGCCGTCGATCACCGTCCACGGCGCCCAGCGCGTGTCGGTGCGCTTGAACATGTCGTGCATCGCATCGAGATACGCCGGCCGCTTCTCGCGGTTGCGATAATCGTCGGCGCCGGTCTTCCAGCGCTTCCAGGGATGATCGAGCCGGCTGGCGAGCCGCTCGTCCTGCTCCTTAGTCGAGACATGGACGAATAGCTTGACGATCGTCGTTCCTGAATCGGCTTGCTGCGCCTCGAATTCGTTGATCTCGTCGTAACCGCGCTTCCACTCGGTGTCCTTGGCATAGCCTTCGACGCGCTCGACGAGCACACGGCCGTACCAGCTGCGATCGAACACCGCGATGTCGCCACACGCGGGGAGCTTGGTCCAGAAGCGCCACAGGAAGTGCCGGTCGAGCTCGTCCTGGGTCGGTGCCTTGATCGGCCAGACCTCGAAATTGCGCGGATCCCAGTCGGCGCACAGCCGCTGGATGATGCCGCCCTTGCCCGCCGCATCCCAGCCTTCGAGCAGGACGATCGCGCGCTTGCGATGGACGATGTGCGCGACCTGGATATGCGACAAGCGCGTCTGGAGCTTTTTGAGCTCGGCGTCGTAATCGCCGTCGAAGGACTTGCCCGATTCGTAGTCGGAGAGTTGGATCGTCACAGTTCCCTCCCGCTGGCGCGAGGGGTTGGGAGAGAAAATGCGCGGTTCGTTTTCATGGGACGACACTGCCCTCCCCCAGCCCCTCCCGCAAGCGGGAGGGGAGTGTTTACGGGCACAGCCCCCCCTCGTGCGGGAGGGAGCCTTTTTGCGCCAGCCCTTCCCGAAACGGGAGAGCGTTAGGCCGGACGCACTGCTTCGTCTGCGGGCTTCGCGGTCGCGACGCCGGCGGTCGAACGCAGGTTCAACTCCTTGAGCTGCTTGGGCGTCGCGAAGTTGGGCGCGCCCATCATCAGATCCTCGGCCTTCTGCGTCATCGGGAAGGTGATGACCTCGCGGATGTTGGGTTCGTCCGCCAGCAGCATGACGATGCGGTCGACACCCGGCGCGGAGCCGCCGTGCGGCGGCGCGCCGAACTTGAAGGCGTTGATCATGCCTGCGAAGTTCGTATCGACATCGGCCTGGGTATAGCCGGCGATCTCGAACGCCTTGTACATGATCTCGGGGCGATGGTTCCGGATCGCGCCTGAGCTCAGCTCGATGCCGTTGCAGACGATGTCGTACTGGAACGCCAGGATATCGAGCGGGTCCTTCGTCTCGAGCGCTTCCATCTCGCCCTGCGGCATCGAGAAGGGGTTGTGGCTGAAGTCGACCTTCTTGGCGTCCTCGTCATATTCGAACATCGGGAAATCGACGATCCAACAGAATTCGAAGCGCTTGTCGTCGATCAGGCCAAGCTGGTCGGCAACGCGCGTGCGCGCGAGGCCGGCGAGCTTGGCCGCCTGCGCCGCCTTGCCGGCCGCGAAGAAGATGCCGTCGTTCGGGCCGAGGCCGAGCGCTTCGGCGATCGCCTTCATGCCGTCCTGGCCGTGGTTGTTGGCGATCGGGCCGCCGAATACGCCGTCCTTCTGCGTCGCATAGCCGAGGCCGGGGAAGCCTTCGCTTTGCGCCCAGCTGTTCATCTCGTCGAAGAATTTCCGCGATTTCTCGTGCGTGTTCGGTGCTGCGATCGCGCGGACGACGTCGCCGCCCTCGACCATCGAGGCAAAGCGACCGAAGCCCGAGCCCTTGAAGTGCTCCGACACGTCGGCGATGATCAGCGGGTTGCGCAGGTCGGGCTTGTCGTTGCCGTACTTGAGCATCGATTCGCGGTACGGGATGCGCTTGAACGGCAGCGCCGAAACAGTGCGACCCTTGCCCTGCCAGTCGGCGAATTCCTCGAACACGCCGTGGAGCACGGGCTCGATCGCGGCGAAGACGTCGTCCTGCGTGACGTAGCTCATCTCGAAATCGAGCTGGTAGAATTCGCCCGGCGAACGGTCGGCGCGGGCGTCCTCGTCGCGGAAGCACGGTGCGATCTGGAAATAGCGGTCGAAGCCCGCGACCATCAGCAGCTGCTTGAACATCTGCGGCGCCTGCGGGAGCGCGTAGAACTTGCCGGGATGGACGCGGCTGGGGACGAGATAGTCGCGCGCGCCTTCGGGCGAAGAGGCGGTGAGGATCGGGGTCTGGAATTCGGTGAACCCCTGCCCGATCATCCGCTGGCGCAGCGACGAAATGACGTTCGAGCGCAGCAGCACGTTGGCGTGGAGTCGCTCGCGACGCAGATCGAGATAGCGGTACTTGAGGCGGATTTCCTCGGGATATTCGGCCTCGCCGAACACCGGCATGGGCAGCTCATGCGCGACCGACTGGACGACGACGTCGCGCGCGCGGATCTCGATCTCGCCCGAGGGAAGGTTGGCGTTCACCGTCTCGGCGGAACGGGCGACGACCTCGCCGGTGATCGTCACGACCGACTCGGGGCGCAGCTTGTCGAGCACGGCGTGCGCCGGGCTGTCGCTGTCGGTGACGATCTGCGTGATGCCGTAATGGTCCCGCAGATCGACGAACAGCAGATTGCCGTGATCGCGCTTGCGATGGACCCAGCCCGACAGCTTGACCGTGGTGCCGACGTCCGCGGCGCGGAGCTGGGCGCAAGTATGAGTGCGATAAGCGTGCATAGATCTTCTCATGTTCGTCGCCCCGGCGAAGGCCGGGGCCGCTGTGTATCGGAGCGCAACGCGTGACAGCGCAGCGGTCCCGGCCTCCGCCGAGGCGGCGGCGAATATGGTCGATGCGCTTCCCTCTACAACCCGCCTTTGTCAAGGCGCGCGACCCTCGCTATGGGGTGGAGATGCATATCCATCCCCTGATCACCGACAGTGCCACCCTCGCCAATCTCTGCGCCCGAATGTCGCAAGCCGATTTCGTCTGCATCGACACCGAGTTCATGCGCGAGAACACCTTCTGGCCGGAACTCTGCCTGATCCAGATCGCCGATGAGAACGAGGCGGCGGCGATCGACCCGCTCGCGCCGGGGCTCGACATGAGCCCGCTGCTCCAGCTGATGGTCAATAACGAGGACGTGCTCAAGGTCTTCCATGCCGGTGGGCAGGACCTCGAGATCGTCTACAACCTCACCGGAACGACGCCGCATCCGCTGTTCGACACGCAAGTCGCGGCGATGGCGCTGGGGCAAGGCGAGCAGGTCGGCTATTCGAACCTCGTCGATGCCTGGCTCGGCATCACGGTCGACAAGGGCGCGCGCTTCACCGACTGGAGCCGCCGGCCGCTCGACGCGCGGCAGATCGAATATGCGATCGGCGACGTGACGCATCTCGCCAAGATATTCCCCAAGATGCTCGAGCGGCTGCGCAAGACCGGTCGCGGCGCGTGGCTCGACCAGGAGATGGAGCGGCTCGGCGATCCCAAGAATTATGCGAACGATCCCGAGGAAGCGTGGCGCCGGATCAAGGTGCCGAGCCGCAAGCCCGAGGTGCTCGGTCGGCTCAAGGCGCTGGCGCGCTGGCGCGAGATCGAGGCGCGCGGCAAGGATCTGCCGCGCGGGCGGATCGTCAAGGACGAGACGATCGCCGATCTGGCGGGCCACGCGCCCAAGCGGCAGGCCGATCTCGCCAAGGTGCGCGGGCTTTCCGCGACCTGGGCGCAGAACGATATCGGCGCGCGGCTGATGGCGGCGCTCGAACATGCCGAGCCGATGTCGGCCGACGAACTGCCGTCGCGCGACGACCGCAAGCCGGGCATGGGCAAGGACGGCGCGTTGGTCGCCGACCTGCTCAAGCTGCTGCTCAAGATCCGCTCGAAGGAAATCGATGTCGCGGCGCGGTTGCTGGCGCGGACCGACGATATCGACGCGCTTGCGGCTGGGCAGCGCGAGGGGCTGTCGATCCTGCAGGGCTGGCGGTTCGAGCAGTTCGGGCGCGACGCGCTCGATCTGGTCGAGGGGCGGCTGGCGTTTGCGGTGGTCAACGGCAAGCTCAAGATGACGCGGACCGAGGATATCGCGGTTTAGTCGACCTTCGACGGACTTAACCCCGTCCGTCACCCCGGCCTTGTGCCGGGGTCGACCGTGCCGCGCGTCCTGCGCGTGTTGTGCGCTCATCCCGGTGCACTCAGGGACGAGCCCGGGGTGACGAAGGGGCCTACTCTACGATCACCGCCTTGCGTCCCAGCGCCGTTGCCAGCGAGGCATGACGCCGCTCGACCGTCTCGCTGTACAGCGCGATATCGCTGCTCTTTACGCGCAGCGTCACCGTCTCGCCATCGTCGGCAAGCGACGAGCGCTGGAGCGGTCCGGCCAGCCCACCGCTCATCCGCTGCCCGAGCCGCATCGCCAGCCCCCAATGCACCGCGCGCTTCAAGTCGAGCGGATCGGCGAGCACCGCGAGCGGCGCGGGCGTGTTGACCCCGCCCCCCAGACTCGTGTGGAGCGCCTGTGCGATCAGCGCACGACCGCGCGCGTCGACCGCGACCCAATTGCCGTGGAGCGCGACTTCGACGCCGCGCTCGGCGCGGAATTCGGGATTGGCGCGCCAGCCGACATCGGCGAGCAAGCACGCCGCGAGCCGCAGCCGCGCCATCTCGGGCCGGTCGCGCGTGAAGAGCGGCGCGATCCAGCGGTCGAGCAAATCGCCATGCTCGGCGAAGCGGCCATGCCGCCGGCCTTCGTCGCGCGTCGCGACGATCAGTGGATCCTGCGCGCGGACGTCCGGGGCTAGCGCGCCGTAGAGCAGTCCTTCGCGCAGCCCGAAGGCCGAGACGATCGTGGTCTCGCTGCCGAGATGCTTGAGCAAAGACACGAGCAGCGCGGTCCCGTCGCTCAGCGTTGCCGCGCGGGCGGCGGACAGGCCCGGGATCGCGCGCAGCCAGCTCTTGTTGACGTGGCTGATCGTCCGCCCCATCCGCGCGATCGCTTCGGCGGACATCGCATATTCGTGGATCACGGGAAGCGGGTAGCTGCCGAGGTGCATGTCGAGCCGCGCGAGCGCGCGCCACGATCCGCCGACGAGATAGAGCGGCAACCCCGCCCCCTTCCCCGTCCAGCCCGCGCGATCGAGCGCACGCGCGACCTCGCGCTGCAACACGCCCGGCCCCTTGTCGCGAATCGCGCCGATGCGCAGCACGCCGAGCGGAAACGACACACGCTCGCCGACCTTGCCGCCACGAATGCGGATGAGTTCGAGGCTGCCGCCGCCGAGATCGCCGACGATACCATCGGCCTGCGGGATCGCAGACAACACGCCGTAGCCGGCACCCGTTGCTTCCTGCTCGCCGCTGAGCAATTCGACCTCGAGCCCGAGATCGCGCGCCGCATCGAGCAGAACCTTGCCGTTCGAGGCATCGCGCACAGCCGCAGTCGCGACCGTGCGCAGCCGGGTCACTTCCATCTCGCGCGCGACAGCAGCGAAACGCGCGAGCGCGTCCTTGGCGACCGTGATGCCTGTCTCGGCAATCGCGCCAGTCTCGGCCAGGCCGCGGCCGAGCCCGGCCATCACCTTCTCGTTGAACAAGGTCGCGGGCATTCGCTCAGGCCCTTGATAGACAACCAGGCGGATCGAATTCGATCCGATATCGATGATCGCGGTGCGCGGCTCGGCGGGATCCTGCTCGCGCGCGACGACGCGATTACCGGAGACAGCGTTGTCAGATGACGCCGCCGAGATCCTGGGGGTGGTGTCCATCGGCTTAGCGCCGGTTTCGGAGCGAAAGCTTGGGCACCGAACCACTCGCCGCGAGCGAGGCGCCGCGCCCCGACAGCGACGGGTTGGTCATGAAATAGCGATGCAGGTTGAACGGCCGGTCGCCCGGCTGCGTGCGAACGTACGACCCGTCGCCCTGCAGCTCCCAGCTCTGCTCGTTGTCGATCAGGTTGGCGACCATCACTTGGTCGAGGATCTGCTGGTGGACGGTCTTGTTTTCGATCGGCAGCATATATTCGATCCGGCGATCGAAATTGCGCTGCATCCAGTCCGCAGAGGAGATGAACACTTGCGCGCCGTCGTTGGGCAGCATCCCGCCATTGCCGAAGCACCAGATACGGCTGTGCTCGAGGAAGCGGCCGATCACCGATTTCACGCGGATGTTCTCCGACAGGCCCGGGACGCCGGGCTTGAGACAACAGATCCCGCGAATGATGAGGTCGATCTGCACTCCGGCGTCGCTCGCTTCGTAGAGCTTGTCGATCACCGCCGGGTCGACCACCGAGTTCATCTTCGCCCAGATCGCGGCCGGGCGGCCGGCCTTGGCGTTGGCGATCTCGGTATCAATTAGCCGCATCAGCCGCGGGCGCAAGTCGCGCGGCGAGAGGCTGATCAGCGCCATGTTCTCGGGTTCGACATAGCCCGTGATGTAATTGAACATCTGCGCGGCATCGAGACCGAGCCGCGGGTCGGCGGTGAAGAAGCTCAGGTCGGTGTACACCTTGGCGGTGATCGGATGGTAATTGCCAGTCCCGAAATGGCAGTAGGTGCGGTATTGCCCGCTCTCGCGGCGCACCACCATCGAGACCTTGGCGTGCGTCTTCCAGTCGATAAAGCCATAGACGACCTGGACGCCCGCGCGCTCGAGCGCCGAGGCCCAGAGCAGGTTCTGCTCTTCGTCGAAGCGCGCCTTCAATTCGACCACCGCGGTAACCGACTTGCCCGCTTCGGCCGCGGCGATCAGCGCGTTGATGACGGCGGGCTGCTTGCCCGCGCGGTATAGCGTCTGCTTGATCGCGACGACGTCGGGGTCAGCGGCCGCTTGCTTGAGGAAGGCGAGCACCACGTCGAAGGTCTCGTACGGGTGGTGGACGACGATGTCCTTCGCCTTGATCGCGGCGAAGCAATCGCCCCCATATTCGCGAACTCGCTCGGGGAAACGCGGCGAGAAGGGCGGGAATTTGAGATCGGGGCGATCCTCGTCGACGATCGCCTCGAGATCGCCGACGCCGAGAAACGCGCCGCTCTCGGTGACGAAGCAATCCGCGCCGCCGAGTTCGTCGCGGAGCACCGAGCCGAGCCGCTTGGGCATGCCGCTTTCGAGTTCGAGCCGGATTACGCGGCCGCGCCGACGCCGCTTGATCGCATTGGCGAAGTAGCGGACGAGATCCTCGGCTTCTTCCTCAATCTCGAGATCGCTGTCGCGCAGCACGCGGAATTCAGCACCGCCGATCACGCGATAGCCCGGGAAGACAAGCGGGGCGAAACGCTTCACCAGCGATTCGACCGCGATGTAGCGTGCCTTCTCGCCGGGCAGGCGCAGGAAACGCGGCATCGGCGCGGGGATCATGACGAGCTCGCGGATCGGCTGGTCGTCCGAGATGCGGACGAGGTCGAACATCACCGCGAGCCCCTTGTTGGGGATGAACGGGAAGGGATGCGCGGGGTCGAGCGCTTGCGGGGTCAGGATCGGGAAGAGCTGCTCGCGGAACTGTGTTTCGAGCCAGGCGAGATCCTCGCCCGACAGCGCCTCGTCGATCGTCCGCGAGCTGAGCACCGCGATGCCCGTCTCGGCGAGCTGACGGCGCAAGTCGCGCCACACGTCGCGCTGGCTCGTCACCAGCGCATCGGCCTCGGCAACGATCGCCGCGAGCTGCTGCCCCGACGTCAGCCCGTCGTTCGACAGCCGCGCGACGTCCTGCAACTGCTGGCCCTTGAGCCCAGCCACGCGGACCATGAAGAATTCGTCGAGGTTCGACCCCGAGATCGACAAGAAGCGCACACGCTCGAGCAGCGGATGCGCGGTGTTGCACGCTTCCTCGAGCACGCGGCGGTTGAAGGCGAGCCAGGAGAGCTCGCGATTGAAATAACGGTCGCTCCCCTCGCTGCCCGCAAACGGATCGTCGTCATGGTCCAGGCTCGCGAGATGGGCTGGGCGGGTCATCGGGTTTCCGTCGATTCGGGGAACAAGTCGGGTGCCGCGCCCGGGATCAGTCCGGCTTCGATCAACGTCACCCGTGCGAGCGGGATAGACAGGCGCTTGTGCCGCGCCAACAGCGCCTGGTCGAGCAGATCGACCGTGCGCAGCAAGCTGATATGGGTGCGTTCCACCCGCAGGACGAGCCATTGAATCACCTCCGGCCGCGCGTCGATACCACGCCTGAGGAACTGACGCTCGAAGATTGCGCGCATCAGCGCCTCGTCGGGATCGCCAATCCGCACCGTAGGGCTCGCGGCAAGGCGCGATCGCAGGTCGGGGAGCTTGATCGACCATTCGGGCGGCGGCGCGTCGGCGACGATCACGACCGGGCGGCGATCCTCCTGCGCGCGGTTCCACGCGTGGAAGATGCTCGTCTCGTTCTGCCGCTCGGCATCGTCGATCAACCCGCCGCCGGTCTTGGCGGCAAAGATGCGCGCCAGCAGGCTGCGACCCGATTTGCGCGGGCCGGTAACGACGACGGCCATCACGGGCCAGGTGCTCCAATGTTCGAGCTGCTGCACCGCCCGCATGTTCGAATCCCCGATCAGGAATTCATCGTCACGCGGATCGGCTGGCCAGTCGAGCGGAAGTGCCATTTGTGCCGGAAGCATCAGATCACCCCGTCGGCGAATCGGTAGGGGTGGGCTGGCTCCCCTGAACCGCCGAACCGCCGCGGCGGATGCGGAGGGTCGATCCACTCGCGCTCACGCTCCAACCGCGTGATTCGAGCGCGGCGCGCAATACCGCCGGATCGGCGTCATATGCGACGCGCAGCACCGACACGCCGCCGATCGCGAGACTCGTGGTGATCGCCGAGCGAACGCCAGGGATCGCCTGAAGCGCACTCTCGGTTCCCGTGACCGAGCCGGCGGTGGGCGTGTCGACCTGGACCGTGATCGTAACGCCGCTCTTGGTCGCGGCGGGGCCCGGCAAGCCATCGATCCCGAGATCGATCGGGACGACTTCGGTTGGCGTGGCGACCGGCGTCGGCGTGGCGACGGGCGTGACATAGGCGAGGCCGGAATCGCCGCTGAGCCCGCCGCCGCGCAACGCGGCCTGATAGGCTTCGTCGATCCGCTTGACGCCCGCGTCGAGCAAAACAGCGAGTGCGTCCGCGCGGTCGACGCGCAGCGTGAATTGCGTGACGAGCCGATTGTCGGGGCCATGCCGCGCCTCGAACACGCCGATGATCGGCCCGCCGGGCCATTCGCGACGCAGCGTGACCTTGGGCACGAGCACATCGGTCGCGCCATATTGATCGAGCACGACGCGCCACCAGCCACGACCCGGACGTTCGGTCTGGCCGAGGTTGAGCAATAGCGCGTCGGCGCCGGTGCCGGTCGGGCGGACATAATCGACCGCGCTGTTGCCGGTGCGATAGCGGCTCCACGCGTCCTGCCAGGCGGTCTTCTGTTCGAAGCCGGTGGCGACCCCGCCGCTCACTTCGATCGGAATCGTCAGCATCGGCGACGAGCGCGACGCCTCGGCCGATACGCCGAGGATCGACCCGGCACGCGCCCGGCTGAACAGCACGCCGAGCTTGGCGACGTAGCGGTTGGGGCCGATCTGTTCGTTCTCGACGACGATCCCAGACACCATCGCGTCGAGCGTACCGTCGGGCAGCGTGCCCCCGCCCCTGCCCATCCGGCGCGACAGCATGTCCCAACCCTTGCGCTGCGCGATCCGCCATCCCGCATAGCGCGCGGCCTCTGCGCTCTTGCCGGTAACGTCGATTTGAATGCCGCTCACTTCATAGCTGCCCGAGCTGTCGGCGGCGGCGACACCTTGATCGGGATCGTCGACTTGCGCGAGCACCAGCCCTCCCGACGCGGTCAGGGCGAGCGCCGCAGCGAACTTTACGGGCGTGGAAAGGCGGCGGATCGACATGTCGGCGCCCTTTTGGCGAAGGAGGCGTGGAAATCCAAGCAGGATATGGCTAGGCGGGCACGATGAGCGAAACGAACCCGGACACCGAGTCCTACACCTATGCCCAAGCGGGCGTCTCGATTGCCGCTGGCAATGCGCTGGTGCGCGCGATCGCACCGCTCGCCAAGGCGACGCGTCGGCCGGGTGCCGATGCCGAACTGGGCGGCTTTGGCGGTCTGTTCGATCTCAAGGCGGCGGGGTTCGTCGATCCCCTGCTCGTCGCGGCGAATGACGGCGTCGGGACCAAGCTCAAGCTCGCGATCGAGCACAATGCGCATGACGGGGTCGGGATCGATCTCGTCGCGATGTGCGCGAACGATCTGATCGTCCAGGGCGCCGAGCCGCTCTTCTTCCTCGATTATTATGCGACCGCCAAGATCGACCCCGCAGTCGCCGAGCGCGTGATCGCCTCGATCGCCGAGGGCTGTCGCCAGGCGGGCTGCGCACTGATCGGTGGTGAAACGGCCGAGATGCCGGGTATGTATGCCGCCGACGATTATGATCTCGCAGGCTTCTGCGTCGGGGCGGTAGAGCGCGATCGGGCGTTGACCGGGGCTGACATTGCGCCGGGCGACGTCGTGCTCGGGCTCGCCTCGGCTGGTGTGCATTCTAACGGGTTTTCGCTCGTGCGCCGCCTTGCCGCCGACAAGGGTTGGAAGCTCGACCGGCCGGCGCTGTTCGATGCGGACGTCTTGCTGATCGATGCGTTGATGGCGCCGACGCGGATCTACGTGAAGGCATTGCTGCCGTTGCTTGCGGAAAAGCGGATCAAGGGTCTCGCGCACATCACCGGCGGCGGCTTGCTCGAGAACATCCCGCGCGTGCTGCCCGACGGCACGCATGCGAGGATCGACGCCGATGCCTGGGCGCAGCCGCGGCTGATGGCGTTCCTCCAGGCGCAGGGCAATATCGAGCCCGAAGAAATGGCGCGGACCTTCAATTGCGGGATCGGGATGGTCGCTGTGGTGGCAGCGGACGAGGTCGCGGCGGTGACCGCCGGGCTCGAGGCGGCGGGCGAGACGGTGTTCGCGATCGGGACGATCGCGGCTGGCGTGCGCGGGTGCACGGTGTCGGGGTCGGTCGAGACGTGGGGCGGTCGTGCCGATTGGACCGCGACGCATAACCATGGGTGAACGTCGTCTTCCCCCCTCCCGCTTGCGGGAGGGGTCGGGGGTGGGCGCGCGCCATCACCGTCAGCTACCGTCGATGTCGGGTGCCCACCCCCAGCCCCTCCCGCAAGCGGGAGGGGGGCAGTGAGCGTCAAGGTCGGCATTCTGCTCTCGGGGCGTGGCTCCAATATGATGGCGCTGGTCGAGGCGGCGCGCGACTATCACGTCGCGCTCGTCGCATCGGACAAGCCCGACGCCGCCGGCATCGCCTGGGCGCGCGAGCGTGGCCTCGCCACCTTCACGCAATCGCCCAAGGGCATCCCGAAGGCCGACTATGAAGCCTCGATCGACGCCGCGCTTGTCGAAGCTGGCGTCGAGATCATCGCGCTCGCCGGCTACATGCGCCTGCTCTCCGACGGCTTCGTCGCGCGCTGGGCGGGCCGGATCATCAACATCCACCCTTCGCTCCTGCCCAAGTACAAAGGCCTCGATACCCACGCCCGTGCGATCGAAGCGGGCGATGCGGTTGCTGGCTGCTCGGTCCATATCGTCACCGAGGAGCTCGATGGTGGCGACGTGCTCGGCCAGGCCGAAGTGCCGATCGTGGCCGGTGACACCCCCGACAGCCTCGCCGCGCGCGTGCTTGAGGCCGAGCATCGCCTTTACCCCCAGGTTCTGGCAGAGTTCGTAAAACGATGAGCCCCAATCCCGAATCCGCCCTCGCCAAGGTCCGCGCACTGGCGCTGGCATTGCCCGAAACCACCGAACGCCCGTCGCACGGGGCACCCGGCTTCCTGATCGCCGATGGCAAGTTCTTCGCCTATTTCTGGCATGATCATCACGGCGACGGCGAAACCGTCGTGATCGTCAAGACCACCGGGGTCGACGAGCAGGCGATGCTGATCGAAGCCGATCCCGAGACCTATTTCCGCCCGGCCTATCTCGGCGCATCGGGCTGGGTCGCAATGCGGCTCGATCGTGACGACACCGATTGGGACCGCGTCGGCGACCGGATCGCGATCAGCTGGGAACTCGCCGCGCCGCGTCGCTTGCTCGAGGCGGGCGGACGGTGAGCGAGCAACCGCGCGATCCCGAACTCCAGGTCGCCGCGACCGAGGCGGTCGCCAAGGCCGAAGCAGCGGCGACGCGGCGGCGTTGGATCAACCTCGGCGAATTCATCGCGGTCGCCGGGTTGCTCATTGCGGGCGGCAGCCTGTACCTCAACTGGGCCGATCACCGCGCAGACGAAGCCGACAAGCAGGTCGCCTCGATCAAGGCAGCGCGCGAGCAATCACGCTTCGACATCCGCGCGGCGCCAGCCTCGAACGGCACCGCGTTGCTGCTCGCGCACGACGACCGCCATGCGATCCGCGACGCGACCGTTACCTTCCCGACCGCGCTCGGCGTCGGCACCAAGGATACCGTTGCCGATACGATCGATCGCGGTTGGTTCGACCATGCCTTGCTGAAAGCGACCGATGGCGGGCCCGATAAGAAGACCGGGCGGCTGCCGGTGCTGATCGCGCTGACCTATTGGGATGGCGATACGCCGCGGACGACGCGCGGGATCTACGATATCGGGTGGAAGACCGAGGGCGGGTTTCCGTTCGGACGGTCCGTCAAGCTCGAAAGCCTGCGGCTCCACGAACTCGGCGGGACGCAGAAGCGGCTCGATGCGGTCTGGGCGGGTCAGCAGCCGAAGACCAACGACTGACGCCGTTACAGCCGGGGTTCAAAGTCCGCGCGCGTAAACCGGGTCGACATGCACCTCGCCGCCGACAACGAAGTCGCGGGTGCCGATGACGCTAAATCCATTGCGTTCGTAAAAGGCACGGGCGCGGGCATTCTGATCCCATACGCCGAGCAACACACGCTTGGCGCCAACCAGGACAGCATCGGCGATCGCCTGCGCCATCAGCGCGGCGCCGATGCCGCTGCCATAGGCCTGTCGCAGCGTGTAGATCCGGCGCAGCTCGATATCGCCGGGCTGCAGCGCAATCGGAAAGTCGGGCGCGGTCAGCACGGCATAGCCGATCGGCGCAAACCCGGGCTCGATCTCCGCGACGGTGACGACCGTCGCGGGATCGGCGAGCCATTTGGCGAACACCGCCGCGCTATTGTTCTTGAGACAATGCACGACGAGATCGGCGCCGGCGAGCGACGGCGCATAGGTGTCGAGGAACGCCGCGTTGGCGACGAGCGAGAGCAGGTCGGCATCCGCCGGCCCTGCCCGTCGCACGCGCCACTTTGGCATCAGCCGACGATTTCTTCGGGCTTGAAGAAATAGGCAATCTCGATCTCAGCATTCTCGTCCGAATCCGAACCGTGCACGGTGTTGGCTTCGATCGACTCGGCGAGCTCCTTGCGGATCGTGCCGGCCTCGGCGTTCGCCGGGTTGGTTGCGCCCATGATGTCGCGATTGCGCTGCATGGCGTTCTCGCCCTCGAGCACCTGCACGACGACCGGGCCCGAGATCATGAAGCTGACGAGCTCGCCGAAGAACGGACGCTCCTTATGGACCGCGTAGAAGCCTTCGGCCTGCTCGCGGGTCATCTGGATGCGCTTCGAGGCGATGACGCGGAGCCCTGCTTCCTCGAGCATCTTGGTGACGGCACCGGTGATGTTGCGACGCGTCGCGTCGGGCTTGATGATCGAAAAAGTGCGGTTCGCGGCCATGACCGTGAAGCTCCTGTGTTTGAAAGGCGTTTGGAAAGTCGCGCTCCCCTAGTCGGGCGCCCGGTCGGATGCAAGCCTCAGGCGGCTTGCTCCCACCGGCCGCTGTCATTCTGTTTCCAGTAGCGGCGCTCGATACCGGAGCGATCGGCGAGCGCTTTCCACGCGGCGCGCGCTTGGATGATGCGCTCCTCGTCGAAGAAGTGGAAGGCGCGGTCGAAGCCGAGCGCTTCCTCGCGCCACACGCCGTCGGCAAGCGCTATGTTGCGCGCGGCATTGGCGGCGGCGGGGCGGTCGGTGATCAGGATCGGCTGGGCGGCGTCGCTCTCGCCGTCGGCTTGTGCGTGCGGGAGGAAGCTGTCGGGGGCATAGGTCCATAGCAGGCGGTCGAGCGCGCCGCGCTGATCGGCGCTTTCGGCGACGATCAGCAGGCGGCCGCCGGTCTCGACGACGCGCTCGGCGATACGCGGGAGCACGCGTTCCAGCGGTTGCGCGGTGAGGTGGTAGAAGTCGACTTGCATGTTTCTCCCACTACCTTGCCTTCTTGCTCAGGCGGACCGCAAGCGTTCCAGGTCGTTCCCTCCCCTAGCCCTCCCGCAAGCGGGAGGGGGGAATTGCGGCTTATGCTTCGAAGTTATCCGCGACGAACCGGTCGAGCAGACGCACGCCGTACCCGGTCGCGCCCTTGTCGTAGTTCGGGCCGGCCTTGTCGGACCACACCATCCCGGCGATGTCGAGATGCGCCCATTTCACGCCCGGATCGACGAAGCGCTGGATGAACTGCGCGGCAGTGATCGACCCTGCGCCACGCGGGCCCACGTTCTTCATGTCGGCGATCGGCGAGTCGATCAGCTTGTTGTACGCCTCGCCCAGCGGGAAGCGCCACAGCAGGTCGCCCGACGCCTTGCCCGCAGCGAGCAGCTGATCGGCGAGCGAATCGTCATTGGCGAAGATGCCGCCATGCTCCGAGCCGAGGCTGATGATCATCGCGCCCGTGAGCGTTGCAAGATCGACGATCGTCTTGGGGCGATGCGTGCGCTGCACCCAGGTGACCGCGTCGCACAGCACCAGACGCCCCTCGGCATCGGTGTTGAGGATCTCGATCGTCTGCCCCGACATCGAGGTGAGCACGTCACCGGGACGGATCGCATCGCCATCGGGCATATTCTCGACGAGGCCGCACACGCCGATCACATTGGCCTTGGCCTTGCGCCCGGCGATCGCCTTCATCGCGCCGACGACCGCGCCAGCACCACCCATGTCCCACTTCATGTCTTCCATGCCGGGCCCGGGCTTGAGCGAGATGCCGCCGGTGTCGAAAGTCACGCCCTTGCCGACCAGCGCCAGCTCGGGATCACCCGCGCCTGCCCCGCTCCATTTCAGTGCGAGCAGCCGCGCGTCCTTGGCCGAACCCTGCGACACGCCGAGCAATGCGCCCATGCCGAGCTCGCGCATCTCGTCCTCGCCAAGCACGGTCACTTCGAGCCCAAGGCCCTCGACCTCGGCCAGCACCTTGGCGACGAAGGTTTCGGGATAGATGACGTTTGGCGGCTCGGCGACGAGCGTGCGCGTCAGCTCGAGGCCCTCGGTCAGCGCCTTCTGCTTGCTCCACGCGGCATCGGTCGCTTCGGGCGCGCCGTGCAGGACGATCGAGGTCAGCGTCGGCTTCGACTTTTCAGGGAGCTTGGTGCGATAGACGTCGTGACGCCAGCCGCGCTGTGCTGCCGCGCCAGCGAAGCGCGCGACCGCGTTCGGGGTGGCGCCCGTTCCGGTGAAATCGACGCTCGCGCTCGTGACGCCCGAGGTCAGCAAGCGAGCGGTCAGCGCACCGCCGGCGCGCTCATAGTCGGGCTCGCTGCCCGCGCCCGTGCCGAGCAGCAACACGCGCCGCACCCCGCCCGCACCGTCGGTCACGAAGGTCTCGACGACACTCGCCGCCTCGCCCTCGAAGCGGCTCGCGCGGGCCGCGGCCTTGACGAGATCGAGCGCCGCCGCGTCGATGAGCGTAGTCGCGAGCCGGGCAAGCCCGTCCTTCTCGACGGGAAAGGCGATCGCCGCGGCGGACGCCGGCGCGGCGCTGGAAAGTTCGATGTGCATGAAAGCCTCGATGTGGTCTGGTCGTCGAATGAGTCGAATGTCTCTAGGACAGCCAGACGCTGCTGGCAAAGGATCGACCCCAGGAAATCGCCGGGGGAATTCGCCGCAGCACGATTGCAGCGAGGCAAGGTCGATGCGATAGGGCGGGATCGACCAGCGGCATCCGGCGACAGATCGGGCGCTTTCTCGCATCAGGGTGTTAGTTCCGACGTGAAGCGTGCCTCCTTTCTCGCCAGCTGCGTGTGTCCGCTCGTCTGGGCGGCCGCGCCCGCCTTCGCGCAGGATCTGCAGACGCGGACCGTCCCTCCCCCGCCGCCCGCGACGACGCCGAGCACGGGCGAAGACCAGGTCCAGTTCAACGCCACGACGCTGGAATATGACAGCAAAGGCGACATGGTCACCGCCAAGGGCGACGTGCGAATGTACCGCGCCGGCAATCGGTTGCGCGCCGATACGGTGGTATGGGACCGCAAGACCGGCAAGGTCCACGCGGACGGCAATGTCGCGGTGGTCAACCCCGGCGGCGACACCGCCTATGGCGATTCGATCGAGCTGACCGATGCGCTCAAGGACGGCATGGTCGACAACATGCTGCTCGTGCTCGAAAAGGGTGGACGACTGGCTGCACGCAAGGGAACGCGCTCGCTCGACGAGACCGTCGTGCTCGAGGATGCCGCCTACACGCCGTGCGGTGTGACCGATTCGAACAATTGCCCCAAGGAACCGTCGTGGAAGATCACCGCGGTGCGCGTGATCTATCGGCCCGATCGACGCCGTATCTATTACAAGGGCGCGCGAATCAATTTGTTCGGCCTGCCGACGATTCCGTTGCCCGCTTTCTCGAATGCGATCGGCGACGGCAACGACAACGGCCTGCTCGCGCCCGACCTGCGCTACAGCCGTACCAACGGCTTCGAATTCGCGCAGCCCTACCATTTCGCGCTCGGGCCGAACCAAGGGCTGACGGTCACGCCGCGGATCTTCAGCGCCGTGCTGCCGATGCTCAAGGCCGAATATAGCGCGCTCAACACGCTCGGCGCGTACCGCATCGCGGGCTATGTCACCGCGAGCCCGCGCAGCACCGATTTGCTGACCCCGACCCCTGCAGGCACGCCGAATTCGTTCCGCGGCTATCTCGACGGGGTTGCGCGTTTCCAGCTGACCCCCGATTGGACGCTCAGCGGTTCCTTGCGCCTGACCACCGACCCGACGTTCCTGCGACGCTATGACATCTCGACCGACGACCGGCTGCGCAGCACCGTGAAGCTTGAGCATATCGACCGGAGCAGCTATTTCTCGGTCGCCGGTTGGTACGTCCAGACGCTCCGCGTCGGCGACCGCCAGGCGCTCCAACCGATCGCGCTGCCCGAGATCGATTATCGCAAGCGGATTCCCGACAGTCTTCTCGGCGGCGTTCTCACCTTCCAGCTCAACACGCTCGGGATCGAGCGCCCGGCGGGACAGGACACGCAGCGCGCGTTTGCCAGCGCGCAATGGGAATTGCGCAAGCTGACGCCCTGGGGTCAAGAGGTGACCTTCACCGCGCTCGGCCGCGGCGACCTCTATCGTACCAGCGATATCCTCGCGACGAGCGTGGCAAACTATCGCGGCGAGTCGGGCGTCAGCGGCCGCCTGATCGGCGCGTTCGCGATCGACGTGAAGTGGCCGTTCATCGGGGCGCTCCTTGGCGGCACGCAGCGCCTTACCCCGCGCGTGCAAATCGTCGGATCGCCACAGGCTGGCACCACGACGGTTCCGAACGAGGATTCGCGGTCGGTCGATCTCGAGGATACCAACCTGTTCTCGCTCAACCGCTTTCCCGGCTACGATCGCTTCGAGGATTCGGCGCGGGTGACTTACGGGCTTGACTGGGCAGTCGACCTACCGGGCTTCTCGCTCACGACCAATATCGGGCAAAGCTATCGCCTCAACAGCCGTCCGACCCTGTTTCCCGACGGTACCGGCCTTTCGGGACGCGTATCGGACATCGTCGGGCGGACCGAACTGCGCTTCCATGACTGGGTTTCGGTGATCCACCGCTACCGGCTCGACCAAGGCGACCTCGCGGTCCGCCGCAACGAGCTCGATGCGACCGTCGGTTCGCGCAGCACCTATTTCCTCGTCGGATATCTGCGGCTCAACCGCAACATCGATCGGACGCTCGAGGATCTGCGCGATCGCGAGGAATTGCGGGTCGGCTCGCGCGTGCAGATTTCGCGCTTCTGGTCCGTGTTCGGCTCGACGGTGATCGATCTGACCAATCGAGACGAAGACCCGTTGTCGCTCGCCGACGGGTTCGACCCCGTACGGCACCGGCTCGGCGTGCAGTATGAGGATGATTGCCTCAAGCTCGGGGTTACCTGGAAACGGGATTATCAGACCACCGGCGACGTCAAGGCGGGCAATGGCTTCTTGTTGACGCTGGCGTTCAAAAACCTTGGCCGCTAAGCACTGGTTCAGACGGATCGGCGCAGGACCGCGTCCAACGGTTCGGGCCCGGGCCTAGGGCGCGAAGGTTTGGGCTGATCGGGCACGCTGTGCGGGATGGGATTTTGATTACGTGAAGACTGATACAGCAAAGCCGACCCGACTGGGTCGCAGCTTCGGATTTGGCGCAGCGATCATCGCGCTGCTGGCCGCGAGCGGGGGCTCGATCGCGCAGACTGCGCCGGCGCCAGCGGGGCCCGAGGCGGCGGCATCCGACCAAGCCGGCGTGACCGCGCTCGATCTGCCCAAGAACCCAACGATCTTCGGCAAGGTCGATCCGACGATCCGCAAGCCGACCGCGATCGTCAACGGTGCTGTGATCACCGGGACCGATATCGACCAGCGCGTTGCGCTGTTGCTCGCTGCACGCGACCTCAAACTGTCGGCGCAGGAAATGGCGCAGTACAAGCTCGTCATCGTTCGCCAGCTGATCGACGAAACGCTCGAGATCCAGCAGGCAAAGAGTGCCGACGTCAAAATTGGTCCCGACGAGATCAACAAGAGCTACGACACGGTCGCCCGCAACTTCGGCAAGACGCCGACCGAAATGCGCGCGTATCTGCGGACGATCGGATCGGCCGACCGTTCGCTCAAGCGCCAGATCGAGGCTGAACTGTCGTGGAACCGCTATCTTCGCCGCAAAGTCGACGTCAACGTCGGTGACGAAGAGGTCAATGCGATCATCGACAAGATCAAAAAGCAGCAGGGCTCGACCGAATATCACGTTCGCGAAATCTATCTGAAGGCCGATGCCGACCGTGCGCCCGAGGTGTTCGCGCAAGCGCAGCAAATGATGCAGTCGATCCAGAAGCGCGACAAGGGCGAGGATACGTTCGGCTATTACGCCCGCCTGTCCGACGCCACGACGCGTGCGACCGGCGGCGATCTCGACTGGTTGAGCGAGCAGCAATTGTCGCAGCTTCCGGCGGCGCTGGTGGAGGCGATCAAGTCGATGACGCCCGAGCATCTCGCCGGGCCGATCGAGGTGCCGGGTGGTTTCTCAATCATCTATCTGGTCGATACGCGCAAGATCGGCGTCGCCGATCCGCTCGATGCGCGCCTGACGCTCAAGCAGGTCAGCGAGCGCTTCCCCGAGGGGATCACGCAGGAACAGGCCAACGCCCGCGTCGCCGAGTTCGCCAAGCTCAGCTCGACGATCAAGGGCTGCGGCGAGGTTGCCAAGGTTGCGGCAACGCTCGGCGCGGATGTGGTCGACAACGATTCGGTGCGGATCAAGGATTTGCCGGTCGCGCTGCGCGAGATCATGCTAAAGCTGCAGGTCGGCGAATCGACGCCGCCGTTCGGCTCGGCCAAGGATGGCATCCGTTCGCTCGTGTTGTGCGGTCGTGACGAAGCGGTTGCAAACATTCCGGGAATGGAACAAGTTCGCAGTACGATGGAAAATCAACGCGTTAACCTGCGTGCGAACCAGTTGCTCCGCGATTTGCGGCGTGACGCGATCGTTGAATATCGCTGACCTGGAGGATACCACGATGGTCGCGCCGCTCGCCATATCGATGGGGGATCCGGCGGGCATCGGCCCCGAGGTGATCGCAAAAGCGTGGGCGCGTCGCGTTGAAGCCGGCCTCCCGCCATTCTTCGCGACGGGCGACGCGCGAGCGATCGCAGCAGTGTGGGATGGTCCGGTCACGATCATCGCGCATCCCGAAGCGGCCAACCGAGTGTTCGAGACCGCGCTTCCCGTGCTGACGGTCGAGGATGGCGGTGAGATCGTGCCGGGCTCGCCCGATGTCGAGGGCGCGCGCTGTGCCTTGCGGGCGCTCGAGCTTGCCGCCGGGCTCGTCCGCTCGGGTGCCGCGCGGGCGCTCGTCACCGGGCCGGTGTCGAAGAGCCAGCTCTACCAGATCGGCTTCACTTATCCCGGCCAGACCGAGTTCGTCGCCGAACGCTGCGGCATTGCCGGCGAGAATGCGGTGATGATGCTGGCCGGCCCCGATCTGCGCGTCGTGCCAATCACGACGCACGTGCCGCTGGCCGCGGTGAGTGGGCTGTTGTCGATCGAGCTGATCGTCGCCAAGGGCCGTGCGACCGCGCGCGGCTTGGCGCGCAATTTCGGGATCCTCAACCCGCGCATCGCCTTTGCCGGGTTCAACCCACATGCCGGCGAGAGCGGCGCGATCGGGCGCGAGGAGATCGAGCTGATCGCGCCTGCGGTCGCGGCGCTGCGCGACGACGGGATCGACGCGATTGGCCCGTTCGCGGCCGACACGCTGTTCCACCCGCGGGCGCGTGCTGGCTATGACGCCGTGCTGTGCTGCTATCACGATCAGGCGCTCGTGCCGATCAAGACGTTGTATTTCGACGAGGGCGTCAACATCACGCTCGGCCTGCCGATCGTTCGGACGTCGCCCGATCACGGCACCGCCTTCGACATCGCCGGCAAGGACCGCGCCGAGCCCGGTGCGACGATCGCGGCGATCCGTCTCGCCGGTGAAGCCGCCGACCGCCGCGCTGCTGCCGACGCGTGACCAAGCCAGAACTGCCGCCGCTGCGCGAGGTGATCGCGCGCCATGGCCTCAACGCAAGCAAGGCGCTGGGGCAGAACTTTCTGCTCGACGCGCAACTGCTCGCGCGGATCGCACGCATTCCCGGCGACTTGACCGATGCCGAAGTGCTCGAGATCGGCCCGGGGCCGGGCGGGCTGACACGGGCGCTGCTCGGCGCGGGGGCCCGCGTGACGGCGATCGAGCGCGACCACCGCTGCATCCCCGCGCTCGCCGAACTGGGCGAGGCGTTTCCCGGTAAGCTGCGCGTGATCGAGGGCGATGCGCTCGAGATCGACGGCGCCGGCCTGTTCGAGGGCAAGCCGCATATCGCCTCCAACCTGCCCTATAACATCGGCACGGCGTTGCTGGTGCGCTGGCTGTCCGCCGACTGGGCGCCGTGGTGGGAGAGCCTGACGCTGATGTTCCAGCGCGAGGTTGCCGAACGGATCGTCGCGCCGACCGATGGCGAAGCGTATGGGCGACTGGCGGTGCTCGCGCAGTGGCGGAGCAAGGCGACGCTGGCGATGCCGGTGCATCGGTCGGCCTTCACCCCGCCGCCCAAGGTGATGTCGGCGGTGGTGCATATCGTGCCTGCTGAGGCGCCCGACGGCGTGCGCTTCGCGACGCTCGAGCGGCTGACGGCAGCGGCGTTCGGGCAGCGGCGCAAGATGCTGCGGCAGAGCTTGAAGGGTGTGCCGGGCGCGCTCGCGGCGCTCGACGCGGTCGGGATCGAGGCGACGCGGCGGGCGGAAACTGTGAGCGTTGCGGAGTTCGTCGCGCTAGCCAAGGCGCTTTCCTGACAGCGTTGCCCGGCGGAGGCCGGGGCCGCTCGGTGGGTCGGGCGGCGCTCTGCTACATCCAGCGGCCCGGCCTTCGCCGGGGCAACGGATCAGTCGGCTTTGGGGAGCGCTGCCGGTACCGTCGCGGCAGCCGTAACGATCGGTGGGCCCTTGGCGATCGATGCCGTCAGCACGGCGATTTCGGGGCACGCGCGCTTGGCGCAGACCAGCTTGACCTTCGCCAGATTCTCGCGCGCGCGGATGACCGCACCCTTGGCGACGAGCGCTTCGCCCTGCCCGCTCAACGCGGCGACATCGTTGGGATCGAGCGACAGCGCCTCGCGGTAGAGGCGGATCGCCTTGCCCGGCAGGCCGCGCGTCTTGGCGACTTCGGCGAGCCGCACGAACGCGTCACGGTTGCGCGGATCGACCGCGACCGCGCTCTCGAACAGATCGGTCGCCGCGTCGAGATTGCCCGCCGCCTGCTGCGCCTGCCCCTTGGCGAGCAGCGCCAGCGAGCGCGCATCGACCGCGTCCTCGGGCCGCTGACCCTGCACCGCGGTCGCGACGGTAACCAGCGTCAGCGCGGCAGCGACGGCGACGGACGTGTAACGCATGAGATACTCCAGCTTCGACACGCCAACAGGGCTATCACGGCGCGATGAGGCGCGCGACAAAAAAGCCGTCGGTGGCGTCATGCGCTGGCGTCAGGCGGACGCCGGGGCCATGCTTGCGCCCGACCGGGAGTTTGAGCGGCTGCGCCTTCCAGCCGGGGTTGGCGGTGAGGAAGTCGGCGACCTGCCCTGCCCCCTCCACGTCGAGCAGCGAGCAGACGATGTACACAAGCGCGCCGCCCGGCTTGACGAGGTTGGCGCCGACTTCGAGCACGTGCTTCTGCGTCTCGACCAGCCGCTCGATCCGGTCGGGCGTGAGCCGCCAGCGTGCCTCGGGGTTGCGGCGCCAGGTGCCGGTGCCCGAGCACGGCGCGTCGATCAGCACGCAATCGGCGCTGTGGAGCCAATCGTCGAGCATCTCGACCTCGCGGCCCGGATTGAGCAGGCGCGTCTCGATGATCCCCGAGCGTGCGCGTTCAGCGCGAGGGGCCATGCGCGAGAGGCGCATGCGATCGGTGTCGGTCGCGAGCACTTCGCCCTGCCCTTCCATCACCGCGGCGAGCGCGAGCGTCTTGCCGCCGGCTCCAGCACACAGGTCCACGATGCGCTGGCCGGGCTTGGCCTTGGCAGCGAGCGTGACGAACTGGCTGCCGGCGTCCTGCACCTCGATCGCGCCGTGATTGTAGGCGGGGAGGTTTTCGACCTGCGTGCCCGACGGGAGGCGCAGGCCGTCGGGCAGGCCGGCGATCGGCTCGGCGCCCTCGATGTCGATCTCCTCGACGATCATGCGGTTGATGCGCGTGTCGAGCGGGGCGCGGCTGATGAGCGCTTCGAACTCTTCATAGCCGAGGTCGGACGAATGCAGGCGGTCGATGATCCACGTCGGCGCGACGCCCGAGGGGGCGGCGGTCTCGTGCTTGCCGATCGGCGCGGGGCCGTGGCCGACGCCGTCGAAGGTCGCGGCGACCTCTGGGTCGGCTTCAGCGACGGCGAGCATCGCGGCTCGGCCCGAGGCTGGGCGCTCGCCGGCTGCGCGAATCGCTGCGTAGACGAGCTCGCGGACGGCGCGGCGGTCCTTGCTGCCGGCGTAGCGGCGCGTGCTGAAATAGCGCGCGATCAGCGTGTCGGCGGCGGCGCCGCTGTCTCGCGCGCCAGCGATGATCTGGTCGAGCAGCTCGATCGCGGCCTGGGTGCGGGCGGATGGGGTGATATCAAAATTCCAGTCGTCGTCATGCCGGACTTGATCCGGCATCCATGCGGTTTGCTCGCCTCATGCGCCACGTCTCGTCTCGGACGGCTCGCATGGACCCCGGATCAAGTTCGGGGTGACGAAATACGTCTTGCCCGCGCGCTCAGCGCGTGGGGTAGTTCGGGGCTTCGCGCGTGATGTCGACGTCGTGGACGTGGCTTTCCTTAAGGCCGGCACCGGTGATCTGGACGAAGCGGGCACGCGCCTGCAGGTCGTCGAGCGTCGCCGAACCCGTATAGCCCATCGCCGCGCGGATGCCGCCGACGAGCTGGTGGATCACGTCCTTTGCCGGGCCCTTGAAGGCGACCTGACCCTCGATCCCCTCGGGGACGAGCTTCATCTGGTCCTTGATGTCGCCTTGGAAATAGCGGTCGGCAGAGCCACGGCCCATCGCGCCGACCGAGCCCATGCCGCGATACGATTTGTACGCGCGGCCCTGGAACAGGAAGGTCTCGCCCGGCGCTTCCTCGGTGCCCGCGAGCAGCGAGCCGATCATGCACGCCGACGCGCCCGCCGCGAGCGCCTTGGCGAGATCGCCCGAGGTGCGCAGGCCCCCGTCAGCGATGACGGGCACGCCGTATTTCTGGCCGATCTCGGCGCAGTCCATCACGGCGGTGAGCTGCGGCACGCCGACGCCGGCGACGACGCGCGTGGTGCAGATCGAGCCCGGGCCGATGCCGACCTTGATGCCATCGGCGCCAGCGTCGATCAGCGCGCGGGTCGCCTCGGCGGTGGCGACGTTGCCGGCGATGACCTGGACCGAATTGCTGAGCTTCTTCACCCGCTCGACCGCGCGCGCGACGTCGCGATTGTGGCCGTGCGCGGTGTCGATCACCACCAGGTCGAGCTCGGCATCGACCAAAGCCTCGGTCCGCGCGAAGCCCTTGTCGCCGACCGTGGTCGCTGCCGCCACGCGCAGGCGGCCGGCATCGTCCTTGGTCGCGTTGGGATAGGTGACAGCCTTCTCGATATCCTTGACGGTGATCAGGCCGACGCAGCGATATTTGTCGTCGACGACGATCAGTTTCTCGATCCGGCGCTGGTGGAGCAGGCGGCGCGCCTCTTCCTTGCCGACACCGGTCGAGACGGTCGCGAGGTTCTCGTGCGTCATCAGTTCGGAGACGGGCTGTTGCGCGTTCTCGGCGAAGCGCGTGTCGCGGTTGGTGAGGATGCCGACGAGCGTGCCGTCGGCCTCGACCACCGGGATGCCGCTGATCTTGTGGCGCAGCATCAGCGCCTGCGCTTCGGCGAGCGTCGCGGACGGGGCGATCGTGATCGGGTTGACGACCATGCCGCTCTCGAAGCGCTTGACCGCACGGACCGCGGCGACTTGCTCGGGGACCTCCATGTTGCGGTGCAGCACGCCGATACCACCCAATTGCGCCATGACGATCGCCATGTCGGCCTCGGTCACGGTGTCCATCGCCGAGGAGAGGATCGGGATATCGAGCGAGATGCCGCGAGTGACGCGCGTCGCGGTGTTGGTCTGGCTGGGCACGATGTCCGATTCAGCCGGCACGAGCAGGACATCGTCGAAGGTGAGGCCGAGGCGAATGTCCATGAAGATGCCGTTTCCTGCTGCCCCGGGGAGGTCGGGTGGGTGCGAGTCGTGGCGGTCCATGTAAACAACGGCCGCGCGGGGCGCTAGGGGGCGGTTTGGGATGTGGCGGGCGGGGCGCTGCAGACGGGGGCGCGGTGGAAAGTCGCACGAGAGTCGCACCATCGCGGGTGGCTCACAAGCCCCTCCCCTGAAGGGAGGGGCAAGATGAAGAAGTTTAACGCTGTGCGACGAACGGTGTCTCGGTTGACTCGATTGACCCCAAGACGTGATGTTTCCTTTTCCGATCGTTTCCGTTCCTGCGCCAATACGGAATGCGGGTGACCTCCCCTTTCGTTCCGCCGCCCGGCGCAGGCCAAGCGAAACTGTCGCAAAGGCGCGAGGATGATAAGCCAGACCGTTCAAAGAGCAGGTAAGAACATAGCACGAACGTAGCTTGTAGGAAAGACTAAACGGAGCCTTCCGCGAGAACAGCCAACCAACGCAGCATAGCGGTTTGCGATCCGCGCCGCGTGGTGTCACTATCGCGCCATCAACTCCTGATACGAACAGTGTTCCCGCATCGATCGCGACCTGAATATTTCATATCCGAGGAAACGACATGAAAACGTTGGCGATCACGATGCTCCTCTTGCTCGTTCCCGCACCTTCTTCTGCGGCGGGATCATCCGCGGGCATGCCGAAACCAATTTTCAGTTGCGGGATCGGCACCAAGCGCGTGTCGGTCAACTTGGTGGGCAGTCAGCTGGTCTATCATTACGGCACGCAGCAAAAAGAGGAGATGTCGATCATCGGCGACCGGCAAAGCGGCAATGTCTTCTGGCTGACACAGCGGATGGCGGGGGTCGAATACCAGCTGCGTTTCAAGAGCGGTGCCTATAGTTACATCGTCTATACCGTCGAAGGAAATGCGATGTCTGGCGCGAGGCCTGCAGCGGGCCTTGTCGTCATGCAGGGCACAAAGACGATTTCGGACAAGAAATGCGCGAAATACGCCGAGTTCCAGCCGAACTTTGATTTCTCTTCGCTGCCGGAAGACTCTCGGGAGTATTCCGCGATGTAACCAGGGCTTGCATAGGAGCCCCCCCTACCCCCGCACCCCCAATCTGCTAAAACCCAACAATCGCGCCCGCCCCTTCCGCGGTCGCGCAAGGGGAACCCCATGGCACTCATCATCGCCGGCCTGCTCGTTATCCTCGTCCTGCTCTACCTCATGCTCGGCATGAAGGTCGTCCGCCAAGGCTATCAGTACACGATCGAACGCTTCGGCAAGTTCACCGCGGTCGCCAAGCCCGGGCTCACCTTCATCGTGCCGCTGTTCGACCGGGTCGGGCGCAAAGTTAACATGATGGAGCAAGTGCTCGACATTCCCGGCCAGGAGATCATCACCAAGGACAATGCGATGGTCGCGGTCGACGGCGTGGTGTTCTTCCAAGTGCTCGATGCGGCCAAGGCGGCGTATGAGGTGAGCGACCTGTATCTCGCGATCATACAGCTCGCGACGACCAATCTGCGCACCGTGATGGGATCGATGGACCTGGACGAGACGCTGTCGAAGCGCGACGAGATCAACACGCGGCTGCTGATGGTGGTCGATCATGCAACCGAGAGCTGGGGCGTCAAGATCACGCGCGTCGAGCTGAAGGACATCCGCCCGCCCGCCGACATCGTCAACGCGATGACGCGCCAGATGAAGGCCGAGCGCGAGAAGCGCGCGACCATTCTCGAGTCGGAAGCGGCCCGCCAGAATGCGATCAACCGCGCCGAGGGGCAAAAACAGTCGCAGATCCTCGAGGCCGAGGGGCGCCGCGAGTCGGCGTTCCGCGACGCCGAGGCGCGCGAGCGCGCGGCCGAGGCCGAGGCGGCGGCGACCAAGGCGGTCTCGGATGCGATCGAGGGCGGCAGCGTCCAGGCGATCAACTATTTCATCGCGCAGAAATATGTCGAGGCGATCGGCAAGTTCGCGACCTCGCCCAATGCCAAGACGATCCTCTTCCCGGTCGAGGCGACGCAGTTGATGGGGACGCTCGGCGGGATCGGCGAGCTGGCGCGCGAGGCGATCGTCGGGTCGCCGTCGGCCTCGCCGGTGGTCAAGCCGCGGCCGCGGCCGGGTCCATTCGAAGCGGAGGAGCCGGCGGCATGATGCTGTTCGGGGTCGTTTGGAGCCTCGGCGCGCTGTGGCTGGCGGCGGCGCTCGCGCTCGTCATCGCCGAGATGCTCGTGCCGGGGTTCTTCCTGGTGTTCCTCGGCGCGGGTGCGGTCGGGACCGGGCTGCTCGTGCTGATCGTGCCGGGGGTGCCGATCGTGCTGCAGGCGTTGGTCTTCGCCGGGCTGACCGCGGGCGCGGTGGCGATCGGGTGGCGCTGGTATCGCGGGCTCGACACGACGCGGGCCGACCCAGCGCTCAACGATCGCGCGGCGCGGTTGATCGGTCGGCGCGTGCTGGTGTGCGAGGCGATCGTCGATGGCGAGGGCCGCGTTACGGTGGGCGACGGGGCTTGGACCGCCATCGGGCCCGATGCGGCGGTTGGCGCCAGCGTGCGGATCGTCGGGGCGGATGGGAGCGTGTTGCGGGTCGAGCTGGGCTGAGCTGGCTTTGCTTGGTGCGATTTTCGGGCGCGCGAAGAAGAAGGATGGTTCGCGCGGAGGCGCGCGCGAGGGATCAGCGTTCCGCTCATCGATCGGTCGTGCCCGCGAGCGTGACACTCCCTCACCGCTTCGTCATCCCCGCGAATGCGGGGATCCCGCTCTTTCTGGCGCGCCGAGTAGAAGCGGGGCCCTCGCTTTCGCGAGGGTGACGGAGGAGGAATGATTAACGGTGCTTTCGCCAGCAGGGCGACGCCGCGGGGCGCTACCGCCCGGCGTTGACGCGCTCGATCGTCGGGCGGTCGAACGCCTGGTCCTTGTAACGCCCATTGGCGTCGACCCAGTGCAGGAAGAGATGCGCCGACCAGGCATTGGGGTTGGGCTCGAGCCGGCCGTGGCGGTGGTGGACGCCCTGATAGAGCACGCCGTCGCCCGGCTGCATCGCGATCGATCCGAACGCGGTCTCGCCGAAATCCGCGCGCACCACCGGCTGCGGGACGGGATCGGCGACGGTCGCGACCGACAGCGGCCAGGGCGTTTCGTCGCCATAGGCGATCGTCAGCGAGACGCTGTGCTCGCACGCCTGGCGATCGGTGTGGATGCGGCACACGTCGCCGTGCTGATAGAGCCGGAAATAGGCGTAGGTCGGGAGCAACGCGCAGCCGGTTGCCTGCGCGATCCGCGGGGTTAGCCCCCACAGGAAGGTCAGCATCGGCGGATATTGCAGCGCGTAGATCTCGATCGCGTCCTTGGTCAGCAACGGCCCGCGCGCGGTGAAGCGACGCATCGAGGCGTTGGTGAGCCCCAGATCCTGGCGCATCCGATCGTAGAACGCGTTGAGCACCGCCGGCGGGAACAGGCCGGGGAGCGCGGCATAGCCGTTCGCGCGATACTCGTCGGTTTCGTTCATCTCCAAGCGCTTAGCCAATCGCGCGCGGCGATTGAAGCGCAAAGCGGATCGGTCGCGCGGCGGCGCGACGCGACCGATCCGAAAGGCTCATTTCTTTCCGAAGAAACCCTCGGCCAGGCCACCGAGCTGGCCGAGCACCCCGCTTTGCCCGGCGAGCTGGCTCGCAAAACCGGCAAGCGCGCCCTCCCCGCCGAGATGCGCGAGGATCTGTTGGAGCGTGTCGGTCGGCAGGCCGGTGGTCTCGGCTGCGGTCGCGACGGTGTCGCCGGGTGCGGCATGCGCCTGGCCGAGCGCGGCGACCGCCGATTCGATCTGCTCGGGGGTCAGGCCGATCTTCTCGGCGAGGTTCTTCACGTCGACGTTTTGGGTGACTTGGCCGAGCAGGCCGTCGAGCATTCCCATGCGTGCATCCTTGATCGTCAATTTGCGAGACGCCGAGCGTATCACGCCACGGGCAGCGGCGCGAGATCGGGCGTGACGAAAGCGCGCCGCGCCGCGACGGAGAAGAGCCGCGCGCGGCTGTAGAAGCGCAGCGGCCAATCGCGCTGCCCCGCGGGGCTGGCGAGCAGCGCATCGACGCTGGCGACGAGCGGTTCGGCCGGGTCGCGTGTGGCGAGATGCGCGCGGATGCCGGCGAGATAGGCGCGCGTGATCGTGTCGTGATAGCCCTGGCTGTCGTCATTCACCCCGCCGACGGCGACGTTGTAGCGCGAGATGATCGTCGCGATCTGCGCGTCCAGGTCGATGTCGCGCCGGTCGCGGGCGAGCCAGAGCGTTGCGGCGAGATGCGCCTCGTGCGTCCAGTCGGGGCGCGGCAGGCTGCGGTCGAGCAGCCCCTCCCCCACGCGCCGGATCGCGGCGTCATCGGGAAAGGGGCGGAAGGGCAAGTCGGTCATCGGATCGGGCTCCAATGCGGTGCCCGATCCGGAGACGCGGGCAGGTCAGGCGGCGGCGGCGACTTTGGGCGCGGATTGTCGCACGCCTTCGTCGACATGCTCGGCGAATTGCGCGAAGTTTTCCACGAACAGATCGACGAGCCTTGCCGCCGTGGCGTCATAGGCCGCCTTGTCGGCCCAGGTCGCGCGCGGATCGAGGATCGCGCTGTCGACGCCGGGCACGGCGACCGGCACCTTGAAGCCGAAGTTCGGATCGGTGCGGAACTCGGCGTCGTTGAGCGAACCATCGAGCGCTGCATTGAGCAAGGCGCGCGTCGCCTTGATCGGCATGCGGCTGCCGATGCCATATTTGCCGCCGGTCCAGCCGGTGTTGACCAGCCAGCAATCGACCCCGCCCTTGGCGATCCGGCTTTTCAGCAAATTGCCATAGACCGAGGGGTGCCGCGCCATGAACGGCGCGCCGAAGCAGGTCGAGAAGGTCGCGTCGGGCTCGGTCACGCCGATCTCGGTGCCGGCGACGCGCGCGGTGTAGCCTGAGAGGAAGTGGTACATCGCCTGTTCCGGGGTGAGCTTGGCGATCGGGGGCAAGATGCCGTAGGCGTCGGCGGTCAGCATCACGATGTTGCGCGGAACCGGCCCCATGTTCTTTTCGGACGCATTGGGGATGAAGTCGATCGGGTACGCGCCGCGGCTGTTCTCGGCGAGGCTGGCATCGTCCAAGTCGAGCTGGCGCGTCACCGGATCCATCACGACGTTTTCGAGGATCGTGCCGAAGCGCTTGGTCGTCGCGAAGATCTCGGGCTCGGCATCGGCCGAGAGGCGGATCATCTTGGCGTAGCAGCCGCCCTCGAAATTGAAGACCGCGGTGTCGGACCAGCCATGCTCGTCATCGCCGATCAGCGTGCGGCTGGCATCGGCGCTGAGCGTCGTCTTGCCGGTGCCCGACAGGCCGAAGAACACCGCCGTGTCGCCGTCGGGGCCCATGTTGGCCGAGCAGTGCATCGGCATCACGCCCGTTGGCGGGAGGAGATAGTTGAGCAGGCTGAACACCGACTTCTTCATTTCGCCGGCGTAGCGCGTGCCGCCGATCAGGATGAGCTTGTCGGTGAAATTGACCGCGATCACGGTCTCGCTGCGGCAGCCGTGGCGCTCGGGCGAAGCGCGGAAGCTCGGCAAGTCGATGATCGTATAGTCGGGGACGAAGCCGCGCAGCTCGCTCTCCTCGGGGCGGACGAGCATCGTGCGGATGAAGCTGTTGTGCCAGGCGAGCTCGTTGATCACGCGGACCTGGACGCGGTGCTCGGGCTGCGAGCCGCCGAACAGATCCTGGACGAACAGATCTTCCTTGTCCCGCAGCGCAGACAGGAAATCGGCCTTGAGGACAGCGAAATGCTCGGGCGACATCGCTTTGTTGCTCTTGCCCCACCACACCGTGCTCTCGGTTTCGGCGTCGCGGACGATGAACTTGTCCTGCGCCGAGCGGCCGGTATGCGCGCCGGTTTCGACCACCAGCGGGCCGTCGGCGGACAATTTGCCCTCCCCGCGGGCGATCGCCGACTGGATCAGCCGGGCGGTGACGAGATTCCAGTGCAGATTTGCGCGGGTTTCGATGCCCTGCGATTCAAGGCCGGCGGTGGGTATGCGATCGCTCACTGGGGTTTCTCCTACTGTCCCGTGCGGGTCATTTCGACCTCGCGGTGTTCCGGTCGCGCATATCGAGGCGGGGCGTGCCGGTCAAATCGGTCCGTTCAGCTTCCATTGAGGCTGGGCGGCTAATGGATTAAGCCGCCTGCGAAATGATGAAGGAATGCCCCCGCCGATGACGGCAACGATCGCGCTGGTCGATGACGACCGCAACATCCTCACATCGGTATCGATCGCGTTGCAGGCCGAAGGCTTTGTCACGCGGCTCTATTCCGATGGCGAGACCGCGCTGAAGGCGCTGATCGACAATCCGCCCGACATCGCGATCCTCGACATCAAGATGCCGCGGATGGACGGGCTCGAACTGCTCCGCCGGCTGCGCGAGAAGAGCATGATCCCGGTGATCTTCCTGACCTCGAAGGATGACGAACTCGACGAGGCGCTGGGCCTGGCGATGGGCGCCGACGATTATATCGCCAAGCCCTTCTCGCAGCGGCTGCTGATCGCACGGATCCGTGCGATCCTGCGGCGGACCGAGGTCTCGACGAGCGGCTCGGCGGGCGAGGAGGCGAGCGCGGAGACGTCGCTCACGCGTGGGCGGCTCGCGATGGATACCGCGCGGCACCGCGTCACCTGGGGCGGCGAAAACGTCGTGCTGACGGTGACCGAGTTCCTGATCCTCGAAACGCTCGCGCAGCGGCCCGGCATCGTCAAGACACGCAACCAGTTGATGGATGCCGCCTATCATGACGACATCTATGTCGACGACCGGACGATCGACAGCCATATCAAGCGCGTCCGGCGGAAATTCCGCCAGGTCGATCCCGAATTCGACGCGATCGAGACGCTGTATGGAGCGGGCTATCGTTTCTCGGAGGACTGACCCCGCGGCGGCGGCGATGCTCGTGCTCGATCCGAGCGACGAGGATGCGCGCGCGCTGTCGTTGCGCTGGTCGGCGCGCGTCTCGCTCACGCCGCGCATCCTGTTCGTCAACGTCTTCGCGCTGGCGATGCTCGCGGGCGGGTTCTTCTATCTCGATTCGTATCGCAGCCGGATCGTCGACGGGCGCGTCACGCAATCGATCCGCGAGGCGCGGCTGATCGCCGAGGCGGTGGTCGCGGTGCCGACCGCGCAGCGCCCCGATCTTTCGGTCAAGCTGGCGCGCGACATGGGGAGCTGGATCCGCATCTACGATGCCGACGCCAAGCTGATCATCGACACGCGCGCGCTGGGCCTGCGCAATTTCGTGCTGCAGGACCCCGACAAGCAGGCCTGGACCCAGGGCGCGGCGCGCTTCCTCGACGCCGGGATCGACACCGTCGTCGGCACGCCGCGCGCGCCGCTGTATCGCGAGCGCAGCAACGGGCTCGCCTGGCCCGACGTGCGCACCGTGCGATCGGCGCCGACCGTCGCGGCGACGGTATGGCGTGCCCCCGATCGCACCCCCGTGATCACCGCCGCCTCGCCGATGCCCGGCGGCAGCGTGGTGATGACGACTTTCAATGCGCGCGACATCACGCAGACGGTGCGCGTCGAGCGCTTCCGCCTCAGCATCGTGCTGTTCGTCGTCGCGATCGTCTCGGTGCTGCTGTCGCTGTTCCTCGCGCGCACGATCGTGCGGCCGCTGCGGCGGCTCGCCTGGTCGGCGGTGCGCGTCCGGCTCGGGCGGGCGCGCGAGGTGGTTGTGCCGCGGCTGCCCGAGCGGCGCGACGAAATCGGGATGCTCGCGCGCGCGCTGTCGGACATGAGCCTCGCACTTCGCGCGCGGATCGACGCGATCGAGGCGTTTGCCGCCGATGTGACGCACGAGATGAAGAACCCGCTCGCGTCGCTGCGCTCGGCGGTCGAGGGGCTGGCGTTGGTCAAGGATCCGGCGCTGCAGGAGCGCTTGCTCGCGATCGTGCGCGACGATGTCCACCGGCTCGACCGGCTGATCACCGATATTGCCGAGGCATCGCGGCTCGACGCGCAGCTCAGCCGCGCGAAGTTCGAGCCAGTCGATCTCGGCGCGATGATCGCGGCGCTGATCGGCAGCCGTGAGGCGCGCGGCGTCGAACGCGGCATCCGGCTGGAGTTCGACCGACGGCAAGCCGAGTCGCTCGTCGTGCTGGGCGAAGGCGCGCGGCTCGAGCGGGTGCTCGAAAATGTCATCGAGAATGCGATTTCCTTCTCGCCCGATGGCGGGCTGATCCGGATCGTCGCGCGCCACGAGCCCGACGGCGTGTTCGTCGCGATCGAGGACGAAGGTCCCGGCGTTCCCGAGGAAGCGCGCGAGCAGGTGTTCCAGCGCTTCCAGTCGCTGCGCCCGGCGGGCGAGGCGTTCGGCAAGCATTCAGGCCTCGGCCTCGCGATCGCGCGGACGATCGTCGACGCGCATCAGGGCAGCATCGTCGCGACCGAACGCACCAACCGCGCCGCGGGCGCGCGCTTCGTCATTCGCCTGCCCGCCGCGGAAACCGCCGGATGAGCCTGCGCATCCATGCGACGACGATCGCGATCGGGGAGCTCGGCGTGATGCTGATCGGCCCGTCGGGGAGCGGCAAGTCGGACCTTGCGCTGCGGCTGATCGATCGCGGGGCACGTCTCGTCAGCGACGACTATACCGCGGTCCGCGCGGTCGCAGGCGGGCTCCGCGCGACGGCACCCGACACGATCGCCGGGAAGATCGAGGTGCGCGGGATCGGGATTCGGGCTATGCCGTATATCGACGAGATTGCGGTCGCGCTCGTTATACGGCTTGGAGGTGCGGTCGCGCGGATGCCCGAGCCGAACGAGTCGACCGTCATCGCTGGCGTCGCAGTGTCCGTGGTCGCGCTCGATGCTTTCGCGGCTTCGGCACCGATCAAGGTGGAATTGGCGCTCCGCGACGTTAGAGAGACGCTATGAAACGCGATCCCAAGGATATCCTGCTCGTTACCGGCATGTCGGGCGCGGGGAAATCGACCGTGTTGCGCACGCTCGAGGATCTCGGCTGGGAAGTGGTCGACAATCTCCCGCTGCTGCTGCTCGATCGCTTGCTCAATGCGCCGTTGCCCGAGGGGTTCGAGCGTTCGGCACAGCCGCTCGCGCTCGGCATCGGCGCGCGGACGCGCGATTTCGATCCCGAGCGGATCGTCGAGCGAATCAAGCAGCTGCGCGAAGTCCATGGCTATGACATCGGCACGCTGTTCCTCGATTGTGCGGGGAACGAGCTCGAGCGGCGCTATTCCGAGACGCGGCGGCGGCACCCGCTCGCGCTCGACCGGCCGGCGTCGGACGGCATCGCGCGCGAACGCGAATTGCTATCCCCCTTGCGCGGCTGGGCGAACCGGCTGATCGACACGACGAGCCTCACCGCCAACGAACTCGCGCAGCAGGTGCGCGCGACGTTTTCGGGCGAGCAGCTCGGCGAACGGCTGGGTGAGCCTACGCTTTCGGTGATGTCGTTCGGCTTTGCGCGCGGGTTGCCGCGGACGGCTGACCTCGTTTTCGACATGCGCTTCCTGCGAAATCCACATTGGGTGCCCGAGCTGCGCCCGGGGACCGGGCTCGATGCCGACGTCTCGGCCTATATCGCGCAGGACCCGGCGTATGACGCCGCGCTCGCGCAGATCGAGGCGCTGCTGCTGCTGCTGCTCCCGCGCTACCGCGCCGAGGGAAAATCGTATGTTACGATCGCCTTGGGCTGTACCGGAGGGAGACATCGCTCGGTCCATGTCGCGCAGCGGATCGCCGCGCGGTTGCGCGCCGAGGGATTTTCGCCCACGGTCGCGCACCGCGATCTCGCCGCTGCCCCGCAAGACTCACTTGAGGGCGTGCGCGACGGGACGCCCGATGAGATTAGGGACGATGGGGCGCGTGTTGCATGAAGTGGGTGGGACGATGATCGGACTGGTTCTCGTGACCCACGGCCGTTTGGCCGATGAGTTCGTGACGGCGATGGAGCATGTGGTCGGCAAGCAGGAGCATGTCGCCACGGTCAATATCGGCCCCGAGGACGATATGGAGGCGCGCCGCAACGACATTGCCGAGGCGATCGGTCGCGTCGATACCGGGCGCGGCGTGATCCTGCTGACCGACCTGTTCGGTGGGACGCCGTCGAACCTCGCGATTTCGCTGATGGAGCGCGGGCGGATCGAAGTGATCGCGGGGATCAACCTGCCGATGCTGATCCGGCTCGAATCGGCGCGCAAGAAAATGAAGATCGTCGATGCCGTCGCCGCCGCGCGCGAGGCGGGGCGGAAATATATTTCGGTCGCCTCCGAGGTTCTCGGCGAGGCGGCCGCCTGATGTCGGTCAAGCGTTCGGTGTTGATTACCAACAAGCGCGGGCTGCATGCGCGGGCCAGCGCCAAGTTCGTCACGCTCGCCGCGTCGCAGCCGTGCGAGCTGCAGGTCGAGAAGGATGGCGCCGGGTCGGTGACGGGCACCTCGATCATGGGGCTGATGATGCTCGGCGCGGCGATGGGCGACACGATCTCGATTTCGGCCGAGGGCGAGCATGCCGAGACCGCGGTCGGCGCGCTGTGCGCGCTGGTCGAGGCGAAGTTCGGCGAAGATTGAGCCACCCCTTCCCCCCTCCCGCTTGCGGGAGGGGGGAAGGGGTGGGCACGCGCTGTCAGCGTCAGCTACCGTATATGTCGGGTGCCCACCCCCAGCCCCTCCCGCAAGCGGGAGGGGAGTAAGAAGAAGATGATGCCCCGCGAGATCACCGCTTATTCCAACCCGCTGATCAAGCGCATCCGCAGCTTGCGCGAGAAACGCCATCGCCGCGAGGAAGGGCTATTCCTGGCGGAAGGCCTGCGCATCCTCACCGAGGCGCGCGAGGCCGGGCGTATCCCGCACTATCTCTTCTTCGCCCGCGACAGCGCCGCCCATCCGCTCGTGCTCGCGCTGGTCGAAGCGGTCGAAGCCGCGGGTGGCGAGGCGATCGAGACCGTCCCCGACATCCTCTCCAAGCTCTCGGGCAAGGACAACCCGCAGGCGGTGGTCGGCGTCTTCGCCGAATTCGCGCACGCGCTCGACACGCTCGATCGCGGCGCCGCGGGGATCTGGCTCGTCGCTGAGCGGCTGCGCGATCCGGGCAATCTCGGCACGATCCTGCGCACCGGCGACGCGGTCGGGGCTGGCGGGCTGATCCTGATCGGCGAATGCGTCGATCCCTTCTCGGTCGAGGCGGTGCGCGCGAGCATGGGGGCGCTGTTCACCGTGCCCGTCGTCCAGTGCGAGTGGAGCGAGTTCCTGCCGTGGCTTCGCAGCGGGCCGGGGCAACTGGTCGGGCTGAGTCTCGATACCAGCGTTGATTATCGCTCGGCGCAGTATCAGGCGCCAACCTTTCTGCTGACCGGTAACGAAGCGCAGGGCATGCCCGACGCGTACGCCGCCGAGTGCGACCTGCTCGTGAAAATCCCGATGCTCGGCAAGGCCGACAGCCTCAACGCCGCGGTCGCGACTGCGGTGATGGCGTATGAGGTCCTCGGGCAGCAGGCGGGGCGCGACTAGGTCTTTTTGCGGCGCTGGTCTGCGATATAGCTGAGCTCGCTCTTCGCCTTGGCGTCGTTGGAGTCGAACTCGAGGCATTTGCGATACAATGCCTCGGACTCGTCGAGCTTGCCCTGTTCGGTCAGCGCATAGCCCATGCAGCGCCAGGCAAAGCCGTGCTCGCTCGCAACCGCGTCGGGCGGCGCGAGATCGGCGAGCCCCGCCGCCCTGGTGCACAGATCGAGCATCTTGGGCCAGTTGCGATCGGGCCGGTAGGTCTGGCCGAGTTCGGTCAGAAAGTGCGCGTGCATCGGGGCGAGCGCGACGACACGCTCGTAGACAGCGCGCGCTTCGGGCAGGCGCTTGAGATTGACCAGCGCGAACCCTTTAACGTATAACGCAATGCAATAGCCCGGGCCGAACGCGACCGCGTCGTGTTTCTCGGACGCGGCGAGCGCCATATAGGCGAGCGTCTGCGCGGTCGACATGCCGCAATAGATCTTGCGAGTCTCGCCCGAATACGCGGATTGATAGGCCGCGATCACCGGCTCGATCCGGGCGAGCGCCGCGTCAGGATGGCCGTCGAGCACCGCGCGCGACGCGGTGTCGATGGCTTCCTTCTGCACCGCATCGATATCGGGGGACGCGGCCCCACCAGCGGTCGGCGCGCCGATCAGCAGCGCCAGTGCCATCCACGGTGTGCCGCTCATCCGCCGTCCCCGCTCTGTGAGGCCTATTCTGACGCCTTTTCATCGGCATGCGTCAAGAGCTTCGAAGTCTCGTCATAGCGTGCGAGCGCTTCGACCGGTGACACATCCTCGAGCTCGCGCGCGCCCGTCTCGATGTTGAGGTCGCGGAACTTGCGGCCCGTCACCATCAATCGGCCGTTAAAGGAGTTGGAGAAGCTGTTGAAATTGTTGACCGCGCTGTTCAGCCCGGCGCCGACCTTGCGCAGATCGTCGGCCACCTTGGCGAGCCGGTCGTGCATTTCCTTGCCGAGCCGGCCGATCTCGGCGGCTTCCTTCGCCAGCCGCTCCTGACGCCATACCGCCGCGACGGTCCGCGCGATCGCGATCAGGTTGGTCGGCGTCGCCAGCAGCACGCGCTTCTCGAACGCGAAGTCCCACAGCGTCGGGTCCTGCTCGAGCGCGGCGGAGAGGAAATGCTCGCCGGGGACGAACATGATGACGTAATCGGGCGCGTCGGCGAACTGGCTCCAATAGGCCTTGTTGCCGAGCCCGTTGACGTGCGCGCGCATCGCGGCTGCGTGGAGCGCGAGGCCCTTGGCGCGTTCCTCCTCGTCGACCGCGCCGAATGCGTCCTGGTACGCATTGAGCGACACCTTGGCGTCGATCACCAGCGCACGCCCGCCGGGAACCTTGACGATCGCGTCGGGGCGGAGCCGCCCCCCTGCCCGCTCGTCGGCGTCGCCGCTCGCGACCGAGACTTCGGTCTGGAAATCGGTATGTTCGGACAAGCCACAGGTTTCGAGCACATTTTTCAATTGCTGCTCGCCCCAGCGGCCGCGCGATTTGGGCGCGTTGCGGAGCGAGTTGACGAGCTTGGCGGCCTCGCTCGAGACTTTTTCCTGGCCGACGCGCAGGCCCTCGATCTGCCCCTTCAACTGGTCGAACGCACTGACGCGATCGAGCTCGACCTTGGTCACCGCTTCCTCGTAGCGCAACAGGCGGTCGCTGACGGGCTGGAGCATCGACTTGAGGTTGGCGCCCGCGGTCTCCTCCGACTGGCGGAAGCGTTCGTCGGCGCGCTTGAGGAAGGCGTTCTGCGCGTCGGCCAACAGCTTGTTCGAAACCTCGGCGAATTGCGTCGCGAGCAATTCCTTGGCGTGGAGCAGTTCGGCGATGCGAGTCGCGTGCGCGTCGCTGACCATCTTCTCGCGCGCCGCAGTGACTTGCCGGATATCGGCGATGCGGCCCTCATAGGTGTCGCGTTCGGCGCGTTGGCGCGCTTCGCTGGTGGCCTGCATGTCGGCGAGACGATTTTCGAACGCCGCGGTGTGGGTCTTGAGCGCGGTGTTCTCGAGCCGGGCGACATCGCGTTCGTCGCGGATCGTCGCGAGCTCGGCGCGGAGCTGGTCGGCCGCCCGCGCGCGTTCCTCGGCGCTGGCGAGATCGACGATCGCCCGCTTGAAATCCGCCTCGCGCGCGGCCGAATCGGCACGCGCGGCGGCGACCGGCTTGCTGCCCAACACCCAGCCGAGCGCGAGCCCGATCAAAAGCGCGGCTATCGCCACCAGGGCTATTGTCAATCCGGTCATCGTGGGTCTCGCTGGAACATTCTGCGAACCCGTAGCCCGCGCGATCGGGATGGTAAATGGTTGCGCGACAGACCGAATGGCGACGCGCGAGGGCGCCCCGCCCGCAACATTCTCCATCTCCCTTTTTGCGCGGGATTTGGTAGGGCCGTCGCATGCTCACCGATATCGCGATCTCGCGCGCCGCCACTTTGCAACCCATCGGCGCGATTGCCGCCGCAGCCGGGATCCCGCCCGAGGCGGTCGAGCCGTATGGCCATCACAAGGCGAAGATCGATCTGGCCGCCCTGCCCGCGCCGGCCAAGCAGGGCCGACTGATCCTCGTCACCGCGATCAACCCGACGCCCGCGGGCGAAGGCAAGTCGACCACCTCGGTCGGGCTCGCCGACGCGCTCAACCGCAGCGGGCGCAAGGCGATGCTTGCGCTGCGCGAGCCGTCGCTCGGGCCGTGCTTTGGCACCAAGGGCGGGGCGACCGGCGGTGGCTACGCGCAAGTCGTGCCGATGGAGGACATCAACCTCCATTTCACTGGCGATTTCCATGCAATCACCTCGGCGCACAATCTGCTCGCGGCGATGATCGACAATCATGTCCATTGGGGCAATGCGCTCGATATCGACGTGCGGCGGATCGTGTGGCGGCGTGTGCTCGACATGAACGACCGCGCTTTGCGCGATATCGCACAGTCGCTCGGCGGGCCGGCGAACGGGTATCCGCGCGAGAGCGGGTTCGACATTACCGTCGCCTCGGAAGTGATGGCGATCCTGTGCCTCGCGAGCGACCTGCACGATCTCGAGGCGCGGCTCGGGCGGATCGTCGTCGCTTATACGCGCGGCAAGCAGCCGGTGACGGCGCGCGACCTCAAGGCCGATGGTGCGATGGCGGTGCTGCTCGCGCAGGCGATCAAGCCCAACCTCGTCCAGACGCTCGAGGGCACGCCGGCGTTCGTCCATGGCGGGCCATTCGCCAATATCGCGCATGGCTGCAATTCGGTGATCGCGACGCGGGCGGCGCTGGGGCTGGCGGATTATGTCGTGACCGAGGCCGGGTTCGGCGCGGATCTGGGGGCGGAGAAGTTCTTCGACATCAAGTGTCGCCAGGCCGGGTTGAAGCCAGCTGCGGCGGTGATCGTCGCGACTGTGCGGGCGCTCAAGATGAACGGCGGTATCGCCAAGGCCGATCTCGGCGCGCCTGATGCCGAGGCGGTGCGACGCGGTGGCGTCAATCTCGCGCGGCATATCGAAAATGTGCGCGCGTTCGGGGTGCCGGTGGTGGTGGCGATCAACCGCTTCGACGGTGATACACCCGAGGAAGTCGCGGTGATCCACGAAATCGCAGAGCACCAGGGCTGCGAGGCGGTGCTGTGCTCGCATTGGGCCGAAGGTGGAGCGGGTGCTCTTGAGTTGGCCGAGAAGGTTGCAGCGCTGGCCGAGCATCCGTCGCAATTCGCACCGCTTTATGCCGATGATCTGTCGCTGTTCGACAAGATCAATACCGTCGCGACGCGGATCTACCGCGCCGAGGAAGCGGTCGCCGAGCCTTCGGTGCTGGCGCAGCTCGCGCGGTTCGAGGCGGCGGGGTTCGGGCATCTGCCCGTTTGCATGGCCAAGACGCAGTACAGCTTCTCGACCGACCCGGCCAAGCTGGGGGCGCCGACGGGGCATGTCGTGCCGGTGCGCGAGGTGCGCCTCAGCGCAGGCGCGGGGTTCGTCGTGGCAATCTGCGGGGAGATCATGACGATGCCGGGCCTGCCGCGCGTGCCGGCGGCGGAGGGGATTAGATTTGGGGCCGGGGGGGAGATCGAGGGGCTGTTCTAGCCTTCTCCCTCTCCCGCTTGCGGGAGAGGGGCGGGGTGAGGGCCGTGCCACGCGCGTCCGGTCACTGCCCTCACCCGACCTCGCTGCGCTCTGCCGCCCTCTCCCGCAAGCGGGAGAGGGAGTGGGCGATCACGCCGCCTTGCGCATCTTCGTCAGCTTCTTGAGCAACATATCGCGCTTGAGCTTCGAGATGTGGTCGATGAACAGCACGCCGTTGAGATGGTCGATCTCGTGCTGCAGCGCGGTCGCGAGCAGGCCGTCGAGGTCACCCTCCTGGACCGCACCCTGCTCATCGAGCCAGCGCGCGCGGCAACTGGTGGGGCGCTCGACCTCGGCATATTGCTCGGGGATCGACAGGCAGCCTTCGTTGTAGAACGAGGTTTCCTCGCTCACCGATACCAGCTCGGGATTGATGTAGACGAGCGGCTTGCGGACCGGCTTGGCGTCTTCGCCCTCGCCTTCGGTCTCCTGCAGATCGATCACAACGATGCGCTGCTCGATCGCGACCTGCGTCGCGGCGAGGCCGATGCCGCGGGCATCGTACATCGTGTCGAACATGTCGGCGACGATTTTCCGCACGGCGTCGTCCACCGTTTCGACGGGCTTGGCGACGGCGCGGAGGCCGGGGTGCGGGACTTCGAGGATTTCTAGGACTGCCATTCCCGCGAGCTAGGAAAGGTCGGGGGGCGCGTCAAGGTTTCAGCTGCGGAATGGATTCACGCAAAGGCGCGAAAGCACAAGAAGATTGGTTCGCGCAGAGGCGCGGAGGACGCGGAGGCGGCGTGCGTGTGGGGTATCGCCCGCGCAGCGGGCAGCCGCAGGATTTGCGGCTGGCGATGACGCGGGCGGCCGCGCGGCGAAATCAGCTCTCCGCGCCTTCGCGTGGATCGCTCTCCTGTCTTCTTCTCCGCGTTCTGTGCGCCTCTGCGCGAACCACATCTTCTTGACCGCGTTGCTGCCTAAGCCACCGGCCGCCGCGCACGCAGGGCCTGCGCCAAGGTCCCCTCGTCGAGATAATCGAGCTCGCCGCCGACCGGCAAGCCATGCGCGAGCTGGGTGATGCGGATCGGGAAGCGTTCGATCCGTTCGGCGATGTAATGCGCGGTGGTCTGGCCCTCAAGCGTCGCATTCATCGCGAGCACGACCTCGTCGATCCCGCCATCGGCGATCCGCCGCACGAGCGACTCGATCGCGAGATCCTCGGGCCGCACGCCCTCGAGCGCCGACAGCCGACCGCCGAGCACATGGAACCGCCCCGGGAACAGCCGTGAGCGATCGAGCGCCCACAGGTCAGCGACTTCCTCGACGACGCACAACGCGCGCGCGTCGCGGCGCGGGTCGGCGCATACCGCGCACGGATTGGTCGTGTCGATATTGCCGCAAATCGAGCAGTTTGAAAGGTTTTCCTCGACCGCCATCAAAGCATTGAGCAGCGGCGCGAGTGCCCCCTCGCGCTTCTTGAGCAGATGCAGCACCGCCCGCCGTGCCGATCGCGGGCCGAGGCCGGGCAATTTGGACAGCGCTTGCGTGAGTGCTTCGATTTCGGGAGAGGCCATCGCCAAGAGATAGGGGGCGGAACGGCGTTCGTCACTATCCGTCGCCCCGGCGTAGGCCGGGGTCGATCGAGCGGCCCCCCGGCTGGCTTCGGGTGACGGGACTTGCCTTTGCGCAGCCCCGATCGCAAAGCGCGGCCATGCGGATACTCTTCATGGGCACGCCCGATTTCTCGGTCCCGGTGCTGCAGGCGCTGGTCGATGCCGGGCACGACGTCGTCGCGTCATACAGCCAGCCGCCGCGGCGCGCCGGGCGTGGCAAGGCGCTCACCCCCTCGCCCGTCCAGGCGCGCGCCGAGGCGCTGGGGATCGCGGTGCGGACGCCGGTGTCGCTGCGCGATGCCGAAGCGCAGGCCGAGTTCGTTGGGTTTGGCGCGGACATCGCGGTGGTCGCGGCGTACGGGTTGATCCTGCCGCGCGCGGTGCTCGATGCGCCGGCGCACGGGTGTCTCAACGTCCACGCCTCGCTGCTGCCGCGCTGGCGCGGGGCGGCGCCGATCCAGCGGGCGATCCTTGGCGGCGATGCGGACACGGGTGTGTGCATCATGCAGATGGAGGCCGGGCTCGATACCGGGCCGGTGCTGTTGCGCGATGCGACGCCGGTCGACGGCAAGACGGCGGGTGCGCTGGCCGACGAGCTGAGCGCAATGGGCGCGCGGTTGATGGTGGCGGTGCTCGCCGACCTTGCCGGCTATCCGCCGGTGCCACAGCCCGAGGACGGCGTGACCTATGCCGCCAAGATCGACAAGGCCGAGGCGCGGCTCGATTTCACGCAGAACGGCGCTGCGGTCGAGCGGCAGGTGCGTGGGTTCAATCCAGTGCCGGGGGCGTTTTTCGAGTTTCAGGGCGAGCGGATCAAGGTCCTTGCAGCGGATATCCGTCATTCCAGCGAAAGCTGGGATCTCCCGGCAACGGGCAGCGCGCCCGACCGGGGAGACCCCAGCTTTCGCTGGGGTGACGGCGGGGGTAGTGCCGGCGTGGTGATCGACGACCGCCTCACCATCGCTTGTGCCGACGGCGCGATCCGGCCGACGCTGCTCCAGCGCGCAGGGCGTGGCGTGATGACCGCTGCCGAGCTCCTCCGCGGCTTCCCCATACCTGCGGGCACGCAGCTTTGACGCGCTTTGCGCTGACGGTCGAATATGACGGGCGCCCGTTCGTCGGCTGGCAGCGGCAGGACAATGGCGCGAGCGTCCAGGCCTCGATCGAGCGCGCGGTCCATGCCGTAACCGGCGAGACCGTCGCGGTCCAGGCGGCCGGGCGGACCGATGCCGGAGTTCACGCGCTCGGCATGCGCGCGCATGTCGATGTCGCGCGCGAGATCACCCCGTTCCGGCTTATGGAAGCGCTCAACGCGCTGGTCCGTCCCGATCCGGTCGCGATCGTCGATTGCGAGGTCGTGCCCGACGACTGGCACGCGCGTTTTTCGTGTATCCGGCGGCATTACGAATTCCGGATCGTCACGAGGCGCGCGCCACTGACGGTCGAGCGCGGGCTGGCGTGGCGCGTTCCCGCGCCGCTCAATGCCGCGGCGATGGCCGAGGGGGCGGCGCATCTGGTCGGGCGGCATGACTTCACCACCTTTCGCGCGGCGCATTGCCAGGCCGACAGCCCGGTGCGGACGCTCGATCGGCTCGATGTCGTCGCGGATGGCGATCGGATCAGCGTATTCGCCTCGGCGCGATCGTTCCTGCATCATCAGGTGCGCTCGATGGTCGGGAGCCTATCGCTCGTTGGTCTCGGCAAATGGTCGCCCGACGACATGGCGTCAGCGCTCGCCGCGTGCGACCGCACCCGGCTCGGGCTCAATGCGCCGCCCGACGGCCTGTACTTTCTCCGCGCGGATTATCCCTGACGGCTGAACCGCGCGGCAAGCTCGGCATGCGTCGACCAGCGGAACTGGCCGACGGGCAGGATCCAGTCGAGAATGTAGCCACCTTTCGACAGGATCTCAGCATCGCGCGCGAAACTGCTGGGATTGCATGAGACATAGGCGATCACCGGCACCTTGGAGCCAGCCAGCTGCGCGATCTGCTCCTTCGCGCCGGCGCGGGGCGGATCGAGCACGATCGCGGCGAAGCGGTCGCACTCGGCCGAGGTCAGCGGGCGACGGAACAGGTCGCGATGCTCGGCGAACACCGCCCTTCCCGCTTGCGCCGCGCCCGCCTTGAGCGCGAAGATCGCGTCGCGTCCGGCCTCGGCGGCATAGACCTTCCCCGGCAGCGACAACGCGAAGGTGCCGAGCCCGGCGAACAGATCGGCGCTGATCCTGGCATCGCCGATCGCTTCGCGGACCGCCGCGACGAGCGCCGCCTCGCCCTCCTGCGTCGCTTGGAGGAAGCTGCCAGCGGGGAACGGCACTGCGACACCGCCGAGCGTGATCGTCACCGCCTCGGGCTCCCAGCGCGTCTCCGGCCCGATCCCGTCGTCGATCGCGAAGCGGGCGACACCGTTCGCGCTGCAGAAGGCAGTGATCGCCTCGGCGATCGCGAGGCCGTCGGCGATCGTGCCTTCGATCAGCACGTCGATGCCCTGGTCGAGCTCGGTCAGATGGACGCGCGCGCGGCCCTTCAGAGCGCGGGCGAGCAGTTTGCGCAAGGGGGCGACGAGCGCGAACAAGCGTGGCGTCAGGATCCAGCATTCGCGCAGGTCGACGATCGCGTGGCTCGCTTGCTCGCTGAAGCCGAGCTGGAGCCCCCCGCCCTTCGCCTCGGCATGCAGAGTCGCGCGGCGGCGAGTATGCGAGGGGGAAAGCGCGGGTGGGCGGATCGGGGCGGTCAACCCTTGCGCGGCGAGCGCGCCGGCGATGCGGTCGGTGAGGAAATCGGCGTAGCTCGCATCGTCGAGATGCTGGAGCTGGCAGCCGCCGCAAACGGGAAAGTGGCGGCATGGCGGGGTCTGGTGATGTGGGCCGGGCACGACGACATCGTCGGCGGTCAGCGTGTCGCCGGGGGCGGCATAGGCGGCGTGGCGGCCATCGGCGGTGATGCCGTCGCCGCGGGCCGCTACTCGAACGATGACGTCGCTCACAGGGCGCCCCTTACTTTGGAAAGTTCTATCGCCAGATCATCGGCGAGGAATGCCGCACCGAGCCGCCGCGCGGCTTCGGCATGGAGCCAGACCCCTGCCTCGACCGGGTGCGGCGCGTCGCTGGCGAGCATCGCGCCGATCGCGCCGGCGAGGACGTCGCCGGTGCCGGCGGTCGAGAGCCAGGGATTGGCGTGCGTCGCGATGCGCGTGCGGCCGTCGGGATAGGCGATCACGGTGTCGGGGCCCTTGAATACGACGATCGCGCCGGAGCGCGCGGCGGCGGCGCGGGCGGCGTCGATCTTGCTGCCGGTATAGGCGCCGAAGATGGCGCGGAACTCGCCGGCATGCGGGGTGAGCACGACGAGAGCGTCGGCGTCGCGCGCCTTGATCCGTTCGAACATTGTGTCGTCGAGTTGGTGAAGTGCGTCGCCGTCGATCACGAGGCGATAGCCGCTCGCCAGCGCGTGCTCGAGCTTTTCGGCGGCGTCCGCGCCTTTGCCGAGCCCGGGGCCGACGATGATCGCGGTAGTGTCGTGCTTCTTGCCATCGAGCGTTGCGGCCAATGCCTCGGGCGACCAGGCGCGCTGGACGAGCGCGTGCGGCATGTCGGGCGCCGCGCCGAGCAGCGCAGTGTAGCCGGCGCCGACGTGCATGGCGGCGCTTGCTGCGAGCGCGGCAGCGCCGGGCATCGCGCCGCCGATCACAACGACGAGACCGCGCGAATATTTGTGCATCGCCGGGGTCGGCTGCGCGAGCGTGGGTCGCGCGAGCGTCCAGTCGTGGCTTGCGGTCGCGTCGAGCCCGATGTCGAGCACGCGCACCGCGCCGCACAAAACCGCAGCGGGTTGAAGGATATGTGCAGGTTTCAGCGCACCGAGTGCGAGCGTCAGCGCATAGGGCGCAATCTCCGCTTCCCCGAGTATCGCGCCGGTATCGGTATCGACCCCGCTCGGCACATCGACGGTGATCGCGAGATGCGCGTGGCGGGTCAGCGTGGCGAGCAGCGCCGCCGTCTCCGCCGCGAGCGGTCGCGTGAGGCCGGTGTCGAACAGCGCATCGACCAGCACCGCGCCGTGGCTGGCGTCGGGGGCAAGCGCCGCGAAATCCTCGACCGGCCCTTCCCATCCGGCGCGTGCGGCCTTTGCGGCCTCTGTCTTCGGGGCGCTCAGCGCGGCCAAGCGGACGTCGAGCCAGTTCGCCTTGAGCAGCCGCGCCGCGACATAGCCGTCACCGCCGTTATTGCCCGGTCCGCACAGCAGCAGGACTGGCGCGCCGCCCGCAAGCCGCCGCACAGCTTCGGCGACGGCCGCTCCGGACCGCTCCATCAGCGCTTCGACGCTGGTGCCGGCATCGATCGCGCGCTGCTCGACGGCGCGCATCGCTGCCGCGCCGACGATCGGCTGCCCGTCGCTTCGGATCATGACGCCGTGGCGGCCTTGCCCTTGACCGTTGCAGGCAAACGATAGCGATCGCCGCCGAGCGCGACTTCGATCTCGCCGCTGCCGATCACGCTGACCATGGCCTTCTCGGCGCCGTCGGCTGCGATAACGCCGCGGCCGTCGCGCGTCACGAGCAAGCGGTGGAAGGTGCCGTCGGGATGGCGCAGCGTCAACACCAGCCCGTCGGCGCTCTGCGTGCGATCGACCGTGCAGACGCGCGCGAAATCGACAGAGCCACGCTGCGCGCAGACGATATTGCCGCTATCGTCCTGGCGCGCGCGCTGCTCGGCCTCGACCTTGGCGAGCGTCGCCTTGTCGGTCTGCGGCTCGCCGCAAGCCGCGAGCGCGAGGAGCAGCAATGCTGCGCTAGATATCCGCATAGACATGGGTTTCGGCACTGGCTCCTGGGTGCGTGACCGCGCCCCTATACGCCGGGCCGACGGTTTTGGCATAGCGCCACAACACACCCGACTGATAATCGTTGACGCGCGCCTGCCACGCCGCTTTCCGCGCGGCGAGGACATCGGCGGGGACATCGAGATCGATCGTGCCGGCCTCGGCGTCGATCCGGATCGAATCGCCGTCCTCGATCAGCGCGATCGGACCGCCGTCGGCGGCTTCGGGCCCGACATGGCCGATGCAGAAACCCCGCGTCGCGCCGGAGAAACGGCCGTCGGTGATCAGCGCGATCTTCTCGCCCATGCCGAGACCGTAGAGCGCGGCGGTGGTCGACAGCATTTCGCGCATGCCGGGGCCGCCCTTGGGGCCTTCGTAGCGGATCACGAGCACTTCGCCCTCGTTGATCGATCGTGCCTCGACCGCGGCGAAACAGTCTTCCTCGCAATCGAACACGCGCGCCGGGCCGGTGAACTGGAGCCGGTGCATGCCCGCGACCTTGACGATCGCGCCATCGGGGGCGAGCGATCCGCGAAGGCCGACCACGCCGCCGGTCGCCGAGAGCGGCGCCTTGACGTCGTAGATGACCTTCTGGTCGGGGTTCCAGGTGACTTGATCGATATTCTCGCCGAGCGTCTTGCCGGTAACGGTCAGGCAATTGCCGTCGAGGAACCCGCCCGCGAGCATCGTCTTCATCAGCATGTAGACGCCGCCGGCCTCGTACATGTCCTTGGCCACATACTTACCACCGGGCTTGAGGTCGGCGATGTACGGCGTTGATTTGAAAGCTTCCGCCACGTCGAACAGGTCGAAGTCGATCCCTGCCTCGTTCGCCATTGCGGGCAGATGCAGCGCGGCGTTGGTCGAGCCGCCGGTCGCCGCGACGACGCGCGCTGCGTTGATGAATGCCTCGCGCGTGCAGATGTCGCGCGGGCGGATGCCCCGCGCGACGAGCTCCATCACCTGGTCGCCAGCGGCGCGCGCGATCTCGTCGCGGCCGCGATACGGCGCGGGCATCATGTTCGAATTGGGCAGCGACAGGCCGATCGCCTCGCCGACGCACGCCATGGTGTTGGCGGTGAACTGGCCGCCGCACGCGCCGTGGCCGGGGCACGCGACCTTTTCGAGCTCGATCAATTCCTGCAGCGGGCACGAGCCGGCGGCGTATTGCCCGACCGCCTCGAACACGTCGACAACGGTGACGTCCTTGCCGTGATAGCTGCCCGGCAGGATCGAGCCGCCATAGACGAAGATGCTCGGGATATTGAGGCGGAGCATCGCCATCATCATGCCGGGGAGCGATTTGTCGCAGCCGGCAAAGCCGACCAGCGCGTCGTAGCAATGCCCGCGGACCGAGAGCTCGACCGAATCGGCGATCACTTCGCGGCTGACGAGCGAGGATTTCATCCCCTGATGCCCCATCGCGATGCCGTCTGTGACGGTGATCGTGTTGAAGCGCCGCGGCATGCCGCCGCCCGAGATGACGCCCGCCTGCGCGGCATCGGCCTGCGCATCGAGCGTGGTGTTGCACGGTGCGGAGTTGTTGCCGGCGGAGGCAAGCGCGACGAACGGCTTGGCGATATCCTCCTCGGCAATTCCCATCGCGTAATAATAGCTGCGGTGCGGGGCGCGCTCGGGGCCGACGGAGACATGGCGGCTGGGGAGCTTGGATTTGTCGAAGGTGCGAGTCATGGCGACAGCCTATTGCGTAGGATGGTCGCTCGACGCAAGTCTGTTGCTGATTTCACGCAAGATTGGCGCGAGGATCGCGGTCCAGCGATCTACGCCTGCCGGGTCGGCGATGAGATCGTTGCGGATTTCGATCGACAGGCTCGGAATGCCATTGCCCTCGCCGTGGCGGTCGAGCGTCGCGTTGAGCAATTGCCCCGAATAGGGCTCGTTGTCGCCAGTGACGAGACCCTGCGCTGCGAGCAGCGGTAGCGCTAGGTCGGCTGCGCGGCGATCGGTGTTCGACAGGATGCCGATCTCCCACGGGCGGGGCGCACCGTCACCGTGTTCGAGCCGCGGCGTGAAGCTGTGAATCGCCGCAATGAGCGTGGGCTGCGTCTCGACGATCAGCGCGGCGAGCGCGTCGTGATAGGGCGTATAGAAGCGGGCGATCCGGTCCGTGCGGTCTGCCGTGGCATTTCCGGGAATGGCGTGGCCGTCGCTCGCGAGCGGGATCAGACCGGGATGGTCGGTCGGACGATTGAGGTCGATCACCAGCCGCGACAGCGTGGCGAGCAAGGCAGGCGTGCCCAGTTCCGCCGCAAGCGCTTGAGTGAGCGCGGCGGTGCCGATGTCGATCGCGATATGCTTTTCGAGCAAGGCCGGCGCGATGCCGAGATCGATACCGTCGGGAACCGCGTTCGACGCGTGATCGCAGATCAGCAAGATGCCGCCGGGTTTGCCGGAGAGGATGTGGGGGCGCGTCATATGGTCACGACCGGGGGGATGACATGGATGTCACCACCCCGGCCGGGGAATGGCGCAAGGCTGAGCCATGGACCATCAACGGGCGCTCCGCAGGGGGGCGGCGGACCCATCTTGCCCTAGCATAGCAAGCGGCGCGCCAATCGCGGTTTTCCGCCGGTTTTGGCGCTGACCCGCGTGCGCTTGTCCCAGAATGACGCGGCGATCCGTCACGCGAGTGTCGTTTCGAGACACCAATAGCCGGGCTGCGCAGCGCGGATCCGCTCGGCGGCGGCGCTGCGCTCGGCGGTGGTGGCGTAAAGCGCGAAGCACGTCGCGCCCGAACCCGACATGCGCGCGAGCAACGGCGTCCCCTCGGCGAGCAGCGCGAGCACTCCGTCGATTTCGGGCGCGAGCCGGCGGGCGGGGGGCTCGAGGTCGTTGCGCGCGGCGAGCGCGACGTCGAACACATCGCCCTCGGGCATCGCGCCGAGATCGAAGCCGTCCCAGGCCTTGAACACCGCGGCGGTCGACACCGCCACGCCGGGATTGACGAGCAGCACCGGCATTCCGCTGGGGCCGTCGAGCGGGACGAGGCGCTCGCCCCGCCCCTGCCCCAGCGCGGTGCGGCCGAGCAGGCACGCCGGAACGTCGGAGCCGAGCGCGGCCGCGATATCGAACAGCTTGGGATCGTCGATCGCGATATCATTGGCGCGGGCGAGCGCGCGGAGCGCCGCCGCAGCATCGGCCGAACCGCCGCCGATCCCCGAGGCGACCGGCAAATGCTTGTCGAGCGTGAAGGCGCCGCCCTCTGGCAGATCGAACGCCGCGGCGAACGCGCGCGCGGCGCGGAGCACGAGATTGTCGCCCTCGCCGCTCAAGCCTTCCGAGAACGGCCCGGTGATCGCCAGCGAGAGTGGCCCGGGGGCGAGCGTCACCGTGTCGCCATCGGCAACGAAGGCGAACAGCGTTTCGAGCTCGTGATAGCCGTCGCTCCGACGCGCGCGGACGTGGAGCGCGAGGTTGATCTTGGCGGGGGCGGTTTCGGTGATCATTCGCTTCGTCCGGTTGAGAGCGCCGCGGCGAAGCCGCGTCGTCGGACGGCGCTTAAGGCGCCGCCGGCCGGGCGCGCCTTGAGGCGCGACGCAGCTTCGCTGCGTCTTGCCCGGCGCGCCTTACATATTGGGGTAGTTGGGGCCCCCGCCCCCTTCGGGCACGACCCAGTTGATGTTCTGCGTCGGGTCCTTGATGTCGCAGGTCTTGCAGTGGACGCAATTCTGCGCGTTGATCACGAACTTGGGATCGCCGGTTTCCTCGCCGACGATCTCGTACACGCCCGCCGGGCAGTAACGCTGCGCGGGCTCGTCATACAGCGGCAGATTGTGCTTCACCGGGACGTCGGGATCCTTGAGCGTCAGATGGACCGGCTGGTCCTCCTCGTGATTGGTGTTCGAGATGAACACCGACGACAGACGATCGAAGGTCAGCACGCCGTCGGCCTTGGGATAGACGATCGGCTGGACCTGGTCCTTGCGCCACAGGCTCTCGTGATCGGGGTGATGGTGCAGCGTGAAGGGCACCTTGAGGCCCCAATGCTCGAGCCACATCGTGATCCCGGCAAGCCCCGAGCCGACGAAATCGCCGAACTTCTTGACCAGCGGCACGACGTTGCGGACGACCGACAGCTCCTTCTTGACCCAGCTCTGCTCGAACGCCGCGGGATAGGCGGCGAGCTCGTCATGTTCGCGCTGGCTGAGGATCGCATCGGCGGCGGCCTCGGCGGCGAGCATGCCCGATTTCATCGCGGTATGCGTGCCCTTGATCCGCGGCACGTTGAGGAAGCCCGCGCTGTCGCCGATCAGCGCCGCGCCGGGCATCACCAGCTTGGGGATCGACTGCAGCCCGCCATCGCTGATCGCGCGCGCGCCGTAGCTGACGCGCTTGGCGCCCTTGAGCAAAGCGGCGATCTCGGGATGCGTCTTCCAGCGCTGCATCTCCTGGAACGGCGAGAGATACGGATTGGTGTAGTTGAGCCACGTCACGAAGCCGATCGACACCTGGCCATTGGCCTGGTGATAGATCCAGCCGCCGCCGTTCGACCCGTGCGTCTCGCTGAGCGGCCAGCCCTGCGTGTGGATCACGCGGCCGGGCGAATGGAGCGCGGGGTCGATGTCCCACAATTCCTTTACGCCGAGGCCATAGACTTGCGGGTCGCTGTCCTTGGCGAGATCGAAGCTGCGGATCAGCTGCTTCGACAGATGCCCGCGGCAGCCTTCCGAGAAGAAGGTGTATTTCGCGTGGAGCTCGAGACCCGGCGTGTAATCGCCCTTGTGCGAGCCATCGCGTGCGACGCCCATGTCGCCGGTCGCGACGCCCTTAACCGAGCCGTGGTCGTTATAAAGGATTTCGGCGGCGGCAAAGCCGGGGAAGATCTCGACGCCGAGCTCCTCGGCCTTGCCCGCGAGCCAGCGGCACAGATTGCCGAGGCTGCCGGTATAGGTCCCCTTGTTGTGCATGAACGACGGCGTGAGGAAATGCGGCAGGTTGCGCTTCCCACCCTTGCTCAGCACCCAATGGTGGTTTTCGGTGACGGGCACCTCGGCGAGGGGGCAGCCGTCCTCGCGCCAGTTCGGCAGCAATTCGTCGAGGCTCTTGGGATCGATGACCGCGCCCGAAAGGATGTGCGCGCCGACTTCCGAGCCCTTTTCGAGCACGCAGACCGAGAGATCGGCGCCCTTCTCGGCGGCCACCTGTTTCAGCCGGATCGCAGCCGACAGGCCCGAGGGGCCGGCGCCGACGATGACCACATCGTACGGCATGGACTCGCGATGGTTTTCGCCTTCACTCACGGTACTTCTCCATCCGGGGCGCCTTCGCATCGGTCTCGTCGCGCGCGCGGCACTTCCTGTCCTGCTGCGCGTGCCAGCGAATTGACCTTCGCGTCAACATGGTAGCTATAGGCATATATGGGGGCTGACCAAAATATCGACTGGCGGATGGCCGCGGCGAGCGCGCTCGAATGGTGGCGCGACGCCGGCATCGATTCGCTGGTCGACGAAGCACCGCGCGATTGGACCGCTGCCCCGGTCTCCCCGGTCGTCGTCCCCAAGCAGCGCGCACGCGTTGCCGCCGTAGCGGAACCGGTCGTGCTGCCGCTGCCGCGCACGCTCGAGGATTTCCTCACGTGGCGCGCCGGTGCCGATGCGCCCGAGGCCGACTGGCGCGGCGATCCGATCGGCGCGTCGGGCGATCCGTCCGCCGACATCATGATTTTGACCGACGTGCCCGATCGCGAAGATGGCGACTCGGGAAGCCTGTTCGGCGGGCCAGTGGGCAAACTGTTCGACCGGATGCTCGCCGCGATCGGGCGGAGTCGCGAATCGGTCTACATCGTTCCGATGTGCAGCAAGCGCCCGACCGCGGGGCGGATCGCCCCCGAGATCGAGCAACGGATCGTCGAGGTTGCGCGGCATCACGTCGCCTTGGTGAAGCCGATGCGGCTGCTCGTGCTGGGAAATGCGCCGAGCCGTGCGCTGACGGGGATGGACGTCGCACATGCCCGCGGCAGTTTACACCCAATTAACCTAGAAGATGGCATGCCAGCGGTAACGGTCGATGTGGTGGCCAGTTTCCATCCGCGGCTGTTGCTGGAACGCCCGGCCGACAAGGCCCGGGCGTGGAAGGATTTACAAATGTTGATCGCGGGGTTGAGCGCATGAGCGCAAAGCGGGTTCTTCTCACCGCTCTTATCCTGGCGGTGCCGGGCATCGCACAGGCAGCGGGCGAACCGCCGATGGCGTCGGTCCAGACCAGCCAACGCAGCATCATCCCGACGCAGCTCGACGCCGAACAGCGCGATGCCTATCGCGCGGTGTTCGCCAATATCCGCGCGCAGAAGTGGCAGGATGCGCAGCTCCTCCTGGCCTCGCTCAAGCCGGGGCCGCTCCACGCGATCGCCGAGGCCGAACTGCTCACCGCCAAGGGCTCGCCCAAGGCCGATCTCGACCCGCTGATGAAGCTGCTCGCCGATGCGCCCGAGCTCCCGCAGGCCAAGCAGATCCTGACGATGGCGGCGTCGCGCGGCGGCGTCGGCCTGCCACCCCTGCCCGAGGCGCGTGCGCTGCGCTGGATCGACGGCGCACCGGCCCGCAAGCGCGCCAAGAGCTTCGGCACTGGCGACATGCTTGCGGTCGAGCTGGCGCTCAAGATGCAGCCCTTCATCAAGGAAGATCGCGGCTTCGAAGCCCAGCAGTTGCTCGAATCGACCCCCGGCCTGTCGTCGGATTCGGTCACCGAGTGGCAACGCAAGATCGCTTGGATGTATTATCTTGCCGGCGACGACGCCAACGCCCGCACGATGGCGGCGCGCGCGGGCAGCGGCTACGGCGATTTCGCGGTCGAAGCGGTGTGGGTCGGTGCGCTCGCCGCGTGGCGGCAGCGCGATTGCGCCGCCGCGGGCGATCTCTTCCAGAGCGTCGCCGCGCGTGCGAGCGATATCGAACTGCGCGCCGCCGGGCTCTATTGGACCGCGCGCGCCGACATGCAGTGCGGCCGTCCCGACCGGATCGAGAACCGCCTCAAGAACGCCGCGCAATATCGCGAGACCTTTTACGGCCTGCTCGCGCGCCAGGCGCTCGGCATCAAGGACGCCCCCAACCGCGCGGCGACGCTGTCGGGCACGAGCGACTGGCAGCAGGTCGGGCGTCGTCCCAACGTCCGCGTCGCGGCCGCCTTGGTCGAGATCGGCGAGAACGGCCTCGCCGATGCGGTGATCCGCCAGCAGGCGCGGATCGGCGATCCCTCGGAATATCCTGCGCTGGTCCGCGTGGCGGCGGCGCTCGATCTGCCCGCAACGCAGGTCTGGCTGTCGCATAACGGACCGGTCGGCGCGACGCCGCCGCTCGAGGCGCGTTTCCCTGCGCCGAACTGGGCGCCCGATGGTGGCTGGCGCGTCGACAAGGCGCTGGTGTTTGCGCACACGCTCCAGGAATCGCGCTTCCGCACCGATGTGGTGAGTCCAGCGGGCGCTTACGGCTTGATGCAGGTAATGCCGCGCGCCGCGACCGACATCGCGCGCAAGCAGGGCCGCAGCTTCGACCGCAGCGCACTGTCGCGCCCCGGCACCAATTTCGAAGTCGGCCAAAGCTATCTCGAGCAATTGCGCGACCAGCGGTGCACCGAGGGTCTGCTCCCGAAAGTCATCGCGGCTTACAATGCCGGTCCCGGCCCAGTCGAGCTGTGGAACGCACAGACGCGCGATGGCGGCGATCCGCTGCTCTATATCGAATCGATCCCCTATTGGGAGACGCGTGGCTACGTCACCACCGTGCTGCGCAATTACTGGGTCTATGAAGCGCAAACCGGCAAGCCGGCTTCGGTCAGCCGCGCGGCGCTCGCGCAGGGCATGTGGCCGCGCTTCCCCGGTCTGCCCGGGGCGGCGGCGGTGCGGCTGACCTCGAGCAACGGCTATCGTGCTTCGGCGAGCCTTCCCAACAAGGCGGTCGCCAGTGCCAATTGACGAAGGCGCGACGTTTCTTCCCGTCCGGATTGCCGTTCTCACCGTTTCCGACACGCGCAGCCTGGCCGATGATCGCTCGGGCGACACGCTCGTCGCGCGGTTGACCGACGCGGGCCACGTTCTGGCGGCGCGCGAGATCGTCAAGGACGATGCCGATCTGCTCGTGGCGACGCTGCACCGCTGGATCGACGATCCGGCGGTCGACTGCATCATCTCGACCGGCGGCACCGGGGTGACCGGGCGCGACGTTACGCCCGAGGCGATCGAGCGCGTTGCCGACAAGCTGATCCCCGGGTTCGGCGAACTGTTCCGTTGGCTGAGCTTCAAGACGATCGGCACCTCGACCGTCCAGTCGCGCGCGTGTGCGTGCGTGACGCGTGGGACGTATATCTTCGCGCTACCGGGCTCGACCGGCGCGGTGAAGGATGGCTGGGACGGTATCCTCGCGAGCCAGCTCGACTCTCGGCACAAGCCCTGCAATTTCGTCGAATTGATGCCGCGCCTGCGCGAACGGTGAGCCTTTCGAAGGGCTGTCCTTCTTCCGCGCATTGAAGGGCCAACACCGCTTCGACACGCTCAGCGGAACTCCGTCAGCCATCGTAGCGCGCGACGGCAAGTTCGTGCCCCGAACGATCGCGGAAATGGAAGCGGCGCCCGCCGGGAAAATCGAACGCCGCGCGCGTGATCTCCCCGCCTGCCGCGCGGATTGCAGCCTCGGTCGCTTCGAGATCGTCGACCGCGATCACCGCGAGCGCCGCAGCGGTAGCCTCGGCCGGGTCGGCCTGGAACCCGATCTCGGTATCGCCAGTCGTCGTCGCGGCATAGCTCGGCCCGAAATCGCTGAATTGCCAGCCGAATGCCGCCGAATAGAAAGCCTTGGCGGTCGCGGTGTCGCGCACCGGCAGCTCGAGATAGTTCAATCGTGCCATGTCCGTCCCCCTAACGTCGTTCTTGTTGTGTTCTGGTGCACTTGCTAGACAGCGTCAATGGCCGACAAACGCCCCAGTCGCGGTGCGACGCTCAATCGCGAGAGCCAGCGCTTCAACCTGCCAGCGCGCGAGGCCGATGGCGACTGGCTCGATGATAGCTTTGCGATCGACGGCGCGCCGCCGCGCCTGCGAACCACCGTGACAATCGAGCGCGCGCGGACGATCATCAGCCGCAACAGTTCGCCCGACATCGGCTTCGACCGCTCGATCAATCCGTATCGCGGGTGCGAGCATGGCTGCATTTACTGCTTCGCGCGGCCGACCCACGCCTTCCACGATCTCTCGCCAGGGCTCGATTTCGAGAGCAAGCTGTTCGCCAAGCCCGATGCCGCCGCATTGCTCCGCGCCGAACTCGGCAAGCGCGGCTATGTCGCGCAGCCGATCGCGTTTGGGACCAATACCGATCCGTATCAGCCGATCGAGACCGACTGGCAGATCACGCGCGCCTGCCTCGATGTACTCGCCGAAACCAACCACCCGCTGACGATTACGACCAAGTCCGACCGCGTCGTGCGCGATATCGATGTGCTCGCGCCGATGGCGGCGAAGGGGCTGGCGGCGGTGGCGATCTCGCTCACCTCGCTCGACCCGAAGATCGCGATGACGCTCGAGCCGCGTGCGCCTGCCCCGACGCGGCGGCTGGCGGCGGTGCGCGCACTCGTCGCGGCGGGGATCCCGACGCATGTCTCGATCGCCCCGGTGATCCCGGCGATCACCGATCACGAGATCGAACAGCTGATCGAGCGCGCGGCCGAGGCGGGTGCGCGCTCGGTGTCGTTCATCCCGGTAAGGTTGCCGTGGGAGGTGGCGCCGCTGTTCAAGGCGTGGCTCGACGCGCATTTTCCCGACCGCGCGAGCAAGGTGATGGCGATCATCGCCTCGATCCGCGACGGGCGCGAGAACGATCCGGGTTTCTTCACGCGGATGCGCGGCAGCGGGCCGTGGGCGGAGCTGATGCGGACGCGCTTCCAGATCGCGTGTCGCAAACATGGCATGAATGTCGAGCGGATTGCGCTACGCAGCGACCTGTTCCGCCCCCCGGCGGGGCCGCAGGGGGATTTGTTCGGATGAGCCGCGTCAAGCATCGCCTGCCCGACCGTGCCGCGGTGCTCGCGCTGGTCGACGCGCGCGGGCAGATCGCGGTCCGGGCCACGCCCAATGCGAGCGCGAACGCGGTGGCGCTCCCTGCCGAGGGGGCGGCACGCGTGCTTTCGATCCGGACGACGATCACGCCCGAGGACGGCAAGGCCAACGGCCGCGCGGGATAAGGTCGTGCAGATCGCGCGTTAGGGCCGTCGCCTCGAACACACCGCACGCCTTCGCTCGCTCTACTCCTGGGCCCCGGCCTGCGCCGGGGAAGCGAGAGTTAGGGGAGCTCGCGGGCGCAGGCCCAGCTTCACCCCGCCAGCACATGATCCTTGAAGCGCGCGCGCAGCGCGGTCTTGAGGATCTTGCCCGTCGCGGTGTGCGGCAGGTCGTCGACGAACACGATCTCGTCGGGCAGCCACCATTTCGCGACATGCTCGCCCAAATGCGCGCGAATCGCGGCAGCTTCCACCATGCTGTCGGGCTTGCGCACGACCACCAGCAGCGGGCGCTCGTCCCATTTCGGATGATAGATCCCGATCGCGGCGGCTTCGGCGACGCCGGGGCAGCCGACCGCGGCGTTCTCGAGGTCGACCGACGAGATCCACTCGCCGCCCGACTTGATCACGTCCTTGGCGCGATCGGTGATCTGCATTGTGCCATCACGATGGAGAACGGCGACATCGCCGGTGTCGAACCAGTTATCGGCGTCGACCGCGTCCTCCTCCGCACCGAAATAGCGCTGGACGATCCACGGCCCGCGGACTTGCAGCCGCCCCGAGGACACGCCGTCGCGCGGCTGCTCCCGGTCATCGTCGTCGAGCACGCGCAGCTCGATCCCGAACGGTATGCTGCCTTGCTTCTGGAGCAGGTCGAGCTGGTCGTCGCGCGACAATTCGTCCCAATTGGCCGGCGGTGCGGCGGCAGTCGCGACGGGCGAGGTCTCGGTCATGCCCCAGAGGTGGATCACCTTGATCCCCATATCGAGGAAGCGCGCAATCATCGCGCGCGGTGCCGCCGAGCCGCCGACGGTGATCGCCTCGAGCGTGCGCGGCAGCTCGCCGGTCGTGTCGATATGCTGGAACAAAGCGAGCCACACCGTCGGCACCCCGCCCGCCAGCGTCACGCGCTCGCGGTTCATCAGGCCGCACAGCACCGCGGCATCGTTGACCGCCGAGAAGACGAGCTTGGTGCCCGCGAGCGGCGCGGCGAAGCACAGCCCCCAGGCGGCGGCGTGGAACAGGGGCACGATCGGCAGCACGGTCGACCGCGCGCTCAGCGTCATCACCGCGGGCGAGGCGGCGTGCATCGCGTGGAGCAGCGTCGAGCGGTGCGTGTAGAGCACGCCCTTGGGGTTGCCCGTCGTGCCGCTGGTGTAGCAGAGCATGCACGGCGCGCGCTCGTCGCCCTCGACCCAGGCATAGCCGCCGTCCTCTGCGTTGAGCAGCGCGTCGAACGCGCCGTCGTCGAAGCAGATATAGTGCTCGATGCTCGTCCACAGCGGCTTGAGGCGATCGACCAGCGGCTGGAACTGCTTGTCGTAGAGCAGCACGCGGTCCTCGGCATGGTTGGCGATGTAGACGAGCTGTTCGTCGAACAGCCGCGGGTTGATCGTGTGGACCACCCCGCCCATCCCGATCGCGCCGTACCAGGCGACGAGATGCGATCCGTGGTTCATGCCGAGCGTTGCGACGCGGTCGCCGGGGGCGATGCCGAGGCGTTCGAGCGCTTGCGCCAGCCGTTTGGCGTCGTGCGCGACGCCGGCCCAGGTGCTGCGCGTTTCGCTACCGTCGGCCCAGCGTGTGACGATCTCGCGCCCGCCATGCTCGCGCGCGGCATGATCGAGCAGCCGCGGCACCCGCAATTCGAAATCCTGCATTCCACCGAGCATTCCAGACTCCACTCCTGTTTATGGGAGGGGCTGGGGGAGGGCATGTCGCTGCCCGCTCTCACCACTCCCCTCCCCAGCCCTCCCGCAAGCGGGAGGGCGCTATGTCAGCTCAACCCACCAGCGACAGCTGCGCGCCGCTGGTGCGCAGCACCACATTGCCGACATCCTGCAGCGCTTCGATCCGCCCGACAAGCTCGCCGTCGAGCAGGAAGTCGCGACCGAGCAGAACGCGCGCGGTATTTCCCCCGGGAACCGCGACTGTCGCCCACACCTCGCCACGTGCGCCGCGCGCATCGCCGATCATCGCCGCGAGCGACGCCATGCCGGCGGGCGAGGCGATCGTCAGCTCGAGGCTGAAGCGCGCATCGTTGGCGAGCGCCTCGAACGGCTGAATCCGCTTGACCGAAACACGCGGAGTCTCTTCGCCCGGACGGCGATCGAGCTCGACCGTCACCAGCCCGCATCCGCCGTTGCGCGCCGCTTCCTCGAGATCGGCGGCGACCGAATCGTCAAAGCACGTCGCGACGAACTGCCCCGACGGATCCGACAGCGTCGCCATCAGATAGCGCTTGCCACGCGCCGATGTCCGCCAGCGCGCATCCTCGACCAACGCCGCCATCGTCGCGCCGGTCCGCGTCCCGTCGTCGGGGATGTTGAGCTCGCCCAACGTCGCGAAGCTGCGCGCGCCGTGCGTCTTGGCGAGGTGGCTGTGGCGATCGACCGGATGCGCCGAGAAATAGAAGCCGAAGGCGTCGCGCTCCTGGTCCATCCGCTCGGCAAGCGTCCAGCGCGCCGACAGCGGGAGCTTGATCGGCGGCTCGGATGCTTCCGCAGTGCCGAACAGACCACCCTGCCCGCTGGTCTTCTGCTCGTGGATCCGCGCGGCGGTCGCCAGGATCGTCTCGGCGCAAGCGAGGATCCCCGCGCGATTATCGTTGAGTCCGTCGAACGCGCCCGCCGCAGCGAGCGTCTCGAGCTGGCGCTTGTTCATGACGCGCGGGTCGATCCGGCGCGCGATGTCGTCGATCGAGTCGAACCGCCCGTTCGCGTCGCGTTCGGCGACAACCCTCTCCATCGCCCCCTCGCCGACCGATTTCAGCGCGGCGAGCGCATAGCGGACCGCCAGCCCATCCCCGCTGTCCTCGACGGTGAAATCGGCTTCGCTGCGCAGGATGCACGGCGGCAGCAACTTGACGCCAAGCCGTCGCATGTCGTCGACGAAGATGCTGAGCTTGTCGGTCAGCGTGAGATCGAAGCACATCGACGCCGCGAAGAATTCGTGCGGGTGATGCGCCTTGAGCCAAGCGGTCTGGTACGACAGCAAGGCGTACGCGGCGGCGTGCGACTTGTTGAAGCCGTAGCCGGCGAACTTGTCGATCAAGTCGAACAACTCGTTCGCCTTCGCGGCGTTGATGCCGTTGATCGTCAGGCACCCCTCGGCAAAATGGGCTCTTTGCGCGTCCATTTCGGCCTGGTTCTTCTTGCCCATCGCGCGGCGCAGCATGTCGGCTTGCCCGAGCGAATAGCCCGCGAGGATCTGCGCGGCCTGCATCACCTGTTCCTGGTAGACGAAGATGCCGTAGGTCTCGGCCAGGATCCCCTCGAGCAGCGGATGCGGATACTCGATCGGTTCGAGCCCGTTCTTGCGGCGGCCGAACATCGGGATGTTGTCCATCGGGCCCGGGCGATAGAGCGAGACGAGCGCGATGATGTCGCCGAAATTCGACGGCCGCACCGCCGACAGCGTGCGCCGCATGCCCTCGGATTCGAGCTGGAAGACGCCGACCGTGTCGCCCTTCTGGAGCAGCTTGTAGACGCCCTCGTCATCCCATTCGAGCGCGTCGAGATCGAGCACCACGCCACGCGCGGCGAGCAGGTCGATCGCCTTCTTGAGGACGGAGAGCGTCTTGAGGCCCAAGAAGTCGAACTTCACGAGGCCCGCGCCCTCGACATATTTCATGTCGAACTGCGTGACGGGCATGTCCGAGCGGGGATCGCGATACAGCGGGACGAGATCGGCGAGCGGGCGATCGCCGATCACCACGCCTGCGGCGTGCGTCGAGCTGTGGCGCGGGAGGCCCTCAAGCTGCATCGCGAGGTCGAGCAGATGGCGGACGTTGCTGTCGGACTTGTACTCGGCGTGGAGCTCGACCACGCCGTCGAGCGCGCGCTTCAGCGTCCACGGATCGGCGGGCAAGTTCGGAATCAGCTTGGCGAGCCGGTCGATCTGGCCATAGCCCATCTGCAGCACGCGCCCGGTGTCCTTGAGCACCGCGCGCGCCTTCAGGCGCCCGAAGGTGATGATCTGCGCGACCTGGTCGCGGCCGTATTTCTCCTGGACGTAGCGGATCACCTCGCCGCGGCGGGTTTCGCAGAAATCGATGTCGAAGTCGGGCATCGACACGCGTTCCGGATTGAGGAAGCGCTCGAACAGCAGCCCCAGCTTGATCGGATCGAGATCGGTGATCGTCAGCGCCCAGGCGACGACCGAACCTGCGCCCGAGCCACGGCCCGGGCCGACCGGAATGTCGTGATCCTTCGCCCATTTGATGAAGTCGGCGACGATCAGGAAGTAGCCGGGGAAGCCCATCTGGATGATGACGTCGAGCTCGAAATCGAGGCGGGTGCGGTAGACGGCGCGCCAGTCTTCGGCTCCCCCTTCTTCACCCCCCTCCCGCTTGCGGGAGGGGTTGGGGGTGGGCTCGCGCTCTCCGGCTGCGGTATCGCTTGTGGAGGCCGGGCGCCCACCCCCAGCTCCTCCCGCAGGCGGGAGGGGAGCAGATACGGCGAGTTCCGCAATCCGATCCAGCCGTCGCTCCAACCCCGCATGCGCATCCGCGCGCAGCTTCGCCGCTTCCGCCGTCGGATCACCCGCCAAACTCGGCAGGATCGGCTTGCGCTTGGGCGCCGCGACACCGCAGCGTTGCGCGACGATCAATGTGTTGTCGATCGCCTCGGGCAAATCGGAGAACAGCGCGCGCATGTCCTTGGCGGGCTTCATCCACGCATTGGGAGAACTCCGCACGCGGTCTTCGCTGGCAATGTAGGTCGAACTGGCGATGCACAGCAGGATGTCGTGCGCCTCGCTGAAGCCGGGCTCGGCAAAGCAGCACGGGTTGGTCGCGACGATCGGCAGATCGCGGTCATAGGCGAGGTCGAGCAGCGCGTTCTCAGCCTTGGTTTCGATCTCGTCTCCGCGCCGCGTCAACTCGATATAGAGCCGGTCGGGGAACAGCGTCTCGAGGCGTTCGCAATAGGCCAGCGCGCGATCAGGCTGATCTTCGGCGAACAGCTTGGCAAGCCCGCCCTCGCGGCCCGCAGTCAGCGCGATAAGGCCGTCGGTGCGCCCCTCGAGTGCCGCGAAATCGACATGCGCGTTGAGTTCGAGCGGGCGATCGAGATGCGCCTGCGAGACGAGCACGCACAGGTTCTGATAGCCGACCTCGTCCTGCGCATAGAGCGCGATCCAGTCGAGCACCGGCGTCATGCCCTCGGGCATCCCCGGGCGACACACGCCAAGCATTGCGCCGATGATCGGCTGCACGCCCGCCGCCCGCGCCGCGTCGGAATAGGCCATCGCGGCATAAAGGCCGTTGCGATCGGTCAGCGCCGCGGCGGGGAAACCGAGTTCCTGCGCGCGCTTGGCGATGGCCTTGGGCTCGATCGCGCCGTCGAGCATGGTGAAGGAGGAGAAGATACGAAGGGGGACGAAACCGGAATGCGACATGGATGTGACTATGGGGGGTGCGCCGGATTCAGGGAAGGCGGTGACTCGCAAAATGCGGTGGATATCGTCGAGGGGAGGATAAGAAGTTTTGTTCGCGCAGAGGCGCAGAGGACGCAGAGCGGAAGACTGAAACGCGCGGCGCGCGCCTACCTGAAACGGGAGGGTCTATCAGTCGCTTGCTAGGAGCGCGCCATCTCTGCGTTCTCCGCGCCTCCGCGCGAACCAATCTACAGCAGCTTCGCGATATCCGCCTCGATATCGGCAGGCTTGGTCGTCGGCGCATAGCGCTCGACGACGCGGCCGTCCTTGCCGACGAGGAACTTGGTGAAGTTCCACTTGATGCCCTGCAGGCCGAGCAGGCCCGGCGCCTGCTTCTTGAGTTCGGTGAACAAGGGATCGGCGTTCGCCCCGTTGACGTCGATCTTGGCGAACACCGGGAAGGTCACGTCATACGTCAGCGAGCAGAAATTGGCGATCTCGGCGGCATCGCCCGGCTCCTGCGCGCCGAACTGGTTGCACGGGAAGCCAAGCACCTCGAAGGCCTGCCCGGCGAACTTGCGATGCAGCGCCTCGAGCCCCTCATACTGCGGCGTAAACCCGCATTTCGAGGCGGTGTTGACGATCAGCAGCACCTTGCCGGCATAAGTGGAGAGATCGATGGGCGAGCCATCGGCGGCCTTGACGGTGAGGTCGGTGATCTCGGTCATGCGGATGTCCCTTCGTTGCGTGCGAGCAGGAAGCACAGATTGCGCTCGACCCCGGCCCATTCGCTCGCGATGATCGAATAGACCACAAGATCGCGCACCCGGCCATCCATCACCTGGTGGTTGCGCAAGATCCCGTCACGCTTTGCGCCGAGCCGCTCGATCGCCGCCTGCGAGCGCTTGTTGAACCAGTCGGTGCGGATCTGGACGGCGTTGCAGCCCAGGACCTCGAAGGCATGGCGCAGCAACAGCAGCTTGGCCTCGGTATTGACCCCGCTGCGCTGGACCGACTTGGCGTAGAACGTACCGCCGATTTCGAGCCGCTTATGGCCTGCGCTCATCCGCATGTAGCGCGTGAGCCCAACGACGCGGCCGTCGGGCGTGCACACGGTAAACGGCATCGCCCGCCCGAAGTCGCGTTCCTTGAAGAGCGCCGCCATGAAGGCTTCGGGATCGGTCAGCGTCGAGACGTTGGTGAAGAACAGCTCGCTGATCTTCCCATCCGCCGCCGCCGCGACGATCGCGTCGCGATCCTCAGGCTGCGTCGGGCGGAGCGTGACGTGCCGCCCGACCATCGTCGGCGCGTCGGTCCAGCTCATGCCAGCCGCCCCTCGTGCAGCCGCACGACACGGTCCATCTTGAGCGCCATCCGCTCGTTGTGCGTCGCGACGAGCGCGGCGGTCCCCTCGCCGCGCACCAGCCGCAGGAATTCGGCGAGCACCACGTCGGCGGTCGCCTCGTCGAGATTGCCGGTCGGCTCGTCCGCCAGCACCAGCGCCGGCTGATTGGCGAGCGCGCGCGCGACCGCGACGCGTTGTTGCTCGCCACCCGACAATTGGCTCGGGCGATGCGTCAGGCGGTGGCCGAGGCCGAGCGCGGTTAGCAAGGCGGTCGAGCGCTCGTTGGCCTCTGCGCGCGTCTTGTCGCGGATCATCTGCGGCAGGACGACATTCTCGGTCGCGTTGAAGTCTGGCAGCAAATGGTGGAATTGGTAGACAAAGCCGAGCTTGTCGCGCCGGACGCGCGTGCGACCGTCCGAATTGAGCCGCGCGGTCTCCTCGCCATCGATCAGGATCGAGCCGCCAAAGCCACCCTCGAGCAGCCCGACCGCCTGCAACAGCGTCGACTTGCCCGAGCCCGAGGGGCCGAGCAACGCGACGATCTCGCCCGCACCGACTTGCAGGTCGACGCCGCGCAAGACCTCGATCGTCTGCCCGCCCTGTTCGAAGCTGCGCGTCAGCCCGGTGACGCCGAGGACCGGATTATTCATAACGCAAAACCTGGACGGGATCGGTGCTCGCCGCCTTCAGCGCGGGGTAGAGCGTGGCGAGGAAGCTGAACAGCAGCGCCATCAGCGCAATGACGGTGACTTCGACCGGGTCGGTCTTCGACGGCAGTTCGCTCAGGAAGCGGATCGAGGGATCCCACAGGTTCTGACCCGTCACGAGCTGGACGAAATCGACGACGCTCTGGCGGAAATAGAGGAAGATGAACCCGAGCATCAGCCCCGCGACGACGCCGAGCGCGCCGATCGTCGTGCCGACCGTCATGAAGATGCGGATCATCCCCCCCCTGCTCGCCCCCATCGTGCGCAGGATCGCGATGTCGCGGGTCTTGGCGCGCACCAGCATGATCAGCGACGACAGGATGTTGAACACCGCAACGAGGATGATGATCGACAGCACGGTGAACATCGCGACGCGCTCGACCGCAAGCGCCTCGAACAGCTGCGCGTTCATCTGCCGCCAGTCCTGGATGACCCCCATCTTGCCGACCTTATTCGCAAGCGGGGCGAGGATCGGCCCGACCTGATCGGCATTGCTCGTTTGCAGCTCGATCATGTTGACCGAGTCGCCGAGCATGAGGAGCGTCTGCGCGTCCTCCATCGGCATGATGATATAGGCCTTGTCGTAATCATAGACGCCGATCGTGAAGACCGCGCCGACGTTATATTGGACGATCCGCGGCACCGTGCCGAACGGCGTGGTCTGCCCTTGCGGGCTGATCAGCGAGATCTGGCTGCCGACGACCGCGCCCAATTGGTCGGCAAGCCCCGAGCCGATCGCGATCTGGCCGCTGCCCGGCATTAGCGACGACAGCGAGCCCATCACGACCTTGCTGCCGATCGTCTTGTTCGAGCGGATGTCCGACACGCGCATCCCGCGCACCAGCACGCCTTCGACGCGGCCGTTATAGGTCGCCATCAGCGGCTGTTCGATCAGCGGCGTTGCGCTGGTCACGCCCTTGGTCGTCTCGGCGAGCCCGACGACTTGACGCCAGTCGCGCATCTGGCCGCCGTACGCCTGGACGACGGCATGGCCGTTGAGCCCGACGATCTTGTCGAACAGCTCGGCGCGAAAGCCATTCATCACGCTCATCACGATGACGAGCGCGGCGACTCCGAGCATCACGGCGACAAGACTGATACCGGCGACGAGGAAGATGAACCCCTCGCCCTTGCCGGGCAGCAAATAGCGCCGGGCGATCATGCGTTCATAGCGGGAGAGGATCATGGCGAGCGCTCTAGGACGCGGCCGATGCGCTGGCAACCGCTTGCCCCAAGGACGCAGCTGTTGCGCAAGCGCCACAGCCGCGCCGCAATCGGTTCGCAACGGCCACATTCCCCATGACAACCTCCCGACGCGCTCGTAACGCTTTTGTCACTGACACACAGGCAACGGCCGTGGGTTCGGGGACTGGCCTTCAGCGCCGCCGCAGGGCTGGCAGCGAAGGCCTAAATGGGGGCTGACGAGCGATCGTCACGCAGGCGTCCGGGTCGGAAACGGCCCGGACGTTTGCATTTGGGCGAAGGCGGCCGTGCCGGCCGCCGGTCCGCACAGCGGATCGCCCAAATCGGCCGGCGGGTCGCCCTCGTGGCGAACCCGTCCGACGGCGGCTTTGCCGACCGGCGTTTTCTCTACCTTCGCCCCACTGCCCTCACCCGACCTCGCTGCGCTCGGCCACTCTCTCCCGCATGCGGGAGAGGGAAAGGGAGGGAGAGCAACTCAAAACGTCTTGGAAATCGTACCCCCGAACGTCCGTGGATCGCCCGGTTGCCCGACGATCAACCCCGTGCTGCCCGATTGCGTCGACAGCAGCTCGAAGTACTTCCGGTCGAACGCGTTACGCACCCAGGCGTAGACGTTGAAATCCGTCTTGCGATATCCGAGCCGGAAGCTCGAAAGCGCATAGCCCCCGATCCAGGTATACGCCGAGGGCGACGGATTGGACGAGAAGCGCGAGCGATAGCTGCCGTCATACCCGACATAGACCTGTCCGCCCGATCGGCCGACCGGCACATTGTATTCGCCGCCGTACGAGAAGGACCATTTCGAGATCCCCGGCAGCCGCTGCCCCGATATGTCGCACGCCGCCGGGCTGACGCCCCCCGCGACCCCGGCGGCGGTCGCGGGGTTGGTCGCGCTGGCGGCGCTCCCGCCCGAAAGCTCGGGCGGGCATGGCGCGTTCTTGAAGTCGACGTATTTGGCGTCGGTATAAGCGCCGTTGCCATAGACCGAGAAACGCCGGCTCGGACGGAAGCTCGAGTCGAACTCGAACCCGCGCGACCGCACCTTGCCGGCATTGGCGAGATACCCGCGGATCACGTTGATCGCATTGTTGTTCACGGTCGCTTGATAATCGGTGATGTCGGTCCAGAAACCGGCGAGGTTGAGCGTCAGCCGACGGTCGAGAAACTGCGTCTTGAGCCCGATCTCATAGGCGTTGACCTTTTCGGGCTTCACGGTCTGCGTCGTCAGGTCGACGCCGGTGCTGGTCGCGTTGAGCGGCAGGCCCGACAGGTTGATCCCACCCGACTTGAAGCTGCGCGCATAGGAGGCGTAGCCGTGGACGTCCGCCGCGAAGTCGTAAGACAGCGTGAGATCGCCCGACACGTTCCACGCGCTGAACCGCGGGCTGTAATGCTGCGGGGCGAGTGTGTTGATCTGGTTCTGGAAGGTGGTGCGCGCCGCGCCCGCTGGCGTCGCGGCGAGCAGGGCCGCGACGTTCGCACCGGTCGCGACGAAACTGTACTGGCTGTTGGCGATGCTGACGACCGCATCGTAGGTGCCCGATTTCTTGTCGTAATTGACGCGAAGCCCCGGCTGGACGTGGAGCTTGTCGGTCAACGCCCAGTTGAGCTTGCCGAACACCGCAAAGCTCGTGTTGTCGAAGGCGATCGTGTTGGTCGAGGTCAGGCCGTTGAGCACGTTCGGATTGCTGGCGTCGCTGCCCGACAGGAGGAAGCGGCTCGCCGCCGATCCCTGCACCTGCGAACCTTGGGTCCGGATCGTCTGGTAGAACAGGAAGGCGCCGACGGTATAGTCGAGCCGGCTCTTCCCGTTCGAGGCGAGCCGGAACTCCTGCGAGAGCTGCTTTTGCTGCGACGGGTTCTGCGAGATCGTGGTGATCGGCAGGCCGATGAAATCGCGGTCGTTGGCGGGCTGCCAGTCCCAATAGCGCCACGCGCTGACCGAAGTCAGCGTTGCCGGCCCGAGGTCCCAATTGGCGACGAGCGACGCACCGCCGACTTCCTGGCGCGAATTGATGCTGGCATCGAGATCGGTGACGCGGTCGAACGGGTTTGTGCTCGGCGGGGCATAGCCGAACGCGGCCGCAAGCGCGCCATATTGCCGGTTCGCCGCGCGCTGCGTCATACCGACGCGCGCGTAATATTGCGCGCAGCAGAGCGGGTTCTGCACATTGAAATCGCCCGACAGCGTCAGGCTCAGCGTGTCGGTCGGCTTGTAGAGCGCCTGGCCGCGGAAGCCGAGATTGCGCTGGCGATGGAGATCGGTCCTGCTCGCAACGTCGTAGATCGTGCCGTCGCGCGTCGTCGCCGAGGTCGACAGACGGATCGCCAGCGTGTCGGTGATCGGGCCCGAAACCGAGGTCTTGAGCTGACCGAAATTGTAGTTGCCGACGCTCACTTCGGCGCGGACCTCAGGGGTGAAGCTGGGCGCGCGCGTCGTGATGTTGAGCGCGCCCGACGTCGTGTTCTTGCCGTACAGCGTGCCCTGCGGCCCGCGCAGTACCTCGACCCGGTCGACATCGATGAAGTCGAAGGTCGCCGCGCCGACGCGGCCGATATAGACGCCGTCGATATAGAAACCGACGCCCTGCTCGATCCCGTCATTGGTCAAGCCGAACGGCGCGCCGAGCCCGCGGATGTTGATCGCCGAGTTGCGCGGGTTGCTCGAATAGAATTGCAGCGAAGGGACTTGCTGCTGCAGCCGGTTGACGTTGAACGTGCCGCTTTCGGCAAGCGATTTGCCGGTCAGCACCGAGAGCGCGATCGGCACGGTCTGCTGCGTTTCGGCGCGGCGCCGGGCGGTGACCAGGATGTCGCCGCTATTCTCCTGCGCTGCCGGCGCGTCCGCCTGGGTGGCAACCACGGGTGCGTCTGCGGCAACGGGCGGATCGGTCACCACGGCGGGACTTCCGAGCGCGGTCGACGCGAGCAGCAGAGCCGGAAAGGAAGCAAGCATGACGGTCCCCTGGTTTCGGGCTTTTCCCGAGTCGCGCCATATGCCCACTAAATGCGGGGACTATCACTCGCGCTCGTTCTTGGGGCCGCGATAGGTGCGCTTTAGCATCGCATCAAAAACCATGGCGGGGCCTCTTGAACTCGGTGCGCGGCCGACCAGATTCAGCGAGTGCGGCGCTCCTTGGGAGGCGGCACCGGGCGGGTTGCGCAGCAGCGGACCCGGCTCGATTTCGACGACACTCGCTTAATCGAAGGAGTTTTTATGCGTACGTTCGATCTGACCCCCTATCGCCGCTCGACCGTCGGCTTCGACCGGCTGTTCGACATGCTCGAGGCCAATGCGCGCCAGGCGAGCGCCGATAATTACCCGCCCTTCAATCTCGAGCGACTCGATGGCGACCGCTATCGCATCACGCTCGCCGTCGCCGGTTTCGGCCGCGACGACATCGAGATCACCGCGCAGCAGAACCTGTTGCAGGTGAAGGGGCGCAAGGAAGCGCAGGACGAGGCGACCGCCGCGTTCCTCCATATCGGCATCGCCAACCGCAACTTCGAGCGCCGCTTCGAACTCGCCGATTTCGTGCGGGTCGAGGATGCTCGGCTCAATGATGGCTTGCTGGTGATCGACCTGGTCCGCGAAGTGCCCGAGGCGATGAAGCCCAAGACCATCGCGATCAAGACCGGCGCCCCGCTGGTCGCGGTCGACTCCGCGAGCGACGTCAAGGCGGCATAACGCTCGTTCGAGCGCCCTTACGGCGGTGTCGGGAGCGATCCCGGCGCCGCCGATTGCGCACTCTGGCCGGTTGCGGATCGGAGCGCCCCTGCTAGCCTGACAGGACCGAACCCGGCCGATCAGGAGTCGCCGCCATGCCGCCTCGACCGCGCGAAACCGCCTGATGGCAACGATCCTCCCGGTCGAGCGCTATCTCGACGAAGGCATCGCGGCGCTGCGTCGCGGCGACGCGACGCGCGGTCGCGCCTTGCTCTCCGCGATCGAAAGCGATCCACGCGCGCTTTTCCCGCTCGCCTTCGCGTGCGGGGCGTTACGCGACGAAGCCGGTGCCCGACGCGCGCTGCAGCGGTTGCTCGGTCTGCAGCCCGATCACATTCCAGCGTTGATCATGATGGGCGACCTTGCCGCGCAAACCGATCAACGCGGTGCCGCTGCGTATTATCAAGCCGCGATCGCCAATGCGGCGGGGCAGCGCGACGCGCTCCCGCCGGAGCTGCAGGCTGATCTCGAGCGCGCGGCTGGCTTCATCGCCGCGACGTCGCGCGACTATGAAGCGTTCCTGCACGATCATCTGGCGGCCAGCGGCATCCGGCTGAGCCCGGCGACTCGCCGCGTCGAGCACGCGATCGACCTGCTGACGGGCAAGACCGAGATTTTTGTCCAGCGACCGTCGAGCTTCTACTTTCCGGGCCTACCGCAAATCGGCTTTTTCGATCGCAGCCAGTTCGACTGGCTCCCTGCCCTCGAAGCGGCGACGGGCGATATCCAGACCGAACTGCAGGCGGTGATGGCGCGCGACGGGGAGTTTCCACCCTATGTCGCGACGCCGGCCGATCGCCCCCCGCCCCCCAACCCGCTGCGCGACGACGCGAGTTGGGGCGCGTTCCATCTGCTGCGCGCGGGCACGCCGGTTGCAGGCAATGCCGAGCGCTGCCCGGCGACGATGGCGGCGCTCGCCGCGACGCCGATCCCGCGGATCGACCAGCGCGCGCCGATGGCATTGTTCTCGCTGCTCAAGCCCGGCACGCACATCACCCCGCATCACGGGATGCTCAACACGCGGCTGATCGTCCATCTGCCGCTGATCACCGCGCCCGACTGCGGCTTGCGCGTCGGCGCCGAGACGCGCGGCTGGACGCTGGGCGAAGCGCTGGTATTCGACGATTCGATCGAACACGAAGCCTGGAACCGCGGCGACACGACGCGTGTGGTCCTGCTGTTCGAGATCTGGCGGCCCGAGCTGACCGAACCCGAGCGCGAGGCGCTGAGCGTGCTGTTCGGTGCGGTCGAAGCGTTCGTCGATCAGGGGTGAACGTACCGCCCACCCCCGACGACCAGCTCAGACGAGCCGCGACTGCTTGACCGCCGCGGCGATGAAGCTCTTGAACAAGGGATGCGGGTCGAACGGCTTGCTCTTGAGTTCGGGGTGGAACTGCACGCCGACGAACCACGGATGGTCGGGCCGCTCGACGATCTCGGGCAGCGTGCCGTCGGGCGACATGCCGCTGAACACCAGACCGCCCTTTTCGAGCCGCTCGCGATACGCGGTGTTGACCTCGTAGCGGTGACGATGGCGCTCCGAGATATCGGTTTCGCCATAGATGCTCGACACCACGCTGTTGCCGTCGAGCTTCGCCGGATAGGCGCCGAGCCGCATCGTGCCGCCGAGATCGCCGCCATGCTCGCGCTTCTCGATGCCGGCCGCGCTCATCCATTCGGTGATCATGCCGACGACGGGCTCGTCGGTCGCGCCAAACTCGGTCGAGCTCGCATCGGGGATCCCGGCGAGATCGCGTGCACCTTCGACGCACGCCATCTGCATCCCGAAGCAGATCCCGAAATACGGGATCTCGCGCTCGCGCGCGAAGCGCACGCTGGCGATCTTGCCCTCGGCGCCGCGCGACCCGAACGCCCCTGGGACGAGGATCGCATGCAGCGGCTCGAGCCGGGCGGTGATGTCGGCGTCGTCGGCCTCGAACAGCTCGGCGTCGATCCACTCGACGTTGACCTTCACCTTATTGGCGATGCCGCCGTGCACCAGCGCTTCGCCGAGCGACTTGTACGCATCCTGCAGGCCGACATATTTGCCGACCACGCCGACGGTGACTTCGCCTTCGGGATTGGTGACGCGGTCCATGATGTCGGTCCAGCGCGACAGATCGGGTGCGCTGCCTGGCAGGATGCCGAAGGCGTTGAGCACCGCGTCGTCAAGGCCTTGCTCGTGATACTGCACCGGCACCGCATAGATGCTCTTGGCGTCGAGCGCCGGGATGACGGCTTCCTTCGGCACGTTGCAGAACAACGCGATCTTCGCGCGGTCGCTGTCGGGCAAAGGCTGCTCGCAACGGCACACCAGCACGTCGGGCTGGACGCCGAGTGCGGCCAGTTCGCGCACCGAATGCTGCGTCGGCTTTGTCTTCAGCTCGCCGGCCGCCGCGATATACGGCACCAGCGTGACGTGGATGCTGACCGAATTGCCGCGGCCGAGATCGTTGCGGAGCTGGCGAATGGCTTCGATGAAGGGCAGCGACTCGATGTCGCCGACGGTGCCGCCGATCTCGCATAGTACGAAATCGACATCCTCTACCTCGTTCTGCGCGAATTCCTTGATCGCGTCGGTGACGTGCGGAATGACCTGGACGGTCGCGCCGAGATAATCGCCGCGCCGCTCGCGCGTGATGATCTGCTGATAGATCCGCCCGGATGTGATGTTGTCCGATTGGCGTGAGGCGACACCGGTAAAGCGTTCATAATGCCCGAGATCGAGGTCGGTCTCGGCCCCGTCGTCGGTGACATAGACTTCGCCGTGCTGGTAGGGCGACATCGTGCCGGGATCGACGTTGAGATAGGGGTCGAACTTGCGAATCCGCACGCGATAGCCGCGCGCTTGCAGGAGAGCCGCGAGGCTCGCTGCCATGAGACCCTTGCCGAGCGAGGAGACCACGCCGCCGGTGATAAAGATGAACCGCGCCATGGGAGAAAAGGCCTAGCGTCAAACGGGGTGGCGCGGCAAGCGCGCGACTCCGGGAAATGGTGGATATGCGCGACCGATCGAGTCGCGCGCGAAGGGACCCGGTCGGGTTACTGTGCGAGCGGAACCGACGTGTTGCCGACCGGCGCGGCGCTGTTCGGCGCGGCCTGCAGCGCACTGCGCGCGCCCGAGGCGAACGGCACGTTGGGATCGCCCGGCGCGACTGGCGCCTGGACCGGCGCGGTGACCGCAGCCGGCTTGGCGCTGGCATCGACCTTGACCGACTTGCCCTGCGCCGCGAGCACCGCGAGCAGGATGCTGAGCGCGATGAACAGACCGCCGAGGATCGAGGTCGCGCGCGTCAGGAAATCCGCTGCCCCGCGCGCCGACATCAAACCGGCCGGGCTCCCACCCATGCCGAGCCCACCGCCCTCGGATCGCTGCATCAGGACGACCGTCACCAGCCCGAGAGCGATGACGAAATGGACCACGAGGAGAAACTGGAACAGAAACATGAAGCGGGCTGATTCCTTGGGGGCGCTTTGACAGCGAAGCCGGGCACATAGGCGAGGTAAGCCGCGCGATCAACCGCGCGCGCAACGACCGTTATCGCAACCTGTCCGTCACATTTCGCTATCGAACTGAAACCTGTGGCTTCCCGGAACGTTAGTGGACCAGGAATATCCCCGCTGGTGGGGGTTACCGAGTTATTTGCGGACACTAGCTGTGGCGATACAGACAGATCATGCGCTTGCCGACTGGATGCATACACTGGTCGATTATGTCCGGTCGGGTGAGCCTGATCTGACCAATCGCCAGATGGCACTTCTGCTGGTAGTGTATCTCAAACCAGGGCCGCATACGGTGCGCGGGCTGGCGGCGATGCTCAACGTCTCCAAACCCGTTGTCACGCGCGCCTTGAACAGGCTCGGTACCCTGGGCTATCTGCGCCGCCAACGGGACGACAATGACAAGCGTAACATCTTTGTTGCGCGTACGTCCGAGGGGGCAAGTTTTCTTGACGATTTCGGCCAATTTATCGGCGACACCACGCCCCAACCCGCACGACAGCGGATCGTCCGGCACGCCGCCGCGTAGGAGCTTTGCGCTCAGCGGGCAGTCGGTCGAGCTCGATCCGCGCACCCACGCCGTGCGCCGCGACCTTGCCGACATCCGCTTGGCCGATCGCGTCTTCGCGCCGCATTATGCTTCGTGCGTGCAACGCATCGTGATCAGCGCTACGGGCCTTCGCGAAGGCGCTGATCCGGAGTCTGCCGTGCTGACCGATCTCAAGACGGGCGATGTGTTCGAAGTGCTCGAATTCGTCAAAGGCCGCGCCTGGGGGCTTGCGCCGGGCGCGGGACTCGTCGGCTATGTCGATGCCGACACGCTGTCCTGGCCTGCCGCATGAGCGTTTCGGTCTTCATCGACGGCGCCGCCGGCACCACCGGTCTCGAGATCCGCGAACGGCTGGCCGGACGCGATGACATCGCGATCGTGCTGCTCGACGAAGCGCGGCGCAAGGACCCGGTGGCGCGCGCCGAGGCGCTGAATGACAGCGACTTCGTGATCCTGTGCCTGCCCGACGATGCCGCGCGCGAGGCGGTTTCGCTCATCGCCAATACCCGCACCCGCGTGATCGACGCCTCGACCGCGTTCCGCGTCGCCGAGGGCTGGACCTACGGCTTTGCCGAGGTCGAGCCCGGCCAGGCAAATGCGATCGCCGAGGCAAAACGCGTTTCCAATCCTGGCTGCTATCCGACGGGTTTTCTTGCCTTGCTGCGACCGCTCGTCCGCGCCGGGCTGGTGCCGGTCGATTGGGGAATCACCGTCAACGCCGTGTCGGGCTATTCGGGCGGCGGCAAGGCGATGATCGCCGAATATCAGGGCGTGAACCCGCCCCCGGCCACGCGCGCCTATGCGCTTGGACTGGCGCACAAGCATGTGCCCGAGATGCAGAAGCATGCCCGGCTCGAGCATCCGCCGATCTTCACCCCGTCGGTTGCCAACACCTATCGCGGGATGATCGTCGAGGTGCCGCTCGCACTGTATCGTTTCCCGCGCCGGCCGACCTTGCTCGCGTGCGAAACCGCATTGCGCGAGGCCTATCCCGAAGGTGGGCTGATCCGAATCGCCGATGGCGATGCGTCCGCAGTGCAGATCGAGGATGACGCCGGCACCGATCGGCTGACGCTGCGCGTCTGCGGCAATGCCGAGACCGGGCAGGCACGGCTGATCGCGACGCTCGACAATCTCGGCAAGGGTGCGGCGGGCGCCGCCGTGCAGAATCTCAACATCATGGCCGGGCTCGATCCGCTCGCCGGCCTCACTGTGTAACGCAAGGTTTCAGCTTGGCGGGACGTCCGGCGTTCCCTAGGTGATGCCTTCCCCAGGAGCTCGAATTTCGCATGGCCAATCGCACGCCCGTCGGCAAACTCCTTCTGTTCGGCGCGACCGGCGACCTTGCGCAGCGCATGTTGTTGCCCTCGCTCTATGGCTTGCACGCCGACGGCCTCCTCCCCGAAGGGCTGACGATCACCGGCACCGCGCGCTCGGAGAATAGCGACGAGAGCTATCGCAAGTTCGCCAAGGAAGCGCTCGAGAAGTTTGTCCCCAAGGACCGGATGGACGCCAAGGCGATCAAGTCGTTCCTCGAGCGCGTCCAGTACCAGGCGCTCGATGCGACCGACATGGCGCATTACAAGGAACTCGCCGCCAAGGTCGGCGACGTCGCCGGCGGTCTCGCGATCTTCCTGTCGACCGCGCCGTCGCTGTTCGAAGCGGTGATCCGCGGGCTCGACTCGGCGGGCCTCGCCGGCGAGACCGTCCGCATCGGGCTCGAAAAGCCGCTCGGCTACGACCTCGCGTCGAGCCGCGAGATCAACGACACCGTCGCGACCGCCTTCCCCGAAGAGCGGACCTTCCGGATCGATCACTATCTCGGCAAGGAGACGGTGCAGAACATCCTGGCGCTGCGCTTCGGCAATTCGTTCTTCGAGCCGGTGTGGAATGCGCGCGGCATCGACAACGTCCAGATCACGATCTCCGAGACCGTCGGGCTCGAGGAGCGCGCGGCCTATTACGACGGCGCGGGCGCGTTGCGCGACATGGTCGCCAACCACATGCTGCAGCTGCTCGCGCTGATCGCGATGGAGCCCCCTGCCCGCTTCGACGGCAATGCGATCCGCGACGAGAAGGCCAAGGTCTTCCGCTCGCTGCGCACGATCGAGCCGCAGGATGCGCCGCGCGACACCGTCACCGGCCAGTACGGCGCCGGCGCGAGCGGCGGCGAGATCGTCAAGGGCTATATCGACGAGCTCGAAAAGCCTTCGACCACCGAGACCTTCGTCGCGATCAAGGCGCATGTCGACAATTGGCGCTGGCAGGGCGTGCCGTTCTACCTGCGCACCGGCAAGCGCATGCCGACGCGCCGCTCCGAGATCGCCATCCAGTTCAAGCCCGTGCCGCACTCGATGTTCTCGAACCGTGGCGGGCTGCTCCAGCCCAACGTGCTGGTGATCCGCCTGCAGCCCGAGGAATATGTCCAGCTGCTGGTGATGGCGAAGGAGCCCGGGCTCGACCGCGACGGGATCCGTTTGCGCGAAGTGCCGTTGAACCTCAGCCTCGACGCCGAGTTCGCGGGTTCGCGCCGGCGTATAGCCTATGAGCGGTTGCTGCTCGATCTGATCGAGGGCGACCAGACGCTGTTCGTGCGCCGCGACGAGGTCGAGGCGCAATGGACCTGGATCGACGCGATCCGCGCCGGCTGGGTCGCCAACGCCATGAAGCCCAAGAGCTATGCTTCGGGCAGCTGGGGCCCGAGCGCCGCGATCGCGCTGACCGAGCGCGATGGCGTGACCTGGCTCGACGAGTAGGTTCAAGAGAGCCCTCTCCCGCTTTCGCGGGAGAGGAGCATCAGGTCGGTCATGCCCCCGGCATGACCTGAATAGCACGGGGTGCTATTCACCTGATTCTGGTGAGGGCCTTCTTCTTCAGCGATCGAAAAGAGGACCCTCACCGACTTCGACTAGGCCGCGCCGAAGAGGCGCGACCAAGTCTACGTAGCCTCTCCCGCACGCGGGAGAGGGCCATCAGGAAGAAGAGACAATGAGCGACGAACACGAAATCGAATGGTGGGACTATGAAGACGCCGAGGAGATGGCCGCGGCCGTCGCCGGCGACATCGGCTTCATCATCGACAGCGCAATCGACGCGCGCGGCGCGGCCGTAATCGCGCTATCCGGCGGCAAGACGCCGATCCCGATCTACGCCAAGCTCGCCGCCGCCAAGCATGACTGGAAGCGCGTGACGATCGTCCCCGTCGACGAGCGCATCGTGCCGCTCGGCGATCCGCTGTCGAACGTTACTATGATCGCCAAGGCGTTCCTGCCGAAGGGCGCGCGCGTCATGCCGATCGTCCCGACCGCGACCGCCGACTACAAAGCCGCCGGCCGCTCGGCCGATGCGCTGATGCAGGATCTGCACTGGCCGCTCGATTTGTGCCTGCTCGGCGTCGGCGCCGACGGCCATACCGCGTCGATTTTCCCCGGCCCGGATTATGACGAAGCGCTGTCGGGCCCGAACGAGCGCCGCGCATTGGGCGTGATGCCCGATCCGCTCCCCAAGGAAGCCCCCGTCCCGCGCGTCACGCTCAGCCGCGCCGCGATCGTCTCGGCGCGCGCGCTGATCATCGCGGTAACGGGCGACGCCAAGAAGTCGGTGATCGAAGCCGCGATCAAGCAGGGTCCGTCGTCGAAATATCCGATCGGGCGCGTGCTTGCCGATGCCGAGCTGCCGGTGGATATTCACTGGGCCGCCGAATGATCTCCAACCCCTCCCCGGGAAGATTGTCGTGACCCTCCATTCCGAAATCGCGGCCGTCACAGACCGCATCATTACCCGCTCCAAGCCGACGCGCGATGCCTATCTCGCGCTGATCGGCCGGGCGCGCGACACGCATATCGAGCGGCCCGCAATGGGCTGCGCCAACGCCGCGCATGCCTATGCCGGCACCGAAGAGGATCGCCCCGCGCTCACCGCCGGCAAGGCGATGAACATCGGCATAGTCACTTCGTACAACGACATGCTCTCGGCGCACGCGCCGTATTATCGCTACCCCGAGCAGATGAAGGTCTGGGCGCGCGAGGCCGGCGCGACCGCGCAGGTCGCCGGCGGCGTGCCCGCGATGTGTGATGGCGTGACGCAGGGCTATGCGGGTATGGAGCTGTCGCTGTTCAGCCGCGACACGATCGCGCTGTCGACCGCGATCGCGCTCAGCCACGGCATGTTCGAGGGCGCGGCGTTGCTCGGCATCTGCGACAAGATCGTGCCGGGCCTGCTGATGGGGGCTTTGCGCTTCGGGCATCTGCCGATGGTGCTGATCCCCGCCGGGCCGATGCCGTCGGGCCTTCCCAACAAGGCCAAGGTCGAGGTGCGCGAAGCCTATGCCGAGGGCAAGGTCGGCCGCGAGGCGTTGCTCGAGGCCGAGATCGGCGCTTACCATTCGAAGGGCACCTGCACCTTCTTCGGCACCGCCAATTCGAACCAGATGATGATGGAGATGATGGGCCTGCACATGCCCGGCGCCGCCTTCATCAACCCCGGCACCAAGCTCCGCCAGGAACTGACGCGCGCCGCAGTCCACCGCGTGACCGAGATCGGCTGGCACGGCGACAGCTATCGTCCGATCGGCCTGTGCGTCGACGAAAAGGCGATCGTCAACGCGGCGATCGGCCTGCTCGCGACCGGCGGCTCGACCAACCATCTGCTGCATCTGCCCGCGATCGCGGCGTGCGCCGGGATCGTGATCGACTGGGAGGATTTCGATCGCCTGTCGAAGGCCGTCCCGCTCGTCGCGCGCGTCTATCCCAATGGCGCGGCCGACGTGAACGGCTTCGAGGATGCCGGCGGCATGCCGTACGTTATCCGCGAACTCGCCGATGCCGGGCTGCTCCACCGCGACCTGATGACCGTCGCGGGCGCGGACATGACCGATTACGGTCGCAAGCCGCGGCTCGACGACGCTGGCGCGCTCAGTTGGGTCGATCCCGGCCCGAGCGGCGACGAGACGATCGTGCGCACCCCCGCCGCGCCGTTCGCCCCCGAAGGTGGCTTCCGCATCCTCACCGGCAATCTCGGTCGCGCGTGCATCAAGGTCTCGGCGGTCGAGCGCGATCGCTGGACGATCGAGGCGCCGGCAGCGGTGTTCCATGATCAGGCGGCGGTGCTCGCCGCCTTCCAGGCCGGCGAGCTGACGCGCGACGTCGTCGTCGTGATGCGCTTCCAGGGGCCGCGCGCCAACGGGATGCCCGAGCTGCACAAGCTCACGCCCGCGCTCGGCGTGCTGCAGAACCGGGGTTACCGCGTCGCGCTCGTCACCGACGGCCGCATGTCGGGCGCGAGCGGCAAGGTTCCGGCCGCGATCCATTGCTCGCCCGAGGCACTCGGCGACGGTCCGCTTTCGCGCGTGCGCGACGGCGACATCATCCGGCTCGATGCCGAAGCGGGTGTGCTCGAGGCTTTGGTCGATCCGGTGGAGTGGGCCGCGCGCGTGCCCGCGACCGCGCCGCCCGAGGCCGACGGCATGGGCCGCGAGTTGTTCGGCCTGTTCCGCGCCAATGCGAACGAGGCCGAGCGCGGGGCATCGCCGCTGCTAACGGGTATGGGCTGGTAATTGCCCCACGCCGCGCTGCTGCCAACGCAGCAGCGCGCACGATGCGAGATATTGGAGGGGATTAGAATGGAAGTCGTTTCGGTCGATATCGGCGGCACGCATGCGCGCTTCGCGATTGCGGAGGTCGATACGGGCCGCGTCGTCACGCTCGGCGAGCCGGTCACGCTCAAGACCGCCGAATATGCCGGTTTCCAGACCGCCTGGGAGGCGTTCGGCCAGCAGATCGGCCGCCCGCTGCCGCGTGCCGCCGCGATCGCGGTCGCCTCGCCGATCAGCGGCGACGTGATCAAGCTGACCAACAACCCCTGGGTGATCCGCCCGCCGCTGATCAAGGAACGGCTCCACGTCGACGACTTCGTGCTGATCAACGATTTCGGCGCGGTCGGCCAGGCTGTCGCGCAGGTCGATCACGGCGATTTCCTGCATCTGTGCGGTCCCGACATACCCTTCCCCGAGCACGGCGTGATCACCGTCTGCGGACCCGGCACCGGGCTCGGCGTCGCACAAGTGCTGCGCACGTCCGAGCGCTATCACGTGCTCGAAACCGAAGGCGGGCATATCGACTTCGCTCCGCTCGATGCGATCGAGGATGCGATGGTGAAGCGGCTGCGCACCGCCTATACGCGTGTGTCGGCTGAGCGCGTCGTCTCGGGCCCCGGCATCGTCGCGATCTACGAGACGCTCGCGCATATCGAACATCGCTCGATCACGCGGCTCGACGACAAGGCGATCTGGAGTTCGGCGCTCGACGAAGGCGACAGCCTCGCGGTCGCCGCGCTCGATCGCTTCTGCATGGCGCTCGGCGCAGTCGCGGGCGATCTCGCGCTAGCACATGGCTCGAACGCCGTCGTCATCGCGGGCGGGCTCGGACTGCGGCTGAAGGACCATATCCGCAAATCGGGCTTTGCCGAGCGCTTCACCGCCAAGGGCCGCTTCCAGGGCCGGATGGCGGCAATCCCGGTCAAGCTCATCACCTATCCGCAGCCCGGCCTGTTCGGCGCGGCTGCCGCCTTTGCCCAGGAGCATACGCTATGACGACCATCACCGACATCATGCGCACCAGCGCCGTCATCCCCGTGCTGGTGATCGACGATGCCGCGACCGCGCGCCCGCTTGCCGAAGCGCTCGTCGCTGGCGGTCTGAAGGTGCTCGAAGTCACGCTGCGCACCCCCGCCGCGCTCGAGGCGATCGCCGAGATGAAGAAGGTGCCGGGCGCGATCGTCGGTGCGGGCACCGTCGTCAATCCCGATCAGTTCAAGCAGGCGGTCGATGCCGGCGCCGAGTTCATCGTCTCGCCCGGCCTGACCGAGCGCCTCGCCAAGCCGATCATCGCGAGCGGCGTGCCGTTCCTGCCGGGAATCGCCAATGCCGCCGACATCATGACCGGGCTCGACCTCGGCCTCACCAACTTCAAGTTCTTCCCGGCTGAGGCGAATGGCGGGTTGAAGGCGCTCAAGGCGTTGGCGGCGCCCTTCTACCAGTGCAGCTTCTGCCCGACCGGCGGCATCACCGAAGCAAGCGCGCCCGAGTGGCTGAGCTTCAAGCCTGTGCTGTGCGTCGGCGGGAGTTGGGTCACGCCCAAGGGCGCGACGATGGAAGAAGTCGAGGCGATCGCGCGGGCTGCGAGCGGGTTGCGCGGGTAAGACCTCCCCGTCACCCCGGCCTCGTGCCGGGGTCCACCGCGATGCGCGATCTACACGTGCAGGATGTGCGGCCCGGTAGACCTCGGCACAAGGCCGGGGTGACGTCTTGAGTGGTCACAGGGCGATCGTCGACAGGCTCGCGCCGCCCCCCGCTAGATCCCGTGCGCCGCGCGATACGCGCGCCACTTCACGACATTGGCGTTATGCTGTTCGAGCGTGTCGGCAAACACATGCCCGCCTGACCCGTCCGCCACGAAATACAGCGCGTTCGACTTGGCGGGGTTGAGCACGGCGTCGATCGACGCGCGCCCGGGGTTGCAGATCGGCCCGACCGGCAGCCCGACCATCGCATAGGTGTTGTACGCGTTGACCGCATGCACTTCGGACAGCAGGATCTTGCGCCCGAGCGGACGCCCCTTGGTGATCGGATAGATGATCGTCGGGTCGGCCTGCAGCATCATCCCGCGCTTCAACCGGTTCGAATAAACCGCCGCAACCATCGCACGCTCGCTTGGCTTGCCGGTTTCCTTCTCGACGATCGAGGCGAGGATCAACGCTTGCTCGGGCGTCGTCACGGCGAGCCCCGGCGCGCGCTTCGCCCAGGCGGCGGCGAGGTAGCGTTTGCGCACGTTCTGCATCCGCTTGAGGATGAAGCTGCGCTCGTCGCCGCGCTGGAAGGCATAGCTGTCGGGCAGCACGCTGCCCTCGGGCGGCACCTCGACGCTGCCTTTTAGCTCGGTCGCGCGGTCGAGGGCGTCCTTGACCATCACCGCGGGCCACCCCTCCGGGATCGTCACGAAACGCTGGATCGTCTTGGTGCCCTGCAACACCTTGAGGATATCGGCCTGGCTGAGATGCGCCGGAATGCGATATTCGCCCGCCTTGATCGGCGAGTCCGCCCCGAACACCTTGGCGAACATGCGGAAACGGCTCGCCGACGCGATCGCGCCCGATTTCTCAAGCTCGACCGAGGCCGCTGCCAGACTGCTGCCCGGCGCGATCTGTACGCTGATCGGACGCGCGAGCGGCCCGCGGCCGCCCCACATCTGCACGACGATCAGCAACGCGGCGATCACCGCGAGGCCAATCAGCAGTCCCAGGCACCCGACCTTGCGCATGGCGCTATCCTTGCTTCGGGTTGAACCGCGCGCTGGCCGCCGCGCGCCGCGTTTGGGCGGACGCACGGCGCGCCCTCACATCGCGCGCAGGACGAGGCTCGCATTCGTCCCGCCGAAGCCGAACGAATTGTTGAGCACCGCCTTGACCGACCGCTTCTTGGCGACGTGCGGGACAAGGTCGACGCCCACGCAATTGTCGCTCGGATTGTCGAGGTTGAGCGTCGGCGGCACGATCTGGTCGCGCATCGCGAGGATGCAGAAGATGCTCTCGACTGCGCCCGCGCCGCCGAGCAGATGCCCGATCGCCGACTTGGTCGAGCTCATCGACATCGTCTTGATATTGTCGCCGAACAGCCGGCGCACCGCGTTCAGCTCGAGCTCGTCGCCGAGCGGGGTCGAGGTGCCGTGCGCGTTGATGTAATCGATGTCCGAGAGCTCGAGACCCGACTTGCGCATCGCCATTTCCATCGACCGGAACGCGCCCGAGCCCTCGGGATGCGGCGCGGTGACGTGATAGGCGTCGCCCGACAGGCCATAGCCGATCACCTCGGCATAGATCTTCGCGCCGCGTGCCTTGGCATGCTCATATTCCTCGAGGCAGACGACGCCTGCGCCCTCGCCCATCACGAAGCCGTCGCGGTCCTTGTCGTACGGGCGGCTGCCCTTTTCGGGCGTCGCGTTGAAATTGGTCGAGAGCGCGCGCGCCTGCGAGAAGCCGGCGATGCCCAAGGGGCAGATCGCACCCTCGGCGCCGCCCGCGAGCATCACGTCGGCATCGTCCATCGCGATCATCCGCGCGGCGTCGCCGATCGAATGCGCGCCGGTCGAGCAAGCGGTGACGACGGCGTGGTTGGGGCCCATCAGGCCGTATTTGATCTGCACCTGGCCGGTGATGAGGTTGATGAGGCGACCATGGACGAAGTGCGGGCTGACGCGGCGCGGGCCCTTTTCGTGCAACACGATCGATTCGCTGGCGATTCCCGGCAGGCCGCCGATGCCGGCGCCGATCGAGCAGCCGGCGCGATATTTCTGCTCGAGCGTCATGTCGAGTAGTCCGGCATCCTCGAGCGCCTGGCCGGCGGCATCGATGCCGTAGATGATGAACGGATCGACCTGGCGCTGGACCTTGTGGTCGACGCGCTTGTTGGGGTCGAAGCCATAGGGATGGTCGGCGGGCTTGACCTCGCACGCGATCGTGCAGGCATAATCGGTCGCGTCGAAGCGCGTGATCGTCCCCGCGCCCGATTTCGCCGCGAGAATATTCGCCCAGGCGGTTTCGACATCGGCGCCGAGCGGCGTCACGAGCCCCAGTCCGGTTACGACAACACGCCGCATGGCCATCTCCGTGTAAATTCTTGATCTTCGTAAATGGGAACGGCCCCCCACCCCCGGTCATTGCCCTGGGACGGGGAGCCGTTCCTGTACATCAGCCGTGCGGCCGCGCTAAAAGCGCTAGGCTCAGCTCTTGTGCTCGTCGATGAAGGTGATCGCGTCCTTGACGGTCGTGATCTTCTCGGCGGCATCGTCGGGGATCTCGACTTCGAATTCTTCTTCGAAGGCCATGACGAGCTCGACGATGTCGAGGCTGTCCGCGCCCAGATCGTCGATGAAGCTCGCGTCTTCGGTCACTTTGTCGGCTTCAACGCCGAGATGCTCGACGACGATTTTCTTAACGCGGTCTGCGGTCTCGCTCATGTGTATCGTCCCTCTATCGATGGGGGTGTTGGAATTCCTGAACGCACGTAGAACGCGCGTCCGAGGCTTGCAAGTAGGGACACTCAGATCCCCTTTAGATCATGGCCATGCCGCCGTTGACGTGCAGCGTCTGTCCGGTGACATAGCCCGCCTCGCGGCTCGAGAGATAGACCACTGCCGCGCCGATGTCTGCCCCCGCGCCCATTTTTCCCATGGGAATGCGGGCGTTGAGCGCTTGTTTCTGAGCATCGGGCAGCGTTTCGGTCATCGGCGAGGCGATGAAACCGGGCGCGACGCAGTTGACGGTGATGCCGCGGCTGGCGAGCTCCTGCGCGAGCGCCTTCGACATTGCGGTGAGCGCGCCCTTCGACGCGGCATAGTTCGCCTGGCCCGGATTTCCGGTCGTCCCGACGACCGAAGTGATCGACACGATTCGCCCGAAGCGCGCCTTCATCATCGGCCGCGCCGCCGCGCGCGCGAGGCGGAAGGCGGCTTCGAGATTGACGCGGATCACTTGATCCCACTCGTCGTCCTTCATCCGCATCACGAGATTGTCGCGCGTGATGCCGCCATTGTTGACGAGGATGTCGAGCTTGCCGCCAAGCGCCTCGACCGCCGCAGGCACGAGCGCATCGACCGCCGCGCCGTCGGACAGATCGCACGGCAGCGCGACATGCTCGCCGCCGAGGCTGTCACGAAACGCCTCGAGCTTGGCGACGTTGGAGCCCGAAACCGCCAGCCGCGCGCCCTGCGCGGCAAGCGCCTGAGCGATCGCCGAGCCGATCCCGCCGGAGGCCCCGGTCACGAGCGCGGTCATGCCTGTTAGGTCGAACATTCTACTCTCCATCAGATTTGATTCACGCGGAGACGCGGAGACGCGGAGGAGTGGTGATTATTCACGATCCGTCGCACTCCTTCCTTGAGCGTCGCGCCTCCGAAATTGATCAACAGCCCGACGGGCTGCCGTGTCAGTCGCAGGTAGGTTAAAAGTTGTTTGGCATGTGCGACATTGAGCCGCTGGACCGATTTTATTTCGACGAGGAGACGGTGATCGACGAGCAGGTCGATCCGAAACGCAGCGTCGAACCGCATGCCCTCAAATTCGATATCAACCGAGCGCTGACGCGCCACCTCATAGCCGAGCGCGGATAGCTTCCCGGCCAACACCATCTCATAGACGCTCTCCAGCAAGCCGGGCCCCAGATCGCGGTGCAAGCGCAACGCTACGTCGAGCACATTTCCGCTGATCTCGTCTATATCCCTCACTTCTTCTCCGCGTCTCCGCGTCTCCGCGTGAACAACCCCTTCTTAAAGCACCTTAACCAAAGCCTCGACATCGTCCATCGTCACCACGCTGACCGCCTCGACATCGCCCGCGATCCGCTTGACCATCGGCGTCAGCACCTTGCCGCCGAATTCGACGAAGCGCTCGACGCCTGCCGCCTGCAGCGCCAGCACCGATTCGCGCCAGCGCACCATGCCGGTCACCTGCTCGACCAACAGCCGGCGGATGGTGTCGGGGTCGCCGACCGCCGCCGCCGTGACATTGGCGAACAGCGGCACCAGCGGCGCATCGATCCGCGCTTCGACGAGCGCCTTCTCCATCGCATCGGCGGCAGGCTGCATCAGCGGGCAGTGGAACGGCGCCGACACCGGCAGCAACACCGCGCGCTTTGCGCCCATTTCCTTGGCAAGCGCGATCGCACGCTCGATCGCGCCGCGATGCCCTGAGATCACCACCTGCGACGGATCATTGTCATTGGCTACGGTGCACACCTCGCCTTCGGCTGCCGCCTCGGCAATGGCGCGCGCCTTGTCGACGTCGGCGCCGAGCAGCGCCGCCATCGCGCCGACGCCAACGGGCACCGCTGCCTGCATCGCCTGGCCGCGCAGCTTGAGCAGCTTGGCAGTCGTCGCGAGGTCGATCGCGCCCGCTGCGCACAATGCGCTATATTCGCCGAGCGAATGGCCTGCGACATAATCGGCCTTGTCGGCAAGCCGCACGCCGCCCTCCTCTTCCAGCACGCGCAGCGTCGCGATGGCGTTGGCCATGATCGCGGGCTGGGCATTCTCGGTCAGCTGCAGCTGGTCCTCGGGACCATCGCACATCAACCGGAAGAGATGCTGCCCGAGCGCATCGTCGACTTCCTGGAACACCGCACGCGCAACCGCACTGGCTTCGGCGAGAGCCTTGCCCATGCCGACCGACTGACTGCCTTGCCCCGGGAAGATAAACGCACGCATCATGATACTCCTTTGCCCCGGCGGTTAGGCGCTCGGCCAAACCCGCGTCAAGAACCGGGCGGGCAACATCCACGGCAGCGACCAAGCTGAACGGGACCGTTCCGGCCGGGACACTTTGCGACCATTTCGGGTTCTGGTCGTCACGGATGCGCGACAAACGCTTCCTAGATTGGGTTCGACGCCGGGAGTTAAGGCGCCGTCCGAAACAAGGAGTTCATCATGAACAAGTTCATTCTCGCAGCCCTCGCTGCATCGTCGATTCTGAGCCCGCTTGCCGCAACCGGCGTATCGGCCCAGCAGCGCGACGAGCGCCGCACCACGGTGATCCGTCAGCAGCCCAATGGCCGCACGGTCGTTACAGAGCGTCGCGTCGTCCGGCCGCAGCAAGCTCGTCGCTGGGCGCGCGGCCAGCGCTTCGATCGCCGCTATGCCAACAACTATCAGGAGATCCGCGATTGGCGCCAGTATCGCGGCCGTCGCCTTTACGCCCCGCCGCGCGGCTATCACTGGGTGCGCTCGGGGAACGACGCCGTCCTCGTCGCGCTGAGCGGCGGCCTGATCGGCGCTGTGCTTGGCGGCGCGTTCAACTAAGACCCGCGAACCGGCGCGGGAGGCTTGCCTTCCGCGCCGATTTCGCTATGGCACATCGATCGGGGTGGAGAGCGCACGCTTTCCGCCCCGGTTGCTATTGAAGACGCCAATTTACTGAAGATAGCCGGAGGGGCGTCTCGCATGGTGCGGGCGTCAGCGATCGGCCAAGAATGAAAGACGAGACACATGGCTCTATACGAGCACGTGTTCCTTGCGCGCCAGGATCTGGCACAGGCGCAGGTGGACGCTCTGGCGGAAATCGCCACCAAGATTGTCAACGACAACGAAGGTCGGGTCGTCAAGACCGAGAATTGGGGTCTGCGTAGCCTCGCGTACAAGATCGCGAAGAACCGCAAAGCGCATTACGTCATGCTCGAGATCGATGCCCCGGGCAACGTGATCGCCGAGCTGGAGCGCCAGACGCAGATCAACGAAGACATCATCCGCTACATGACCGTCAAGATCGATGCCTCGGAAGAAGGCCCGAGCGTCATGATGCGCAAGTCGGACCGCGACCGTGAGCGTCGTGGCGACCGCGAGGGCGGCCGTGAAGGCCGTGGCGATCGTCCCGACCGTGGTGATCGTGAAGATCGCCCCCGCCGCAGCTTCGACGGCGAATAAGGGAGTTATAGACAATGGCACGCCCATTTTTCCGCCGCCGCAAGTCCTGCCCGTTCTCGGCCAAGGATGCCCCCCGGATCGACTATAAGGACGTCCGGTTGCTTCAGGGCTTCGTCTCCGAGCGTGGCAAGATCGTTCCTAGCCGCATCACCTCGGTGAGCGGCAAGAAGCAGCGTGAGCTCGCCCAGGCGATCAAGCGTTCGCGCCATCTGGGCCTGCTGCCCTACATCGTTAAGTAAGGGGCCCAACAGATGGATATCATCCTGCTGGAACGCGTCGAGAAGCTCGGCAACATCGGCGACGTCGTCAAGGTGAAGGACGGGTTCGCCCGCAACTTCCTCCTGCCGAACAAGAAGGCGCTGCGTTCGAACGAAGCCAACCGCAAGGTCTTCGAGAAGAACCGCGAGAAGATCGTGGCCGACAACGCTGTGAAGCGCACCGAGGCCGAGGTCGAAGCCAAGACGATCGACGGCATCACGCTGACGCTGATCCGTCAGTCGTCGAACACCGGTCAGCTCTACGGTTCGGTCGCGGTTCGCGATTTGATCGACGGGCTCGAGGCCGAAGGCCACAAGGTGCCGAAGTCGGCGATCGTGCTCAACAAGCCGATCAAGGCGATCGGCCTCTATGAGGTCAAGGTTTCGCTCCACCCGGAAGTGGCCGTGACGATCAAGGTCAATATCGCCCGTTCGCCCGAAGAGGCGAAGATGCAGGCCGATGGCGTCAACGTCATGGAAGCCATGTTCGAAAAGGACGAGGCCGGTTTCGTCGAGGATTACGATCCCAACGCCGAGCCTGGCGCGACCGCCGAAGTGTCGAACACTTCGGACGAGGCGACCGCAGAGGCCTAAGCCTTTGCAGCGTCTGTCGACAAAAAAAGGGCCGTCCGGAGCAATCCGGGCGGCCCTTTTCTTGGTCTCCGCCCCGGGGAGAGGGGGCTGGAGCGGAGCGGGGTTTAGCCTGTCACCGCGCACGCGCCGACGAGCGCTGCGAACGGGATTAGGGCGAGGACAACCGGGAGAACTTTGGCCATTGGGCGAATCGCTTTGCTGAACTGTTTTGCAGGGGTTGCCTCTAGAATGCGCGACCCCGGCAAAGGTTCAGCTTTTGGAAAGCTTTCTTGCTTTCACCCTGGTGTCGAGGCGCCGCCGGGCTCGACACCCGACAGCACCCAGCGCAACGCCTCGTCATAGGTCGAAGTGAAGCGGGTGAAGGGCTGCGAGAAGATCCGGCGGACCTGCAGCCGCGCGAGCGTCGCGCCGGTGACGATCGCGATCGCGCGGACGCGCTGCATCTTCGTCAGATGTTCGCCCATCGCGGCGATCATCTCCTTCGACTGGATCGGACACTGCGCGATATCGAGGATCAGCGCATAGCTTGCGAGGCGCGCCTCCGTGATCTGCGCGATCAGCTCGGACACGAGCCGCGCACTATCGGCAACATCGAGCATCGCGCGCATCTCGATCTTGACCAGCGCATGACCGCGATCGACCGTGATCTTGTACATCCTCGCCTCCGGGGCGAGCGGTAGCAGACCAAGCGTTGAGAAGCGGTTGATGCGCGGCGGGCCGAGCCGCTATTTGCGGCCGAACAGCTTTTCGATATCGCCATGCGCGAGCTTCACCCACGTCGGCCGGCCGTGGTTGCACTGCCCAGAATGGGGGGTGACTTCCATTTCGCGGAGGAGCGCGTTCATCTCGGCAACCGACAGGATCCGCCCGGCGCGGACCGAGCCGTGGCACGCCATCGTCGCCGCGACATGGTCGAGCCGTTCCTTCAAGCTGAGCGCCTCGTCGAACGCGGCGAGTTCGTCGGCGAGATCGGTGACGAGCCCGGTCACGTCGCTCTGCCCGAGCATCGCGGGCACGCCGCGCACCAGCATCGCATGCGGGCCGAAGCGGTCGAGATCGAGGCCGAATTCGCTGAGCTCGGCCGCGCGCGCTTCGAGCCGATCGCACGCGGGTTCGTCGAGTTCGATCACTTCGGGGAGGAGCAGCGCTTGGCTGGCGACGCCGCCGCTCGCCATCGCCTTGCGCATGCGTTCGAGCACGAGCCGTTCGTGCGCGGCGTGCTGATCGACGAGGATAAGCCCATCGGGGCTCTCGGCGACGATATAGGTTTTCGCGACTTGGCCGCGGGCGACGCCGAGCGGGAAGTCGATCGTTTCGGGCGGGCGGGCATAAGCGGGTTCGGCGCGGGCCTGCGGCGGCGGGGTGAAGACGCTGCGGCGCTCGTTGAGCGCGTACGAACGCTGATCCAGTGAAAGCCCCTCCCCTTCAGGGGAGGGGTTGGGGGTGGGGACGGCTGACCAAAAAGCAGGCGCCTCGTCTTGTGGCACACGGCCCCACCCCAACCCCTCCCCTGAAGGAGAGGGGCTTTGCTCTTGCGTCCAGGCAGCTAGCGCGCTTTCGGGGGCCGACTGGCTGCGATGTCCCGCCTCGTCCAAGGCCCGCCGCAAGCCACTGACGATCAGTCCGCGCACCATCGCCGGATCACGAAACCGCACCTCTGTCTTCGCGGGATGGACGTTGACATCGACCGCGTCGGGCGGAACGTCGAGAAACAGCGCCACCACGGCATGCCGGTCGCGCGGCATCATCTCGGCATACGCCCCGCGAATCGCGCCGATCAGCAGCCGATCCTTCACCGGCCGCCCGTTGACGAACAGATATTGATGGTCCGCCACGCCGCGGTTGAAGGTCGGCAGGCCGGCGATCCCGCCCAGCCCGATCCCCTCGCGGACGAAATCGATCCCGACGCCATTGTCGACCAGCCCGCGATCGGTCAGCGCGGCGACGCGGTCGGGGAGCGTCTCGCCGCCGGTCACCCCGAGCGAGCGCCGCCCGTCATGCTCGACCGAGAAGCCGATATCGGGCCGCGCCATCGCCAGCCGCTTGACCACGTCGAGGCACGCGGCGAATTCGCTGCGCGGCGAGCGCAGGAACTTGCGCCGCGCGGGTACGCGCTCGAAGAGGCCCTCGACCCGCACGCGCGTTCCGGGAGGAATCGCCGCCGGTCCTTCCGATACGACCACGCCATTGTCGACCACCCGCGCCCAGCCCTCGTTCGCGCGCACGCGGCTCTCAAGCGTCATCCGCGCGACGCTCGCGATCGAGGGCAACGCCTCGCCGCGAAAACCGAGCGTGCTGACGTTTTCGATTGCCTCGTCGGGAAGCTTCGAAGTGGCGTGCCGCTCGAGCGCGAGCGCCATGTCTTCGGGCGTCATGCCGCAGCCGTCGTCGGTTACCTCGACAAGGTCGGTTCCCCCGCCCGCCAGGCGCACAGCGATGCGCGTCGCACCGGCGTCGACCGCATTTTCGACCAGCTCCTTCAACGCGCTGGCGGGCCTTTCGACCACTTCACCGGCAGCGATACGATTGACGAGATGTTCGGGCAGGCGGCGTATTGACATGGTGCAGGCTCTAGCCCAATCGCAGGCCTCCCGCGACCCGCATTCCACCACGTATCAGAGCGGTTTCACCGCCGCGCTGAACGCCTTGGTTGTAAGCGACGTCACGATATTGTGCGACCTGTCGGCAGTTCACTAAGTCCGGCGTGAAACGGAACGATCCATGGGCTTTTTCTCGAATCTCTTCCGCTTTTCCTCCCATGACATGGCGATCGATCTGGGGACCGCCAACACGGTGGTCTATCTGCGCGGCAAGGGCATCGTGCTCAACGAACCGTCGGTCGTCGCGGTCGAGACCTTGAACGGCGTCAAGCGCGTCAAGGCGGTTGGCGACGACGCCAAGCTGATGATGGGCAAGACCCCCGACAGCATCCAGGCGATCCGCCCCTTACGCGACGGCGTCATCGCCGACATCGACGTCGCCGAGCAGATGATCAAGCACTTCATCCACAAGGTGCATGGCGGGCAACGCCGCTTCATGCGCTGGCCGCAGATCGTGATCTGCGTGCCGTCGGGGTCGACCTCGGTCGAGCGCCGCGCGATCCGCGATGCCGCGTCGAACGCCGGTGCCAGCCAGGTCTGGCTGATCGAGGAGCCGATGGCCGCCGCGATCGGCGCCGACATGCCCGTCACCGAGCCGATCGGCTCGATGGTGGTCGACATCGGTGGTGGCACGACCGAAGTTGCCGTGCTCTCGCTGCGCGGCCTCGCCTACACGACGTCGGTGCGCGTCGGCGGCGACAAGATGGACGAGGCGATCGTCTCCTACGTCCGCCGCAACCACAACCTCCTGATCGGCGATGCGACCGCCGAGCGGATCAAGCAGGAAGTCGGCGTCGCCAAGCCGCCGGCGGACGGCATCGGTCTGACGATCCACGTCAAGGGCCGCGATCTCGTCAACGGCGTCCCCAAGGAAATCCAGATCAACCAGGGCCAGATCGCCGAAGCGCTCTCCGAGCCCGTCGGCCAGATCGTCGAGGGCGTCCGCATCGCACTCGAGAACACTGCGCCCGAACTCGCCGCCGACATCGTCGACCAGGGCATCGTGCTCACCGGCGGCGGCGCGCTGCTCAAGGGCATCGACGAAGTGCTGCGCGACGAGACCGGCCTGCCCGTCACGATCGCCGACGACCCCCTCACCTGCGTCGCGCTCGGCACCGGGCGGGCGCTTGAGGATCCGGTCTATCGCGGTGTCCTCCACAGCGCGTGACGCGGTGAAGTGAGCTGTTGCGCGGTCTGGGCCGAGGGATTGACCCTACTCAGGGCGCGGCACATCGCGTAAGGCGAAACAAGGTTTTTACTGGCCCTCGGGCTTTTTGATGGGGGTATGATGGCGCCGCCTCGCAATCGGCGTCCGGGGTTTTCGCGGCGGGCGCAATACAGCCTTTTTGCAGGATATGTCGTCGCCGTAGCGGGGTCGCTCGTCGGGGCGGTGCTGCTTGCCTTGTCGACTTTGGACCCCGTCGCCTTTGCAGCACTGCGCGCGAGCGTTGCCGAAGTGAGCACCCCGCTGTCCTCGGGGCTGGCGGGCGTCGGCCGCGGGATCGGCGCGATTCCCGGCGGGATCGGCAGCTATTTCGCGGTGCACGACCAGAACGCCGCGCTGCGCAAGCAGCTTGCCGCGCAGCATGCGCTGTTCCTGCGCGCGCGCTCGCTCTCCTATGAGAACCGCCGCCTGCTCGCCTTGCTCCAGGTCCGCGAACGGATATCGGAGCCCGTCGTTACCGCGCGGCTCGTCAGCTCGTCGGCGTCGAGCACGCGCCGCGTCGCCGTGCTCAACGCTGGATCATGGCAGGGCGTCGCAAGCGGCCAGCCGGTGCGCGGGCCCGAGGGGCTGATCGGCCGTGTGCTCGAGGCGGGGCCAAACAGCGCGCGCGTGCTGTTGCTGAGCGACCCGGAAAGCGTCGTGCCGGTGCGCCGCACGCGCGACGGCGTCCCCGCGCTCGCGACCGGACGCGGCGACGGGCTGATCGACGTCAAGTCGGTCGCCTCGGCGACGACCGATTTCGCCCCAGGCGATGTGTTCGTGACGTCGGGGACGGGCGGCATCTATCCGCCCGACGTCCCCGTCGCCCGCGTCCTGCGACGTGGACGCGATGCCTCGATTGCGCGCGCGTTCACGCAGGCCGATACGGTCGATTATGCGCTGGTTCAACGTGCTTTCATGCCGCCCGCGCCGCCGATCCCAGTCCCCGCGCCGCAGCCCAAGGCGACGGCCACGCCGCGTCCGCCCAAGAAGAAGCCGTGAGCGCGCGATGAGGCAAGCCCGCGGCCCATTCGACGAGGTCCCCGACCAGAGCTTCCGCCGGTTCGTGCCCGCGATCACCGTCGCGATCGGATCGGCCATGACCCTGTGGCCGATGGTCGCAAGTTTCCCGGTGCTGCCGCCGTTCGGCTTGTTGATGCTGCTCGGTTGGCGGCTCACGAAACCCGAGAGCCTGCGCATCTGGGCGCCGCTGCCGCTCGGTTTCTTCGATGATCTGCTCAGCGGGCAACCGCTCGGCAACGCGATGCTGTTCTGGACGTTGTGCCTGTTCATGATCGACCTGATCGACCAGCGCATCGTCTATCGCGATTTTTGGCAGGACTGGCTGATCGCGGCGGGCGCGATCGCCTTCTGCCTACTCCTCGGGCGTCTGGTCGCATCGCCGATCGGCGCGCATGTCGATACCGGGCTGATGCTGCAGATCGCGGTGTCGATCCTGTTGTTCCCGCTGGTGGTCCGGCTGTGCACGCTGCTCGGCGACGACGAGGAGGAGATGTGAGCGGCGGCGCCTTTCGCCCGAGCGGCCGCGTCGCGACCGAGGCGGCGCAAAGCTACAGCTTCTCGCGGCGCACCGTGATGCTCGGCGCGGCGCAGGGCGTGTTCGGCCTTGCGCTCGCCGGGCGGATGACGTGGCTCGCGGTGGTCGAGAACGAGCAATATACGCTCAAGTCGGAGAGCAACCGCGTCAACATGACGCTGGTGCCGCCGCGCCGCGGCTGGATCGTCGATCGCCACGGCGCGCCGATCGCCAACAACCGCACCGATTTCCGCGTCGACATCATCCCCGACCGGCTCGAGAACAAGGACCATGTCCTCGCGCTGCTGCGCGACCTGCTCAAGCTGCCGCCCGAGGAAATGGACCGGCTCGTCGCCGATCTCGAACATGCCGCCGGGTTCCAGCCCGTTCAGGTCGCGGAAAATCTCGATTGGGAGCGCTTTGCCGCGGTCAGCGTGCGGTTGCCCGAGCTGCCCGGCGTCGCCCCGACGCGCGGCTTCTCGCGCAGCTATCCCGCAGGCGCGGCGGTCGCGCATCTGACGGGCTATGTCGGCGCGGCTTCGGCCGAACAATATAAGCAGACGCACGACCAACTGATGGTCACGCCGGGCTTCAAGCTGGGCAAGGACGGCCTCGAAAAGACGCTCGAGAAGCAGCTGCGCGGCGTCGCCGGGCAGAAGCGTGTCGAGGTCACCGCGCGCGGCAAGCTCGTTGCAGAGCTCGCCACCAGGCCCGATCAGCCTGGCGCCAACGCGCGCCTGACGATCGATGCCGGGCTGCAGGACTATGCCGCACGCCGGCTCGGCACGCAGTCGGGCTCGGTGGTGGTGATCGACTGCCTCACGGGCGAGATGCTCGCGATGGTGTCGATGCCAGCCTATGATCCCAACAATTTCTCCGACGGGATCAGCCATCTCGAATGGAAGATGCTGTCGGAAAACGACCACGTGCCCTTGATGAACAAGGTGTTGCAGGGGCTCTACCCGCCGGGCTCGACCGTCAAGCCGATGAACGGGCTCGCGCTGCTCGGTGCGGGCGTGCCGGCGTCGGACCGCGTCGTCTGCTCGGGCGCGCTGCGCGTCGGCACGGGCGTGTTCCATTGCCACAAGAAGAGCGGGCACGGCGCGCTCGATCTCAAGAATGCGATCATGCAGAGCTGCGACATCTATTTCTACGAGATGATCCGCCGGCTCGGCTACGATCATGTCGCCCCGGTCGCGCGGTCGCTCGGGCTCGGGCAGAAGTTCGAGCTGCCGTTCAACAGCCAGCGCTATGGCACCGTCCCCGATACGGCGTGGAAGCTGCGCCGCTACAAGCAGCAATGGACCGTCGCCGATTCGCTCAATGCGTCGATCGGCCAGGGCTATGTGCTCTCCAACCCGCTTCAGCTCGCGGTGATGGCGTCGCGGCTCGCCTCGGGTCGCGCGCTCCAGCCGAGCATCCTCGCGGCGGATGTCCGCCACGGCGCCCCTGCCCTGCCGTTCGCGCCCGAGCATCTCGATACGATCCACCAGGCGATGTGGGGCGTGGTCAATGGCGGCGGGACCGGCGGCGCGGCGCGGATGCTCATCCCGGGCGTCGCGCTCGCGGGTAAGACAGGGACCGCGCAGGTCCGCCGGATCACCATGGCCGAGCGCGCGGGCGGCGTGCTCAAGAATGGCCAACTTCCCTTCAAGATGCGCGATCACGCGCTGTTCCAGGGCTTCGCGCCGCACGACAAGCCGCGCTACGCGATCGCCGTCGTGCTCGAACATGGCGGCCATACCGTGCGCAATCTCGATACGCCTGCGATCGCACGCGACATCATGACCTATCTGTTCGATCGCGACCGTGCGATGGCGTCGCTGATCGAGGGCGAGGCGACCTGGGGTGGCGACATCCGCACGCGCATGGCGGCCGAGACCGCGGCCTACCGCGCCGCCGCCAACGCGCCGCCGCTCGCGGTCGGCGCGCAGACCGAATTCGGTGCGAGCGCCCCGACCGACGCGCCCGCGGTGCAAGCCGCCGCGGCGGCCGACGTCGCGACCGCAGAAGAGCTCGCCAACACCGCCGCGCACGGCAACACCGTCGCCGAGGACGGCACCACCGAGCGGGATGTCCCATGAGCGGTCTGAGTTTCGTCCCTGCCCCGCTCGCGCAATTGCCGTGGAAGATTCTGCTGCTCGTCCTCGCGATCGGCTGTTTCGATTCGCTCGTGCTCTATTCGGCGGCGGGCGGCAGCATTCGCCCCTGGGCGCTGTCGCAAGGCATCCGCTTCTTCGTCTTCCTCAGCGGCGCGATCGTGCTGTCGCGGATCCCTGAGCGGGTGTGGAGCAATGCCGCGCTCCCTGCTTATGGCGCGCTGTGCGTGATGCTCGTGCTCGTCGAACTCGTCGGTGCGATCCGCGGCGGCGGACAGCGCTGGCTCGATCTCGGGATCGGCTTCCGGCTCCAGCCGTCCGAGCTGATGAAGCCGTGCATCGTGCTGACCTGCGCCAAATTCTACGATCTGCTGCCGCCCAACGAGACGCGGCGCTTCGGCGCGATCTGGCCGGCGGCGCTGCTGATCCTGGTTCCTGCGGCGCTGGTGATGAAGCAACCCGACCTCGGCACCGCATTGATGATCATGATCGGCGGCATCACCGTGATGTTCCTCGCCGGCGTGCCGCTCCGCTTGTTCATCGGCGGCGCGCTTGCGCTCGGCGCGGCGGTTCCGCTCGCGGTCAATTTCGTGCTGCACGGCTATCAGCGCAACCGCATCCTGGTGTTTCTCGACCCCGAAAGCGATCCGCTCGGGATCGGCTACCATATCAGCCAGTCGAAGATCGCGATCGGATCGGGCGGGATCTTCGGCAAGGGCTTTCTCAACGGTACGCAAAGCCATCTCGATTACCTGCCCGAGGGGCATACCGATTTCGCGCTCGCGACGATGATGGAGGAATGGGGGCTGGTCGGCGGCGTGCTGCTGATCATCGCGTTCCTCGTGATCGTGCAATGGGGGCTGTCGACTGCGATGCAGGCGCAATCGCGCTTCGCCAAGCTGACCGCGGCCGGGCTTGCCGCGACGATCTTCTATTATGTTTCGATCAACATGGCGATGGTGATGGGGATGGCGCCGGTGGTCGGCGTGCCGCTGCCGCTGATCAGCAACGGCGGATCGAGCCAGATGACCTTCATGCTGTGCCTCGGGATTCTGATGTCGATCGACCGGACCAATCGCCGTTCGCCGGTGCGCTGGTAGTTTTTTTGCCGCTCTGCACAAAAAGGGTTTGCATCGCGCGGCGACGCTGCTAATCGACCGCCTCCCGCAGCGGTCGCGCCACCAAGCGCCTCGCAGATCGCCGCGATATGGACGCATAGCTCAGTTGGTAGAGCAGCTGACTCTTAATCAGCGGGTCCTTGGTTCGAGCCCAAGTGCGTCCACCATACTTCTTCTGTTATATCAGTTACTTGTGTCCGTTCCGGCGACGAGTTTGAGCCGAAACGGCGACCCACTGTGACCAATATTGTGACCTTGACAGGGTTTTTCTCCCTCGGGCGAGGTGTGACCAGTTTTAGCCTCAAAAATCAGCTGGTCTGCGAAAGGCTGCAAATGCTTCACCGACATGTGCGCATACCGACGCACCATCGTCTCTGATTTCCAGCCACCGAGCTCCTGCAGCACCCAAGTGGGCACGTCATTCTGCCGGAGCCAACTCGCCCAGGTATGCCGCAAGTCGTGCCAGCGAAAATCGGCAATTCCCGCTCGCTTGAGCGCATCTCGCCAATGTTTCGTGTTCACCTGACCAATCGGACGACCGGCATAAGTGAACACATACTCGCACTGCTTGCCCATCTGCCGTTTCAGAACCGAGATAGCGAGATCGTTAAGCGGAACGCCCAGCGCCTCGTTATTCTTGGTGTCGCCGTGCTCGATCGTGATGATACGGCGGGGAAGATCGACCTGCTCCCAAGTCAGCCTTTTTATGTTCCCCTGCCGCAGCCCCGTAGCGAGCGCGAACAGCATCAGGTCCTGCTGGTGAGGGGGTAGTTCCTCCAAAAGGCGATCGGCCTGCGCGTGGGTTAGCCAACGCACCCGCGGTGTCGCGTTCCTTGTGTAGGTCCTGAACGCCGGAATGTGCTCGATCCATTCCCATTCGCGTTGCGCCATCCGGAAAATGGCGCGGATCAGCGCCACATAGAGATCCTTCGTACGACTACTCGAACGGGAATGATGTCGAGAGATAATCCCGTCGATCATATCCCTGCTCACCTGGTCCAATGTCTTGCCACGAAGATACGTGGTGAACCACCGGATCCGCGACACATCGTCCCTGTAGGACTTCTTGTGACGCTTCTCCTGAAGCCACCGCAAAGCCGCTTCGTCCCATGTCCGCTTCGGCTTGCGCTTCAACCTGGCAAGATCCCACAGCTCGGCCTTTAGCTTGTCGTGATATTCTTCGGCCTTTGTCCTGTCGGTGGTCCCAGTAGAGCGTCTAATGAGCGTTCCGTCAGGTGCTGTGAGCTTGATGTAGTATGTACTTGCACGTTTCCAGAGTGCCATATTGCCTCCTCTTGAAAGGCACTCGGCTGCATTCGTGCGGCCGCAGCATAGCCATCGCGGGTCGCGGCGACAAGATCGGTCTCGATAAAACGCCAACCGCGTCCGATTCGTGCTCCGGGGATTCGGCCTTCTTTCACCAGCTTGCGCAATGTGTTGGGATGCACTTTCAGAACTGCGGCGGCTTCGGCGAGCGTGAGCAGTGCCACAGCTTGGTCAACTTCGGTCGGTTGAAGGCGATCGAAGCGATTTTGCAAACCCACGGTCGCTGTCTAGGAATGCGCCGAGCATCGCGGGAATCAGTTCCGCGATCGGTTCGGCGCTGCCATAGGCAGTGGCATAGGCCCGACTATAGGCATCGAGGCGGGCATACAGGTCGGGAAAGACCGCGATTGTCAGCTTGACGGGAGTCCGGTCGAGAAGTTTTGCTAGTTTGAGGTCGGGCATAAAGATTTCCTACGAGTGCCAGGGTGCGAGGATAAGATCGCGGTGAACGACCAGCCGCACCGATGCACCGGGCCGGATCGTAATGGTCGGCTGAACCTGGAGGTTTTTCGACGTCAGCTGATCGCCAGCGCGGGAGACGTTCTGCTGTGTGGATTCTCTGATCGCCTGGACGAGATCGCTCTCCCCCGTGAAAGTCAGGCTCGATCCAACGCCGAGCAGCGTCGATAGGGCTACGCCCTTGAGCAGCGCCCACGTATGGAAATCGACCTTGTCGGCAAGACCAGCATATCCGGCAGGATCGGTCGCGGGGACATTGTCGATCTGCAGGGAACTGCCGTTCGGCAGGATGATCCGCTGCCAGACGACGAGTGCGCGGCTCTGCCCGAAAGCGACGACACTATCGTACGTCCCGATAAGCCGCGCACCTTGCGGAATCAGCTCAATCTGCCCGGTCGCGGAGTCGAAAACTCGTTCGGTGACTTGTGCAGTCACCAATCCCGGCAAATCCGAGCGCAGCCCCGTGATGAGGCTCGCCGAAATCACGCTGCCGGCGGACAGCGTGTAAGGCGAACGCAACGGCGTAAGAACGTGCGAATCGACCGGTCCATTTTTGTCCACACCCGACGCGAAGTCGGTCTTGCGCAACTGACTGTTTGGGTCGCGCTCGGGATCGAGGGAGGTCCGAGCTGGGTCGTTCGTCGCAATGGGGTTAGCAGCCGGCGGGCCCGCTGGTTCCCCGGCCACTGTGGTCCGGCCAGCGGATGTGGCCAGCAGCCCCGACTCTCGAGCGGCCTTCGCCTGCGCTGCCGCCTGTTCACGCTCGGAATTGATTGTGGATTGCGGAGCGACACGCGGCGGTCCGGCTTCGGTAGCCATCACACGCTGGCGATCTAGGATCGGTCGACCAAGATCGCCGGGAAGCGGTGCCCCGAGTTTCGGTGCGTCACCGTAACTCGTGGGGAGCGCACTCAATGCGTCTCCCGGCACTTTCGTCGCGGTCGGCTGATCGTCCGTTTGGCTCACGATGTGAAATGTCGTTGGCTTGAGAGCGACCCAGGCTGTGGCCGCCAAGGCGACGGACGCGGTAGCCACGAGGCCGACGATCGCGCCGCGCTTGAAGCGAATGGCCTTTGCGGGCCGCGCTCGCAACGTCAGCGTCTCGGGATCGACCTTCGCCGCTGCTGGCGGTCCATTTTGCGCATTGTCTTCGAGATCCACGGCGCTCACCTCCCTTTGCGGTTGGAGTTGCCACGGGCGACGACACGGCTGATGCGAACGATGTCCTGCCGTTTCGTGCCGAGCCGCAACTCGGCAGCATCGAACAGCCGATCGACGATGTAGAAGCGGCCGCGTACGCGGTAATTGACCAACTGCGCTTCGCGCTTTGCATCGACGAGGAAAAGCGGCGGCGCCTCCCCGGTGGCAAGAGTCGCCGAGAATTCGATGAAGGTCTGCCGTCCATCGTCGAATGCCCGCACCGGACGCCACGCCGGACGGTCGCCTGTGATGGCGTAATCAAAGCGGAGATTGTCGACCTCGATGCCGCTGGCAACCGGTGCCGCTGCGGCAGCCTGTTGTTGCTGTCGTTGCAGCGCGATCAACGCGTCCTGCGGGTACGTCCACGAAATCGCCGACATCGCGGGACCGGTCGCGCTCGATAGTGTTAAATGGTACGTCCGGCGATCGGTGGTGATGATGAGGTTGGTCGTGAGGCCAGCCGTGAACGGCTTCACCAGAACGTGCGTGCGTTTGTCCGTGCCGGAGCCACTGGTCGTATCGCCGATCACCCAGCGGACGGTATCACCGCTGGCGACGGCACCGAGTTGCTCACCGGGCTGGAGGGCGATGTCGGTCACTCGCCCGGGTGCTGTATAGACCCGGTAGATCGTCCCGTCGTTGAACGGATAGAATTGCGTAGCATTGACGAACGCCGCAGCTGATGGCTCGATCGTCGCACCGGAATTGGCAGCAGCAACTTGTCGCGCAGCCTCGTTCCGGGTCGCCGTCAGTGGCACCGCTCGCTTTCGCGGGGCGGCATCGGCGGGCATTGCAATCACCGCGAGCGCGGCAATGAGAGGAATAACGACGTGGTTCATGGCTGGATCTCCGTTTGAGGTTTTGCCGGGATCGGCGCGCCGAGCGACGGATCGAGCGGCGAGCCGACCGGCACGTTCGTTGGAATTAAGGGCGCCGCGACCATCGCGGTCGTCGGTGCGGGCGGGAGCGCGGGCTCAAGCTCGCGGCTCCAGTCGATGGCATCGACGTACACACCGAGCGGGTTCCTACGCAGCGTGTCGGCAGAAGTCGGGGACTTCGTGACGACCGTGAGGATACCGGTCCAATGCGCCAGCCCGACCTGGTTGCCGCGTTCGTACGCGGTCTCGGTCCACTTGACCTGGAAGGACTTGTCCGACGCCCGCACGACACTCGTGACCTGCACAGCGACCGATCGCTCGCCGATGCCGGCGAACGGGTGCGCGCTGCGGGCATAATCTCCCAGAAACGCCGCGCCGCGCTGGGTCGCGAAATTATAGGCGGACAACCAGTCTTTGCGCATCAGTACGGGATCGAGCGAGACCGAGCGGACGTTCTCGACGAACTTCGCGAGATGCCATGCGATCTGCGGATCGGTTGGGCGATAGGTCGCCTCCGCCTCGCTCACCGCGCGGGCCTCACCGAGCCGATCGACCGCGACGATATACGGGACGACGCGGCTCTGGAGTGACTGCCAGATCAGCGCCCCGGACATGCCGCCCGATACGACGAGCATGCCGAACGCGATCATCCGCCAATTGCGGGCTTGCACCCGTGCAGAGCCGATGCGGTCGTCCCACAATTGCCCAGCGCGCTGATACGGCGTTTCTGGCTCTGGAGTGCGTCCGTAGCGCTGGACGCCGCGTTTGAAGATCATGGCTCAATCATCCTTTTCTTTGATGTCGGGAGTGGCGGACGCACCGCCGCGATCGCCTTCGCGGATGGCGTGCATCGCGACCTGGCGGTGGTGACGAGAATCCTGGCGACGTTGCAGCGACTGCGCCCAACCCGGCGCGCCGGCATTCTCGCCGGCGGAGGCAGAGCCGCTGCCCTGCTGCCCGCCGTTCATGCCAGCCCAAGCCGCATCACGGCCGGATTGCGCCGCTTGCGATAGGCCGAGCGCACTCGACGCTTTTTGGCGCATCGCGCCCCCGGCTGCCTGCGCGACACCGCCGAGGCCTGCGCCAACGCTCTTCGAGCCCGATGCTTCCTGGCCAAGCTGATAGGAGGCCTGCGCTGCTGATCCCATCGCAGTGCCGGCACGAACCGCGCCGAGCGCAGCGCCGCCGAGAGCGCGCGCACCGGCGACCGCTCCGCCGCCAGCCAAGGCTGCAATACCTGCGGCACCGACGGTCGTCCCCAGCGCCGCGCCTGCGCCGAGTTGGGGCGCGCCGGACAAAAGCCCCGATGCGATGCTCGGGCCGAAGATGCCGAGGCCAAACAAGGTGAGCGACGCGAGCACCAGACTGAGCGCCCGCGCGATGTCCGGTTCACCTTGGGCAGCGGTTGCGAATTCGGTGAAGAAATTGGAGCTGATGCCGATGATGACGGCGAGCACCATGACCTTGATCCCGGAGCTGACGACGTTCCCGAGCACGCGCTCGGCGAGGAAGCTGGTCCGGTTCCACAGCGCGAACGGCACGAGCACGAAGCCCGCGAGCGCGGTCAATTTGAATTCGAGGATGGTGACGAACACCTGCACCGCGAGAATGAAGAAGGTAATGATGGTCAGCGCCCATGCGATCAGCAGCACAGCAATCGTCACGAAGTTGGTGAAGAATCCGACCGGGCCGCTGAGATCGGAAATCTGCTGAAGCAACGGCCATGCGGCCGTAAAGCCGGTGCCGGCAAGCCGGCCGGGCTTTAGAAGATCGTCGGCGGAGATCCCCCCGCCTCCCGCCGTGATCCCGGCACTGGCGAACGAGCGGAATACGATGTCGGCGAGTGTCGAGAATCGATTGATGATGAACGCGAATGCGCCGACGTAGAGGATCTTCTTGATGAAGCGACCGATGACATCCTGTTCGCCGCCGAGTGCCCAGAACAGGCCGGCCAGCGTGATGTCGATGCCAATCAACGTCGCGGTCAAAAAGCCGACATCGCCGCCAAGCAAGCCAAAGCCGCTATCGATGTACCGAATGAAATCGGCAAGAAACCGGTCGATGACATTGAGATCGTTCATGATGCGTCAGATGTCCAAAATATGAGAATGTCGCGGGGCCCGGTCTGGGGAGCGGGACCGGACCCCGCGACGGCAGCGGTGAGCTTGGGGGAAGTCACCGCCGCCCGCGCACCGGTTCGTGCCTATTTGCCAGGGGGCGCTGGCGTGTAAGCCGAACCGGAACCAAGAAACTTTTGCGTTGCGGCGCGCGCATCGGATTCCATTTGAACCCGCCGCGCCTGCTCGATCGCTTCGGCGCGGTATTGCGCCGCCATCATGCTCTGCGTTTGAAATTGCTGTTTTGCGGCCAGCGCGAGTAGCTGGTTGGTCGCCTGCCCAACCGCCAGCGCTCCCTCGGAACTCTGACTGCGCGACACGATGTCGTTGAGCGTGGCCGCGTCGGTCGAGACATTCTCGGCGATTTGCGACTGGACTGACATGGTCTGGCCGAATGCGGCGAGCGACGCATCCAGTCGCGCACGCGCCGCCGCGACCAGCGCGTTCCCGGTCAATGCCGGATTGAAGGTTGACGGGAACATTTGGCTGTATTGCTGGGCGGTCGTGGTCACGTGGAACTGAATGCCGCGTGCCTGGCTCATCAATTGATCAATCTGCTGCAGGCGCTGTGTGATCGCCTGGACTTCAGGAAAATTGATCGTCGTAAGGTTCTTGGCCTGGTTGAGCAGCATCGAGGCTTCGTGCTGAAGCGACTGAATCTGATTGTTGATCTGCTGCAGCGACCGCGCTGCAGTCAGCAGATTCTGCGAATAATTCGTCGGATCGAAGACCGTGAATTGGGCCTGTGCCGGTGAGGTTGCCAGCACAGATCCGAGCGCACCGGTGGCCGCAACTGCGAGCGCCATTGACGTAAATTTGCGTCCGATCGCGGACCGGGCGGCGCGGGATGGTGCAATCATGGCAGTACTCCTTGTTCGGGGGATGGCGTTTCGGGTGGTATGAAATCGGCGAGCAGCGCCGCAGCCCAGTCGAGGCCGGCGTAGTCAAGGAAGCGCTTGGCGAACTCGGGTTCGCCGTGCTCGTGCAACAACCGGTCGATCGCCGCCTGCGACGCCGGATCGGACGTGCCGCACAGCGCGAGTGCGATCGGTCCCAGCCCGAGTTCGAACAGCCGATTTCCTCGGGTCGACTGGAGGTAGTAATGGCGTTTCGGCGTGGCGCGGCTGATCAGTTCGACCTGTCGGTCGTTGAGGCCGAAGCGTTCATAGGCGGCGCGAGATTGCGGCTCGATCGCGCGATCGTTGGGTAACAAAATACGCTGCGGGCAGCTCTCGATGATGGCGGGTGCAATGCTGCTATCAGCGATGTCCGCCAGACTCTGCGTCGCGAACAGCACCGCAACGTTCTTCTTCCGGAGCGTCTTGAGCCACTCGCGGATGCGCGCCGCGAACAGCGGATGATCGAGGAAGATCCAGGCTTCGTCGAGAATGAGCAGCGTCGGTCGACCGTCGAACCGATCATCCAATCGGTGAAAGAGATAGGTGAGCACTGGCGCAACCACCCCCGCCTGCCCCATCAACGCCTCAGTTTCGAAGCATTGGACGTCGGCGAGTGCGAAGCTTTGTTCGGCTGCATCGAGCAGCCGGCCATACGGGCCTTCGAGCGTATAAGCGGTGAGCGCAGTGCGCAGTGCGTTTGACTGAAGCAACAGCGCCAAACCGGTGAGCGTGCGTTCTTCGGTTGGCGCCGATGCGAGGCTGCCAAGTGCCGACCACACCGATTCCTTGATCTCCGGCGTGACGACGACCTTTTCATGCACGAGCAAAGCGGCGATCCAGTCGAGCGCCCAGGCGCGTTCGGCGGGAATGTCGATGTCGCGCAGCGGCTGGAAGGCCAGCGCTTGGCTCCCGCTCGAGACTGTATCGACGGCGATACCCAGTGCGTTATGTGCGCCGCCCATTGCGAGCACTGCCGCGCGCGCGGAAAAACCCTTGTCGAAGATATAGAGTTGAGAGTTCGGGTAGCGTCGGAATTGCAACGCGATCAGCGCGAGCAGCACCGATTTACCGGCGCCGGTTGGGCCGACCACCAACATGTGGCCGACATCGCCAACATGGGTCGACAATCGGAACGGCGTCGATCCGGCGGTCTGAGCATAGAATAAAGGCGGACCGCCGAGATGCTGGTTGGCGATCGGCCCTGCCCACACCGATGGCAGCGGCATCAGATGTGCAAGGTTCAGCGTGTGGACTAGAGGCTGGCGCACATTGGCATAGGCTTGGCCAGGCAGCGACGAAAGCCAGGCCTCAACCGCATTCACGCCTTCGCGCTTCACCGTGAACCCGAGGCCGTTGACGATCCGCTCGATGGCTCGAACTTTTACTTCGGCGCGGTTGCGATCCGCGTCCGCTACCGTGATCGTCGTCGTCAGATAGCCGAATGCGACATGATCGCCGCCGAGCGCTTGCAGCGCGAGATCGGCGTCCACGACCTTATTGTCAGCATCGCTATCGAGCAGTTGCGTGGGCTGGTTGTAGATCACCTCGCGAAGAAGGGCTGCGACCGACTTGCGCTTGTTAAACCATTGCCGCCGTAAGCTAGTCAACACTTTGGTCGCGTCGGTCTTGTCGAGCGCGATGAAACGCGTCACCCAGCGATACCCGAAATCCTGATGGTTGAGCGCGTCGAGCAGCCCCGGGCGGCTCATGTTGGGGAAGCCGAGCACGGTCAGCGTCCGAAGATGCTGCTCGCCGAGCCGGGGCTCGAGCCCGCCGATCAGCGGCGTGTCGGCGAGTACGCCATCGAGGTACATCGGCGTTTCGGGCACGGTGACCGGATGACGGCGGCTCGAAACGGTGCCGTGCAAATAGGTAAGCGTCTCGGCATCGTCGAGCGCACGGACCTCGGGCATGAACCCGGCGAAGAGATCGAGCACCCGGTTGGTTTCTGCAATGAAGCCCGCCAACGCTGTGCGCCAGTCGCGCCCCTTGGCGTCGTCAGGCCGATCGACCAATGAACGTCCGGCCGCATCGCTACTGTCGGCCGGCGGCAACCATGTCAGCGTGAGATGGAAACGGCTCTCGAAATGCTGGCCTTCGGCTTCGAAGCCTGCGCGACGTTCCTCGTCGACCAGCCAGGACGCTGCGTCGGGAAACGCGCTGACGGGATAGCCAAGCGCCTCGCGGCGCTCGGCGTCGAAGAATAGAGCCCAGCCGCTACCGAAGCGGCGCAGCACGTTATTGGCGCGCGCGCAGGTGGAAACGAGCTCGGCTTCCGTCGCGCTCTCGAGATCGGGACCGCGAAACCGCAGCGTCCGCTGGAAGCTGCCATCCTTGTTGAGCACGACCCCGGGCGCGACGAGTGCCGCCCACGGCAGATGATCGGCGAGGCGGTCCGCGCGGTGTCGGTATTCCGCGAGGTTCAGCATGCCAGATATCCTTTTTGCCGCAGGTGTCGGACGAGGACGCTGGCGAAGTCTGGATCGCAGCGCGCGGCGAACACCGCGATGCTGTGACCGACGGCCCAGACAATGAGCCCGATCAGCCACTGTTGGAGCCCGACACCGATCGCTGCCGCGATCGTCCCGTTGACGATTGCGATGATGCGCGGAGCGCCGCCGAGCAGGATCGGGGATCCGAGGCTGCCATGGATCGTCGCCTCGAATCCGTCGATGTGCTGGCCGGAACCGGAATGGGCCGGCGTCATGCGATCAGTGCCCCGCCGCCAAAGCTGAAGAAGGAGAGGAAAAAGGAGGAAGCGGCGAACGCGATCGACAAGCCGAAGATGATCTGGATGAGCTTGCGAAAACCGCCGGCGGTCTCCCCGAACGCCAGCGTGAGGCCGGTGGTGATGATGATGATCACCGCTACGATCTTGGCGACAGGGCCCTGAACGGATTCGAGCACTTGCTGGAGCGGCTGCTCCCACGGCATTCCCGACCCGGCAGCCCAAGCCTGCGCCGAGATGGTTGCAGAAAGTCCCAGCACGAGCGCAACGAAGGCGGGCGAAGTGGAACGAGAAATGTGATGCAGGCGCATGGGGTCAGTCTCCTTGGGGGGGGAAGTGTTGGTCGGGGGTGAGGTCGATGACCGCGTAAACGCCGTCCGGATCGAGACCGGCGACCCGCGCCAAAGTGTCGACACGGCGAGCAATGCCGCGACCGGAGATGAACACGATCATGTCGATCGCATCCGCGATCAGCCGACGCGGCACGGTGACGACCGCCTCCTGGACAAGCTGCTCGATGCGGTGGAGCGCTGCGACGGCGCCATTGGCATGGACCGTCGCAATCCCGCCGGGATGGCCGGTGTTCCAGGCTTTCAGCATATCGAGCGCTTCGCCGCCGCGAACCTCGCCGACGATGATCCGGTCGGGTCGCAGCCGCAGGGTCGAGCGCACGAGGTCAGCCATGGTGACGGCGTCGGTGCGCGTGCGCAGCGCGACCGTGTCGGCAGCGGGCGATTGCAACTCGCGCGTATCCTCGATCAGGATCACGCGCTCGTCGAGATGCGCCATCTCGGCAAGCAGCGCATTGGCGAGCGTCGTCTTGCCCGAACTGGTCCCGCCAGCGACGAGGATGTTGCGCCGTTCGACGACGGCGAGCGACAGGAGTCGCGCCATGTCGGCGGTCATGATGCCGTCCCCGACGTAATCCATCAGCGTGTAGATCCGCGTCGCGGGCTTGCGGATCGAGAAGCAGGGCGCGAGCGATACTGGTGGCAGGACGCCTTCGAAGCGCTCCCCTGCCCCCTCGCCGTGCGGCGGCAATTCGGCCGAGACGATCGGTGAGCCAGCATGGACCTCTGTGCGGGCGTGGCTCGCGACCAGTCGAATGATACGTTCGACCTGCGCCGGATCGAACCGCACCAGCGTATCAGTGCGCCCTTCACCCAAACGATCGAGCCGGAGCGCACCATCAGGATTGACCATCACTTCGACGACGAGCGGATCGGCGAGCGCGGCAGCAATCGTCGGCCCCATTGCGGTGCGCAGCATTGCACGCTTGCGATCGACCGAGATCTGATCGGTTGCGGTCATGATTTTTCTCCGGTGTCGCGCGGCGGCCCGAGGGTGCGATCGCCAGAGGCGAGCTGCCGCCCGACCTGCGATACGAAAGCTTCGAAACGTTCGCGTCCGATGGCGCGCGCGGCGGTGTCGGCATCGGGCAGCGGTGCGGTGACGGTCAGTTGGTAGCGGACGAATAGCGACAGGCTTTCGAGCACGACCTCGATGTCGCGGCGGATTCGCTCCTGCTCGCGCGACATCCGGTCGAGCCGGACCTTGAACAGATCGTCAAGCTTCTTCGAGCCGCGCCGTTCGAGCCAGTCGGCCAGCGCATCGTTGACGAGGTGGCTCTTATTGCCACCGGGACGCGACGCGAGCGCTTCCAGCACATCGCTGATCGCCCGATCGATATAGAGGCTCTGCCGGACCTTCATCGCGTCAAATCCCCGGCAGCAGGTCGCGCCCACTGCTTTGATTGAGGCCGTAGCCGCGCGTGATCGGATTGATGCCGCGCGCCTGGTCCATCGCGCGCTGTTCGGCGGCGAAATCGCCATCGTCGTCACCGGCGGTAGTCAGCGGGGCGTGTTCCACCTCGACCTGCTTGGTGGGCCGCTCCTCCGACAATCCCGGACGCCGCTCCTGCTGCATGCCGCCATCCTCGCCGGCAGCAGCCGCATCCTTACGGCGACGGAGGCGCTCGTCTGTAAGGCGGGCAAGGCAGCCCCAGTCGTTCGAACGTTGCTTGGGCCGATCGACGTAGCGTCCCTCGCCAAGCGTCGGCGCTGGTGCGACGCGGCTCGCAAAATTCCGGTCCTGGAAATAGCGTAGCTTGGTCGCGCGGATCGGTGCGAGGCCCGAGATCAACACCAGCTCGTCGGTCGCCGGCAGCTGCATCACCTCGCCTGGCGTGAGCAACGCGCGGGCAGTCTCCTGGCGGCTGACCATGACATGGGCGAGCCACGGTGCGAGCCGATGTCCGGCATAGTTGCGCATCGCACGCTGCTCGGTCGCGGTGCCGAGCGCATCGGAAATGCGCTTGGCAGTCCGCTCGTCGTTCGTCGCAAACGCGACGCGGACGTGGCAATTGTCGAGGATCGAATTGTGGTCGCCGTACGCCTTCTCGATCTGGTTGAGGCTTTGCGCGATCAGAAAGGCGCGAATCCCGTACCCGGCCATGAAGGCGAGACTAGTCTCGAAGAAATCGAGCCGTCCGAGCGCCGGGAACTCGTCGAGCATCATCAGCAGTTGGTGGCGACGTGGACCATCGCTGGGCTGATCGAGACGCTCGGTCAGGCGGCGGCCAATCTGGTTGAGCACGAGGCGAATCAGCGGCTTGGTACGGCTGATGTCCGATGGCGGAATGACGAGGTAGAGCGATAGCGGGCGATCGCCCTCGATCAGGTCGGCGATGCGCCAGTCGCAGCGCGACGTTACCTCAGCCACAGTCGGATCGCGGTATAGTCCCAAGAATGACATCGCGGTCGACAACACGCCGGAGCGCTCGTTCTCGCTTTTGTTGAGCAGCTCGCGCGCAGCGGACGCGACAACGGGATGAACACGAGGATGTTCGGTGTCGCCGAGATGGTTGGTCGACATCATGTTACCGAGCGTCGAAACGAAGCTGCGTTGCGGGTCGGACAGGAAGGTGGCGACGCGTGAGAGCGTCTTCTCCTCCTCCGCGTAAAGAACGTGAAGGATCGCGCCGACGAGCAACGAATGACTGGTCTTTTCCCAATGATTGCGCCGCTCGAGCGCGCCTTCCGGGTCGACCAAAATGTCGGCGATGTTCTGGACGTCGCGTACTTCGTTCGCACCGCGCCGCACTTCGAGCAGCGGATTATATTTCGCCGAGCGCGGGTCGGTCGGATTGAACAGCAGGCAATGCGAGAAGCGCGCGCGCCATCCCGCTGTCAGCGTCCAGTTCTCACCCTTGATGTCGTGAACAACGGTCGAGCCGGTCCAAGATAGCAGCGTCGGTACGACGAGCCCGACACCTTTACCCGACCGGGTCGGCGCGAACGCCATGACGTGTTCAGGCCCTGAATGCCGGAGATAGCGATCGCCGATGCGACCGAGCAGGACACCGGCGTCGCCGTGAAGCCCCGCCTGGTCGATTTCACGATGCGTCGCCCATCGGGCTGATCCATAAGTCGTTACATTGTTCGCCTGCCGCGCACGCCACAACGATCCGAAGATCGCGGCACCACATCCGACAAACCCACTGGCACCGGCCAGCATGCCTGCTTTGTCAAAGACCGGCTCGGCATAGGCTCCGAAATGATACCACCATGCGAACAGCGCCCACGGCCGATAGAGCGGCACGCCGCCTGCAATTGCCCAAGGGCGGCCTAGTTCGGGTTGATAGGCGAGCATCGCCGCCGCCCACTGCGTCCCACCCCACACGCCCGTGAACACGATCGCGAAGACGATAAGGATCTGACCGATCAGCAATTTGGTAGGCGTCATGTTGCGGTTTCCCCGCCGGACGCGTCGCTTGCGCCGGCTAAGGGAGACTCGCGCAGAGGCCCTTGGAATCGAAGGGTCCTGTTGGGTGATAAAGCGCTAGGGTCCGCTAGCTACACTGGTTCAGATAGGAATCGCAGGCTATTGCCGCTCAAGCAATTCGTTCTTATAATTGCTTCATAGCGATTTCATTCTAGGGAACGGTCATGGCAACGACGCTGATACGGCCGAAGGCGGATGAAAGCCGAGTGCTAACGACCGCCGTCGTGAGAGTCGCGACCTGTTGGAAGCTGACAAACGAGCAGCTTGGCGCGGTGCTAGGCCTTTCCCCTGCCACGGCCTCTCGATTGCGCACGGGCGGATTCGAACTCGACCGATCGAGCAAGGCGTTCGAGCTCGGGCAGCATCTGGTGCGCCTGTTTCGTGGCCTTGATGCGCTGATGGGCAGCGACGACGAAGCATCTATGTCCTGGCTCCGCACCAGCAACCTCGATCTCGATGGTCGCCCACTCGATCTGATCCGCTCGATCCGCGGGCTTGGCGCGGTTGCGAACTATGTCGATGATTTCCGCGCTCAGGTCTGAGATGGACCCGACCCCGGCCGACTTACGACCCTATGCTGCAAAAGTGTGGCGCCTCGTTGAGGCGCAGCATCGTATCTCGACCAACAGACTGGCAGCAAATGTCGAAGATCAGTCCCTGCTCGAGCAACTGATTGACGACGTAATGTTGATTTCCGCTGAGAGTTGACCCGGGATTTTCATCGAGAAGTGACCCGGGTGGATATAGTGTCCCGCGGCGCGGGGGTGGGTCAAGCGGTGG